>NZ_JBITCM010000027.1:0-134594 GCF_044453205.1 Streptomyces sp. NPDC051738 | reverse complement strand
TGCAGGGGCAGACTGTCGGGTGCGGTCATCGTGCTGGTCTCCTTCGGGCTTCGACACCTCGAAGATCAGCCGGTGGCCGTTCATCTATGCGGGCACCATCCCGACGCCGGAGCAAACCCCCGGATCAGGTCGAACCCGTACACCATCTCCATGGACGCAACCCATACGTCCCCGCAGTGGGTGCAGTGAAGCCAGTCCCCCTGACGCTTGCCGAGGATCCGGCAACAGGGGACGACTTGTGACGTATAGGCCGCGTTGACCAGCGTCAGCGCAGAACCT
The DNA here is from genome assembly GCF_044453205.1 of Streptomyces sp. NPDC051738. Lineage (NCBI taxonomy): Bacteria > Bacillati > Actinomycetota > Actinomycetes > Kitasatosporales > Streptomycetaceae > Streptomyces > Streptomyces sp. NPDC051738. The sequence continues at coordinate 134,315 of NZ_JBITCM010000027.1, read as the reverse complement.
CTGCGCTCTGACACGTGTGCGAGTGCCTCGGCCGTGATGCCTTTCGTCCACGCGGCGAGGCGGCGGTTGGTGTTCTTGCCCAGTTTCTTCCGGGGCACGAAGGGCCGACTGAGGTCCTCGGCGACGATGTGCTTCGCTTTGTCCACGACGGCGTGGACGGCGGTGAAGGTCACCGTGCGCACGCGTGATGCGAACCGACGGCGCCGCCTGTCGCGCTTGATCGTGCCGAGGTTGTTGACCGTGATCCGGTCGGCTTTCGCGTGGTCACCGGCGGTCCGGGCCCTCTCGACGACGGCTCGGATTCTGGCCCGGCGAGCGTTCTTGGTCTTGAGGTGGTCGGACTCGGCCCGCAGCAGGTTGCCGAGTTCTTGACCATGGTGGGTACCCTCGGAGTCGGTGAGAACCTCGCTGTATCCCTTGTCCACACCGACCTTCGCCACCCCACAGGGACGCATCTCGTGTAGGTCGGGCGAGTCAATGGCGTAATGGACTTCAACGCGCCCGTCGCGAAGGACGAGACGCAGGGTGCCGGTGGGAGCGACAGTGGTGTTAAGCGGAATGCTGATCATCTTCCGGCGCACCAGGGACGGAACCGCGAGCCAGACGTTTCCCCCTTTGGTCAGGGTGAAGGTGCGGTACTGGTCGGAGCGCACCACGATCTGGTTCACGGTGCGGGAGACACCACGGCGCCAGTGCTTGCGCATGAGACGGCACAGGAACGGATCGTTCGTCCAAGTGTCGCGCTTGAGCGCGGTGTACGCGTCCCTGAGCTCCTTCTCCGTGTGATAGCGGCGGTGGATTGCCTTACGGACGAGTACCTTTGCCGCTTCGCGGGATGCCTTGATGTCGGCCACCGCGTCCCGCACGGTCTCCTTCCACGCGTTCGCCAGTACGCCGAAGGCGGTAGCTGTGCCGTCAGACAGCCACTGGTCGCGGATCTGCCGATCCGAGATGCCAACTCCGCTGACTGACCCGTACCTGCGCCACACCAGCGCCCGCACCACACCCAGCCGGTGCGCCTGCTCGGTGAGTTGGCCGTATTTCCCTCTGTTGAGGTTGTTGCTGTAAGCGATGCGGGTGACCTTCACTGGCTACCGCCGGTCAGCTTGTCCTTGTTGGCGAGGACGAGCTCGCGGCAATGCTGGTTCGCCGCGTGCTTCCGTAGCCCGTCCATCCCCCGCCCCTGCTCGGATCCGCTCCGACAACCCCGTCACTGCATCCAACGAGGCTCGCTTTTAAAGGTCACACATTCGATGTCGGAAAATCCGTTCTCATTCCGAGGTGGACGCTGGCGGACACGTGCGGTCCGCTCGCTGTTCGACGACACAGTCGGTGGCCGTGAACGGGAAAGCGGGTGGCGCGAGCCAAACCCGCAGCGGACGGCCCGCCGCCCAGCCTTCGTGGTCAGCGGCGCCGAGCGGGCTCAGCGGGGCTGCGGCGAGTTTTCGCTCAGGCCCGTATCCCCGCCGCCTCCCGGATCTCCGCGGTCTCCAGGCGTTCGGCCGTGCGCTCGGCGCTCCGCCGCGCCCACCCTCCGCTCGTCAGGGCGCCGACGACCAGAACCACCAGACCGCACCCCGCGACAATCCACCACGCCGGCCGAGCCGCATCGACGAACGCGCTCCGATACGACGCCACCCCCACGCCGGAGGCCAACACCGCCCCGACGACCGCCACACCCAACGTCTGCCCCAACTGCCGGCTGGTGGAGGCGACGGCGGCCGCCACTCCCGCCTGCGCACGCGGCATACCGGACACCGCTGTATTCGTGATCGGCGCGTTGACGAAGCCGAAGCCGAGCCCGAACAGGGCGTACCCGATCACCAGCGTCACGTTCCGCGTCTCCGCCTCGAACGCCGCGAACAGCACCCCGGACGTCGTCATCGCCATCCCCGCGATCAGCAGCGGCAGCCGGGGCCCCCGGTTGCCGACCACCCGTCCCGCCACCGGGGCGCAGACGAAGCACAGCGCGGCCATCGGCAGCATCCACAGGCCGGCGTGCAGCGCGTCCAGCCCGCGTACGTTCTGCAGATACAGCGTCGACAGGAACAGGAAGCCACCGAGCGCCGCGAACGCGCTGATCGCGATGACCGTGGCCCCGCTGAACGGCGCCGACCGGAAGAACCGCAGGTCGATGAGGGGCTCGGCGCGGCGGGGCTCGTAGACGAGGAGTGCGGTCAGCGCGGTCAGGGCGATGCCGCCGAAGAGGAGGAGTTCGGGGGCCGGCGCGGTGGGCGCCTCGATGATCGCGTACGTCAGTGAGCCGAACAGGGCGATGACCAGCACCTGCCCGATCGGGTCGGGGCGGCGCGGCTTCGCGGCGCGGGACTCGGGGACGTAGCGGAGGGTGAGGAGGAGGGCGGCGAGGCCCACCGGGAGGTTGATCCAGAAGATCGACCGCCAGCCGACCGACTCCACCAGCAGCCCGCCGACCAGCGGGCCCGCGGCCATGGAGAGGCCGACGACCGCGCCCCACGCCCCTATCGCCCGGGCTCGCTCCCGCGGGTCCGTGAAGGTGTTGGTGATGATCGACATCGCGACCGGGTTGAGCATCGAACCGCCCACCGCCTGCACCATCCGGAACGCGATCAGCGCGTCGAGGTTCGGGGCGAGGGAGCACAGCGCCGAGCCGATGGTGAAGACGACCAGGCCCGCCATGAAGACGCGCTTGCGGCCGATGCGGTCCGCCGTGGAACCGGCCAGCATCAGCAGCGAGGCGAGGACGAGGGTGTAGGCGTCGATGGTCCACTGCAGGCCCGACGTGCTCGCGTCCAGGTCGCGTTGCAGGGAGGGCAGGGCGACATTGAGGACGGTGTTGTCGAGGCTCACGATCAGCAGGCTCATGCAGCAGATCGCGAGGACCAGCAGTCGGCGGCGAGGACTGAGCTCCGGCATCCTTGAATAGTACGCCTAACTAATGAATTTCGCCGCACCCCGTCCGGTACGTGAGAATGGGGGAATGCCCATGACCGTCTCGCCCGTCGCCGCTCCCCTGGAGATCGGCCCGCACACCGTCCAGCCGCCCGTCGTCCTGGCCCCGATGGCCGGGATCACGAACGCGCCCTTCCGCACGCTGTGCAGGGAGTTCAGTGGTGGCAAGGGGCTGTTCGTCAGCGAGATGATCACGACCCGGGCGCTGGTCGAGCGCAACGAGAAGACCATGCAGCTGATCCACTTCGACGCGACCGAGAAGCCGCGTTCGATCCAGCTGTACGGCGTCGACCCGGCCACCGTCGGCAAGGCCGTCCGCATGATCGCGGAGGAGGGGCTGGCCGATCACATCGACCTGAACTTCGGGTGCCCGGTGCCGAAGGTGACGCGGAAGGGTGGGGGGTCCGCGCTGCCGTACAAGCGGCATCTGCTGCGGGCGATCCTGCGGGAGGCGGTCAGCGGGGCGGGCTCTCTGCCGGTCACGATGAAGATGCGTAAGGGCATCGACGACGATCACATCACCTACCTCGACGCCGGGCGGATCGCGGTGGAGGAGGGTGTGACGGCCATCGCGCTGCACGGCCGTACGGCCGCCCAGCACTACGGCGGTACGGCCGACTGGGACGCCATCGCGCGGCTCAAGGAGCATGTGCCGGAGATTCCCGTGCTCGGGAACGGCGACATCTGGTCGGCCGAGGACGCCGTGCGGATGGTGCGGGAGACCGGGTGCGACGGGGTTGTGGTCGGGCGGGGGTGCCTGGGGCGGCCGTGGCTGTTCGCGGACCTGGTGGCGGCCTTCGAGGGGCGGACGGACGACAGCGCGCGTCCTTCGCTGCGTGAGGTCTCCGACGTCATGGTCCGGCACGCCACGCTGCTCGGCGAGTGGATCGGGGACGAGGCGCGCGGCGTCATCGACTTCCGCAAGCACGTTGCCTGGTATCTGAAGGGCTTCGCGGTCGGCTCGGAGATGCGCAAGCGGCTGGCCGTCACGTCGTCGCTGGAGGAACTGCGGGGCGGGCTGGACGAGTTGGAGCTCGACCAGGCGTGGCCGGTGGGCGCGGACGGGCCGCGTGGGCGTACGTCCGGTAACAACCGGGTGGTGCTGCCGGATGGGTGGCTGAAGGATCCGTATGACTGTGCGGGTGTGGGCGAGGATGCGGAGCTGGATACCTCCGGTGGTTGAGCGGGGATGCCTGCGGCGGCCTGTGGCTGTTTGGTGGGGGTGCGCGTAGCGCCTGGGGTTCGGTGGGTGGGTCGGGGCCGCGTCGGGGGGTGTCCGTCCTCGGACCGGCGGCTGGACTTAGGCCAAGTGGTGCTGCGTGTTGACGCCGGCCACTGCGGGCGGACACCCCCCGACGCGTCCCCTTGCCGCCGTACGCGACTGCAGGCCCGTAGGGGTACGCGCCATCGCCGCACGCCGGATCGCCTTACGGCTGTGGGTGATACGGCAACTTCTCGGCGCCGGTCCAGGCATTTTCAGCCCGTCCGGCGTTTGAGGACGAGGCCCTTTCGGGGCCGATGCGGGGGTCTGGGGGCGGCAGCCCCCAGGGACGGGATGGGTAGGGGCGGCGGGGGCGAGGGGTTCTGGTTACTTTGACGGGGTGGGGGTCGAGCCGTAGGCCGTCAGGAAGCGGTCTCGGAAGGAGCTCATCTTCCAGACCGGGGTCTTGGTGGTGGGCTGGAGGCCGTCCGTCCAGTTCCAGTCGGTGATCTTGTCCAGGACCTTGGGGTCCTTGGCGACGATGGAGATCGGGACGTCCCGGCTGGCCTTCGTGCCGCTGACCCGGGACATCGGCTGGTGGTCGCCCAGGAAGACGAGGACGGTGTCGTCGGTGCCGTAGCGCTCCAGCCACTGGGCGAGGCTGGTGACGGAGTACGAGATCGACTTGCCGTACTCCTGCTTGGAGCGGGTGGAGTCGGAGATGATGTCCTCCGGGTCTGTGCCTGACTGTTGGATGGGCTTGAAGATCGAGCCGTCGCCCAGGTCGTCCCAGTCGACCATCTTGGGGATGGGGGCCCAGGGCTGGTGGCTGGAGGTCAGGATGATCTCCGACATCAGGGGCTTGTCGCGCTTCTTGCCGTGGACCTGACGCTGGAAGGCCTCCAGCGCGTACTGGTCGGGCATCGTGGACCAGCTGAACTTCGGTCCCTTGTAGCCGAGTTGGAAGGCGTTGTAAACCTTGTCGAGGCCGTAGTACTTCTGTTCCGGCCAGGCCTTCTGCACGCCGGGCATCACGCCGACCGTGTCCCAGTCTCCGGTCTTCTGGAAGGCCTCGGTGAGGCTGAGATGGTCGCTGGCCATGACCGTGCGGTAGCGCTGCTGGTTGTCGATCCACAGGCCGGAGAGCGTGGTGGAGTGGCCCAGCCAGCTGTTGCCGCCGAACGTCGCCGACGTCAGCCAGCCGCTCTTCGCGTGGAAGCCGGCGTCGGCCAGGGCCTGGGTGCTGGTGTCGAGGGTGCTGGTGACTCCGGGGGCGATCTCCGGGTCCTCCAGCGCGCTGCGGCCGTAGCTCTCGATGAACGTGAAGATGACGTCCTTGCCGCGCAGGTCCGGGACCAGCTGGTCGGGCGGTGTGTTGCCGAAGGTGTCGGCCTTCGCGTCCTTCGCGAACTGCGCCTCGTCGCGGAGGGTGTCCAGCGTCCGGCGTGCGTGGACCTTGAGGACGCCGGCGGTGTGGTCCGCGGCGATCGGCACGCCGGCGACCTGGAGGCCGAACGCCGTGCAGGTGATCCAGATCGTGCCGGCGATGAGGGCGCCTCTGGACGCGTCCGCCTTGTGGCGGGCGAGGACGCCTGCGACGCGGACGGTGGCCAGGGCGACGAGGGCTATGAGGGCGATGACGAGGATGACGACGCCGATGGTGAGCAGCGTCGTGGTCGTGCCGCCCAGGGAGTCCTTCAGGTACGACTGGGCGTCGTCGAGGAGTTCCCAGTCGAGGACGATGTTGAAGTGCCGGCCCAGGTATTCGTTGTAGCCGATGTCCAGGACGTTCAGGACGGTGAGGGCGCCGAGGGCTGCGCCGGTGGTGGCCGCGACGATCAGGCGGGGGCGGCGGGGGAGGGTGAGGAGTACGGCGGCTCCGATGATCGCCTCCGCGGGGAGGCGCATGAACTCCGTGGCTTTGAGGTTGCCTCGGGTGTTCGGCATTTGCAGGCAGAAGTAGATGAGGGCGGTGGCGAGGGTGGTCAGGGTCCAGCGGAGGTAGGGGGGTTTGGGCTTCTCGGCCTCGGCTTCGCCTTCGGCCGAGTCGTTCCCACCCGCACCACCCGTGCGGACATCGTCGTCGAGTGCGGGTGGCCCCTGTGGGGCGTCCTCGCCGTCGGCGGCTGCGGGTTCGTCGTCGGTGGGTGCGGGTGTGTCCTCCGCGGCTGCGGCTGCATCCGTCGGCGGGTTCTCCGTGGCGGAGTCGGTGACGGCGTCCTCGACCGGCAAGTCGTCCTTCTTGCCGGGCAGTTGACGTAGGCGCGTGAAGACGGGCACCCGAAGGTCCTTCCGTGCGAGGCCCCTGGTGGAGAGTGTGTGGCGGGCCGCGCTGGGGAGGCTGGGGGCCCGCCACACCCTCGTACGGGTCGCCCCCGACCCATGTTCAGCCACTCCGCCCCAGCGCTCGGCAAACCCTCGGCAAACGCCAGGCCAACAAGCCTGGCGCTCCTCTCCCGAGCCCCTCCCAGGCCCCTCCCAGGCCCCTCCCGCGCCCCCTCCTACGCCCCGCCCACCGCCGTCAGCAGCGCCAGCGGAGCCGCTGCCGAGCGGGATTCGCGTACGCACGCGTGGGGGTACGGCACCGGTTCCGCGTGGGTGTCGCGGCCGTAGCCCGCGATCACCTCGGGCAGGCGGTGGCCGGTGGTCGTCGCCGCGTCGACCAGGGCGTGGGCGACCGTGCGGGCCTCGTCGTGCAGGCCGTAGCGGGACAGGCCCAGGGTGATCAGTGCGTTGTCGTGCGGCCAGACCGAGCCGCGGTGGTAGGAGAGCGGGTGGTACGCCGGCTGGCCGGAGGCGAGTGTGCGGACGCCCCAGCCCGAGAAGAAGTCGGGTTCGAGGAGGCGGCGGCCCACCAGTTCGCCGTACTCCTTGTCCAGCAGGCCCGACCAGAGCAGGTGCCCGGCGTCCGACGCGAGGGCGTCCACCTGGTTGCCCTCGCCGTCCAGCGCCAGTGCCGGGAACGAGTGCTCCGGCATCCAGAAGTCTCGCTGGAAACGGTCCCGCAGGTCGCCGGCCGCCTGCTGCAGGAGGGCCGCGTAGGTCTCGTCCTGCCAGACCGTGCGGGCGAGCCACGCCGTGCGGCGCAGGGCGTCGTACGCATAGCCCTGGGCGCCCGCCGCCATCACCGGCCCGGCGGGGCGGGTGCCGTCGGCCGAGCAGATGGCGCCGGGGGAGTCCTTCCAGTTCTGGTTGGCCAGGCCTCCCTGGTCGGCGCGGTAGACCAGGTAGCCGCGGGAGGTCAGGCCGCCGTGGTCCAGCATCCAGCCGATCGCCGCGCGGGCGTACGGCTGAAGGCGCTGCGCCAGTGTCGTGTCGCCGGTCTGTTCGACGTACGCGCCCAGCAGGACCAGGAACAGCGGTGTCGCGTCCACCGAGCCGTAGTAGCGGCCGTACGGCACCTGCCCGAAGTGCGCCAGCTCGCCGTGCCGTACCTCGTGCACGATCTTGCCGGGCTGGGCGACCGACTCGGGGTCCGTCTCCGTCGCCTGGGCCGCGGCCAGCGCGGGGAGGGTGGCGGCGGCCAGTCGGGGGCGGTAGGGGAGGGAGAACAGGGACGTGAGCAGGGCGTCTCGGCCCAGGAGGGTCAGGAACCAGGGGGCGCCGGCAGCCGGGACGCGTAGTTCCTCGCCCTCCGGCCCTGTCGCCGGGACCTGGAGCGCGGCCAGGTCCGCCAGGCCCCGGGCGCAGGCCGCGGCCAGCTCGGGCCAGCCGGTCGGGAAGGCCACGCCCTCCACGAACTCGCCCTCCAGGGAGAGGAGTTGACTGGTGAGGGCGGAGGGGGAGCGTGGGACGCGCAGCGCTCGTTTGTCGCCGTGCGGGCGGGCCATCACCCGGAGGGTCAGTTCCGCCGTGCCGTGCGGTTCCAGGTCCAGGGCCCAGACCAGGCGGCGGGCGCCGGTGCCCGTCTCCTCGACGGCGTCGGGGGCGGGGTCGGCCGTCACCGTCGTGATCGACCGCCATTCGCCTCGCTGGTAGGTGAACTCCACGCCGTGGTCGAGGACCTGGCGGGCGCGGGTGGCGCCGGTCTTGGCGTAGGTGCGGTGGTCGGAGCGCAGCTCGAACTGGTCGGTGAAGTCGGCGTCGACGGTGACGGCGAGGCGGACCGTCGTCGGTGCCGGGCGGTTGCTGGTCACGCGGAGTGACTCGATGAAGGAAGCGTCGCCGACCGCCTGTTCGCGGAAGAGCGTGTACGCGGGCGGTTCGTTGCGGCCGCCGCGCGGGACCAGCACGCAGCGGGCGGTGTCGCCGTCTGCCACCGGGCTGAGTGCCTCGGGAACCGCTCCGTCGACGGTGAGCTGCCAGCGGCTCAGGTGCCGGGCGTCCCGTACGAATAACCCCTCCGGGGAGCCGACGCCCCGTACGCCGCTGATGTCCCCGCGGTCGCCGACAGCGGCGAACGTGCCCCCGTACACGAGCAGATGATGCCGGTCCGTCATCCCCGGTTACCTCCCTTGAATCCCGTGATCGCAGTGGCTTCGGTGATTGCACTGGCTTCGGTGTCGCTGTGCAGCAGGTCGAGTGCGAGCGCGGCCGTCCAGCCGAAGCCGGTGGCACCGCAGGCCTCGCCGGTGTACGGGTCGACGTACTCGGCGAAGTCGGAGGCGGCCGCCAGGTCCAGCAGCGCCCCGCGCAGCGCGTCGGCGTGCTTCTGCTCGCCGTGGGTGCGCAGGCCGCGTTCCAGCAGCCAGTTCGTGTTGAACCAGGCCGGGCCCCGCCAGTAGCGGTGCGGGTCGAAGGCCTCGCCGAGGAGGTCGTACGACGGGGCCAGGCGGGTCGAGTCGCCCAGGCCGAAGTGCGGTCCCTGGGCCGTGCGGATCAGGGAGGTTGTGATGTCGCGCGGGAGGGTGGGGAGGAGGAGGGGGATCAGGCCGGAGACGCTGCGCTCCGGGATCAGCTCCCCGCCACGCACGTCACGGCAGAAGAACATCCCCTCCGCCGGGTCCCACATCCGCTCGATCAGCGCCGCCGTCAACCGCTCCGCGCGCGCGTGCCGGGCCGTCCCCGTCGCCCCCAGCTCCCGCGCGATCCGGGCCAGCGCGTGCTCGGAGGCGATGAGCAGGGCGTTGAAGGAGGGGTCCTCGACCGCGAAGTCCCCGGCCCCGTCCGCATAGCCGCGGTCCCGGTACTCCGTGGCCAGCCGTACATACCGCCCGTAGTCCAGGTCCGTCGGCCGGTCCTCGGCGGCCCCGTGGGCGAGGTCGGCGCGGCGGAAGGAGCGGGCCGGGGCGGGTGTGATGCGGGCGAGCGGGGCGTCCCAGCAGGGGCTGTTGTCCATACCCTGTTCCCAGGGGTGGACGACGGAGGCGAGGCCGCCTGAGCCGAGGTCGCGCCGGTGCAGCAGGTAGCGGTGCCAGGCGGCCAGGCGGGGATACATCCGGGTGAGGAAGCCGCGCGCCCGGGACAGCCCGGGGTCGGCGCGGTGCACCAGCCAGGCCGCCAGCGCGTGCACCGGTGGCTGCACGATGCCGGAGGTCTGTACGGTGCGCGGGGCGCCCGCAGCGCGCCCCGCGGTCGAGGAGCGCCAGAAGTCGGGGCTCGGGAAGTAGGCGTCGAGCGGCACGGAGGGGTTGAAGACGATGTGCGGGATCCGCCCGTCACCCCACTGGGCGTCGAGCAGTGTCTCCAGTTCCGTCTGGGCCCGTAACGGCGAGATGTGCCGCAGGCCGATCGCGATGAACGCCGAGTCCCAGGACCACTGGTGCGGATACAGGCTGCGCGAGGGGACGGTCGAGGTGCCGGTCCAGTTGGTCTCCAGTACCCGTGCGGCCCTGACGTGCGGCGAATCCGCCACAGGGGGCGGATCGTATGCGATATCACGCTCCGTTGGACGGGCTGTGAGCTGGGCAGTGCGATCCACTCGGGGCTCCCCGAAAGACGTTCGGCCGACCGGTTCGGTCGTGGCTACCGTAGGGTTACGTCTATTTAACACGCAAAACTCAATATGTAATGCAGAGTTGAGAAACACAAGGGGGTGCGCATGACCGGTCAGCCGGGACGGACGGGCAGGGCGACCAAGAGCGGGAGTCAGGCGGGCGTCGGCGATCTGCTCGCCCTCGTGCGCAGCGGGCGCGCCACCACGCGCGGCGCCCTCCAGCAGGCGACCGGGCTCTCGCGGGCCACGGTCGGCCAGCGTCTGGACCGCCTGTTCCGGGCCGGCTGGCTGCGCGAGGGCGCCGGGGGTCCCGTGGACTCCCCGCTGGGCGGCCGCCCCTCCATCACCCTGGAGTTCGACGGCGAGCACGCGGTCGTCCTCGCCGCCGACCTCGACACCCGGCACGCGCGCGCCGCGGTCCTCTCCCTGACCGGCGAGATCCTCGCCGAGCACGGCGGCACGCTTGCCCTCGCGGACGGGCCGGACGTGGTGCTGGGCGAGCTGGGGCGCTGGTTCGCCGAACTGCTGGAGAAGGCCGGGCGCCGGGCCGACGAGGTGTGCGGGATCGGGCTCGCGGTGCCGGGGCCGGTGGACAACGAGACCGGCCGGGTCGTCCAGCCGCCGATCATGCCGGGCTGGGACGGCTATGACATACGAGGGCGGCTGGCCAGGGCCTTCAGCGAGCACGCAGGGGTCGGGCCGGTGCCGGTTCTCGTCGACAACGACGCCAACCTCATGGCGTACGGCGAACAGCGCACCGGATACCCGGACTGCTCGGCGTTCGTGCTGGTCAAGGTGTCGACCGGGATCGGCGCGGGGGTCGTCGTGGACGGCTCCGTGTATCGCGGCATCGACGGGGGCGCGGGCGACATCGGGCACATCCGGGTGGGCGCCGACGCGCTGTGCCGGTGTGGTTCGTACGGCTGCCTGGCCGCCGTCGCCAGTGGCGGTGCGGTGGCGCGGCGGCTGGCCGAGGAGGGGGTGCCGGCGGCCTCCGGCTCAGATGTGCGGGATCTGCTGGCGTCGGGGCATCCGGGGGCGGCGGCGCTGGCGCGGGAGGCCGGGCGGCAGGTCGGGGATGTACTGGCGACGGTCGTGACGCTGCTCAACCCCGGGGTGCTGATGATCGCCGGGGATCTGGCCGGGACGCCCTTCCTCACCGGCGTACGGGAGTTGCTGTACCAGCGGGCGCTGCCGCGCTCCACCGCTCATCTGGACGTCGTGACCTCGCGGCTGGGGGAGCGGGCCGGGCTGGTGGGGGCCGGGGCGCTGGTCGTGGAGTATCTGTACGCGCCGGAGCGGGTGGCGCAGCGGCTGCTGGCGCTCGGCGTGTAACCAGGACGTTTCGGCCAGGTCGCACGTCCGCATGGTGGAAATCCCGTGGCTGTGGCAGCGTGATTCTCGCCACCCTTGATAAGGGTTGCGCTCAGATGAGCGGATCTTGAGCGGTTGCACTTCTCCAAGGGGTGGCACTCGGTGCCACCCTTTGATCGTTCATCGATCGAAATCAAACGTGCGGTAAGGCTGCTCATCTGAGCGAAAATCCGCACCTGTGGGCGCTCTTGCGTTCAAGAAGTGAAAACATCCGGCCGTCAGGGCTTGCCAAGCTTTGACTTTCGATCCACTGGCGGACGGGTGGTTACAGGCGCATGACGCGTGAGTAGACGTACCCAGGCGCCTTCGATCTGGGTATGTTCCTCGCCGTCAGGGCAGCCACCGCGTCCTCGAGGGAGTCGAGACCGTGTCGGAAAACAAAGAACCCCACGTAGCGAAGTTCGTTTACGACTTCACCGAGGGAAACAAGGACCTCAAGGACCTCTTGGGTGGCAAGGGTGCCAACCTCGCCGAGATGACCAACCTGGGACTCCCCGTTCCCCCTGGCTTCACGATCACGACGGAAGCCTGCAAGGTCTACCTCGACAGCGGCGAGGAGCCGGCGGCACTGCGTGACGAGGTGAGTGCGCACCTCGACGCCCTTGAGACGAAGATGGCGAAGAAGCTCGGCCAGGCCGACAACCCGCTCCTCGTCTCGGTCCGCTCCGGCGCCAAGTTCTCCATGCCCGGCATGATGGATACGGTCCTCAACATCGGACTCTCCGACAAGTCCGTGAAGGGCCTCGCCGACCAGGCCGGCGACGAGCGCTTCGCCTGGGACTCCTACCGTCGCCTCATCCAGATGTTCGGCAAGACGGTCCTCGGCGTCGACGGCGAGCTCTTCGAGGAGGCCCTCGACAAGGCCAAGGAGGCCAAGAAGGTCACGGTCGACACCGACCTTGAGGCCGCCGACCTGAAGAAGCTGGTCACCGCCTTCAAGAAGATCGTGAAGAAGGAGGCCGGCCGGGACTTCCCGCAGGACCCGCGCGAGCAGATGGACCTCGCCATCCACGCGGTCTTCGACTCCTGGAACACCGACCGCGCCAAGCTGTACCGCCGCCAGGAGCGCATCCCCGGCGACCTCGGCACGGCCGTCAACGTCTGCTCGATGGTCTTCGGCAACCTGGGCCCGGACTCCGGCACGGGTGTCGCCTTCACCCGTGACCCCGCCTCCGGCCACCAGGGCGTCTACGGCGACTACCTGCAGAACGCGCAGGGCGAGGACGTGGTCGCAGGCATCCGCAACACCGTGCCGCTCGCGGAGCTGGAGACGATCGACAAGAAGTCGTACGACCAGCTGATGCAGATCATGGAGACGCTGGAGAACCACTACAAGGACCTCTGCGACATCGAGTTCACCATCGAGCGCGGTCAGCTGTGGATGCTCCAGACCCGTGTCGGCAAGCGCACGGCGGGCGCGGCCTTCCGTATCGCGACCCAGCTGGTGGACCAGGGCCTGATCGACGAGGCCGAGGCGCTCCAGCGCGTCAACGGCGCCCAGCTCGCGCAGCTGATGTTCCCGAAGTTCGACGACGAGGCCAAGGTCGAGCAGGTCGGCCGGGGCATCGCGGCCTCGCCGGGTGCGGCGGTCGGCAAGGCGGTCTTCGACTCGTACACCGCCGTGAAGTGGTCGCGCTCCGGCGAGAAGGTCATCCTGGTCCGCCGGGAGACCAACCCCGACGACCTGGACGGCATGATCGCCGCCGAGGGCATCCTGACCTCGCGTGGCGGCAAGACCTCCCACGCGGCCGTGGTCGCGCGCGGCATGGGCAAGACCTGTGTCTGCGGCGCCGAGGAGCTCGAAGTCGACACCAAGCGGCGCCGGATGACGGTGCCGGGCGGGCACGTGGTGGAGGAGGGCGACCTCATCTCCATCGACGGCTCCAGCGGCAAGGTGTACCTCGGTGAGGTGCCGGTGGTCCCGTCCCCGGTCGTGGAGTACTTCGAGGGCCGGATGCACGCGGGCGCCCAGGACGCCGACGAGCTGGTCGAGGCCGTGCACCGGATCATGGCGTTCGCCGACCGCAAGCGCCGGCTGCGGGTGCGCGCCAACGCGGACAACGCCGAGGACGCGCTGCGCGCCCGTCGCTTCGGCGCGCAGGGCATCGGCCTGTGCCGTACCGAGCACATGTTCCTCGGCGACCGCCGTGAGCTGGTCGAGCGCCTCATCCTGGCGCACACCGAGGAGGAGCGCGAGGAGAGCCTGAAGGCGCTGCTCCCGCTCCAGAAGCAGGACTTCGTCGAGCTGTTCTCGGCGATGGACGGCCTGCCGGTGACGATCCGTCTGCTGGACCCGCCGCTGCACGAGTTCCTGCCCGACATCACCGAGCTGTCGGTCCGCGTGGCGCTCGCCGAGTCCCGCCAGGAGCCGCACGAGAACGAGCTGCGGCTGCTCCAGGCGGTGCACCGGCTGCACGAGCAGAACCCGATGCTGGGTCTGCGCGGTGTACGCCTGGGCCTGGTCATCCCCGGCCTGTTCACGATGCAGGTCCGCGCGATCGCCGAGGCCGCGGCCGAGCGCAAGAACGCCAAGGCCGACCCGCGCGCCGAGATCATGATCCCGCTCGTCGGCACGGTCCAGGAGCTGGAGATCGTCCGCGAGGAGGCCGACCAGGTCATCGCGGAGGTCGAGGCGGCGACCGGTACCAAGCTGAAGCTGTCGATCGGCACGATGATCGAGCTCCCGCGTGCGGCCCTCACGGCCGGACAGATCGCCGAGGCGGCGGAGTTCTTCTCCTTCGGCACGAACGACCTCACCCAGACCGTGTGGGGCTTCAGCCGGGACGACGTGGAGGCCTCGTTCTTCACGGCCTACCTGGAGAAGGGCATCTTCGGCGTCTCCCCGTTCGAGACGATCGACAGGGATGGCGTGGGCTCGCTCGTCGCGTCCGCGGCGGCGGCGGGCCGTGCGACCCGCCCCGACCTGAAGCTCGGCGTCTGCGGCGAGCACGGCGGTGACCCGGAGTCCGTCCACTTCTTCCACGAGGTCGGCCTCGACTACGTCTCCTGCTCGCCGTTCCGGATTCCGGTGGCGCGACTGGAGGCGGGGCGCGCGGCGACGCAGTCGGAGGGCAGCGACCACCGCTAGGCCTTACGGCCACTGCGACTCCGGAGCCGCCGTCCGTCCCCGACCCTCAGTACCGATGGGCGGCGGTTCCGGTGCACGAAGAGAGGGCGGCACCCGTGCGGGGGTGCCGCCCTCTCGCCTGTTCCGGCGGCCGTCACCAGCAGTGATGTGTTGCGGGCCACGGTGTCCGATGCGACCGTGTTCCAGGGGGTCGTGCCGTGGCCCGAGAAGGGACGCCCTTGCAGGCAACGGCATTTCGCGTCGATCCACGACCGAACCTCACTCCACATTCCGGTTCCCGGCTACCTGCCGCTCCGTGCATCGACGTGCGTCCGACCAATGGGGGGAAGCACACAGAAAGCGGGAAATTCAATGGCGAACGGACCCATGGACAGGCGCGCCTTCGGCGGGCAGCCCGACCGGCCCAATGGCCACACCCCGGACCAGGGCACGGAGTACACCGGCCGGTACGTGGTCCTGCTCGACCCGAGCAACCAGGAGAGCGGACTGAACGCGCTGCGTTCCTCCGCCGACATCGCGTCCGTCGAACGTGTCCGAGGAAGCGAAACCGCGAACATAGCTGAACTCCTTGAGCGCCCCGACGTCTCGGTGCATTTCGAGGAACTCGCCGCCGCCGTGGTCGAGGTGCGGCCCGAACAGCGTCACGCGCTGGTGACCACGGCCGAGTCGGACCCGTCGATCATCGCGGCGGAACCGGAGCGCATGGTGTACGCCATGCCGATCACCGCCCCGACGCAGGCGCCGACCGAGTTCTTCCCGGCGTACCGCAGCGACGAGGAAGTCGTCGCCCGCCACTCCAGGGCCGAGATGGCCGTCGCGCAGGGCCCGGCCTGGGACGAGAAGACCTGGACCTGGGGCCTCCAGGCGATCCGGGCCAACCTGTCCCACCTGACCGGACGCGGCGTGAAGGTCGCCGTGCTCGACACCGGCGTGGACACCGACCACCCGGACCTGGTCGGCTGCCTCGAGGAGACGATGTCGTTCGTGCTCGGCGAGTCCGTCGAGGACTCCAACGGCCACGGTACGCACTGCATCGGCACCGTCGCCGGCTCGAAGACCCCCCAGCAGCAGCCCCGCTACGGCGTGGCCTGCGACGCCCGGATCCTCGCCGGGAAGGTCCTCAGTAACCGGGGTACCGGCACAGACGGCCAGATCCTGGCGGGCATGGCCTGGGCGATGTCGCGCGGCGCGCGAGTGATCTCCATGTCGCTCGGCGCACCGGTCCGCAAGAACGAGCTCTTCCCGCAGACGTACGAGATTCTGGCCAAGCGCGCACTTGAGCGCGGGACGGTGATCGTCGCTGCCGCGGGCAACGACAGCAACCGGCCCATGGACATCGATCCCGTCAGCCGGCCCGCCAACTGTCCGTCGATCCTGGCGGTGGGCGCGCTCGACAAGGCCATTTCGCCGGCGTTCTTCTCCAACGGCGGCATCAACGGCCAGGGCGGTGAGGTCAACATCGCCGCGCCCGGCTGGGACGTGCACTCGGCCGCCCCTGGCGGCGGGTACACCAGCATGAAGGGTACGAGCATGGCCACCCCGCATGTCGCGGGTGTCCTCGCCCTGATCGTCGAGGCGAACCCCCACGCGTCCGCGGCCGACCTCAAGGCCGCGCTGCTGTCCGCCTCGTTCCCGCTGACGCAGCCCGTCAGGGACGTCGGCTCGGGCCTGCTCCAGGCCCCGTGAGCGAGTCGTCCGGTTCCGCGCCGGTCGGGGTCATCCTCGCAGTCGACCCCGACCGGTTCGCGGACATCGTCGAAGCCCTGCGGCGCAAGGGGTTGACGGTCACCGGCGAGCAGCCGACCCTCGGCACGCTCTCCGGCACCGTCGCGGAGGATCGGATACCGGCCCTGGAGACGGTCGACGGCGTCGAATCAGTCGACCGGGAACTCACCTTCCGGCTCCCGCCGCCCGACTCCCCGATCCAGTGAGTCCGGCCCACGCCCCGGGTTTCGAGCCCGGGGCGTGGGCCGTTCACCGACGGGCGGTGCTACTCGCAGGCCACGCCGTCCCCGTCACGGTCGAGGTGGCGGCCGTAGCCGGGATCGCCGGCACGCACCGGTGCGGCGCCGGCGGCACGGGCGGCGTCGCAGTTGGTGTAGTAGACGTCGCCGCCGGACGAGTCACCGCTGGTGTCGTCGTCGTCGCCGCCGTCGGAGCCGCTGTCCGCCGCCGCGGGCGCCGCGGTGACGGTGGCGGTGACCTTGATCGTCTTCGTGGCCGTCACGGTCGGAGCCGGTTCGGGTTCTTCCGCCGGGGCCGTCTTGGTCGCCGTCACCGTGACCGTGGGGCCTGGTGAGGCCGCCGTCGGCTTCGCCTCGGCATTCTTCGAGCCCTGGTCGGAAGCGCCTGCGCCGATGCCCAGGAAGAAGGCCAGCCCGAGCGCGGGAAGTACGTAGCGCTTGCGTGCCCACTTGGGTGCCGGGCGGAACGGCCAATGCTGCGGCACATGTGGCGGCGTGTATGGATTGGTCATGTCATCCCCCCACTGGTGTTGCGTGAGGGGATGACCGTAATGCCCAGCGTCCGGATGTGTAGGAGATGTGTCTGTTTCGTGACCGCTATGCGCGGAAGGGCCCCGTCACCTCATACGTGATCCCGCCCGACGAACTGCCGCTCGTCCCGCGCTGGCTGGAGAAGTACAGGCGTGTCCCGTTCGGGGAGAAGGCCGGTCCCGTGATCTCCGAGCCGGACTGGCCGTCGATCCGCAGGAACGAGGCGACGACGTCGTCCGGGGTGATCACGCAGATCTCCATGTTGCCGCCGTCCTCGGCGACGAAGAGGTCGCCGGAGGAGGAGCCGGTGATGTTGTCGACGCCGGTGAGCGGGGCGGTGCCGTTGACGAGGGAGTCGTCGTACGCCAACTCGTAGGTGTTGTTGGTGAGGTTGAGCTGCCAGACGCGGTTGTCGCCCTTGGTGGTGAACCACACCGTGTCGTCGGCGTAGTGGCAGCCCTCGCCGCCGTTGAAGGACTTGGAGCCGGAGACCTGGGAGCGGGTGGCGGTGGGGGAGCCGTCCGGGTCGGGGACGTTCGCCCAGGTGAAGGAGCCCGAGGTGGCGCTGCCCGCGACCATGACCTGGAGGGTGCCGGAGGACAGGTTGCCCCAGGTCGTCGGGACGAAGCGGTAGAAGCGGCCGTTCGTCTCGTCCTCGGTCAGGTAGATCACCTGGCGCTCGGGGTCGGCGGCGGCCGCCTCGTGCTTGAAGCGGCCCATCGCGTCCCGGCGGGTGGCCGCGTTCGTGCCCCACGGGTCGGTCTCGTAGACGTAGCCGAGGGACACCTCCTCGCAGGACAGCCAGGTGTTCCACGGGGTCTTGCCGCCCGCGCAGTTCTGGCGGGTGGAGGAGAGGATGCGGTACGCGCCCGTGACCGCGCCGGTCGACGAGAACTTCACCGCGCTCGCGCCGCCGGAGGGGTTGATCTCCGAGTTGGAGACGTAGATCCAGCCGCTGCCGTCGGCGTAACAGGCGCCGCCGTCAGGGGCGTTGTGCCAGGTGTACGACGTTCCGGAGACCGTCTGGCCGGAGCGGGCGACGACCCGGCTGGTGAAGCCGCTGGGGAGTCTGATGCCGTTGGCGTCGGGGGAGCCCAGCGGCCCGTAGGGGCCGGTGCCGGGCTGGGCGGGCGCGGCGTACGCGGCGCCGCGCCACAGGGTTCCGCCGAACACGGCGGTAGAGCCGCCGAGGACGGCCGCACGCAGGAGGTTACGACGTTCCACTCTCACTCCAAGAGGTGGAGACCGCCCCGCCGTCGGTTGACGGCGGGGGTCGTGCCTGGGGGGCGGCATGGAACTTAGGGGTGCGTGGTTGACGGGCCGTGGCCAACGCATGGCCGTCGGGCGGCGTACCTGGGTGCTGCATGTGCGCCGCCCATGAGGGCTCATGTGAGTGCCACCCGAGTGCGCTCCCCGGAGTGCATACGCCCCTGTGCGCCCCCTGAGTGTCCCCGCCCGTGGGTGCTCACACACGCAACACCGGCACCCCGCGCTTGCGCTGCCCGGGTTTCTCGGGCCCCGAACCGTGTCCCTCGCGCGTCGCCTCCGCCGACGGCAGCCGGATCACCGCGTCCAGCCCGCCCGCGGCCGCCGCGTGCAGGCTCGCCCCGCCGCCGCTCGCGTGCGCGAGCCGTTGGACCAGCGACAGGCCAAGGCCCGTCCCGCCCTTGGGGGCGCCCGGCGCGCGCCAGAAGCGGTCGAAGGCGCGGGCGCGCTGCTCCGGGGTCATCCCGGGGCCCTCGTCGGTGATGTGCAGGTCGACCCAGGCGGGCCGGGCGTCGCGCAGGGCGCGGCGGGCCGGCACATGGAGGCGCAGCTCCATGGTCACCGTGCTGTCGGACGGCGAGGCGCGCAGGGCGTTGGACAGCAGGTTGTCCACGATCTGCTCGACCCCGCCGGGTACGGCGAGCACCGGGCCGACACTGCCCGCGAACAGCACGAGCGAGACCCGCTGTTTCTCGAAGAGCGGCTGCCAGGTGCGGTGCCGTTCCGCGCACACCGCCCCCACGTCGACCGGGCCGGGCATCGCCGCGTTCTCCTCCAGGCGGGCCATCGCCAGCAGGCCCTCCACCATCCGGGAGAGCCGGTCCGTCTCGGTCACCGCGGCGGCGAGACTGCCCCGGCCGCGCGCGGCGACGCTCGGCTCCAGGTTCTCCAGCCTCAGCCGCAGCGCCGCCAGCGGCGTCTTGAGCTGATGGGACGCCTCGCCCGCGAACGCGTGCTGGGCGTCGAGGAGATGGGCGAGGCGCGCCGCCGTACGGTTGAACGCGGCGGCGAGTCTGCGTACTTCGGGCGGCCCCTTCGTGATCGTCACCGGTGCGGCCAGGCCGCCGTCCGCCAACTCGTCGGTGGCGCGCTCCAGTTCGCGGATCGGGCGGCCGGTCCAGCGGGCGATGGCGAAGCCGACCACCGCGACCGCGGTGAGGACGCCGAGCCCGCCGAGGCCGAGCAACAGCCAGACGTGATGGACGCGTTCGTGCACCGTCCGGGTCGGCAGCGTCAGCCAGACGGCACCCTGCAGCCCCGACGTGTGCCGGACGGGCGCGGCGACCGACAGATACTCCACCCCGCCGATGGTCGACGTCCGGACATCCACCGTGGAGGTGCCGTTGAGGGCGGCCGCGAGGCCGGGGCGGGAGGCGAGGTCGGCCGACATCACGGCGGCCATCGGGTGAGAGGCGGCGAGCAGGGTGCCCGCGGCGTCCACGATCACCACCTTCCCGCCGATGCGCTCGGCGCAGTGCGCCACCCGGCGGGGCAGGTCCCGCTCCGCCCGCCCCGCGCTGAGGGACAGCGAGGCGTACGCCGACACCGACTCGGCCTCGTCCTTCGCCGCGTTCACCACCCGCTCCCGCTCACTGCGCGAGTAGACGAAGCCCAGCGGGATCTCCAGGCAGGCCAGCACGAGCGCGGCGAGACTCAGATAGCTGAGCAGCAGCCGCCGGGTCATGGCGAGGACACCTGCGGTCCGCCCGGCTCGGTCTGCACCGCCAGCCGGAAGCCGACCCCGCGCAGCGTCTGGATCCACGCCGGGTCTCCCAACTTCCGCCGCAGCGAGGCGACATGGACGTCCAGGGTCTTGGTCGGACCCTCGTAGTGCGGATCCCACACCCGGTCCAGGATCTGCTGCCGGGAGCAGACCGCACCCGGATCCTCGGCCAGCAGCGCCAGCAGCTCGAACTCCTTCGGCGTGAGGCTCACCGGCACCTCGCCGACCCAGACCTGGCGGGTGCGGCGGTCGACGACGAGGGGGCCGGGGGCGTACGCGGGTTGGGGTGCGGTGTCGTCGTGCGGCGAGGGCGCCGCGGCCTCCGGCGACGGGAGCGGGGGCGGCACGGTCTCGTACGACGGTGACGGCGCGATCTCGTACGACCGGGGCGGCGCGATCTCGTACGACGGTGACGGCGCGGTCTCGTACGACCGGGGCGGCACGGCGGCCACCGGCTCCGCCACCGCCTCCGTGCGCTGGGTCCGCCTGGTCACCGCGCGCACCCGGGCCACCAACTCCCGCACGCTGAACGGCTTCGCCAGATAGTCGTCCGCCCCGAGCTCAAGCCCGAGCACCCGGTCGGCCTCCTCACCCCGCGCACTCAGGATGATGACCGGCACGTCCGAGACCTGTCGGATGCCGCGGCAGACGTCGATGCCGTCCATGTCCGGCAACCCGAGATCGAGCAGGACGACATCGCCGTACGGCCTTCTCAACCCCTCCGCGCCGGTCGTCACGTGATCCACCGTCAGACCGAAGTTGCCCAGTCCCTCGGCGAGCGGTTCGGCGATCGTCTCGTCGTCCTCTATGAGCAGCACTTGTATGCCCATGGGTCCTGTTGGGTCCTGTTCTCTCGAATTAACAATCTCTGCCCTGAAGTCAACACGCTACAGGGGACAAGCGCTTGCCCGGTCGTGCGACAAAGAATGGCCAATTTCTGGGCGCGCTCTGGCCTTCGCTTAACCTTCGTCTGGTGTGGCCCCTTCTACGGTGGGGTGACCTGGCAGAACGCAACGAACTTCCAGCCGAGGAGACACCGTTGAAGGCATTGCTGGACCGCGCCCGCTCGTTCAAACGACGGGTCGATTTCGAGAGCGGTGAATACCGGAAACTGGCCGAGGGGCAATATCCCGAGGCGCTCTTCATTACCTGCTCGGACTCACGGGTCATACCCGCGCTCATTACCGGCGCACGGCCCGGAGAGATATTCGAGCTGCGAAACGCGGGGAATATCGTGCCGCCGTACGGCAGTCCCGGCGCGTCCGGGGAGGCCGCCACCGTCGAGTACGCGTTGGAGGTGCTCGGCGTTCAGGACATCGTCGTGTGCGGTCACTCACACTGCGGCGCGATGGGCGCGCTGAAGTCCGGCGACAACCTCTCCGCGCTGCCCGGCGTGGACGCCTGGCTGCGACTGGCCCGCCCCGACCTGGCATCGGTCCTCACGGCCGCCTCCGACGACCCGTCGCTGCCCGACGTGGCGCAGGGCAACGTCGTCAACCAGCTCGCCGTACTGCGGACTTACCCCGTGGTGCGGCAGCGGCTGGAGGCGGGGCGGCTGCGGCTGCACGGCTGGTACTACGAGGTCGACACCGGGCAGGTGCACGAGCTGGAGGGCGACGGGCTGTTCCGGGTGCACGGCGGATGAGCGGGGCGCATGCGCGCGGGCGTACGCGCACCAAGGACAGTGCACGGGTCACCGGGAAGCCGCCGAAGAACGGGGCGGCCGGGGGGCCGAAACCGCCGAAGGCCGGGGGCGTCGGCGCTCCGGGGGGCAAGGTCGACCTCGCCAACGAGATCACCGCCTCCCTCGTCGTCTTCCTCGTCGCCCTGCCGCTGTGCATCGGCGTCGCCGTCGCCTCCGGTGTCCCCGCCGAGCTCGGGATCATCTCCGGGGTGATCGGCGGTCTGGTCGTCGGCGCGGTCCGGGGCAGCACGCTCCAGGTCAGCGGGCCGGCCGCCGGGCTCGCCGCGCTCGTCGCGGAGACGGTGCTGGAGCACGGCGTGGCGATGCTCGGGGTGATCGTCCTGTTCTCGGGCATCCTGCAGATCGTCCTCGGCGTCGTACGCCTCGGCCGGATGTTCCAGGCGATCTCCATCGCCGTGGTCCAGGGAATGCTGGCCGGCATCGGGCTGCCGCTGATGTTCAGCCAGGCCTACCCGATGGCCGACGCCAAGGCGCCGGGCGTGCCGATCGAGAACATGGCCGGGATACCGGGCCTGTTCGCCGACATCCTCACCGACCCGCAGGCGATGATCGCCACGTTGCTCGGCGTCGCCACGATCGTGCTGAGCTTCGTGTGGAAGAAGGTGCCGGGCCCGGTGAAGCGGATCCCGGCCGCGCTCGTCGCGGTCGGGATCGGCATCGCGGTCGCCGCGCTGCCCGGGGTGGACGTGAAGACGCTCCAGGTCGGGAACCTGCTGGCGTCGGTGCAGGTGCCGGGGGCCGAGCAGTTCGCGGGCCTCGCGGATACGGCGATCATCACCTCCGTCCTCACCTTCACGGTGATCGCCTCCGCGGAGAGCCTGTTCACCGCTGCCGCCGTGGACCGTATGCACAGCGGACCGCGTACCCGCTACAACACCGAACTCATCGCCCAGGGCGCCGGCAACACGATCGCGGGCGTCCTCGGCGCCCTCCCCATCACCGCGGTCGTCGCCCGCAGCTCGGCGAACGTCCAGGCCGGCGCGAAGACCCGGATCTCCCGCACCCTGCACGGCCTGTGGCTGCTGGCCTTCGCGCTGCTGCTGCCGCAGGTCCTGGCGCTGATCCCGATCTCGGTACTCGCGGGCGTCCTCGTGCACAGCGGCTGGAAGCTGTTCGCGCCGGAGGAGTTCCCGAAGATGTGGCGGCAGGACCGGGGCGAGTTCGCGGTGATGACGGTGACGACACTGGTCATCGTCGCGACCGCGCTGTTGGAAGGCGTCCTGATCGGCCTCGCGGCCGGAATCGTGCTGGCCGCCCTGCGCATGTCCCGGACGGTGATCCGGCAGCACGTCGAGGACGACACCGCGAAGGTCGTCATGGCGGGCAACGCGACCTTCCTGCGACTGCCGCAGGTGATCGACGCGCTGGAGTCCGCGGCGGCCTCGGGCAGGCCCCGCATCCGCCTGGACCTGACCGGCGTGACCCATCTGGACCACGCGTGCCGCAACCAGGTGGAGGAGTTCACGGCACAGCAGCGGGGGATGGGGCTGCGCGTGGAACTGCTGATGCCGGGACCTGCGAAGACGGAGGTCCCTGTCGCCACCTCACCGGCGCCCACCCCGACCCCAGCGTCGGCACCCGGCCCGGACGCCGAGTGGTTCTACCTGGACACACGGCCCCTGCCAGGCGGGTACGACGGCTATGACGGCTACGACGACTATGCGGGGCGCCCACCGCTGGTGGGCTGAGCGGGCCTGGGCCAGGGACGTACGGGGCGCACCTGCGGGCTGCGCCCGGCGGACCCCGCTCGTACGCTGAACCGGAGCCGTCCGCACCGGGAGGAGTTCGCCATGGCCGGATGGGGCGCGCACGACATCCCCGACCAGAGCGACCGGGTCGCCGTCGTCACCGGGGCCAACAGCGGGCTCGGGTACGTCACGGCTCGGGAGCTGGCGCGCAAGGGTGCGCGGATGGTGCTCGCGTGCCGGAGCGAGGCGCGGGGTGCGGCGGCCCGGGACCGGATGCTCGCCGAAGTACCGGGCGTGCACGTCGAGTTGAGGTTGCTCGATCTCGGAGACCTCGGCTCCGTGCGGGAGTTCGCCACGGCGTTCCCGTACGACCGCCTCGACCTGCTCGTGAACAACGCCGGGGTGATGGCCTTGCCGTACGGCACGACGGCGGACGGATTCGAGACACAGTTCGGCGTCAACCACCTCGGCCACTTCGCGCTCACCGGTCAGCTGCTTCCCGCGCTGCTCGGGACGCCGGGCGCGCGGGTGGTGACCGTCTCCAGCCCGCTGCACGCGATGGCCAACATCGACATCGACGACCTCAACAGCGAACACCGGTACCGGCGTTGGATCGCCTACGCCCGCTCCAAGACCGCCAACCTGCTCTTCACGCATGAGCTGGCGCGCAGGCTGGCGGCGCGGGGCTCGGAGGTCGTGGCGGCCGCGGCCCATCCGGGGTACGCGGACACCAACCTGCAGACGGAGGGGCCGCGCATGGCGGGCCGCAGGGTCGGCGTGTGGCTCATGCGCGTCGGCAACCGCGTCTTCGCCCAGCCCGCCGAGGCCGGCGCCCTGCCCACGCTCTACGCCGCCACCGCCCCGGACGTCCGCCCCGACTCCTTCACCGGCCCGTCCCTCGCCGGCTGGCGCGGCTCACCCGCCCCGTCCTGGAGGGCGCCGTGGACCCTCGACGACCGGGCGGGGACGCGGCTTTGGGCGGAATCGGAACGGCTGACGGGGGCGGATTACGACGGCCTTGACGAGCCCCTGTAGTGCGCTGCTGCACAGCAGGGGGGCGACGAACGGCCGGCCATGACGGGTGTCGTTGCTGTGTCGGCCCGATGTCAACGGCCTTGGCCGGGGCCCCGGTGCAGTCCGGAGCCGCCCTGCGAGGCCGCCGGGCCGGGGGTCGGGATGGGAAGGGCGGCGCCGAGGACGTCATTCTGTGCGGTCCGGTTCCTGCTGTGCGCGGAGTCCTGCCGCAGGACGCCGCCTGCTACGCCCGGGGCGGCATCGGCCTGTCGGCCGGTGGCGGAAGCGGCGTCGGTACTCGCCCCGAGGCCCCCCAGGACGCCACCCACCCCTGTCCGGTTCGGCGGCTCGGCGGGACGTGGGCGAGGGGGCAGCTGGGCATGGCGGGGCGACACCGAGTACGGGATCGGGCGCACCTCCGCCAGCGGTACGGTTCCGCCGGGCGTGCCTGGACAGCTTGGCGCGGTGAGCCGCTCCCGGTTCCAGGACCCCATGGCCTTGCCCTGCGAGTTGTACGCGGCCCCCAGTTGCTCCATCACAACCGCTGCTTCGAGAGCGTGCTGCTCAGTGGCGGACAGCCTGCCCCGGTCGGCGTTCAGCAGATCCTCGGCGTTCACCCTGCTCGTACGGTCCTCGCCGGTCAGCGCCCGGCTGCCCGGGGTGTCGTCGGCCGGGGTCATCGCGTCGATGTGGGTCTTGTACTCCTGCAACGCGTTCGCGGCGCCCTGCAGGGCGACGGAAATGTACCTGGCGTATTCGGCGGTGTCGGCGATCTTGTGACGGAAGCGGTCCGCCTCGCCGAGGAATGCCTCAGCCGCTTCACCCTGCCAGGTCTGCATGAGCCGGGCGACAAGGGCGTCGAGCACACCGAGGACGCCGCCGTCCTCTCCTCCGACGAGTTCTGCGCGGAACGCATCCCAGCCGTGGCCCGCGGTCCTGACCTGTTCAGGGTCGGCGTGCACGACCATTGCCTTCATCTGCGGCAGACTCCTGGCCGCGAACGCGGTGGAGTGCCTGCTCGCATAGCGCTGGCCCGGCGGCAGGTAGTCGTACTCCTTCTCTGCCATGCGGCTGTGCCTAGTAGTCCGCGTCTTGGTAGGCGTCCCGTGTCCACTTCATCTTGTGGGTGAACTCTTCGGCGAAGGCACAGAGATGGGCGGCGACATCCTCCAAGTAGGTCTTCACCAGGGCCTGTTCGGTGAAGAATTCGTACACTTCATCGAAGTCCGTGCCGAGTGATTCACGGGCCAGTCCGGTTTCGTGGCGGGCCTTCGATTCGGCGTCTTCCAAGCGTCGGATGACGCCGTACAGCTGGCGGAGTGCCAAGTCCATCTCGTCCAGATCGACTTGGTAGCGCTGCACAGCCAATGAGGCCCCTCCCCATCACTCAGGTCTCGTGTGGCGGAAGACTACTAGCCTTTTGACCATTCATTGCGGCGAGTTCACTTACGGGTCTTCGAAGATCTCCACGTCCAAGAGCCCGTCCTGGCCGGTCAGGGCGGCCGCGTTGGGGACGATCAGCTGCTTCAGAGCCGGAAACCGGGGGAAGCGGTGTACCCCGGCCGCCTCGTTGCGGATACCCCCGCCCAGGTGGAGGACGGACACATTCGGGAACTGCCACGGCATTGCCGCGAGGTGGCCGGAGGGCAGGGAGCCGACCAGGGTCAGGCGCCGGAGCCTGGTGATGGCCTGCCGCGGCGGGAGACTGGTCAGCGAATGCGCCGAAACCGTCAGGTCCTCCAGCGCCGGGTGACACTGGATCGCCGCCCAGTCCGCCATGCAGGAGGGGCTGTTGTCCTTTCCGAGAACGAGCGACCGCAACGCCGGCCACCGGCCGATGTCCTGAAGCACGGCCAGCCGGCCCGGCTCGGCCGCCGAGAAGTGCTCCAGGCCCGGCAGCAGCGCCAGAGCATCGACAGAGGTGAGGTTCGGGCAGTTCGACAGGGTGAGGCTGCGCAGCCCTGCCCACTCCTTGAGGAAGTCG
This sequence comes from Streptomyces sp. NPDC051738, assembly GCF_044453205.1. Classification (NCBI taxonomy): domain Bacteria; kingdom Bacillati; phylum Actinomycetota; class Actinomycetes; order Kitasatosporales; family Streptomycetaceae; genus Streptomyces; species Streptomyces sp. NPDC051738. The sequence continues at coordinate 107,971 of NZ_JBITCM010000027.1, read as the reverse complement.
AGGCTTCTGAGGGTGCTGTTCATGCTGAGCACCAGTTTGTACGGGCTGCCGGGCGGGTGCGGGCCCGCGGCGGTGAGCGAGGCTTCGTCGAAGTCGCCGCGCAGCCGGAGCTGCGGTCGGCTGCCGAGCTCCCGCAGGGCCGCCAGCTGCCCGGGAGTCCTGACGGTGATGATGTCGTCGGCCGGGAGGTGTGCGATCACCTCCTGCGCGTAGCGGGCGGCGTCGAAGGATCCCCAGGCGTCGGCGACCCGTTCCCGCACCCGGGGCCATGGTGCCTCGCAGAACCGCGCGAGCAGGGGCAGAGCCGCGTCGTGGGCGATTCCCGCGGCGGTCTCCAGTACGTATCCGGCCTCCCACTCGGTGAGCGATTCCGGGCCGGGCAGCAGTTCCAGGACGATCGGCCCGACCTTCATCAGCTCATCCGCCTCCCCGATGGTGCGGGGCGGAATGATGCGCGAGGCCCGGTCCTCCACCAACGTGCGGACGTCTTCGTCCAGTTCCGCCGCGTGCTCCAGACACGCCATGGCAAGAAGGTGGATACGGCGGTCGGGGAGCCGGTCACCGAGCTCGACCAGGTTCCTGAGCAGTGCGGCGCACTCCCGGGGACGGGCGTGGGCGACGGCCATCCGGATGACGTCCTCCCACTGGGTCTTGTCCGCGTTGTCGGCCAGCAGACCGAAGTCGCCCTCCTCCACGGCCGCCCGCGCGGCCAGGAAGTCCTGGAAGGTGCGGTGGACGAAGTCGATCGCGTCCATTGCCGGCTCGCGCAGCAGTCCACTGCGCAGCAGCAGATGGTCCAGAACCTGCCGCGCGTCGCCGAGTCGCGCCACCTGCGGTACGGAGGGCAGAGCGTCGGTGACGATCTGTTTGGCGCGGCTGCGATGGAGCTCGGTCTGCTGGTTGCGGATCATCCAGTACGCGAGCTTCTGGAGCAGCTTGATCTGCGGCTCCTTCGTCAGCTGGACGCCGATGGTCTCGGAGAGGCCCTTCTGCTGGTCCCGGCGCTCCAGCAGCATCGACAGCGCGGCGTCGTACAGCTCCTTGCGGCCGTGCGGCAGATAGCCCTGCCGGTCGCGGTGCAGGGCGCAGATCAGGGCGCACATCAGCGGATTGGTGGCCAGAGCGGCCAGGTCCTGCTTGGTGTGGACGGCGGTCAGCAGTCTGCGGGCGAGGGAGGTGTCGGCCCCCGTGGCGGTGTGCCAGCGTTCGACGAACTCCGTGACCGCGTCGCGGTTCATCGGGGCGAGGGACAGTTCGGCGAACCCGTCGCGAGCGAGCCAGTCGTCGCGTACGGCGGACGGTCGGGACGTGACCAGCCACAGGTTGTCCGGATAGGCGACGATCAGGTCACGCAACCAGTGGCGGGTGCGCTCGCGGTCCGGTTCCGGGATCTCGTCGATGCCGTCGACGAGGAGCAGGCCGCGCCCGCCGGCCAGCACGCGGTCCGTCCAGCACTTCGGCTGGGCCCCCGCGATGGTGCAGCCCACGGCGGTCAGGAAGCCCTCGGGCAGCGGCAGTTGGGCTCCACCCCGGGCGAGGTGGCGCAGGGGGAGGACGAACGGCACGCGCCCGTCGAGGTAGGCCAGGCCGCCCCTCGTCCGGCCGCCGGCGGCAGTGACCGCCAGCCACTGGACGAGGGTGGTCTTGCCGGACCCCGCGACTCCGCGCAACAGCACGCGGTCCCGGCTCGCCAGGGCCTGATCGGCCGGTAACGGGACGGCGCGGCTGGTCCAGCCGGCGGTTCCGGGGCGGCGCTGCGTCAACCTGGCCTCCAAACTCAAGTAGGAGGCGTCCAGCGGCCATTCGCGGTCGTGGTTCAGGTCGATGCCGTAGATCGTCAGGCGACTGTGCCGGGCCTGGACGTAGGCGGCATACCGCTCCTCGAACTCGGCATCCGGGTCGGGCGCCGGACCGGAGACATCGCGGATGTCCGGGGTGGGGCAGCCGTACTCGGCCAGGGCTGCGACGAAGGAGGCGTCGTCCAGTAACTCCCCGGCCGGTGTGGCCTTCATACGACTGTGCCGCCAGCCCTCAGGGTCAGCGCTGACCACCCCGGCCAGCAGGCCACGCGCGAAGAGGGCGGCACCCGAGAATCCGGCCCAGGGCGAGCCGCCGTCGGTGCGGGGTGCGGGCACCTGGTCGACGTCGATCGCGTACGCCTGGCTCAGCCACGCGGAGCCGCGCTTGACGGTGCCGGTTACGTGCTCGCTCTCCAGACGGCCTTTGCCGTCCCGTTGGACGTACGGATAGCCGATGGCCTCGCAACCGGGCAGGGGCGAGATGCCGCGGACCCTGCCCCAGCGGTTCCAGGCACGGTCAGGGTCGTCGTCGGTGAGCGGTTCCTCGGCCAGCAGCAAGGCGGCGTCGCAGGACGCGTCCTCGCGCTGCCAGACGCGCTCACAGCGCACCGGCCCACGTCCTCCGGGCACGACGACGCGGATGTCGGAGCCGTGCGCGACGACGTGAGCGGCGGTCAGGACGATGTGCGGGGAGAGCAGATAGCCACTGCCCTGGCGGCCCCCACAAAGGATCGCGGCCACCCGTTCCCTGACGGGGCCGCCCCGGTCGCCGGGCAGCACGATCAGTCGCCGACCGCGGCGGGGAAGCCGCTCACATCGCCTTCGTCATCAGCGGCGATGAGCCAGTCCTGACCCGTCGCCGTGTTCCTGGGTTTCAGAGTGAACGAGACCTTGTGCGTATGGGCCCTGGACACGCCGGCTTCCGCGCCCGCGTCGACGACCCATGCCTTGACGCCGCTTCTCGCCCGGGCGTCGCGGCGTACCTCGACCGTGAACTCCATCTGAATCTCGCCGAGTTCGAAGCGGAGCCCGTTGCCGGCGCCCCGGCTCGCGGCCGCCACCAGGCCGTCGCGCACGGACCCGACCACATCGGCAAGCTCGATCCTGTTGTCCACTGTCCCCCGTTCACCATCCGGCTCTCGCACCGCAATAAATCTATCTCGTTGCGAGACGGGGCGCAGGCGTACTGTGCCGCCGTACTTCCCGGAAGCCGGGTCGAGCAGCGGAATCGGCTACGTCGGCGTCGCCGGCCAGGGAAGGCCTGGCCCGGAGCGCCGCAGCTCCGGGCCATGAGGGAACGGGCTCGTCCCGCTATGTCCGTACGCCCGATGTCACCGCGCTCGCACCTCGTACGTAGCCACCCGCACCGCCTCATCATCCAGGCACTGCCCGGTCTCCAGGTCGAACCGCTGCTTCAGCAGGGGTGAGGCCACGAACGGGCGGCCCTGGTGGCTGCCGGTCAGGCCGCGGGAGAGGACCGCCGCGCCGCCGAAGGGGTCGCGGTTGTCGATGGCGTAGAGCTGTCCGGCGCGGTCGCGGAACAGGGCCACCTGGTTGCCGTTCGGCAGCAGGGCCGCCACGCCGCGGCCGGGGAGCAGCCGGGTCAGGTCGCAGACCGTCAGCCAGTCCTCGTCCAGCAGTACTTGGACCTTCAGGTCGGTCGTCTCGGGTGCCAGGGTCATCGCTGGGCGCTTCCTTCCAGGGGGCGGTGGCCGATGGTCAGCAGCGGCAGGTCGGGCTTGATCTGGTCGCGCTCGGGGACGAAGCCGACGACCGGGTCGGGGGTGTCGGGCGCGTTGATGAAGGAGACGAAGCGGGCCAGCTTCTCCGGGTCGTTGATGGTCTCCGCCCACTCGTCGCGGTAGTTCGCGACATGGGCCGACATCAGGGACTCCAGCTCCTCGCAGATGCCGAGGGAGTCCTCGACGACCACGTCACGGACGTGGTCCAGGCCGCCCGGGATCCGCTCCAGCCACACGCTCGTGCGCTCCAGGCGGTCGGCCGTACGGATGTAGAACATCAGGAAGCGGTCGATCAGACGGATCAGCTCGGCGTCGGACAGGTCCTGGGCGAGGAGGTCCGCGTGGCGCGGGGTGGCGCCGCCGTTGCCGCCGACGTAGAGGTTCCAGCCGCCCGCGGTGGCGATCACGCCGAAGTCCTTCGACTGGGCCTCCGCGCACTCCCGCTGGCAGCCGGAGACCGCCGACTTCAGCTTGTGCGGCGAGCGCAGGCCCCGGTAGCGCAGCTCCAGGTCGATCGCCATGCGGACCGAGTCCTGGACGCCGTAGCGGCACCAGGTCTGGCCCACGCAGGACTTCACCGTGCGCAGGGACTTGCCGTAGGCGTGCCCGGACTCGAAGCCCGCGTCCACCAACCGCGCCCAGATCAGCGGGAGTTGCTCGACGCGCGCGCCGAACATGTCGATCCGCTGGCCGCCGGTGATCTTCGTGTAGAGGCCGAAGTCGCGGGCGATCTCGCCGATCACGATCAGGCCCTCGGGGGTGATCTCACCACCGGCGATCCGCGGGACGACCGAGTACGAGCCGTTCTTCTGGATGTTGGCGAGGAAGTGGTCGTTGCTGTCCTGCAGCGACGCCTGCTCGCCGTCCAGGACATAGCCGCTCGCGCCGATCGTCGGGGCGAGGGAGGCGATGATCGAGGCGACCGCCGGCTTGCAGACCTCGCAGCCGTCGCCGCCCTTGGCGCCGTCGCGGCCGTAGCGGTCCAGCAGGTCCTGGTAGGTGTTGATGCGCAGGGCGAGGACGATCTCGTACAGCTCCTCGCGGGTCTGCGAGAAGCAGCCGCACAGGCCCTTGTCGACCTCGACGCCGGACGCCTCCAGCTCGGCGTTGATCAGCTGGCCGAGGACCTTGACGCAGCTTCCGCAGGTCGTACCGGCCTTGGTGCACTTCTTCACCTCGGGCACGGTCGTGCACTGGTGGTCGGTGACCGCGCCGCGGATCGTGCCCTTGGTGACGTTGTTGCAGGAGCAGATGATCGCCTCGTCCGGCAGTGCGGACGGGCCGAGCTGGGCGGGCGCCCCGGCACCGGCCGGCAGCACCAGCGACTCGGGCGAGACCGGCGGGACGGAGCCGGTGAACGCCTTCAGCGTGCCGTACGCCTCCGCGTCGCCGACCAGGATGCCGCCGAGCAGCGTGCCGTCGCGGCCGATGACCAGCTTCTTGTACAGGCCCGCGCGGGAGTCGGAGTACACGACGTCCAGGCAGTCCTCGGTGGCGCCGTGCGCGTCACCGAAGGACGCCACGTCGACGCCGAGGAGCTTCAGCTTGGTGGAGAGGTCGGCGCCGGTGAAGGTCAGCTGCTCCGACTCGTCGGCGGCGATCGTCGCGGCGGCCGTCTCGGCCTGCTCGTAACCCGGGGCCACCAGGCCGTACACCCGGCCGTCGGAGGCCAGTGCGCACTCGCCGATCGCGAAGACGTGCGGGTCGGCGACCGTACGGCACTGCTCGTCGACCGTGATGCCGCCGCGCTCGCCGACGGTCAGGCCGCAGTCGCGGGCCAGCTGGTCGCGGGGGCGGACACCGGCGGAGAACACCACCAGGTCGGTGGCGAGTTCGGAGCCGTCGGAAAGCCTCATGCCGGTGACGGCGTTGTCGGAGTCGACCACGATCTCCTGCGTGCCGACGCCCGTGTGCACCGTCAGGCCCATGTCCTCGATGGTGCGCAGCAGCGCGGCGCCGCCGCCCTCGTCGACCTGCACGGGCATCAGGCGCGGCGCGAACTCCACGATGTGGCTGGTGAGCCCGAGCCCCTTCAGCGCGCCCGCCGCCTCAAGGCCGAGCAGACCGCCGCCGACCACGGCACCGGTCGTGCGGGTCCTGGCGTACTCCTCGATGGCGAGGAGGTCCTCGATCGTGCGGTAGACGAAGCAGCCCTCGGCGTCCTTGTTCGGGACCGGCGGCACGAAGGGGTACGAGCCGGTGGCGAGGACGAGGGTGTCGTACTCGAAGACCTGGCCGGACCGGGCGGTGACCATCTTCGCCTCGCGGTCGACCGAGAGCGCCGGGTCACCGACGTACAGCTCGATGCCGTGCGTCTCGATGAACTCCATGTCCGTCATCGACAGGTCCTCGGGCGTCTTGCCCGAGAAGTACGAGGTCAGCGCCACGCGGTCGTACGCCGGACGCGGCTCCTCGCACAGCACGACCACGCGGTGCGTGGCGGTCAGGCCGCGCTCGGCGAGCGCTTCGAGGAAGCGCTGGCCGACCATGCCGTGGCCGACGAGCACGATCGTGGGGGTGGCCCCCAGGGTGGCGGTCATTCAGGAGCCTCCATCGTTGGTGAGCAGGTGGAGCAACGGGCCGTCGTCGGGGAGCGGCTCTGCTCCCTCCCAGGCGCGGGCGAGTGCGCCGACGGTGCCGAGTTCGCCGACGAGAACCCCGCCGACCAGGCGGTCGTCGCGGACGACGACCTTGCGGTAGGTGCCGCGGGTGGCGTCGGCGAGCTGCACGACGTCGTCGCCGGGCCGGGCCTCCGTCTCGCCGAACGCGGCGAGGTCGAAGGACCCCAGCGGGCTGTCCTGCCCGGCGAGGGTGAGCCGGGTCAGCGCCCGGGTGCCGGTGTAGCGGGCGCCCGCGTCACCGGCGTCGCCCGCCAGCAGCTCGGCCAGCACGTCCGCCTGTTCCAGCGCGGGCGCGGCCAGCCCGTAGACCGTGCCGTCGTGCTGCGCGCAGTCGCCGATGGCCCGGATGTGCGGGTCGGACGTACGGAGCTCGTCGTCGACGACGATCCCCTTGCGCACATCCAGCCCGGAGACCTGCGCGAGACCCGCACGCGGGCGGACCCCGCAGGCCAGGACCACGAGATCGGCGTCGAGCGCGTACCCGTCGGCCATCTCCACCGAGCGGACCGCCCCGCCGACGCAGCGCACGTCCCGGACGCGGAGGTGGGTGTGGATCTCGACGCCGAGGTCGCCGAGGTGGCGCCGGACCAGCTTCGAGGCGGCCGGGTCGAGCTGGCGCTCCATGAGCCGCTCGGACTGCTGGGCGAGCACGACCTGCGCGCCGCGCAACGCGAGCGCCCGGGCCGCGGAGACCCCGAGGAGCCCGCCGCCGATCACGACCGCCTTCACTCCCGGCCGGACCGCCTTGGACAGGCCGAGGCAGTCGTCCATGGTCCGGAAGGCGTGGACGCCCTCCGGCAGCACATGGTCCGGGGTGAACAGACCGCGCAGCGGCGGCAGCACCGGGTTGGAGCCGGTGGCCAGCACGAGGGTGTCGTATGCGATCTCCGAGCCGTCCGCGAGGTGTACGGCTCGCACCTCGCGGTCGATGCCGGTGACCTGGCCGCGGGTCAGCTCGGCGGGCGCCGGCAGGGCGATCACCTCGGGGCTGTACCGGCCGGCCAGCACCTCGGCGAGCAGCACCCGGTTGTACGGGCGGTGCTCCTCGTCGCCGACGAGCGTCACGGGCATGCCCAGCTCGCCGAGCCGCCGGGCGAGCCGTACGCCCGCGAGGCCGGCGCCGATCACCACCACACGCGTATTCGAGGTCATGTCCAGGAGCGTGCGGTGCGGGTGTTACCCGACCGCATCACATCTGTTTCCCGCGGGGAACGCTGCCCTCAGCGGGGGCCCGGGACCGGTGTGAGGGTTCGGCGGGGGCGGTGGGGGCGGGCTGTGAGGTCGGACGGGGAGGGAGGGGGTGGGGCCGACCTCACCTCGGGTTTCCGTGCAGCCACCATCGTCTACGACCGGGCGGGCCCAGGAGGCTGGAGGGGCCCGGTTTCAGCAGCTCATGCGCAAAGGGGCGCCATGGCCACGGCCCGGAGGATCCCGCTTCAGGACACCGCCGACACCGCAGCGGTACGGGTCTGGCAGCTCGTCCGCGAGCCCTTCACCGCGGGGACGTGGCGCCGTTTCGCCTACGCGGTTGTCGCGTTCCGGGTGGGTGTGGTGTGGGTCGCACTGGGGCTCGTCGGGGCGCCTGCGGGGCGATGGCAGCGGGGCCTGCTGCGCCGGCTGCCGGGTGCCGAGGTGATCGACGGGCCGCGCGCCGGGCTGCCTGGAGGGGACGCGGGCCTGACAGGGCCTAGGCCCTGTCGTTTGGATCAGCCCGGCGTCGCGGGCCCTGGCACGCACTCCCCCAGAGGGGGGACCCCCAGCGGCGTTGTCGTCGGTCGCCGACTCCCCCACGCTCGAACGAGCTCGCGCGGGGGGACCCCCATCGCGTCGACTCCCTCCTCCGCCTTGCAGCTGCACGCTCCCCCACGCTCGAACCGGCTTCGCTCGGCTCGCGCGGGGGCACCCCCATCGCCCCCGCTCGGGTCGGTTGCGAGGCGCCGCACCTCACAGCCGGCCTGATCCAAACGACAGGGCCTAGCCCCGCGACAGCGTCTCGTGCAGCCGGTCGATCAGGTGGCCCTTGCGGTCGATCGTCACGTCGAAGTAGGCCGCGCTGTGCGCCGACCGGCACACGCCGTGCACGGCCTCTTTCGCCGAACGCTTCAACTCGACAGCCTGGCCGGAGAGTTCGAGAAGAGTGCCGTGCAGCTTCGGGTGGTCGAGGACGTACGACTTGAGGCGCGCGCCCGTGAGTCCGGCCGGGTCCGGCGGGGGCGCCGTCGAGTCGAGCAACTCCAGGAACACCCGGTTGCCCAGCCCGTCGAAGTCCTCGTGGGCGTTGGCGCCGCCGAGCTCCGGGACGACATCCGTCAGGTCGTTGAACAGCTGGCTCGCCAGGCCGAGCCGCCGCATCGCCTCGTCCAGGGCGTGCCGCTCCTCCTCGACGACGCGCAGCCCGGCGAGGGCCGCGTCGAGCGGCATCCGGAACAGCGTGCCCGTCTTGCGGGCGGCGACGGACTCCCAGAAGCGCACCCGTTCCTCGCGCGGTGCCGCCGACAGGTCGGCTCGGACGTCCGCCGACCTCGTCGCCAGGTCGAGGGCCTGGCCGGTGAAGCCGTGGCCGACGTTGCGGAGCAGGCTGTCCACGACGGCCGGGTCCGCCGGGTGCCGCAGCGCCGCCATGATCAGCCAGGAGCCGGTGTTGAGGGCTACGGGCACCCCATGGGTGATGTGCAGCGCGGGCTCGCCGTAGCGCATGCCGCTGTCGTCCTGGATGTCGTCGAGCACGACCGCGGCCTTCAGCAGGACCCGCACCGCGACGGCGACACGCCGGACGACGGCCAGGTCGGCCGAGGCGTCCTCGTCCCCCGACTCCTCGGGAAACCCCCGGTAGTTGCGGTACGCCCAGTACACCATCGACGGCCGCAACGGAGCCATGCCCCCGGGCGCGCCCGCCCGTGGCGGCAGTGCGGGCTGGCCCACCTTGGAGCCGAGCGCGTCGGCCACCGGGACGTGCAGCGAGCGGTGCAGGGCCGCGGCGTACACCGCGGCCGTACCGGTCGACCCGGCCGTCAGCGCGTCGAGGAACGCGCGGAGGTCGTCCTCCAGCAGCGCGGCGTCGTGGCGTACGACGCTGTCCACCAGGGTCGCGGCCGCGTCCGGGTCGGCATCCATGGCCGGATCGTCCAGCGCTCAGGCGAAAACGGTCAAGATCGCTTCCCGCCATCCACGGACGGACGTCCCCGTGGCATCAACGGACGGACGTCACCGATCCAGCGTCATCTCGACTTGCCAGGCATCGCCGGGCGAGACTGTATTCCCCTCAGGGTCCGTCCCCTCGGACGTGAAGACGCCGTCGACTTTGATCTTTTCGCCCGGGGCCGCGGACTGAAGGATGTCGCACGCCTGCTGATCGGTGCCGACCGCAGTGTCCTTGAGGTGAGTGATGACGTCGCCGGTCTGCAACTTCGCCTTACTGGCCGGTGAGTCAACGGCCACGCTCGACACGTAGAGGCCGTCTATCTTCTCGGCCTGGAGCTTCTCCTTGACCGCCAGGGCATCGTCCTGGACCTCCTCGGGGAAATACTGCTCGAAATAGTCGTCGGAGAGGGCCAGCAGGTCTCCCCAACCGGGGTCGTTCTTGCTCGCTCCGTCAGCGAGCCCTTGGAGATGCGGCTTCGCGTGGTCGCTGCTGATGGCGTTGTACTGGCCCTGGGTGCCGGAGATGCTGAAGGTGTTGACACCGACAAGCTTCCCCTCGCTGTCGAGCAGTGGCCCTCCGGAATTGCCTAGATTGAGTGTTGCCGAATGCTGCACGGTGGACGGCAGTTCGGGCTCACTCGGCAAATCCGTCATGGCGACGTCCGGCGACTGGACGACGCCCGTGGTGAGGACGGCCTTCTCACGCGCGATGTCGCCGGCGCCCATCGGATAGCCGATCGCCGTCACCTCGTCCCCCGGCTCCAGTTCACCGCTGTCGCCGAACTCCACCTGTTCCAGGTCCTCTTGCGGCGTGGCGAGCTTCAGAACCGCCAGGTCCTCGCAGGGATCGCTGCCCATCAGCCGCACGGGCAAGGGCTCTTTGTCCTGGAAGCGAACCTTCAGGGCGGTCTGCCCGGCGACCACGTGCGCATTGGTCAGGATGAGGCCGTTCTCGGCGTCGTAGACGACTCCGCTGCCGAACGCCTCTCCCGCCACCACCTGCACGGTCGCGGGCGCCACCCGCTCGAAAATGTCCTTCGGATCGTCTGCCCTCGCGTCGGTCGCCGTCATGCCGAAACCCAAGGCGGCGGCGGACGCGGCGGCGACGTACGTTCTGGCTGTCGGCCGCATCTGGGCCTCCTAGCGTGCGTTCCCCATTCAGGCTAGCCCTCCGCGGAATGCCTGTCGCGCCGACGGAACACCGCAGGTCATCGACGTGCGGTGGCCCTTCTCGCGGCAGCTCTGCCGGTCCGTCAGACGACGGCGACGAAGCCGCCGAACGGCGCCGTGTCCACCGTTGAACCGGTGGCCGCGTGCGGACGTCAGGCGCCGCCCAGATCGAGCCAACGGAGCGTCTGCTCCGGGCGCTTGGGGCTGTTGGGGTCCATCATCCAGCTGAACGTGGCCGCCCCGGGGCGCACCCAGGAGGTGTCGTCCAGCGCGCAGGGCACGCCGAGGTCGGTGGCGGGGGTCGTGTCGGCGACCCGCGCGGCGGTGCGGGCCACCGCGACGAAATGCCAGGGCGTCTGCCAGGCGCCGCGGACCTGCGGGGTGCCCGGGCCGAGGGTGCCGAGCGCCTCGTCGTCGTACGCGAAGGCGATGGGTGTACGTCACCTGCCCCGCGCCCGTGTCCAGGGCGGACTGGGAGAGGCGACATGCCGGATGGGCGCCGTCCATGCCGGACTCGCTCGCCAGCACCCGCCACTGCTTTCCGTCGGCCCCGACGGCGCGGGCCGGCAGAGGAAGGAGGCGACGCGCGGGGAGGCGGTGGGGTCGCCCAGCGCGGGGATGGTGTGCTGGTCCCGGGGGACGTACCACTCCTGGTACTTCGGCTTCTGCACGGTGTATGGCAGCGTGAACTGGGCGCCGCCGTCCGCCGGGACGTTCAGCGTCAGCCCGGTGGCCTCGCTCGCCACGGTGTGCGGTACGCCGTCACCGCGGTACGGGAAGCGGTAGCGGAACGCGGCCCCTTCGGCGTCGGCGCGCAGCACGATCTCGATGGGCAGGCCCTTGCCGTTGCGCACCGTCACAACCCGCTCGGTCATCGCCTTGCGGACCCGGGAGACCTTGCCCTGCACCAGCCGTAGTCGACCGCCACCCACCTCGGCCGGCCACGGCCGGCCAGCGTGAGCCGCGCGCTGAAGTCGACGTCGTCCAGGGGCAGTTCGAGCGGACCGGCCGACAGGACCTCCACGCCGTCCACCGAGACCGCGTACGTCGCCACACCACTGTCCACCCGCAGCGTCACCCGCACCCGCCCGCACGGCGAGACGACCACGACCGGCCCGCCACCGCCACCCGGGCCGGCGGTCGGCGCGGATCCAGCCGAGAGGGGAACGGCCAGGGCGACCGCAGTCGCCCTGGCGGCTGCGGAGATGACGGCCCTTCGGGAGACTCCGCCGGGATTCTCGTGGTGCGTGGGGCGCGCACGTCCTTTGGGTCGGATGCGTCGGATGGTGGTGCCCGGCAGACGCTGTCCCGAACGGTGACGTGGCGCTGTTCCGCACCTGAATGTTCACTGAGCAAACGCCTGCCAAACGCCGGGCGTGCCCCCACTCCGCCCATCCAGCAGTTCGACCGCGCCGGTGGTGTCCTCGTCGCCGTGCCCCTCGGCCAGCCACCGCTCCAGCAGGGCCGTGTACGGCGTCAGCAGCTCCGCGCTCACACCCTGCTCCTCGGCCGTGGCCAGCAGCGTGGCGTTGCCCGAGACCTGCATGGCGAGGCTGGAGACGACGTCCTTGCCGTAGTCGCCGCTCCGCAGCTGGTCGGCGGCCTGGTGCGCGGCGGGCGCCATCGCGCCGAGCCACGACACGAGCAGCGGCGCGAAGTCCCTCGGGTCGATGTCCTCCCGGCGGATCAGCGCGAAGGCGTGCAGGACGCCCGCGAACATGCCGTTCATCGCGCTCAGCAACGCCACGTCGTGCAGCGCCGCGAAGCCCGGGTCCGCGCCGACGTACCGGGTGCCGGCCGGGACGGCGAGGGTGTCGCCGTGCTCCTCGAAGAGACCGGGCGAGCCGCTGTAGAAGACATACGCCCCCGACTCCGCGTCCCCGATCATCGGCGGTACGGCCATGATCCCGGCGTCCAGGAAACGGGCGCCCCGCGCTTCGGCCCAGGCGGCCCTGGCACGCCCCTGGGCGGGCGTTCCGGTGGTGAGGTTCACCAGGTCTCGGCCGGTCAGGTCGGCACCGTCCAGGGCCGCGCCGACCGAGGCGTCGTCGAGCAGACAGACGACGACCAGCCGGCTCGCGGCCACCGCCTCGGCGGCGCTCGCGGCGACCGTCGCGCCCTCGGCGGCGAGGGGCTCCGCCCGGGCCCGGGTGCGGTTCCAGACGGTGACCGGGTGCCCGGCGGCGAGCCAGGCGCGGGCCAGGGCCGTGCCCATGGCGCCGGTACCGAGGAGAGTGAGGGGAGTGAGGGTGGTGGGCGAGGTTCGAGGGGCAACCGGGTTGTCAGTCATGGCGTTTAGCCTCGTCGTAGGGGAACGGCCTGCTCAAGTACGTACTTCGGAGTGGGTGGTTACCTCGGGGAAAGAGTCCAGACAGGGGAGGGGCGGCATGCCGATCGGACGACGGCCGGGGGCGTACATGTGCGGGACCGACGCGGCGATGGACGTGATCGGCGGCAAGTGGAAGGTGCTGATCCTCTGGGAGCTGACCGAGCGTCCGCGCCGTTTCGGGGAACTGCGCCGCGAGCTCCCGGGCGTGACCGAGAAGGTCCTCGCCGCCCAGCTGCGGGAGCTGGAGGCCGACGGCATCGTGCACCGGGAGGCGTACGACGAGGTGCCGCCGCGCGTCGAGTACTCCCTGACGCCGCGGGGCACCTCCCTCAACGACGCCCTGGGCCCGCTCGGAGCCTGGGGCAGGGAGAACCTCCTGGGTGTTCGTGAGGGCGGGTCAGCGGCTGCCGGTGAGGTGCGCGAAGACGACGACGTTGCCCTGATACCCGGTCGTCCGTGAGTAACCGCCGCCGCAGGTGATCACCCGCAGCTCGGGGCGCCGCGCGGCGCCGTACACCTTCTCGTCCGGGAAGGCCTTCGCGTCGTACACCTCGACGGCGTCCACGGAGAAGAGCGCCGTGCCGCCGTCCCGTCGTTCCACCTCGATCGTGCTGTCCTTCTTCAGGGCTCCGAGGCGGTAGAACACGGCGGGCCCGTCGGCGTTGTCCACGTGGCCGGCGACGATCGCGGTGCCGGTCTCACCGGGCGTGGCACCGGCCTCGTACCAGCCGGCCAGGTTCTTCCGCTCGGCGGGCGGCACATCGAGGCTGCCCGTCCTCGTCAGAGCCAGGCCCATGAGGGGAGCGTCGACGCGGATCGAGGGGATGCGGATGCGGTCGGGTGGGGAGGGCGGGAGCGCGGGGGCGGCGTGGCGCGGGGCGCGCGGCCCGGTGCCCTGTGCGGCCGACGGCTGGGGCGGGGCGTCTGTCTCGGCGCCGGCGCTGAGCAGCCAGACGCCGGAGCACAGGGCGAGGACGGTGGCGGCGGATATGGCGGCGTCACCGACGCCGCGGTGACTGCGCACGCGAGCCTCCTGGGGTCTGCTGGGCCGGCCCGATCCCCCTCCGGGCCGCGAGGGGCGTCGGACCCGGAGGGAGAGGGGACGTGCGGTACCGGTGGACGGACAGCGGAGGGTGTCCGTCAGATCCCGTCGCCTCTCGCCCGGCGATGCAGGAGCCAGGTACCGCCCGCGGCGGCGACGGCGAGAGCGCCCACGCCGGCCACGGTCTGCACGGGGTCGCCGTCGCCGAGAGCGCCGCCGACCCCCGTCTTCACACTTCCTTTCGGATGCACCTGCTCATGCGGTGCCGTCAAGGTGACCACCAGGTCCCCGCTCACCCGTCGGCCCCCGCCGCCGCAGGTGGCGACGATCTCGTACGTCCCCGGCTGCGCGCTCGGCGGCACCCGGAACGTCCCGCTCGCGCCCTCGTCGTCCGTGCCCGGCGCGAGCGTGAGCTCCCCGGCGCCCACGGCGCTGGCGTCGCCCGCCGCCCCACCGTCCCGGCACGCGGTGGTACGCACCGTGACCTCCCCGCCCGGCACGACCGAGGACGGGGACACCTCCAGGCCACCGCCGTCGCCGTACGCGGGCGGGACGACGAGACCGACGGCGCCGACAGCCAGCGCGGTCCCGGTCACCAGACGGGCGGTGCGTCGCATCGATGCTCCTCCGAGCGCACGGGCGCACGACCCGCGACACCCCCATGTGCCGCCGCCTCGGCCGAGCCCCTGCCCTTCCGAGGTAAGTCGCAGCGGCGCGGGAGCGCTTCCCGAGAGAACGTCAGGATTGGGGTGAATGGGTGTCGCGGGGACGGCCCGGCGTACGGGGGATGCCGCTGTTTCAGCAGGTCATCGCCGTGCTGTGGGCATGACGCGGAAGAGAACCGGATGAGTGGGGGGCGGGGGTGTGAACGGGTGATCCGGTGGAGGTTGGGTGGGTCGAGGTTGGTCGGGCTGGAGTCTGCGGCCGGGGTCGGCGGGGCCGGGGGCTTGTGTGGTTGAGGGCAGCGGGTCGGGGGACTGGGCCGGCCAGGATGCTGGGCGGGAGCCGACCTCCTCCGCTCAAACCGGCGTCAGCCCGGCCAACCCAGGGGCGCGGGGCTGTGTCAATTTGCGGCTCCGCCGCGTGGGCGCGACCAGCCACCTACCACCCGCAGCCGGCCACGCAAGCTCACCCCAACGGCGCTGTTCCGTCTCTCTCCCGAAGCCTCAGGCCACGTTCACCGCACTCCAGGCAGCCGCCACAGCCCCGTACTCCCCACTCCCGGCCCCATACAGATCCTTCGCCGCGCTCAGCGTCGCCGTCCGCGCCCCCGCGTAGTTCGTCGAGGACGTCATGTAGACCGTCAGCGCCCGGTACCAGATCTTGCCGAGCTTCGCCCGCCCGATCCCATTCACCGAAGCTCCGTTACAGGTAGGCGAGTTGTAGCTGACCCCGTTCACGGTCTTCGCCCCGCTCCCCTCGGCGAGCAGATAGGCGAAGTGGTTGCCGATCCCGGACGAGTAGTGGACGTCGAGGTCCTTCGTCGTCGTGCTCCAGCAGTCCACCGAGGCGCCGTCCTTGGACGGCTTGTCCATGAACCGCAGGGCCTCCCGGCCCAACCCCGACCGGACGACGTTCTCGCCGATCAGATAGTCGCCCCGATCCGAGGAGTTCGCCGCGTGGAACTCCACCAGCGTGCCGAAGATGTCGGACGTCGCCTCGTTCAGGCCCCCGGACTCACCCGAGTACGTCAGCGCCGCCGTCTTCGACGTCACGCCGTGCGTCATCTCGTGCCCGGCCACGTCCAGCGACACCAGCGGCCCGAGCAGGTTGCCGTCACCGTCGCCGTACGTCATGCAGAAGCAGTTGTCGTCCCAGAAGGCGTTGTTGTAGTCGGTGCCGTAGTGCACACGGTTGAACGCCCCCTTGCCGTCACCCGCGATGCCCTTGCGGCCGTGGACGTCCTCGTAGTAGTCCCAGGTCACGTCCGTGCCGTACTGCGCGTCCACCGCGACAGTCGACCGATCGGTCGCCGCACCCGTGCCCCAGTGGTTGTCGGCGTCCGTGAACACCGTCGCCGGAGCCCGGTTGAGGCAGACGATCAGGACGCACAGGTCCGTCTTGTTCGCGGCGTCACCGGTGTAAGTGCCGCCGCGCGTCGGGTCCTTGAGCTGGTACGTCGATCCCGACTGCGTCGTCTCCAACGGCACCGTGCCGCCGTACAGCGACTTGCCGTCACCCGACGCCGTCTCGATGCTGTCCCACGCGTCGATCTGCGTACCGGTGCGGGCGTCGGTCAGCACGGTACGGGCGACCGGGTTGCCGAGGGAGTCCTGGGCGACGGCGTCGGTCCGCCAGGCCAGCTTCGGGGCGCCGTGCAGGGCGTCGACGACCAGCTCGGGCTTGGACGTCAGCCGCTTCAGCGTCTCGCCGAGGTTCACGGCACGCAGCGCGGCCGCCGCGAGGTCGGCCGCCTTGGGCGCGGAGATCTTGGGCGTCACGCCCGACAGCGAGATCGCACCCTTGGTGGCGCGGGAGGCGCTGCGGTAGGTGCCGTCCTTCGCCAGGTGGAGGACGAAGTCGCCGCCCAAGACGGGGAGTTGGCGGTAGGTGCGGTCGTAGCGCACATGCTGGGTGCCGTCCGCGTCCACGACCACGTCCCGCACGCTGGTGCCCTGCGCGGCGGTCAGCCCCAGGCTCCCCGCGACGTCCGCGAGGGCCGACGCCGCGTTCTCCAGGGCGGTGGCCCTGGTCGGTGGTTCGTCCGCGCCGGCGGTGGGGGAGAGCACGGCGACGAGGAGGGTTACGGCGGTGGCGGCGACGCCGGCCGTGGCGAGACGGGAACCCCTGAGGTGCGGCCGTATTCGGCTCATCGGTCTCCTTGAACTGGGTGACGCTGAAGCGTGACCAAGATTCAAGGGGGCGTGGACATGCCGTGGCCAGGGTGAATACGTGGAGGTGTGTGAGAGGAGAGAATCGTTTCTGTGACCCCCTCTCCCCGACTCCCGTTCTTCGTCTACGGCACCCTGCGCCCCGGCGAGCCCAACCACGACGCCTTCCTGCGCGGCCGCACGCTCGTGGAGGAACCGGCGCGGTTCGGCGGGGCGGTGCTGTACGACGGCCCGGGCTATCCGTACGCCGTCGAGGAACCGGGCGGCGCGGGCACCGTGCACGGCGACCTCGTGACCGCCCGCCCCGAGGAGTACCCCGCGCTGCTCGCCGCCCTCGACCTGCTGGAGGAGTACGCTCCCGGCGACCCCCGCAACCTCTACGAACGCGTCGCCCGCGAGGTGATCCGCGACGCCGACGGAACGGCCGTACAGGCGTGGGTGTATGTCGCCGCCCCGTCCGTCGCCGCTCGCCTGCGGGCGCGGGGCAAGCTCATCGAGGGCGGCGACTGGGCGACCCGGGCCGGCTGAGCCACGCGGCCGCCGTGCCCAACAGCCCCGGCCGGTCTACGACTTCACGGCCTCCACCCGCACCGCGCACGTCTTGAACTCCGGCATCCGCGACGTCGGGTCCAGTGCCGGGTTGGTCAGGGTGTTGGCGCGTCCCTCGCCCGGCCAGTGGAACGGCATGAAGACGGTGTCCGGGCGGATGCCGGTCGTGATGCGGGCGGGGGCGACCGCGCGGCCCCGGCGGGAGACCACGGCCACCGGATCGCCCTCGACCGCCCCGAGCCGCGCCGCCAGCCGGGGGTGCAGCTCCACGAACGGGCCCGGCGCGGCGGCGTTCAGCTCGGCGACGCGGCGGGTCTGGGCGCCGGACTGGTACTGCGCGACGACTCGTCCGGTGGTCAGCAGCACCGGGTACTCGTCGTCGGGTTCCTCGGCGGCGGCCCGGTGCGAGACGGGGGCGAACCGGGCCCGTCCGTCGGGGGTGGCGAACCGGTCGAGGAAGAGGCGGGGGGTGCCGGGGTGGTGCGGGGCGGTGTCTCCGGGGATCTCGGAGATCTCGGAATTCACGGAGATCTCGGGGGTCTTGGAATTCTCGGAGATCTCGGAGGTCTCGGAGTTGTCGACGCTTCCCGGGCACGGCCAGAACACGCCGTTCTCCTCCGCCAGCCGGCGGTAGGTGATCCCCGAGTAGTCCGCCGCGCCGCCCGCACTTGCCCGGCGCAGCTCCTCGAAGACCTCCTCGGGGTCGGTCGGGAACCCCTTCTCCAGGCCCCGTTCACCGCCCAGCCGCGCGGCCAGCTCGTGCATGACCTCCAGGTCGCTGCGGATGCCCTCGGGCGGGGTGATCGCGCGCCTGCGGAGCAGCACACGGCCCTCCAGGTTGGTCGTCGTACCCGTCTCCTCGGCCCACTGCGTGACCGGCAGGACGACGTCCGCGAGCTCGGCCGTCTCCGACAGTACGACGTCGCAAACGGCAAGGAAATCAAGGGATTTGATGCGCTCCTCGATGTGCGCGGCACGCGGCGCCGACACCACCGGGTTCGAGGCCATCAGCAGCAGGGCCTTGATGTCGCCGCCCAACGCGTCGAGCAGCTCGTACGCACTGCGCCCCGGCCCCGGCAGGCTGTCCGGGTCCACGCCCCACACCTCGGCGACATGCCGCCGCGCGTCCGGGTCGTCCAACTTCCGGTAGCCGGGCAACTGGTCGGCCTTCTGGCCGTGTTCGCGCCCGCCCTGCCCGTTGCCCTGCCCGGTGAGGCAGCCGTATCCGGACAGCGGCCGGCCCGCGCGCCCCGTCGCCAGACACAGGTTGATCCACGCGCCCACGGTGTCGGTGCCCTTGGACTGCTGCTCGGGCCCGCGCGCGGTCAGCACCATCGCGTGCTCCGGCTCGCAGAACAGCCGTACGGCCTCCCGGAGTTGGGGAACGGACACCCCCGTGATCCGCTCCACGTACTCCGGCCAGTGCGCCATCGCCGCGGCCCGAGCGTCCTCCCAGCCGACCGTGCGCTCCTGGACGTACTCCTCGTCGACCCGGCCCTCGGCGACGACCAGGTGCAGCAGGC
This sequence comes from Streptomyces sp. NPDC051738, assembly GCF_044453205.1. Classification (NCBI taxonomy): domain Bacteria; kingdom Bacillati; phylum Actinomycetota; class Actinomycetes; order Kitasatosporales; family Streptomycetaceae; genus Streptomyces; species Streptomyces sp. NPDC051738. The sequence goes on along the minus strand of NZ_JBITCM010000027.1, from coordinate 89,224 downwards.
CGAGGGCGAGGGCGAGGTCGGTGCCCGGCCGGGGTGAGAGGTGCAGGTCCGCCTGCTCGGCGGTCTTGGTGCGGCGCGGGTCGATGACGATGAGCGTGCCGCCGTTCTCGCGCAGCTCGGTGAAGTAGCGCAGCGACGGCGGCATCGTCTCCGCGAGGTTGGAGCCGACGAGGATCACGCAGCCCGTCTTGGGGATGTCCTCCAGGGGAAACGGCAGCCCCCGGTCCACCCCGAACGCCTTCATTCCGGCCGCGGCGGCCGACGACATGCAGAACCGGCCGTTGTAGTCGATCTGCGAGGTGCCGAGCACGATCCGCGCGAACTTGCCGAGGCTGTACGCCTTCTCGTTCGTGAGGCCGCCCCCGCCGAAGACCCCGCACGCGTCCGGGCCATGTTCCGTACGCGTGCGTGCCAGGCCCTCGGCGACGCGGTCCAGCGCCTCGTCCCAGGTGGCCGGCACGAGCGTGCCGCCCGACCGCACCAACGGCGAGGTCAGACGGACGTTCGACGCCAGCACCGCGGGCGCCGTACGACCCTTGCCGCACAGCGCTCCCTTGTTCACCGGGAAGTCCGGGCGCTCGACCACCGCGACACCCCCGTCCTGCAAGGGCGTGAGGTTCATTCCGCACTGCAGGGCGCAGTACGGGCAGTGCGTGGGCGTCGCGGAGTTCGGCATGTCGTTCAGCGTGCGTCGGGCGTGTTACGTGCGGGACGGCTCCCTGTTACGCGGCCGGGACGGTGACCTCCCCGTTGTCCCCGGGGCGCCGTGAGGCCCGGACCCGCATGCGAAGGGCGGGAGCAGGGCACGGGCCCCGCTCCCGCCCGGTCAGGGCCGGTCCTTGGTCAGAGGACGCCCTTGGTCAGCACTCGTAGGCGTAGTACGGGACGTCGCCCGGCTCCAGACCGATGGTCGCGACCGCGCCCGGGCCGATCTGGATGCACGGCGGGTCGAAGCCGTCGACCTCGACGGTGGCGAAGACCGTGTAGCCGCACGCGTTGTGGATGTCCGCCCATCCGGAGCCGTAGCCGAGGAGGTGGGCGCAGCCCGGCTCCCTCGCCTGTGCGGCCTCGGCCGCGGTGGCGGTACCCGCGGCGGTCCCCCCGGTGATCAGCATCGCCGCGGCGATGGCGGCGAGTACGGACCGAAGACGCGTCATCAGATGTCCTTTCCCCCAGGTCGCGGCGGGCGGCCCGATCCGCCGCCGCACACCCACGGACGCTATGGGTAGCCACCTGGTCACGGAACGTCTCCGCCGGGTAGTTCACGCGGTTGGCTGGCGTGCGCGCGTCAAAACCTGCGTGCGAGGGCATGCGCCGCACTCTTCGGGCGCCGCTATCGCTCCGCCGCCAGCGCGTTCGCCACCCCCGGCTCCCTCGGCCCGAGGAACCGCGGATCCGGCTCGAAGACGGCGTCCAGGGCCGCCTTGCTCGCCGCGAGGATCTCCCGGGCGCCGCCGTAGTACCAGGTCACGTCGTGCTTGGCGTCGACTCCCACGCCGTACGACGTCACCCCCGCCTCCTGGCACAGCGCGACCGCCCGCCGGATGTGGAAGCCCTGGCTGATGAGCACCGCCTCGTCGACGCCGAAGATCTTCTTGGCGCGGACGCAGGAGTCCCAGGTGTCAAAGCCGGCGTAGTCGCTGACGATGCGGGAGTCGGGCACACCGTGCCTGGTCAGATATGTGCGCATGGCGTCGGGCTCGTCGTAGTCCCTGCGGCTGTTGTCACCGGTGACGAGGACGACCTCGATCCGGCCCGCGCGGTACAGCTCGGCCGCCGCGTCCAGCCGGTGGGCGAGGTACGGGGAGGGCTCGCCGTCCCACAGCCCGGCGCCGAAGACGACGGCGACTTCGGTGCGCGGCACGTCGGCCGTGGTCCGCAGCCGGTCACCCGTGACGACGTACATCCAGGTGGCCGGAAGCAGCGCCAGCACGCACCCGAGCATCACCCCCTGCACGAGCCGCCGCTGCCCGGCGCGGGTGCGCGGCAGACGGGGGCGGCGCAGCTTCGGTCGGCGCATTCGGACGGTCCCTCCCGGTGGGCACACAGCCTGTTCTCGACAGTCAGGGACGTCCTGTCAGCGTCGTCGGTTCACCGCCTCGAACGTGACCAGCTTCACTTCACCCACCGAAACCCCAGGTCACGCCACCTCACACCCCCCAGGAACCCCACGGTGAACCCGGCGTAAACACCCGTTATTCACGCGCAACGGGGAGGCAACGTCCCGCCCTCACCATCGATCCATGACGGCGTCGAACCCTCCTCGCGACGAGTCCACGAAGTCCACGACCCTCCCCGGCCCGGGGGCCCACCTCGACAGTACGGCGCACATCATGAACCGGATCAGCAGCCAGCTCGCCAGCCAGCTCAGCCTCGTCTCGCTCGACGGCAGGCGGCGCCCCGAACCGCCCGCGCTGGTCGTCGTGGCCCACGGCAGCCGGGATCCGCGCGCCCTGAGCACCGTGCGCGCCCTCCTCGACAAGGTCCGCGAGCTGCGCCCCGCCCTGCCGGTCCACCTCGGCCACATCGAGCTGAACGAGCCCCTGCTCCCCGACACCCTCGCCGCCCTCGGCGACCGCGAGGTGATCCTCGTCCCGCTCCTGCTCAGCCGCGGCTACCACATCAAGCGCGACATCCCCGAGATGGCCGCCGAGTCGGCGGTACGCGCACGCGTGGCCGGCGCCCTCGGCCCGCACCCCCTGCTGGTGGAGGCCCTGTACACCCGCCTGGTGGAGGCCGGCTGGCGCACCCGCATGGACGAGCCCACCCGCCGCAGGAGCGCGGTGGTCCTGGCGGCGGCGGGCTCCCGCGACCCCGAGTCAAAGGTGGACACGTCCCGCACGGCCCAGCTCCTGGCCAACCGCCTGGGCGTCCCCGTGATCCCGGCCTACGCGACAACGGCGTCCCCCACAGTCCCCGACACCCTGCGCGCCCTGGCGTCCCGAGGCCGCACGAGGGTGGCTGTGGCCTCGTACTTCACGGCCCCGGGCCGCTTCGCAACGGAGTCCGCGCAGGCGGCCCCCTGGATAGCCTCGGCCCCCCTGGGCACCCACCCGGCGATGGCAAACCTGCTCCTTCACCGCTACGACCAGACGCTCACAACCCCGGTCACGGCAGCACCGGAACTGGCATCGGCCTAAATCGCCGGGCGGGACAGCCCACCCAGGGGCGCGGGGAACTGCGCGACCAGCCACACACAACCCGCACTCGCAGACGAACAAATCCCGGCAGACGACTAGGCGCAACACAGCCCTCCGTTTGTCAGTGTCTGCCCGTACTGTCGGACCATGTACTACGACGAGTCGGCAGTAGAACGCTGGGCCCCCGAACCCGACAAACGCCCAGGCCGCACGGCCTTCCAACGCGACCGCGCCCGCGTACTGCACTCCGCTGCCCTGCGAAGGCTCGCCGGAAAGACCCAGGTCGTCACCCCAGGAACCCACAGCAACGCCTGGGACCCCAGCCCGAGAACCCGCCTCACCCACTCCCTGGAGTGCGCCCAGGTAGGCCGAGAACTGGGCGCAGCCCTCGGTTGCGACCCCGACCTCGTGGAGGCGGCCTGCCTCTCCCACGACCTCGGCCACCCCCCGTTCGGCCACAACGGCGAGGTCGCCCTCAACGAGTTCGCCGAGGACTGCGGCGGCTTCGAGGGCAACGCCCAGTCCCTGAGACTCCTCACCCGCATCGAGCCCAAACGGTTCACCCCGGAGGGCTCCGTAGGCCTCAACCTCACCCGCGCCACCCTCGACGCCGCCACCAAGTACCCCTGGCCCCGCGGCGCCCACCCCACCGACCCTGAGTCCCCGAAGTTCGGCGTCTACGAGGACGACCGCCCCGTCTTCGACTGGGTCCGCAAGGACGCCCCCGGCGCCCGCACCACCTTCGAGGCCCAGGTCATGGACTGGTCCGACGACGTGGCGTACTCCGTGCACGACGTCGAGGACGGCCTGCACGCCGGCCACATCGACCCCAACTGCCTGCACGCCGAGCCCGAACGCCGGGCGGTCTTCGCGGTGGCCATCGGACGGTACGTCCCCGAGGACACCGACCCGGCCGAACTCGCCGCCGCCCTCGACCGGCTCCAGGACGAGGAGTGGTGGCCGCACGGCTACGACGGTTCCGCCGTCGCGCAGGCCCGCCTCAAGGACGCCACCAGCCAGCTCATCGGCCGTTTCTGCCTGGCCGCGGAGAGCGCCACGCGCGCGGCGTACGGCGACGGCCGGCTCACCCGCTACGGCGCCGAACTCGTCGTACCGCACGAGACCCGCCTGGAGTGCGCGGTGCTCAAGGCGGTCGCCGACCGGTATGTCATGCAGCGTGCCGAGCAGGAGCGGCTCCGCGCCGACCAGCGGATCGTGGTCGCCGAACTGGCCGAGGCGCTCACCACCCGCGCGCCCGACGGGCTCGACCCGCAGTTCCGTGCCCTGTTCGACGAGGCCGCCGACGACCGCGCCCGCAAGCGGGTGATCGTCGACCAGATCGCGTCCCTGACGGACGCGTCGGCACGCGCGCTGCACGCACGGCTCACCCAAAGAGCCTGAAGAGCCCAAAGAGCCTGCAGAGCCCTGACACTGTGTGTACGGGTCTAGAGCGCACCGTTCAAGAGGGCGTCACCGAGCCGGGTCCGCAGATGGAACACCCGGTTCCCCTGCCGCCGCGACTCCACCAGCCCCGCTTCCCGCAGCACCGTCGCATGCCGGCTGGCCGTCGGCGGGGTGAGCTGGAGGAGCTCGGCGAGCGCGGTCGTGGTGTGCGGATGCTCCAGCGCGTCCAGGACCATGGCCCGGGTGGGGCCGATCAGCTGGGCCACCGGCAGCTGCTCCGAGGCCACCCGCCGGGAACGGGCCAGCCAGCCGGGCGCCGGGTGCAGCGGATGGACCAGGACGGGGGCGAGATGCGGGTCGGCGAGCGTCACCGGGGTGCGGACGCAGAAGAAGGCCGGGACGATCGTCAGCGGGCGCCCGTCCAGCCGTAGCTCCCGGTGGAAGGGATAGTCGGTGACCAGCGCCTCCTCCTCCCGGCCGAGGACCGTGCGGTAGCTGTCGAGCAGGCCCTGTGGACCGGAGTCCAGAGCCGCCTCCGCCCGGACCGAGCGGTCCGCCGCCACCGCCGCGCGGATCGCCGGGAGATACGGCTCCACCGCCACCGCGTAGTAGCGGCGCAGCGCGTCGCCGAGCAGCTCCAGCGCCCGCGGGTCGCCGTCGGCCAGCCGCCGGAACCCTGGCGGCGGGGCCTTCGGGAACAGTATCGACAACTCGTGCGAGAGTCGGCGTTTCGGTGTGCCGAGCACCAGGTCGATGCCCACCTCAAGGTCGGCGACGCCCTGCCCGGGGGTCAGGAAGTCCGGGAAGTACGCGGCCCGGCGCGCGAGCAGCGTCAGCGCGGTCGCCGTCGAGGTCAGCCCCTTCCGGGCGAGCGCGGCGCGCACCTCACGCCGCCAGGGGTCGAAGACCAGCGAGGCGCTGCGGTCCTGCAGCCGCATCAGGCTCAGCACGGTCTCCCAGAGCGGGTCCGGCTCTCCCGCGACCCGTAATCGGTTCAGATCCTCCGCCGTGAAGTCGATACGCAGCATGCGTCCCCCGAAGCCTCTGCAAGCGTTTGCTCAACTCCTCCACCGTAGCCACGGAACGGGCGAGGTCCACGGAGCCCGCCGTTCTCCTTGCATTCTGGGCGAATATCCCGTCAACTCCCGGCCCTGGAGGGACGCTTGGCGCGGTGGCAGAGCGCCTGTCCCGGGGGGAGGCAGGCGCGCCGCCGGCCTTCTCCGCGGAGCGCTCACGGGCCCGCGACGGGTGAGACACATGAGGCGAACGGGTACTCGAAAGTGACCCTGCGTGGCCTGATCGGGTCACCCCCTCTTCCCGCATCACGCTGCGTGCGGGACGCTCGCATGTGGCGGCACCCTTACGAGGAGGCAACAAGTGGTCGACGCGGATCAGACATTCGTCATCGTCGGAGGCGGACTCGCCGGCGCGAAGGCGGCCGAGACGCTCCGTTCGGAGGGCTTCACCGGGCGGGTGATACTGATCTGCGACGAGCGCGACCACCCGTACGAGCGGCCGCCCCTCTCCAAGGGATACCTCCTCGGCAAGGAGGAGCGCGACAGCGTCTTCGTGCACGAGCCCGCCTGGTACGCACGCAACGACATCGAACTGCACCTCGGCCAGACCGTCGACGCGATCGACCGTACGGCGAAGACCGTGCGGTTCGGCGAGGACGGCACGCTCGTCCACTACGACAAGCTCCTGCTGGCCACCGGCGCCGAGCCGCGCCGCCTGGACATCCCGGGCACGGACCTGGCCGGCGTCCACCACCTGCGCCGCCTCGCGCACGCCGAGCGCCTCAAGGGCGTCCTGATGTCGCTGGGCCGCGACAACGGGCACATCGTGATCGCCGGCGCCGGCTGGATCGGCCTGGAGGTAGCGGCGGCCGCCCGCGAGTACGGCGCCGAGGTCACCGTCGTCGAGCCGGAGCCGACCCCGCTGCACGGCGTCCTGGGCCCGGAGCTGGGCGGCCTCTTCGGCGAGCTGCACCGCGACCACGGGGTGCGGTTCCACTTCGGCAGGCGGCTGACGGAGATCGTCGGCCAGGACGGCATGGTGCTGGCCGCGCGGACCGACGACGGCGAGGAGCACCCCGCGCACGACGTCCTGGCGGCGATCGGCGCGGCCCCCCGCATCGGCCTCGCGGAGGCGGCCGGGCTGGAGATCGCCGACCGCGCCCACGGCCACGGCGTCGTGGTCGACGAGCGGCTGCGCACCTCCGACCCCGACATCTACGCCGCCGGCGACGTGGCCTCCTTCCCGCACGGCCTGTTCGACACCCGGCTGCGGGTGGAGCACTGGGCCAACGCGCTGAACGGCGGACCGGCGGCGGCGCGGGCGATGCTCGGGCAGGACGTCGTCTACGACCGGGTGCCCTATTTCTTCTCCGACCAGTACGACTTGGGGATGGAGTACAGCGGGTGGGCGCCGCCGGGGTCGTACGACGAAGTGGTGATCCGGGGGGACGCCGGGAAGCGGGAGTTCATCGCGTTCTGGGTGAAGGGCGGCAGGGTCCTGGCCGGGATGAATGTGAATGTGTGGGACGTCACAGAGCCCATCCAGCAGCTGATCCGCTCCAAGACCCAGGTGAACACGGAGGCGCTGGCGGACCCGCACGTTCCGCTCGAAAGCCTCGCACCGTAGGTGTCAGTCCGCTCGAAAGCCTCGCACCGTAGGTGTCAGTCCGTCCCCGTAGAATTCACGCGTGGCAGGACGGATCAACGACGAGGACGTGAAGGCGGTACGGGACGCGGTCCCGATCGACGCCGTGGTGTCCGAGTACCTCCAGCTGCGTAACGCGGGCGGCGGGAACCTCAAGGGGCTGTGCCCCTTCCACGACGAGAAGTCGCCGTCCTTCCAGGTCAGCCCCAGCAAGGGACTCTTCCACTGCTTCGGCTGCCAGGAGGGCGGCGACACCATCACGTTCGTGATGAAGGTCGACCACCTCACCTTCTCGGAGTCGGTCGAGCGCCTCGCCGCCCAGGCCGGCATCACCCTGCGCTACGAGGAGGGCGGCTACAACCCCTCCCACCAGCGCGGCGAACGTATCCGCCTGGTCGAGGCCCACAAGATCGCCGCCGAGTGGTACGCCGAGCAGCTGGCGACCGGCCCCGAGGCGGAAACCGGCCGGATCTTCCTCGCCGAGCGCGGCTTCGACCAGGCCGCCGCCGTCCACTTCGGCGTCGGCTACAGCCCCCAGGGCTGGGACCACCTCACCCGCTTCCTGCGCGGCAAGGGCTTCACCGACAAGGAACTGCTCCTGTCCGGTCTGTCGCAGGAGGGTCGCCGGGGCCCCATCGACCGCTTCCGGGGCCGTCTGATGTGGCCGATCCGGGACATCGGCGGCGACGTGGTCGGCTTCGGCGCCCGCAAGCTGTACGAGGCGGACAACGGGCCCAAGTACCTCAACACCCCCGACACGGCGATCTACAGGAAATCCCAGGTCCTCTACGGCATCGACCTGGCGAAGAAGGACATCGCCAAGGCCAGCCGCGCGGTCGTGGTCGAGGGCTACACCGACGTCATGGCCTGCCACCTGGCCGGCGTCACCACCGCCATCGCCACCTGCGGTACGGCCTTCGGCGCCGACCACATCAAGATCCTCCGCCGACTGCTGATGGACAACGGCTCGGCCCGCGTGATCTTCACCTTCGACGGCGACGCGGCCGGCCAGAAGGCGGCCCTGCGCGCCTTCGAGGACGACCAGAAGTTCGCGGCGGAGACGTACATCGCGATCGCGCCGGACGGCATGGACCCCTGCGAACTGCGCCTGGCCAAGGGCGACGAGGCGGTCGCCGACCTGGCCGAACCCCGCACCCCGCTCTTCGAGTTCGCGCTCCGCCAGATCGTCGTCCGCTACGACCTCGACACCCCGGCTGGCCGAGCCGCGGCGCTGGACGAGGCGGCGCCCATCGTCGCCCGCATCAAGAACAGCGGCGCCCAGCACGAGGTGGCCGTCCAGCTCGCGGGCATGCTCGGCATCCTCGACACCCAGTTCGTGGTCAAGCGGGTGGCGCAGCTGGCGCGTTGGGCGCGGGACCGCGGCGGCAGGGGACCGGCACCGGCGAACCGGGGCCAGCAGCAGTACGACGCCGCCCCCACGGCCCGCCCGTCCGGCCCGGCCCTGACCCTCCGCAACCCCGTGTTCGCCACCGAACGCGAGTTGCTGAAACTCGCCCTGCAGCGCCCCGAGTTGGTCTCCCCGGCGGTCGACGCGTACGGCGTCGACGAGTTCACCGCCGCGCCGTACGCCGCCGTACGCCAGGCGATCCTGGACGCGGGCGGCGCCGAGTACGGCGTCCAGGACGGGCAGGAGTACCTGGTCCGCGTCCGCGAGGCGGCCCCCGACGACCAGGTCCGCGCGATGGTCACGGAACTCGCGGTCGAGGCGATCATGCGCAGGACCGTCGACGAGAACTACGCCGGCGAACAACTCGTCACCGTCCGCCGCCGCGCCGTGGAGCGCCGCATCCGCGACATCCAGAGCCAGCTGACCCGCCTCGGCGCGGGCGGCGACCCCGCCCAACTCGCCGCCGTACAGAACGAACTGTGGGTGTTGCAGCAGTACGACCAGGCATTGCGGGAGCGAGGCGCGGCCGCGCTCTGAGCGATGCGCGGCCATTTGCGTACGGCTGGGTAACCGCGCGGTCACGGACCGGACGCAAAAAGTCACCGCACGCCCCTCGTGGCGGCGATGTGTCGTACTCCACACTGGGTTCCGGTGCCTGAGTCCTCGGAGCGCGGCCGATCCGTTCCCCACGGGTCCCACACCCCCGCGGTTCCGCTCATCGCGTACGGGACGGACAGCGGCGAGGCCGCCGACTCCGCCCTCGAAGCAGCGCTGCCGTATGCCTCGACAGCGATCATCCTGGAGGTCGCCCCCGTGCAGACCCAGACCCTGAGCAAGACCGACACGAGTACCAACGGCACGGAACCGGACGCGGAGGCCGACGTTCTCGTCGCGGTGCCGCCGCAGAGCCGTGTCGCGCACCACCCCGAGACGGAACCGGAGGCCGCGCCGGAGCCGGCGGAGCCGCCCGCCGAGGCCCTGAACGGCGACGCCGACGCCGATGCCGCGGAGCCGGTCGAAGCGCCGCTGCCGAGCCGCAGCCGTCCCGACACCAGCGGTCCCTCCTCGGACCTCTTCCGCCAGTACCTGCGGGAGATCGGCCGCATCCCCCTGCTCACCGCGGCCGAGGAGGTCGAACTCGCCCGCCGCGTCGAGGCCGGCCTGTTCGCCGAGGAGAAGCTGAGCAGCACGCCCGACCTGGAGAGCCGGCTCGCCCTCGACCTCGACCGCCTGGTCGTCATGGGCCGCATGGCCAAGCGCCGTCTGATCGAGGCGAACCTGCGGCTCGTCGTGTCCGTGGCGAAGAGGTACGTCGGCCGTGGCCTGACCATGCTCGACCTCGTGCAGGAGGGCAACCTCGGCCTGATCAGGGCCGTCGAGAAGTTCGACTACGCCCGCGGCTACAAGTTCTCGACCTACGCCACCTGGTGGATCCGCCAGGCCATGTCCCGCGCCCTCGCCGACCAGGCCCGCACCATCCGAGTGCCGGTCCACGTCGTCGAGTTGATCAACCGGGTCGTCCGCGTGCAGCGCCGCATGCTGCAGGAACGCGGCTACGAACCGACGCCGGAAGAGGTCGCCGACCACCTCGACCTGCTGCCCGAGCGCGTCAGCGAGGTCCTGCGACTGGCCCAGGAACCGGTGTCGCTGCACGCGCCGGTGGGCGAGGAGGACGACGTGGCGCTCGGCGACCTCATTGAGGACGGCGACGCGACGTCACCCGTGGAGTCGGCGGCGTTTCTGCTGCTCAGGGAGCACCTGGAAGCGGTGCTGTCGACCCTTGGAGAGCGTGAACGCAAGGTCGTCCAACTCCGTTACGGGTTGGCGGACGGTCGTCCGCGCACGTTGGAGGAGATCGGCCGCATCTTCGGGGTGACGCGGGAACGCATCCGCCAGATCGAGTCGAAGACCTTGAACAAGCTGAGGGACCATGCGTTCGCGGATCAGCTGAGGGGCTATCTGGACTGACGCCGTCTGCGGGCCGGTGGGGGTCGGTCGCGCAGTTCCCCGCGCCCCTAAAAGGGGCGTCAGCTGCACGTACGTAAGGGGCGCGGGGAACTGCGCGACAAGCCCCCACCGGCCCGCAGCCGCCCCACGACCCCACGCGGCACCCCCGACCGCGCCTCAGTCCACTTCCGCCACCGCCTGAGCGAACTGCGCCTTGTACAACCGCGCATAAGCCCCGTCCGCCGCCAACAACTCCCCGTGCGCACCCTGCTCCACGATGGACCCGTTCTCCATGACGAGGATCGTGTCCGCATCCCGAATCGTCGACAACCGGTGTGCGATCACGAACGACGTCCGCCCATGCGCCAGCTTCGCCATGGCCTTCTGGATCAGGACTTCCGTACGGGTGTCGACCGACGACGTCGCCTCGTCCAGCACCAGGATCACCGGGTCGGACAGGAACGCCCGAGCGATGGTGATCAGCTGCTTCTCACCCGCGCTGACCCCGCTGCCCTCGTCGTCGATCACCGTGTCGTACCCGTCGGGCAGCGTACGGACGAACCGATCGGCGTGGGCGGCCCGCGCGGCCTCCTCGATCTCGCCCCGCGTGACGTCCCGGGACGCCCCGTACGCGATGTTCTCCGCGATCGTGCCCCCGAACAGCCACGTGTCCTGCAGCACCATCCCGATCCCGGCCCGCAGTTCGTCCCGGGACATCCGGGAGATGTCGACGCCGTCGAGGGTGATACGTCCGGACGAGACGTCGTAGAACCGCATCAGCAGGTTGACCAGGGTCGTCTTGCCGGCGCCCGTCGGGCCGACGATCGCGACCGTGTGCCCGGGTTCCACCGTCAGCGACAGGTCCTCGATCAGCGGCTTCTCGGGGTCGTACCGGAAGGACGCCCCCTCCAGCGCCACCCGCCCGCGCAGCTCCTCCGGCCGTACGCCCGGCACGGGATCCGCCTCCTGCTCCTCCGCGTCCAGGAGTTCGAAGATCCGCTCGGCGGAGGCGACACCCGACTGCACGAGGTTCGCCATCGACGCGACCTGCGTCAGCGGCATCGAGAACTGCCGCGAGTACTGGATGAAGGCCTGCACGTCACCGATGGACAGCGAGCCGGAGGCCACCCGCAGACCGCCGACCACCGCCACCAGCACGTAGTTGATGTTCGACACGAACAGCATCAGCGGCTGCATCACACCGCTGTTGAACTGCGCCTTGAAGCCCGCCTCGTACAGCGCCTCGTTCTGCTCGGCGAACTGCTTGGCCGACTCCTCCTGCCGCCCGAACACCTTCACCAGCGTGTGCCCGGTGTACATCTCCTCGACGTGCGCGTTGAGCTTGCCGGTCGAGCGCCACTGCTGCACGAAGTGCGGCTGCGACCGCTTGCCCACGCGCGTGGCGACGAAGAACGACAGCGGCACGGTCACCAGCGCGACCAGCGCCAGCAGCCACGACACCCAGAACATCATCGCCAGCACGCCGATGATGGTCAGCACCGAGTTGATGAGCTGGCCCATCGACTGCTGGAGCGTCTGCCCGATGTTGTCGATGTCGTTGGTCGCCCGGGACAGCACCTCACCGCGCCGGCTCTTGTCGAAGTACGACAGCGGCAGCCGCGACAGCTTCGCCTGCACGTCCTCGCGCATCCGGTACATCGTGCGGTTCACGGCCCGGTTCACCAGCCGCGTCGCCACCGCCATCAGCAGACCGGCGACGACGAACACGGTGAGCGCGAGCAGCAGTACGTCCCCCACCGCGCCGAAGTCGATGCCCTGGCCCGGCGTGAAGTCGGTGCTGCGCAGCATGTCGGCGATCTCGCTGTCGCCGCGCTCCCGCATGGCCGTGAGGACCTGCTCCTTGGTCATCCCGGACTCGAACTGCCGCCCGACGATGCCGGCGAAGACCAGGTCGGTGGCCTCGCCGAGGATCTTCGGCCCGGCGACCGACAGACCCACGCTCACCACCACGCAGAACAGCAGCGCGTAGATCGTGATCCGCTCGGGCTTGAACTGCGCGACGAGCCGCCTGCCCGACACCTTGAAGTCCAGCGAGTGCTGGTCGGGGCCGCCGCCGGCCATCATCCGCCCCATCGGCCCGGCCATCAGGCAGCCTCCGCTTCCGTCAGCTGGGAGAGCACGATCTCCCGGTATGTCTCGTTGTCCGCCATCAGCTCGTGGTGCCGGCCCGCGCCGACGACCCGTCCCTCGTCGAGTACGACGATCCGGTCGGCGTCCCGGATGGTCGCCACCCGCTGGGCGACGATGACGACGGTCGCCTCGGCGGTCTCACGTCCGAGCGCCGCACGCAGCGCCGCGTCCGTCGCGTAGTCGAGGGCGGAGAAGGAGTCGTCGAAGAGATAGATCTCCGGGCGCTGGACGAGCGTCCGCGCGATCGCGAGACGCTGCCGCTGACCACCGGACACGTTCGTGCCGCCCTGCGCGATGGGGGAGTCGAGCCCGCTCTCCAGACCCTCCACGAACCCCTTGGCCTGCGCCACCTCCAGCGCGTGCCACAGCTCCTCGTCCGTCGCGTCCGGGTTGCCGTAGCGCAGGTTGGTCGCCACCGTCCCCGCGAACAGGTATGGCTTCTGCGGCACGAGGCCGACCGTCTTCGCCAGCAGCTGGGGCTCGATGCCCGCCACGTCCTCGCCGTCGACGAGTACCTGTCCGTCGGTCGCGTCGAACAGCCGGGGCACGAGCCCCAGCAGCGTGGACTTGCCGCTGCCCGTCGACCCGATCACGGCGGTCACCTCACCGGGCCGGGCCACCAGGTCGATCGCCTTCAGCACCGGTTCCTCGGCACCCGGGTAGCGGAACCCGGCGCCCCGGATCTCCAGATGACCGTGCCGGCGCAGCTCCCGTACCGGCGCGACCGGCGGCACCACACTCGACGACGTGTCCAGGACCTCCTGGATGCGCTCGGCGCACACCTCCGCGCGCGGCACCATCATGAACATGAAGGTGGCCATCATCACGGACATCACGATCTGCATGAGATAGGCGAGGAACGCGGTCAGATCACCGATCTCCATCCCGCCGCTGTCGATCCGGTGGGCGCCGAACCACACCACCGCGATGGACGACAGGTTCACCACCGTCATGACGATCGGGAACATCAGCGCGAGCAGCTTGCCGGTGCCCATCGCCATGTCCGTCAGCTCGGCGTTGGCCTTCCCGAAGCGCTGCTGCTCGTACTCGTCCCGCACGAAGGCACGAATCACACGGTTGCCGGTGATCTGCTCGCGCAGCACCCGGTTCACCGTGTCCAGGCGCTCCTGCATGGTCCGGAACAGCGGCCGCAGCGCGCGCACGATCAAGGTCACGCTGATGCCGAGCACGGGCACCACGGCCACCAGCACCGCCGACAGCGGCACGTCCAGGCCGAGGGCCAGCACGATGCCGCCCACGCACATGATCGGCGCCGACACCATCAGTGTGAACGTCATCAGCGCCAGCATCTGCACCTGCTGGACGTCATTGGTCGTCCGGGTGATCAGCGAGGGCGCGCCGAAGTGCCCGACCTCACGTGCCGAGAAGGACTGCACCCGGTCGAAGACGGCCGCGCGCATGTCCCGCCCGAGCGCCGCCGCGGTCCGGGCGCCGTAGTACACGGCACCGATGTTGCACACGACCTGCGCCAGCGAGATGCCGACCATCAGGGCGCCGTAGCTCAGGATGTAGCCGGTGTCGCCGTTGACGACGCCCTTGTCGATGATGTCCGCGTTCAGCGTGGGCAGGTAGAGGGTGGCGCAGGTCTGCAGGAACTGCAGCAGCACCAGCGAGGCGATGGGTTTTCGGTAGGGCCTGAGGTAGGTCCGCAGAAGTCGTATGAGCACGCTGCTTCTCTCGGAGTCGACGACGGGGCGATTGGTTGCCCCTGGCCCCTATCGTCGAACACTCCGGTGGTGTTACCTCAACCGATTAAGCCGTCAGCGCGCCTCCGTACGGCCTTCCGGGTTCGCTTCCTACCGGTCTCTTACCTTTCGCACCTCCCGGCCGCTACGGCCGGAACGCCCCGGGATGCGTCTGATCCCGCACCGACACGAACTGCTGCCGCACCGCCTGCCCCACCGCCAGCTCCTCGCCGGGCTCCAGGACCTGCGCGGCCGCGCCCTGCCAGACCGGCGGGGTGCGCGGGTCGAGGGTGCCCTGCGACACCCCGAGCGCCCAGGCGGCCTGCCGGGCGGCGCCGATCGCCGCGTAGTCCGCGGGCTGCGGTACGACGACCTGCGCCCCGAACAGCGCGGGCGCCGCCGCCTGCACGGCCGACAGCTCGGCGACCGCCCCCAGCAGGAAGATCCGCCGCACCTCGACACCCCGGCCACGCAGCACGTCGAGCGCGTCCGCGAGCCCGCACAGCATGCCCTCGAACGCGGCCCGCGCCAGATGCTCCGGCTTCATCGACTCCCGCCGAAGCCCGGCCAGCGTGCCCGCGGTGTGCGGCAGATTCGGCGTCCGCTCACCCTCCAGATAGGGCAGCAGGACCAGCCCATGGGCCCCCGGCGTCGACTTCATCGCCAGGTCGGACAGGCCCTCCAGGTCGGGCACGCCGAGGAGTTCGGCGGTGCCGCGCAGGGTGCGTACGGCGTTCAGGGTGGTCACGACCGGGAGGTGCATGCCCGTCGCGTCGGCCAGGGAGGTGATCATCCCGCTGCTGTCGACGAGGGCCTCGGGGTGCACGGCCATCACGGACCCGGACGCGCCGAGCGACACGACGGCGTCGCCGAGCCCGATGCCGAGCCCGAAGGCGGCGGCCATGGTCTCGCCGGTCCCCGCGGAGATGAGGAGCCCTTCCGGGGTCGTACCGGCCGCTTCCGACGGCCCGATCACCTCGGGCAGCATCGCCTGGTGGCCGAGCGCCAGCTCGACGAGATCGCCGCGGTAGGCGCCGGTCGCCGCCGACCAGTAACCCGTCCCGGAGGCCCCGCCCCGGTCTGTGGTCCTTCTCACGGGCCGACCGAGCAGCTGCCACACCAGCCAGTCGTGCGCCTGCATCAGGACGGCGGCGCGTACGGCGTTCTCCGGTTCGGTCTTGGCGAGCCAGCGCAGCTTGGTGACCGGCTGCGGGGCCTGCGGCACACACCCCACCGCCTGCGCCCACGCTTCCCGCCCGCCCAGCGCGTCGATCAGATCGGCCGCCGCGACCTGCGCACGCTTGTCGCCGCCGACCATCGCGGGGCGCACGGTGTTGCCCTGCGCGTCGAGCGGCACCACCGCGTTCTGCTGCGCCGACACCCCGATGGCCTGCACCCCTTCGAGCAGCCCGCCCCCGGCCGCCTCACCGAGGGAGAGCAGCCAGGCCTGCGGATCGACATCGGAAGGGCGGGCGCCGCCGCCGTCCGGCGATTCCACCGGGTGCGGGGCATACCCCTGCCTGAGCACGGCGCCTGTGTCCGTGTCGCAGACGACGATGCGAGTGAAATCGGGCGCACTGTCCAACCCGGCGACTATCCCCATGGCCCAAATTGTGCCTGAGCGCCGCGCTGGCTTGGGCCGTGGGCGCCGTGGGGGTGCGTGTGTGTTTCGGGTGCGGGTTGTGTGGGGCTGGTCGCGCAGTTCCCCGCGCCCCTTGGCGGCGATGCAGTCCCCTGCGCCCCAGGCCTACTGCCAGCTGCTGTCCTCGGAAGAACTCCTACGTGTTGCTGGTGCCCCAGTCGTCCTCGGCGCCTCCGTTGTGGGCGCTGCGTTCGCGTAGGGAGCGGACTCGGGCCGCCACCGATTCGGGGACTCGGTCGCCCACCTTCTCGGAGACCGTGTGGTAGGCCTTGCCCGCGAAGTGGCGGCTCTGTTGGGCCGCCGACTCGGCGGTGTTGCGGACCGCGGGGTTCTGCGCGAACTCGCGGGCGGACTTCTTCAGCTGCTCGTAGCGCTCACGTCCGGCACGTGTGCCCAGGACGTAACCGACGGCGAGTCCGACGACGAACGTGAGCCGGTAGCGCATGGCGGCCACCCTTCCCTTGCGTAGGTCCCTGGTGCGGCGTCGCGGCCGGGGGGAACCGATTGGCGGAGCACCCCCCTGCTTGCGCTAATGTATGTGTCGCAGCGAGCGCACGCCCCCTGGCGAATACCCAGGTAGGTACGTTCGATGCAACGAGGCATTCCTCCGTAGCTCAATTGGCAGAGCAGCCGGCTGTTAACCGGCAGGTTACTGGTTCGAGTCCAGTCGGGGGAGCTCGGTCCTCCGTAGCTCAATTGGCAGAGCAGCCGGCTGTTAACCGGCAGGTTACTGGTTCGAGTCCAGTCGGGGGAGCATGCTGAACGAGGACCCCACGCAGGGGTCCTTTTTCATGTCCGTGTCCCTGTCGTGGGAACCGCGCAGGTCACAGCGGAGTCCTTCAGGGCAGGCGAAGTCGACCATGCGAAGCAGGAGATCGTATGAGCGGCTATGCTGCGGCAGACGGCGCGCACACTTGTACGCGACACGCCGCTATGGGGCGGTAGCTCAGCCGGTTAGAGCAGCGGACTCATAATCCGTCGGCCGTGGGTTCGAGTCCCACCCGCCCCACCAGCGGTCACCTGTGCAGAAACGTTCTGACCTCCGGAAGCGCGGTTGGGAGGGGTGTTTTGCATGAGGCGGCTGCCCGGAATCGGTGTGGCGAAAGCGCGACTTCGTGTGTTCCCCCGGACCCTGGACCTTTGTGACCTGGGCTTTTGGGGTGGGATCAGTGGTGGACGATCCCACGGCTGGTGAGTGATTCACCGGGCAGCCGTCGTTCAGGTAGGGGCTGCCGGCAACTCAAAGTAGGTTTAGGCGCCCCACGGCCACGGCCACGGCCTGGCTGGGACCATCCGCTCAGGCGCGGGGAGCAGGAGTGCTGCGCCATTGCATGTGAACGGGCACTGGAACCATCCCCGCGGGTGCGGGGAGCAGCGGCCGGGGTTTCAGCGGGCTTGGTCATCTTCGCCCGCAGCGGCTCCAGCTTGCCGGGCACCGAGGCGTCCAGGCCCAGCCGCTCGCCGACCGCCCTGACCTGCACCGGGCCGTCGGCCTCCCGCACGATCGCCAGGATCTTGCGGTAGTCGCCGGGCAGCGCGCCCTCATCGGCCGCGTCGCTGCGGTGCGGGATGAGCAGGACTGCTCGCCCGTCACTCGCACCCCGCTCGGCGAGCTCTCGACGCTCCCCGCACCGCAGACGACCGCTGCAGGCACACGTCGACGGGACCGGCGTCAGTGAGTGCCACCGGCCCCGCCGCGGGCGCGGGTCGGGCGCCGAGCCGAACCAGAGGCTCAGGTGAGCGACCTGGTCGGGGTCCGTAATGATCACCGAGCCCGCGCCTGCACCGCTAGCTGACCCTCAGTCAAAGACCCGTACAACCACGGGACTTGAAGCCGCCTGGTTTCAGCGTGCGAACGTTTCTGCCCACGAATTGTGCGAGAAGTATTGACGTCATTCATGGGATGTCTAGCATTCCCCCGATCGATACTTCGACCCCTGTTCGAAATAACGAACAAGCCGCATCACGCCGGCAGCCGGACAGCCCCCAACGGGGCAAACCGGAGTCGCTTGCTCAAGGATGACGAGGTCCTTATGCGCAGACGTAGTTTCAGCCTCAGGCGCCCGTCCGCGGTGCTCGCCGCCGCGGTCGCGGCCCTGGCCGCGTTGGCGGCGCTGCTCGTCGCCAGTCCGGCTCAGGCGGCCACCACCAGCGACGTGCGCGGTGTTGATTCCGGCCGGTGTCTCGATGTGGCGGGCTTCAGTCAGACCGACGGCGCGAACGTGCACATCTGGGACTGCCACGGCGGAATCAACCAGCAGTGGACGTCGACGGATAGCAACCAGCTGACCGTGTACGGCAACAAGTGCCTGGATGTCCGGGGCGGCGCCACCACGTCCGGGACCCCGGTGCAGATCTGGACGTGCAACGGCAGTGACAACCAGCAGTGGCGGGTGAACCCCGACGGCACGATCGTCGGCGTGCGGTCCGGACTGTGCCTGGAAGTCTCGGGCTGGGGTAAGGCCAACGGCACGGGGGTGCAGATCTGGTCGTGCCACGGCGGCACCAACCAGAAGTGGACCGGCCTGTCCGGGGCGAGCAACACGTGTGCTCTTCCGTCGACCTACCGGTGGACCTCGACCGGTCCGCTGGCGCAGCCGAAGGCGGGGTGGGCATCGCTGAAGGACTTCACCAGCGTCGTCCACAACGGCAAGCACGTCGTCTATGCCACGACGCACGACACCGTCGCCGGTGAGGATGGGCGCTGGGGATTGACGACCTTCAGCCCCTTCACGAACTGGTCCGACATGGCCACCGCCACCCAGAACACGATTCCCTTCGCTGGCATCGCGCCGACGCTGTTCTACTTCGCCCCGAAGAACCTCTGGGTGCTCGCCTACAACGGGGGTTGGCCATACAGCTTCTCCTACCGCACCTCGAGCGACCCCACCAACCCCAACGGCTGGTCCGAGCAGCAGGAGCTGTGGACGGGCACCCTTCCGAAGGGGGGCCCCCTCGACGTGACCCTCATCGGCGACGACACGAACATGTACATGTTCTTCGCCAACGACAAGGGCGACATCTACCGGTCCAGCATGCCCATCGGCAACTTCCCGGGCACCTTCGGTTCGGTCACGACGGTCATGAGCGACACCGAGGACAAGCTGTTCGAGGCGCCGGAGGTCTACAAGGTCCAGGGTCAGAACCAGTACCTCATGATCGTCGAGGCCCAGAATTACACAGGGTATGGTCGCTACTTCCGCTCGTTCACGGCCACCAGCCTCGACGGCCCCTGGACACCGCAGCCGCAGGCCGAGACCGTGACCAGCCCCTTCGCCGGCAGTGCCAACAGCGGCGCGACGGCCTGGACTAGGGACATCAGCCACGGCGATCTGGTTCGCACCAACCCCGACCAGACCAAGACCATCGACCCCTGCAACCTGCAGTTCCTCTACCAGGGGCGCGACCCCAGCACCGACGGCGGGGACTACGGCCTCCTGCCGTACCGGCCGGGGGTACTGACACTGCAGCGCTAGCCGGTGGCGTGGCGCAGGTCCTGGTGTTCCTGGCGTTCGCGGGCAACGACGTACGCCGAACCGGGTGAGCGTCACAGCGAGCGATCAGGAACGGGTGGAGTTGGAGCGGCGGGCTCGGTGCAAGGCCGAGCCCGCCCGTGCACGCGGAGAACCCGGATGGTGGCGGCCTCGTCCTGGTCGACCACGAGACGCGGAACGTGTCAAGCCTGGTGAGTCGGTCGGTTTCAGGGTTTGTCGAGTGAGCCGGGGTCGCCGGCGCCCGAGGATCACCGAACGACGACTGCTGTGGGCGAGCCGCCAACCACCCGCTGATCGCCCGGTGTTGACTCCCCTCCTGCCCCCTCCTATGTTCCCGTTCGACACTCAGAATTATGTCTGATATTTCGAACTTCGTTCTCGGTCCCCCACACGTGAGGAAGCTGATCTCGAATGTCCTGGCTCCAACACCCCCACAGTCGCCGGAGAGTCATGGCGGCCACCGTCGGCCTGGTCGCGGGCGCCACGCTGCCGGCGATGGGCGCGACGCGCGCGGCGGCGGCCACGACGGCCCAGCAGGAGCAGTTCACCAACCCGGTGATCTGGCAGGACTTCGCCGACCTCGAGGTCATCCGCGTCGGCGACACGTACTACTACACCGGCTCGACCATGCACTTCTCGCCGGGCGCGCCCGTCCTGCGCTCCTACGACCTGGTCAACTGGGAGTTCATCGGCCACTCGGTGCCGGTCCTCGACTTCGGCGACGCGTACGACCTCAACGGCGGACGGGCGTACGTCCAGGGCATCTATGCGTCCTCGATGCGCCACCGCCCCAGCGACGAGACCTTCTACTGGCTGGGCCAGATCGGCTGGCAGCGGTCGTACGTATACAGCGCCACCGACGCGGCGGGCCCCTGGACCCGGCACGCCGAGATCGGCAGCATTTACTACGACGCGGGGCTGCTCTTCGACGACGACGGCACCCCGTACGTGGCGTACGGCGCCAACGAGATCCACGTCGCGCAGCTCTCCCCGGACATGCGCACCGAGGTCAGGTCCGAGCACGTGCTCACCAAGCCCGACGACATGCACCTGATGGAGGGCTCCCGCTTCTACAAGATCAACGGGAACTACTACATCTTCGTCACCCGCCCGGCCAACGGTCAGTACATCTGGAAGTCCACCTCAGGCCCCTTCGGCCCGTACGAGATGCGGGAGGTGCTGTTGGACCTGCCCGGCCCGATCCCCGGCGGCGGCGTGCCGCACCAGGGCTCGCTGGTCGACACCCCGAACGGCGACTGGTACTACATGGGCTTCATCGACGCCTATCCCGGCGGCCGCGTCCCCGCCCTGGCCCCGGTCACCTGGAACGCCGAGGGTTGGCCCGAGCTCCAGACCGTCGACGGCACGTGGGGCGAGACATACCCTTACCCGGTCACCCCGCACCCGCTCCCGCCGATGACCGGCGCCGACACCTTCGAGGGGACGGCGCTGGCGCCGTACTGGGAGTGGAACCACAACCCCGACACCGCCGCGTTCACCGTCGACAACGGGCTCACCCTCAGGACCGCCACCGTCACCGACGACCTCTACAACGCCCGTAACACCCTTACCCGCCGCATCCAGGGCCCCGCCTCCACCGCGACCGTCGTGCTCGACTGCTCCGGGATGGCGGACGGCGACCGGGCCGGGCTGGCGATGCTGCGGGACTCCTCCGCCTGGATCGGCGTCACGCGGCAGGACGGCGTCAGCAGGCTGGTGATGTTCGACGGCCTGACCATGGACGCCAACTGGAACACCAGCGGCACCGGCACCGAGCAGGCCGGCGCCGACCTCCCCGCGTCCGGCAGCCGCGTCTGGCTGCGCGCCGCCGCCGACATCAGCCCGGGGCCGGGCCGCCAGGCGACGTTCTCCTACAGCACCGACGGCACCACCTTCACCCCGCTCGGCCCGGCCTTCACCATGAACGAGAGGCCTCATTTCTTCATGGGCTACCGCTTCGCCGTCTTCAACCACGCCACCCAGGCCCTCGGCGGCGAAGTGCTGGTGGAACGCTTCGAGTTGAGCACGCCCTGACCATCCGATGCAGTCCGGTCCTCAGCTGAACGGCGCGGTGCGCACGATGCGCTGCACGGCCATCGCGTCGTGCCGGAACTGCGCCTCGCGCAGCTCGTCCAGCGGCAGCCGCGCGGCGCGCTCCTCCAGGGCCCGCAGGGTGGCGACGCTCTCGCGGACGGCGGCGGCCGGGTCGTTCTTCGCCACCATCAAAACGGGAGTTTCTCGACACGAGCTCCTGGCCCAGTCGGGCTGCGGCCCGCACCGCGATCTTCGACTTCATCGAGGACTGGTACAACTTGCACCGACTGCACAGCAGCCTCGGCTACCGCAGTCCCGCCGAGTACGAGACCGCACTCGCGGCCTGACCACCACACCGATGGTGTCCGTCAAAGCGGAACAAGCTCAACGGGGGCCCAGGCGCCCCCGCGCGCTGCGAGCATCGCGCACCGTGCTCCCGCTCACGTCACGACGACCACACGAACGAGCGACAACCACGATCCCAACTTGCCGACACGGACATGTAGTCCATGAATCGTCGCAGTTCAGAGCCGGTATCCGAGCTCCCACGGTCGGTAAACTCTACGAGGCCCTCGCCAGCGGAGCCGACCCTCTCCACCTTGCACACGTCTTCTCGTTCGGCGCCAAGAGCAGCCTCCGCTACACGACCGCCGTCGCTCCCTCCGCCGCGGAATAGGACTTGCCGCACTTGCTGATCTTGTTCCTATGGTGGTGAGACGGGTGGCCCCGGGTGGCTCCCCGTTTCCCCGTCGGCGGGCAGGCTACTCATGATGCTCCCGTAGCCGGTCCGCTCGGCAGCGGATGTGGCGTCAGCAGGAAGCTCAACTGGGCCCAGGACGCCAGGTCTTCGGTGGAATACCTTGCGGCGAACTCTTTCAACCCGGCCACGAACCGCGTCTGATCCACGGTGATGTGCTCGCACATCACCGCCCACCACACGGCGTGGGAGGCCAGCATGCTCCGCGTCAGCTCCTGATCGAGCAGGCCACTCCGGTCGGCTTCCGCGATCCGTTCGAAGGCCCACAGGACCGAGTAGAGGTCACGTAGCGGTGTCTGTTCAGGGGGTGCCTGCATGTCCGGCGGGTAGATTGAGAGGTCGTTGCTGCCCAGGTTTTGTATGTACTGATAGCCCACCAGTTCCTGCCAGCGCGGCTGCCAGGCGACGGCTTCACCGCCGGCCTCCCTGGCGGTGCGCCACATGTGCCTGGACAGGCGGCCACGTGCGTTACCGATCTCACCAGTCGTGAGAACCTCGTGCAGCGCGATGGTCCGCTCGATCGCGCTCATCTTCCGCTGCGCCCGGAGCTGCACCAAGCCAATACCAATGGCTACCGCGATGGCGGAGATCGTACCCAAAGAACCTGTCCACGCCGCCCAGTCGGCGCTGCTCATAGAAGCCCCCACCGTGATCCTGATCCACGGGCGAGCGGATTCGATGAGTCTGCTCGAGGGCCGTCTCGACCCCAGGGAAGACGACCTACAGCCCGCCGGGCCCAAGCCTACTGACGGGCAGACCCCAGGGTCTCGGAAACAGGCTGTGAACCAGCGTGCTCATCCAGGCCAAATGCACGCATGTACACGTGGGTTCAGCCCGGGCACCCTTCAGAATTCGCGACCCCACGGAGGTTCGGCCTGGAGGTCTTCTACTGCCAGCCCGGCCTCAAGGGCGCGCACGAGAAGGGCGGCGTCGAGGGCGAGGTCGGGCGCTTCCGCCGCAACCACCTGGTCCCGGTTCCCGAGACACCGACCCTGGCCGAGCTCAATGCGCGCATCGACGAATGGGATGCGGCAGACGACCAACGTCGCATCGGCGCCAGGCCCCGGACAGTGGGCGAGTACTTCGCGGTCGAACAGCCCCTGCTCAAACCGCTACCCGACGAGCCGTTCGAGACCGGCCGCTGGTCGAGCCCGCGGGTGGACCGCTACGGACAAGTCAGCGTCCGCACCAATCGCTACTCGGTCCCGGTGCGGCTGATCGGACAGCAGGTGCGGGTTCTGCTGCACGCCTCCGAAGTGGTCATCTACGACGGCCGCACCGAAGTCGCCCGGCACGAGCGCCTGGTCGCCAAGGGGGGTGTCCGCCTTGAACTCGGCCACTACCTGGAGGCCCCGCTTCGCAAGCCGGGCGCTCTGCCCGGAGCCACCGCGCTGGACCAAGCCCGCGCCGCCGGCCGCTTCACGCCGGTGCACGACGCCTGGTGGGAGGCGGTACGCAAAGCGCACGGCGACGCCGAGGGCACGCGCACGCTGATCGAGGTCCTGCTGCTGCACCGGCACACGACCCACGAACACGTGGTGGCCGGCATCGCCGCTGCCCTGCAGGTCGGCGCCCTGACCGCGCACGCGGTCGCGCTGGAAGCCCGCAAGGCCGCCGACGCCGACCACCCGCCTGCCCACAGCAGCGGTCGGACAATCCAGAGCCCTCACCGGTGACCTCGCTGACCGCCCGCAGGCTGGCCCGCCTGCCCGCCGACACCCGGCCGCTGCCGTCGCTGACCGCCTACGACGCGCTGCTACGACACCGGCCCGCCACCGACCGTCCCAAGGGAGAAGTGCCGTGACCGCTCAACGCCACCGGGGCCTGACCGAGCAGGCCGCCGACGCCGCCATCGACAGTGCCTGCCGGATGCTGCGGCTGCCCACGATCCGGGCCCAGTTTCCCGACGTCGCCGCTGCGGCAGCCCGCGAGCAGATGACCTACCGCGGCTTCCTCGCGGAACTGCTGATGGCCGAGTGCGACGACCGGGCCCGCCGACGCTCCGAGCGCCGCATCAAGGCGGCCGGCTTCCCCCGCCAGAAGTCGCTTCGGGACTTCGACTTCGACGCCAACCCCAACATCGACGCGGCCGCCATCCACACTCTCGCCTCCTGCGAATGGATCAAGAAGGGTGAGCCGCTCTGCCTGATCGGCGACTCCGGCACCGGCAATTCGCACCTGCTGATCGCGCTGGGAACCGAGGCCGCCATGGCCGGCTTCAGGGTCCGCTACGTGCTGGCCGCCAAGCTCGTCAACGAACTCGTCGAGGCCGCCGACGAACGGCAACTGACCAAGACCATCGCCCGCTACGGCCGCGTCGATCTCCTAGCGATCGACGAACTCGGCTACATGGAACTGGACCGCCGCGGCGCTGAACTGCTGTTCCAGGTGTTAACCGAGCGGGAGGAAAAGGCGTCCGTGGCCATCGCTTCGAACGAGTCGTTCGGAGGCTGGACGAAGACCTTCACCGATCCCCGGCTCTGCGCGGCGATCGTGGACCGGCTCACTTTCGGCGGCGCGCAAGTCCCGAGACCCTTCTTACACGGTGGTGGCGGGCCGGCGGCGCCCTAACGGGGCGCCGGCAGCGCGAACGTGGTGGCCGCCGTCCTGACGGCGGCAGCCTTCCTGGAAGCCGCACTCCTTGAACTGCTGGAGTCGGCTCCTGAAGGCAACCTTGAGGTAGGTGGGGGCCATCGCTGGTGGAGCGGGCTCAGAAGGTCCTTGAGAGTCTGGACAGGGACTCATTCGATGAGGAAGGCGCACCATACGGGCCAGCCAAGACGCTGGGGCGCCTCCGCAACGCCTTGATCCACTACCGGCCGGAATGGCGCACCGCGGGACGGGCGATGCCGCTCACGCTGATCGCCGTGCCGTTGCGGGTGGCCTGAGCGAGGGCGGTTTTCACCCGCTGGTGGCGGCCTTCAATGTCAGCGCGGCGACCGTCGGCCATGGCCCTGCTCAACGGACCTCATGGTGTGGACGTCGGGCAGGGGCCGGCCGATGCGGGGCATGCCGAGCATCATGCTCCGGCTACGGCGTACGACGGCGACGGCCGCGCCGATCTGGGCCTGCTCCTCGGCCGTGAGGTCACCGAGATCGGACTTCACCCGCTCGATCAGCCGGCGTACCCTGCGGGTCTCCTCCTGCGAGGGCACGGTTCCGCGCAAGGACTCCGGCGAACCATCGGGACGATGACCTCTGTGGCGAAGGGGCATCGCCCGGCGAGGAGCTACGGGCGTGGTGCCGTCGCAACGAAATCGATGCCGAGGACCGATTCCATGGCCGCAGCGATGTCGGCGCAGTCGCGCTCGGCCTGTTCCGAATCCTGCGCGGTGACTTGGAGCGTGCCGTATCTGTCCAGATTTCCCTCCATGGCGCGCAGCTGCATTCCCGCGCGGATGGTTGAGGACCCGAATTCCAGCCTGGGCCGGAATCCCTCGAACCAGTCCTCGGGCAGGTCGGCGCGCACGGTGCGGGGGCGCTCCACGCCGAGAAAGTAGTTGGTGGCCCCGCGTCCGACCGCGAGCGGACGCGCCGGTGCCGGGCTGCCGGCGTACAGATCGACCAGGATCTCGAAGAGGTTGGTGTCGGTGGCCGCGCGGATGACGTCCGGCACCATGCCGCCCCCGATACGGGGATTGACCTCGATGAGACGGAAGCCCTCAGCGGTACGAATGGCCTCGACGTGGAAAATCCCCAGATCCAGCCCGAGTGCCTGACAGACCCGGACACAGTACGCGCCGAGCTCGTCCTCTTCCGGGCCTGGCAGGCCGGTTGGCATGGTGGAGCCAAGTTCGAGCAGCGGATTGTCCCGGCCGACCTTGCGGCGAATCGCCGCCAACGGGACGGTGGACCGTCCGTCCGTGGCCACCTCGACCGAGTACAGGGGGCCAACGGCCACTTCCTCCACGATGAAGTTCTCACCGATGTCATCGGTGAGCGCGGGCTCCAGGGCATCACGCCGCGCTGCGACCTCCGCGAAATGGAGGGTGATGTCCCGCTCCCCACGAGCCATCGTCGTGACCAGCTTGCCGGTGCCGGACACCGGTTTGATCACCACGGGATACCCCAGTGCGTCGGCGGCCTCGAGCGCCTCGCCGCAGGACGTGACGACGAAGTGGCGCAGGTTGGGGATCGCGTGCTCATCGAGGATCTGGCGGCAGCGGGACTTGTCCTTCGCGGCCTCGACGGCGGTGGGCGAGGGACCGCGTACACCGCACGCCCGAGCCAGGTGTGCAGCGGAGGTGACACAGAACTGTACGACCGTCAGGACGGCATCGAATGGCGGCACATCGGCCGACTGCATGGCCTGCCGCACAGCATCGACGTCCGACAGGTCGTCGACCTCGACGACCTGGTCAGCCAGGCTCACGGCCCTGGTGCGGACCTCGGGCGTCAGAAAGAAGTCGTACTGGGCCGACCTCAGGAGCGTGGTCCGGTGTCCCTTGTCCCGCGCGTAAGCGAGGGCGTGGTTTCCCAGGGGCGTGCTTTCCAGGAAGACCAGATGACTCATGCTTGCTGTCCCTCTGTGTCGACCAGGGTGAAGTCAAGTTCCGCTTCGGGCACCTCGACGTCGATCTGCGCCCGGCGCAGTCCGGAGCCGTAGTCCCAGTTCACCGACTGCCAGCGCGTGACCTGGTCGAGCATCCAGAATCCCGACTGGCGGCTTCCGTTGCCGGAGCGGCCGTTTCCGCCGAACGGCAGGTGTGCTTCGGCCCCCACCGTCGAGTTGTTGACGCTGAGCATGCCGCAGCCAACCTGCTCGGCGAACCGGAAGGCGGTGCCGGGGTCAGAGGTGTACACGGCGGCCGACAGGCCATACCGGTGCCCGTTGGCCAGTTGCACGGCCTCGTCGAACGTCGAGAACGTGGCTACGCCGATGAGCGGGCCGAAGGTCTCCTCGCGGTAGATCTCGTCGTCGGGCGCGACACCGTCGACGATCACCGGATGGGCGAAAACCCCTCTGTCCGGGTCACCCACGAATCCCTTACGTGGATTGGACGACTCGATACGGCCCACTCCGTCGGAACCGTACAGCGCGTGGTGGCTCTTGACCGTATCCAGCCAGTCCAGGTACCCCGAGAGGTACCGCTCATCGATGAGCGGCCCGTACAGCACCTCGCCATGCGGATCCCCGATCGGGGCTGCGCGCAGTGCGGCGTCCAGCCGGTGGAGCACTTCACCGTGTACGGACTCGTGGACGATGAGCGTGCCAAGGGAGGTGCACCGCTGACCGCCCGTCGCGAACCCGCTGAACAGGGCACCCTCGACGGCCCGGTCCAGATCGGCGTCGGGCATGACGACCATCGGATTCTTGCCACCCAGCTCCAGGCACGGGCTCTGCCGATGCCGTCCGCACAACTCGCTGATCATGGTGCCCACCGTTGTCGAACCGGTGAAGCCGACCTGGTCCACCAGGCCCTGCTCCAGTGCCCGAGTGAGTCCGGTGAACGTCGAAGGCCCGTCGGCCAGGACCAGATTGACGACTCCCGCGGGAACCCCGGCCTTGTGCAGCAGCGTGAGGAGGGCCTTGCTGATCATAGGGACGAGCTCGGACGGCTTCCACACGACGGTGTTGCCGGCCACGAGCGCCGGCACGATGTACCAGGACGGCACGGCGGCCGGGAAATTGGCCGCGGTGATGACCGCGACCACACCGAGCGGGCGCCGGAAGGTGAGCAGTTGCTTGTCGCGCATCTCGCTCGGCACCGTCTGGCCGTAAAGTCTGCGGCCCTCGCTGGCGAAGTAGGCGCAGGTGTCGATGATCTCCTGCACCTCGCCGAGGGCTTCGACCCGTGTCTTGCCCATCTCCCGGACGATGAGGTCAGCCAGGGCGGACTTGTTCCGGGTGACCAGGAGACCCAGGTTGGCTATGACCTGCCCACGCAGGGGGGCCGGCAGCCCCGCCCAGGCGGGCGCCCGTTCCTTGGCGTCCTGGCAGGCCCGCAGCATTGCTTCCGGACCAGCCAGATGTGCGACGGCCACGATGTCGTCGAGCTGGGCGGGATTGACGGAGGTCGTCGCCGTGGCTTCGGTGCGCAAGGCAGCGCCGCCCACGTCCGTCCACAAGTGCGGCGCGGAAAGCGAGGGTTCCTGGGTGGGTTGCATCAACGGGTCTTTCCAATTCTGTCTCGTGCGGGAACGGTGAGGGCGCCGCTGCGGGGACCGAAGGGCGGCCCGCCGCTCCGCCGGACGGCGCCGAAGCGTCGCCGGCGGAGCGGGGGGCGCAGCCTTCCGGTCGGATGAGGGGCGTTACGCCGCCTCGGCGAGCCAGACTCGGCGCAGGTGGCGGCGCTCGTCGGTGTAGGCGGTGCGGGAGTGCAGCACCCGGTGGTTGTTCCAGATCAGAATCGCGCCCGGCTCGATGTCCACGGCGACGTGGTTCTTCTCGAAGAACTCGACGACTCGATCCCGGATGTCGAGCAGAAACGGATCGTCGTTGTGGTTCACGTTGTTGTAGCTGAACCGGAAGATCGGTTCGCGGCCCTCACGGATCTCGTACATCGGATGGACAGCGGTGCGCCCCAGCTTCATCTCCAGCACGCCGTCCGCGGAGACGTACTCGTAGCGCCGGCTCGACAACTGCTGCCGCTCATCGTCCGTGAGGGTCGCGATGAACTTCCTGCCGTCCAGCAGGGTCGTCTGGCCGCCGCCGTCACTGGCGCGGACCACGCCCCACAGTCCGAGGTACTGCGGGGACGCCTCCGGGAACTCGTAGCACTCCGTGTGCGGGTACAGCGCACGGGTGTTGAGGGAGTGGTACATGTTCTCGAAGCGCTTCTGCGACTTCACGGACCACACCTTCTGGCCGTCGTACTGCGGCATGAACTCTCCGAACCCACGCATGAAGGACTCGTGGTCGAAGTCCGCGGGTATCTCGTTCATGTACACGTAGCCGTGTTCGTCCAGCAGGCGTTGGAACTCCTCCTGGGTGTACTCGGAGTAGCTCAGACGGCTGTCGATGGTCGTAGTGCTGCTCATGCTTCCTCCTGGATCCGTGTGGTGTGCTCGTGGATGGTGCTGAGGACGCGGTCGATCGCGCCGACCGCAGTGGTGAGTTCGTGGACTGTGATGGTGAGCGGGGGCCTGAAGCGCAGCGTGCGGTTCCCGCTCGGGAGGGCCATGACGCGTTCCTCGGACCGCAGCCGCTCCACGACCTCGTCACGCAGGGTGCCGTCGGGCAGATCGATGGCGGCCATGAGCCCGCGACCGCGTGCGTTCGTGACCAGGTCCGGGTGTCGCCTCTCGAGGTCCCTCAGCAAGTCCAGTAGGACGGCGCCGTGGGCGGCCGCGGCTGGGACGAGGCCGTCCTTCTCGATGATTTCCAGGATGCGGGTGCCCCGGACCATATCGGCGAGATTGCCGCCCCAGGTCGAGCTGATACGGGACGGAACGGCGAACACGTTGCTTTCCACCAGGTCGACGCGCCGGCCGGCCATGACACCGCAGACCTGGGTCTTCTTTCCGAAAGCCACGACATCGGGTTGCAGATCAAGTTGCTGGTACGCCCATGCTGTTCCCGTCGCTCCGCAGCCGGTCTGGACTTCATCGACGACGAAAAGGGCGTCGAACTCCCGGCACAGCTCCTGCATTCCGCGAAGAAAATCCGCGCTGAGGTGGATGTCACCCCCCTCCCCAAGAATAGGCTCGGCGATGAAGCAGGCGATCCGGCCGCCCGCCTCCTCCATCAGGGTGCGAGCCTCGCGAAGCGCCTCCTCGTCAGCACGCCGATTTTCGGCCTTCCACCGGTCTTCTGGAAAGCGCTGTTCCGGAGTGGTCAGTCGAGGCCACTCGAACTGCGGATAGTGCAGCGTTTTCGTCGGATCCGTATTGGTCATCGACATCGTGTAGCCGCTGCGTCCATGAAACGCCCTGGTCAGGTGCAGTGCCATCAACTGCCCGCCGTCGGCGGGCGCGGAGGGTCGCTGTGCCTTCCAGTCGAACGCCACTTTCAGCGCGTTCTCCACGGCCAGGGCGCCGCCGTCGATGAAGAAAAGGTGCGGCAGTTCCGGATCGCCAAGTACGCGAGCGAAGGTGTCGACGAATTCGGCGTACTCGACGGTGTACATGTCGTGGTTGCTCACCTTGTGCAGGGCGGCCCGGCCGAGTTTGGCCAGAAAAGACTCGTCCTGGGCCAATCCGCCATGGTTCATCCCCAGCGGCAGCGAAGAGAAGAAGGTGAAGAGATCAAGGTACTCCTCACCGGACCGGGCTTCTACAAGTGTCGTTCCACTACTCTTCTCCAGATCGAGAACGAAGTCGTATCCATCCACCAGGATGTGGCGCCCCAAGGAGCTCAGGACGTCTATGGGTTCGGGCATTATCTCCCCCCAGAAGGATCGTGCGTAAGCGCTTTCTACGGGCTTATTTCGAGATTTTTTGAAATTCGGCGGACTGCGGTGAGGGATTCAAGTTCCAGGTGGCGTCTCATCCACCGCCGGAAAAACCCGCGGTGCGACGAACAGCAGTACTCCGAAGGCCAGGGCCGCGGCGCCCGCAGCGGTGGCGAAGATCCGGCCCGTGGCGTCGGAGACAGCGTGCTGCAGGAACGCGGCCAGTCGCGGCGATACGGCACGCCCATGGCCCAGGGCGGAAGAGAGCGAGTCCAGGCCGGCCGGGCGACCTGGCGGGGACGAGTGTGCCGGTCCCCCCGCACGCAGCGACTCGTTGGCAATCGTGCCGAAGAGTGCCGCGCCGAAGCTCTGGCCGATCTGACGCCAGAACACGATCGACGAGGTGGCGGTCGCCCGCTCGCCCCAGGTGACCGTGGACTGGACGCCGACGATCAGGGGTGGTTGGAAGAAGCCGAGCGAGACACCCAGCACCAGCATGATGACGATCGGCTGCCAGATGGGTGGGCGCTCTGGCAGCAGCGCGAACGATGCTGCTGCCAGAGCGGCACCGCTGGTGCCGAGCAACGCGGTGTCCCGGAAACCCATCCGCAGATAGGCGCGGTTCACGAATGCCGCCGACAGGGGCCAGCTCACCATGAGCACTCCGAGCAGGAATCCCGCTCCGAGGGGGCTCAGTCCGAGTACCGTCTGCCCGTAGACCGGGAGGATGAGGGTCGGAGCAGTCGCGACCAGGCCGAGCCCAGCCATGGCGAGGTTGCCTGCGACCATCACTCGGCGACGCCACACCCACCCCGGGATCAGCGGCTGTTGCGCACCCCGTTCCACGAACACCGTTGCGACCGTGCACACTGCCGCGCCGGTGAGAAGAGCCACGGTGCCGGCGGACAGCCAGGGCGCCGTTCCCGCACGGGTCAGAGCGGCGAGAAACAGCCCGGTCGCCGCGAACACACCGGCCGCACCGAGCCAGTCCACGCGTACCGACGTCCCTGTCTGAGGTTGATCGTTCAGGTGGCGCCGGATCTGGAGCAGGCAGAACAGTCCGAGGGGCAGGTTGAGCAAGAAGATCCAACGCCATGAGGCATACGTCACGAAGACGCCGCCCAAGGCCGGCCCGGCCACCGCTGCCGAGACCCAGACGGTGGACAGGGCAGCCTGGATCTTTCCGCGCTCCTGCTTGTCGTACAGGTCCCCAGCGATGGTCTGAACCAGCCCCTGGATGGCTCCGCCGCCCAGGCCTTGCAGGACACGGAAGGTGATCAGCGACGGCATGTTCCACGCCACGGCACACAAAGCCGATCCCAGCAGGAAGACCGATACCCCGACGATGAGCGCGCGCTGACGCCCGTACAGGTCGGCCAACCTGCCATACACAGGAAGCATCACGGTCACGGCGAGCAGGTAGCCCGCGATCAGCCACGCGAAATAGGCCAGTCCGCCCAGGTCGCTGACGATCTGGGGAATGCACGTGGCGATCACGGTCGAGTCCATGGCCGCCAGCGCCATGACGAGCATCAGGGCGACGACCACGGGCCGACGGCGGACCGTCGGCCCGCCGGGAACCGGACCGTCGACGACGTCCGCCCGGTTTCGGGCGAGGGCGCCACCCGCTCCGGGTCGCACGTCACCTGGCGGTTCGTAGGATTCCTCGGGTGTCTTTGGCTGCTTCCTGCTTCGCATGCGTCTCGTCTCACTATGTACGGGAAAACGGCCCGTCGGCTGCGGCCTGTTCAGGCTGCGATCAGGTGGAGCCCGTCCACCACGGCAGAGCTGAGGGCCGGCAGAGCGAGGCTCGGGAGGCGTCGAGCAGACCAGCCGTGATGAAAGCGTCCCGGGCGCCGGGCAGTCGCCGGGGGCCGGGACGCTTTCATCAGGCGGGGGTGGCCGTCAGCCGTCAGGCGCTTCCGAGTGCGCGATCCGTCCTCAAAGCCCAGCCGCTCCAGCACCTCGCAGTTTGCCTCCAGCAAGGCGCTGGTCGCCGGGGCGGACGCGCAAGGCACACTGTGCGAGAGCTCCACGAACGAGCTCAAGACCGACTCTGTGGTCTCCTTGGCGGTCACCGAGGCACATACTGGCCGACCGTGCTGAACCAGGGCCTCCACGGAGAACTCCTGACCCCCGACCTTCTCCTCGACGAGTACGTTCTAGCTGGGGGAAAGCCGGTGAGGGTCGTAGCCCGTCTCTCGTCGCGATATCCAGGTCATGCCATATTCAGCACAGTTCGGCCGGCGTATCAGAGAATCGAGTACTTCCCATCCTGGGGTTCGTTGCAGTGGTCCGAAGCGCCGGTACCGACTCCCACACAAAGCCTTCCAGGCTTCATCGGTTCTGCTGATGAAATCCGACGCATTCTCCGGCCGCATGATGTCTTCGAACTCGGCGTCCTGTGCACCAGCCGGGCTAAAGCCCGCCGCTGGATATCACTGAAGGCTGGAGTATTGCGCGAGGAGGGGCGAGTCGCACCGACTGGCTTGAAGTCCAGTTCAAGCATGAGTTCCTGGACAAGATGGGTGCCAATTTTCTGAGGGGAGGTAATCAATACACGCTCAGAGAGAAACACGGAAATCCTGTCGGCCATGTACGGGACTGAAAGTTGGCACGAGGAACGGAATTCCGCCCCCGCGACTTACGATCATTCCGATCCTCCGTTGCCTCGTCAACGATCATTTCAGGCCGCCAAGGTGTCTCATAAGAGTCCTGGGAGAATCTTGAGCAAGTGCGGTGAAGTTTTTGCCGGATCTCTGTTTGCTGGCCCTGCGCTGAGGGAATCACTGGCACTCCGCATACCCTCGCTTCGATTTGACCGGTTTAACGGCGTTTGTGACATACTTTCGGCGCGCCTTATGAGCTTGTTCACTCAGAGCTCGTGACGCAATCCTCTGCAACTACCTGGCCTGCGGCCGGCGTCGACCAGCTGCACCGCATCCTGCTCGCCGAATCGAACGCGGCCGACGAACTCGACTGGTCTCGGGCGTGAGTGGACGGCTCCGCACACCCCCGCGGAAAGAAGGGGGAGCCGACACCGGCCCGTCGCCGGTCGACCGGCGGAAGACGGGCAGCGGACACCACCTGATCTGCGACGGACACGGCACCCCGCTCAACGTCATCGCCACCGCGGCCAGAGGCCGATGACCTGGGTCCTTCGGGGCGAAATCCGGGTCCGGGTGACCCAGGGTGAGGGCGGCGTCGGCGGAGCCCCTCGGCCGGCAGGATCCGCCGCACCCCGGAGCGGTGGATGCCGATGTCTGAGCGTGAGGCGGTGGTAGGGGTACTCAAGGGTCCACTCACCAAAGCGGTCGCGTCATCGGCCACCCGGGGGCGCTGCGCGCCAGCTCGGTGACTCGCGAACGTCTTCCGCCCTGGCGTCGAGTGGTCTGCCGCGACGGTGCAAGACGGCATGCGGGACGGCCAGGGGGGAGCCGAGGGAGTGGGCGATGACCACGTGGGGTTGGCGCGCGGCGATCGTTTCGGCGACCCGTGTGCGTGCCGCGATTGCGGGTGGGTCCTTCTGGGTGGCGCAGGTAGGCGGTGACCTCGCGGAAGAAGAGGGCGACGAACCACTCGGTGGCGTGCCCGGCGGGTACGCCGGCGGGCACGCCGATCTGGGCCGGCAACTCCTGGAGGAGCTCGCGTTCGAGGCCGTAGAGGTCTCCCTCTCCTTGGCGGCCGGGGCGCTGCAATTGAACTCCTCCTCGTCGGGCATCCCGATCTCGATTCGAAGGTTGGCGACCTCTCGGCTGTGCGTCGCGACTTGGTCTTCCGGGAACATGACCGCGCCCACAGCGACGAGCTCGCCGAGGCTGCCGCTGCCCGCTGTCGTCCACGAAGACCAGCCGCATATCGCCACCTCGGCCCCTGGTTCCGTTGCACCGGTTGCACGCGAGTGGGCTCGCTGATCGTCCCAGATGGTTCATCGGGTACCCGTGCAAGTCGGCATCCGCCCGCGGCGCGCCATCACCACCTCTGCGCCGCGGCCGAGGAAACGGAGGCATGAGCAGGGACTTCCGTATGAGGCCCACGGGGAACGCATGCTCAGCTGCCCCGGCCTGGCGTCATGAGCTGCATGACCAACGCCTTGGCGGCGCCGTCGAGTTTGCGCCTGTAGAGGACCTCGCGCCGGTGGACGATCCGGGGCGTCGCGAGGGGGACGGCCGTTCCGACGGTGCTCTCCCTCGCCACGGACCACGGCAGTACGACCTGGCCGAGACCCGCTTCGGCCAGTCCCTGCAGGGTTCGTACGTCCAGGCCCTCGTAGCGGAGGGACACCGGAAACGCTTTGCTGTGACAGATCGCGCGCAGTTCGGTGAGGGCGGCCGACGTGCTGGGGGCATCGATCCATTGGGCGTCGCAGAGGTCGGCCAGGTGGAGCCTGGGGCGGCCCTTGAGGGGGTGGTCGGCGGGGAGGAGGACGGCCACGGGTTCCTCTGCGACGCGTATGGCCTTGAGAGGGCCGACGTCGACCAGGGGCAGTGGGTCGTCGGGGGCCCCTATGCCGTCGATGAGCCCGAGATCGAACGTGCCCGTCGAGACCTCCGCGGCGATGGCCTCCCGCGTGGCCATGCGCAGGGTGATGGCGGTGCGGGGGCTCGCGGCGCGCGCCAGGGCGAGGGCGGACACGGCCTCGCGGGTCATCGCGAGGGGGCTGACGCCGAGGACCAGTGCGCCCGCGGGGGCCGTCAACTGGCGGGTGACATCGCTGCGGGCGGCTTCCAGACGGTGCAGCAGGGGCTGTGCGTGCTCCAGCAGTCGATGCCCTTCCGCAGTGAGGGACACGGGCCGCCGGTTCAGCAGCTGAACTCCGAGGTCATTTTCCAGGGCGGCCACTTGCTGGGAGACGGCGGACTGCGTGTACCCCAGTGCGCGTGCGGCATCCGAGAACGACCGTCGCTGAGCCACCGCGACGAAGGTCTTGAGCACATGAAGATCCACACCGATCAGTATGGCTAATGATTCTGTAGCGATTGTTGTTGGAGTCCGCCGGGGTCCGATTGCGATGATGCGTCTTATGACCGCAGCCCGGGGGGGACGTATGACTTGCGTTGCGCTGGTGGGTGACAGGGCCTCGCACGTACGTGCGCACAGCCATGTACCGCAACTTTTGGCCGCCATCGCGGACAGCCATGACCTGCTCATCGACACCTACTGGGTGCGCACCAGCGACGTGGACGAACGCAGCCTGAAGGAATTCGACGCGATCTGGCTGGTCCCCGGGAGCCCCTACCGGAGCGAGAAGGGTGCCGTGGAGGCCGCGCGCATCGCCCGCGTACACGGCATCCCCTTCCTGGGAACGTGTGGCGGATTCCAGCACGCCATGCTGGAGTTCGCGCGCAACGAGTGCGGGTTCCCCGACATCGGCCACGCCGAGAACGCGCCCTGGGCCGACGAGCACCTGATCATTCCCCTGGCCTGCTCGCTCATGGCCTGGGAAGGCGCCGTACACGTACAGTTCGGCTCCCTCGCGGAGCGCATCCTCGGCACGGATCTGATCATGGGCCGCTATCAGTGTGCCTACGGCCTTTCCTCCGCCTACCACGACGTGCTGCAACAGCACGGGATGCGGTGGAGCGGCGTCGACGAGGACGGGGAGGTCCGCATCGCGGAACTCCCGGACCACCCCTTCTTCCTGGCCACGCTGTTCCAGCCCGAGCTCGCCAAGGACGACGAGAGCGCGCAGGCGATCACCGCGGCCCTGGCAACGGCCGCGGTCGCTCACAAGGCAAGGCGGCTGACCCCCGTCGGGCCCTCGGCCTGAGCCGGGCGATCCGAGCAGAACGCGGCAAGCGGAACGCACCAGGCGGAACGCACCAAGCAGACCACTGCGGACAGGGCCGCCCAGCCGGGCACGCACGCGTCCGGCACTGAGGCCTGACCTGCCTCCGTACACAACCCCTGCCCGAATGCATCCCACATGGATGCCTTCGTTCATTTCGACCGCAAGGAGTAGCTCCGTCATGGATCCCTATCACCAAGTTCTCCTCGTGTACTGCCGCGGCGGCGCACCGCTCGAATACGCGATCCCGAAGATCGCGGAGCGCGCGCAGGTGCACGTCCTGGCACTGCAGCAGATGCCGTCGCACACGGAGGACGCCTGGCGTCCGCACGTCAGCGCCGTCATTCCGGCGTGGGACGAGCGTGTCGAAGGCGACGCCCTGGTCGGCCTGATCGTCGAGGAGGCCCAACGGGTCGGCGCGGACGCGGTGTTCACGCTGTCCGAGTTCGCCGTCCTCGCCGTGGCCGAGGCGGCCGAGCGGCTCGGTCTGCGCGGCGCGGGGCCGAAGACGGCCCAGTCCCGGGACAAGCGCCTCATGCGGGAGATCTGGGAGCAGCAAGGCGTGCCCAGCCCCCGCTTCCGTCGCGTCACCTCCGAGGACGAACTGAAGTCGGCCTACGCGGAGTTGACCCCTCCGCTGCTGCTCAAGTCCGCTTGGGGCGCCGGCGCCGTCGGCCAGCTCGTCATCGACTCTCCCGAGCGGATCGCCGAGGCGTGGGCCGAGACGACCGCGACGGTGGCGGACGCCCACGCGACCGGCTTCATGGAGCTCCAACAGGTGGGCGCCGAACACGACTTCCTCGTCGAGGAGATCATCCCCGGCTCCATCCGGAGCTGGTGGGACGCCGACAGCGGTTACGGCGACTACCTCAGCGTCGAAGGCATCGTCGCCGACGGCGTGTACCACCCGCTGTGCATCACGTCGCGCATCCCGACCATCCCGCCCTTCACCGAGCTCAGCAACCTCGCCCCGTGCGCCCTGCCGCAGGACCTGCAGCGCAAGGTCGAATCGGTGGCCCGCGCCGCCGTCGACGCGCTGGGCCTGGAGACGTGCGGCACGCACACCGAGATCAAGCTCATGGATGACGGCGGCCTGTCCGTGCTGGAGTCGGCGGCGCGGCTCGGTGGCGTCATGGTCGCCCCCGAGATCGAGCACGTCTTCGGCTACGAACCGGTCGGCATGCTCATCGACTGCCTCCTGGGGCTGCCGGTCACGTTCCCCGAGCGGATGCTCACCGACGAGGACGCCAAGGGCGCGGCCGGTTCCCTCTCGCTCATCGCGACGGACGACGAGGGCAACCCGTGGGCCGAGGAACTGACGTGGGACGAGGACCTCGTGGACTGGTCCGGCATCCTCAGCCCGGGCAGCCGGATCGAGGCCGTTCCGGGGCTCAGCATCACCAAGGGCACCGCGATGCCGCGCTACGACTTGTCCAGCGGAGCCCTCGGCTACGGCGGCATCTTCTTCCTGCGCACCACCAGCGCGGAGACCCTGGTCCGCGACTCCCACTCCGTGCTCAACAACCTCGAAGCCGCCCTGTCCAAGGGCTGGCGTGAGAAGAACGCCCAGACGGAAGGCCACTGAATTGATCATCTGTGGGCTCAAACTGACCCACGACGGTGCGGTCGCCCTCATAGAGGACGGACAGCTCGTCTTCAGTGTCGAGGTGGAGAAGCTCGCCAACAACCCTCGCTACAGCCAGGTGGAGAGCAGCTCGATCATCACCACGCTGCTCAGGGAGTTCGGCTATCAGGCCTCCGACGTCGACCGCTGGGTCATCGACGGCTGGGACGGCAGGCACACCGGCTACGCGAACCTCGCCGACCAGGGCAAGCCCGTCACCCTGAACCTGGCGCCCTACCGGGAGACCGACGCGGTCCCCGACGTGTTCCGGCCGGGCCGCGAGGGCACGTTCCCGCTGGCCGGGGCGGCCGTACCGTACAGCAGCTACGTGCACATCGCGGGGCACATCGCGAGCGCCTACTGCACCAGCGAGTTCGCGCAGCGCGGCGAGCCCTCGCTCGTCCTCGTCTGGGACGGCGGCCTCTTCCCCCGCCTGTACTGGGTCGACCCCGAAACCGGCGTCGAGAACGGCGGCGAGCTCTTCCCGCTGATCGGCCACACCTACGCCACGGCGGCCCACCACTTCGGGCCGTTCCGCCGCGCGAACGAGGCGCGTACGGTCGACGACCTGTCGGTCGCGGGCAAGCTGATGGCCTACATCGCCCTCGGCAAGCCCCAGCAGGGGATCCTCGACGTTCTGCGGGCGACGTTCGACGAGCACTTCGAGGGCGCGTCGGACAAGGCGTCCGAGTTCCGGTCGAAGGTCGGCGGGTTCGGCAGCACGTCCGAGCCGTCGATGTCCTTCGTGCACGCCTACTTCAACGAGGTGCAGGAGCGGCTCGCCGGGGCCGGGTTCTCCGACGAGGACGTCCTCGCCGGCGTCCACCAGTTCCTGGAGGACCTGCTCATCGAGCGTCTCGTGGCCAAGGTGAAGGAGTGGAAGGGCGACGGCCCCTGGAATCTGTGCTTCGTCGGCGGCTGCGCGCTGAACATCAAGTGGAACAGCGCCATCCGACGCCAGGACGTCTTCACCGACGTATGGGTCCCGCCGTTCCCGAACGACTCGGGGTCCGCCATCGGCGCGGCCGCCCTCGGGCTCGTCGCTGAGACGGGCCGCCCGGTCGCCATCGGCTGGAACCCCCGCCTCGGTCCGGCCCTGAAGCCCACTGCCGAGGTACCGGAGGGCTGGCGGACCACGCCCTGCTCGCCGGAGGAGCTCGCCGCCCTGCTGCACGAGACCGGTGAGCCCGTGGTGGTCCTCGACGGCCGCGCCGAGCTCGGCCCCCGGGCACTCGGTGGACGCAGCATTCTCGCCGCGGCGGTGGAGCCGCGGATGAAGACCGTCCTCAACGACGTGAAGAAGCGCGAGCCGTATCGGCCGGTCGCCCCGATATGCCTGGAGGAGCACGCTCCCGCGATCTTCTCCCCCGGCACCCCGGACCCGCACATGCTGTTCGACCACGTGGTCCGCCCCGAGTGGCGCGACCGCGTCCCGGCGATCCTCCACCTGGACGACACCGCGCGCCTGCAGACCGTGGGCACGGACGACGACGAGACGCTGCGGCGCATCCTCGTCGCCTACCACGACCTCAGTGGCATCCCGGTCCTGTGCAACACCAGCGCGAACCTCAACGGCAGCGGCTTCTTCCCCGACGTGGCCTCGGCCCTCGCGTGGGGGCGCGTGGACATGGTGTGGAGCGAGAACACGCTCTACCGCAAGGTCCCCTCAGCCTGACGAGCCCGCAGCGGCACCACGGCACGACGGCACCACGGCACAGCCGCGTGCCCAGACCATTCCTGCACGGAAGCAAGGACCAAAGGATCAGATGAGCTACGTCCTCGGAATCAACCTCAGCCACGACCGCTCCGCCGCCATCGTCAAGGACGGTGAGCTCGTGGTCGCCATCGAAGAAGAACGCCTGGACCGGATCAAGCACTCCGAAGGGTTCCTCATACAGGGCCACTTCGAACGCCTGACGAAGACCATCCCCATGAAGGCGATCGCCTACTGCCTCGACGCAGCGGGCATCGGCATCGACGACGTCGACCTGGTTCTCGGCAACCGCCCGCTGGGCGACGGCGCCGTATGGCGCATCCTGCGCGAACTGCCCATCAAGGACAAGAGCAAGGTCCACGCCCTGCCCTTCCCCTCGCACCACCTCGGGCACGCGTCGGCCACCTACTACACCTCGCCCTTCGACGACGCGGCCGTCCTCATCATCGACCAGGCCGGCAGCCGCAGCGCCGACGGCATCATCGAGAAGCACACCGCCTTCGTCGGCGAGGGCACCGCGCTGCGCTCCGTGGCCGCCACGTCGTACCCGGCGGACTACACGGACATGAGCCTCGGCCTGTTCTACGACTTCTTCACCGCGAAGATGAACTTCCTGACCCGCTACGGCACCCCGGACTTCGGCGTCTTCGAGTGCGGCGGCTACCCGGAGGCGGGCAAGACCATGGGCCTCGCCCCCTACGGCCGCCCCCGCCCGGAGTGGGGCGACTGGCTGGTCCTCGACGGCTTCGACATCAAGGTCTCCCAGGCGGACCTGGAGCAGATCTGGAAGGAGCTCCTGGCGGCCGAGGGAGCCGACTACGAGCCGTCCGCACGCGGCTCCTGGAACCACCAGTTCGCCAAGGACGTGGCCTACAAGGTCCAGGACGAGCTGGAGCGCGCCGTCCTGCATCTGGCGCGCCACACCCACGAGTTGACCGGCAAGCGCAACCTCTGCCTGGCCGGCGGTGTCACCCTGAACTCGGTCGCCAACCAGCGCGTGCGCGCCGAGGGTCCCTTCGACGACGTCTACATTCCCGCTCCCGCCGGCGACTCCGGCGTGGCCATCGGCGCCGCCCTCTACGGCTGGCACGAGATGCTCGGCGGGAAGCAGCGGTTCCGTATGCGCTCGGCGGCGACCGGCCGCACGTACACGCGTGAACGCGCCGAGCAGGCGCTCGCCCGCTACGAGGGCACCCTCGAATGGCGCGAGGCGACAGTCGACGAGGTTGCCGAACTGATCGCCGGGCACCACTTCGTGGGCTGGTTCCAGGGCGCCTCCGAGATGGGCCCCCGCGCGCTCGGCCACCGCAGCATGCTCGCCGACCCGCGCCACCCCGAGACCCGCGACTACCTCAACACCACGATCAAGCACCGCGAGGTCTTCCGCCCGTACGCCCCCTCGGTCCTCGCCGAACACGTCTCGGACTGGTTCGAGTTCACCGGGGAGAGCCCGTTCATGCTGCTCGTGCCGGAGGTGCGCGAGGAGCGGCGCGCCGAGGTCCCGGCGATCACGCACGTCGACGGCACCGCTCGGGTGCAGACCGTGCACGCGGACATCGACCCCGCGTACCACGCCCTGATCAGCGCCTTCCGTGAGCGGACCGGCGTGCCGATGCTGCTCAACACCTCGTACAACGACAACGGCGAACCGATCGTCGAGACGCCGGAGGACGCCCTGCGCACCTTCCACCGGACGGAACTCGACTACCTCTACCTGGACGGTCTGCTGGTCACCAAGACCGGCCGCTCGCTGCCCGCGGGGCACCCGCGCGAGACCCCGCTCGCTCAGCGCTGACGGTTCCGAGGGCGGCCGCCGCGCCCGGCGGCCGCCCTCGGGCCACGCACGTCCACCCCACGTCCGAGAGGCACCATGTTCCCGTCACACGCGCCGATGCCCGAAGTGAGCGCCTTCCGCAACTGGTACGAACGCGCAGGCGTCCGGGCCGATCCGAGACGGCTCCTCGACATCGAGGACGACATCCACAAGAGGTTCTTCCCCGAGGAACTCGTACCGCACCTCGCTCACCCCCACGTGGACCCCGACGACCACCTCCTGCGCCGCTATCTGATCGCGCAGCACTGCTACCAGTGGCTGCGCTTCACCATGCACTTCGAGGTCGCCGTGGTCTGCCGCGCGACCCAGCTGATAGCCGACGGCAGCACCGGTCTGTCGCTCACCGACGCCTCGCGCATGGACGCGTACCGGATC
Organism: Streptomyces sp. NPDC051738; assembly: GCF_044453205.1. Taxonomy (NCBI): domain Bacteria; kingdom Bacillati; phylum Actinomycetota; class Actinomycetes; order Kitasatosporales; family Streptomycetaceae; genus Streptomyces; species Streptomyces sp. NPDC051738. The sequence continues at coordinate 47,212 of NZ_JBITCM010000027.1, read as the reverse complement.
GTCGTGGACGAGGGCTACCACTCGCTGTACAGCCTCGACGTCCAGAGCCAGTTGGAGAACCGCTCCGGCATCAAGGCCCTGGAGTACGACTTCGGCCCGTTCATCAAGGGCCTCGACGCGGTCGGCGCCGACATGCCCGACCACCGGCTGCTCGTGCAACTGCTCCAGGTCGTCGTCTTCGAGACCCTGGTCACCTCGATCCTGTCCGACATCCCCAAGGACGAGGGTGTCGTCGAGCTGGTGCGTGAGACCGTGCGCGACCACGCGATCGACGAGGGACGCCACCACGCCTTCTTCTCGGCCTTCTTCAAGCACCTGTGGGGCCAACTGGACACCCCTACACGGAAATGGGTGGCCGAGTACCTGCCCGATCTGATCATCCGGTCCCTGCAGCCCGCGACCCGTCCCGCCCACGCGGCGCTGCTCGCCTCCGGGTTCGACGCGGGCAAGGCCCGGGAGATCGTCGCCGAGTCCTTCGCGCCCAAGCCCGTCCTCGCGGGCATCCGCCATTCGGCCGCCAAGACCATCCGCCTCTTCGAGGAGGTCGGCGTGCTCGACCTCCCCGGCGCGCGCGAGCGCTTCTACAACAAGGGACTGCTCACCGCCTGAGGCGGGCCAGGAACCGGTCCCCACGCCGGTACACAGAGAGAGAAGACATGACTGACACAGACGGTGTGCTGCTCGTCCTCGGGAGCGGACACCAGCAGTTCCGCGAGTACCTCCTCGCCTCGGCCGCACAGCGGGGCAAGGTCTGGCTGTTCGACCCGGAGGCCCCCACCTGGCAGACCCCGTACATCGTCGGATCGACGGTCCTCGACGTCTTCGACCCGGCGGCGTCGGTGCCCGCGGCCCGGGAACTGGCCGCGCGCATGCCCGTACGCGGCGTCTACTGCTATCACGAGGCCGGCATCCTCGCCGCCGCCCACGTCGCCGCCGAACTCGGGGTGCCGGGGCCCACCCCGGAGGCGGTGGCCGCTGTGCGGGACAAGAGCGTGACCCGGGACATCCTCACGCGGGCCGGCATCCGCCAGCCCGCGGTCGCCCTGGTCACGACCGAGGAGGAGGCCGAGAAGGCCGCCGCCCGGATCGGCTTTCCCCTGGTGGTCAAGCCGCGCGGCCTGGGCGCGAGTCAGGGGGTGGTCAAGGTCTCCGCCCGCGAGGAGCTGGCCGAGGCCCTGAAGATCGCCGGCTCGGCGACCCAGGCGGGGATGGCCCATCATGCGGAGGTGCTGATCGAGGAGTTCCTGACGGGCCCCGAGATCAGCGTCGACGCGGCCGTATTCGACGGCGAGTACGTCCCCTACCTGATCGGACACAAGCAACTGGGCGGCGAGCCCTACTTCGAGGAGACCGGTCACACCGTCATCGCCGACGACCCGCTGTTCGCCGACGAGGACCTGTGGAAGATGGTCGGCGACGCCCACCGGGCCCTCGGCTGGTCCCACGGCATGACCCACACGGAGGTGAAACTCACCCCCGCCGGACCCGTGATCGTCGAGGTGAACGGTCGTCTCGGGGGCGACCTCATTCCGTATCTGGGACGGATCGCGAACGGCATCGACTCCGGCGAGGTGCAGGCCGACGTGACCCTGGGTGTCCGTCCCCGCCTCGACCGCAGCCAGAACGCGACGGTCGCCATCCGCTTCCTCTGCCCGCCCGCGAGCTGCACGGTGCGCCGCCTCGTGCTGCCCGCCGCAGACCCCGACGCGGGCCTGTACGAGTCGGTGCCGCTCGTCGAGCCCGGCACGCGCCTGCTCATGCCGCCCGAGGGCTACATCGCCCGCTACGGGTACCTCATCGCACGGGCCGGCTCCCCGCAGGAGTGCGAGGCGGTCCTGGACCGGGCCGAGGCGCAGGTCGTCTTCGAAGGCGAGTGCTGACCCGTGTCCGACGTACGGCCCGGGACGGGCTCCCCGGAACAACCGGAACAACCGGAACAAGAGGACTCTGCGGCGCAGCAGGACGAGCACGCGGGTGTGCTGCGGACGCTGCGTGAACTGCCCAACCCCGTAAGGGTCCTGCTGTTCGGCATCGCACTCAACCGCATGGGCAGCTTCGTCGCGCTGTTCCTGGTGCTCTACCTCACGGACATCGGCTACAGCCCCTCGCGGGCCGGTCTCGTGCTGACCGCGTTCGGCGTCGGCACGATCGCCGGCAGCTTCCTCGGCGGCACCGTCACGGGCCGGTTCGGCCCGCGTCGGGCGATCGTCGGGTCCACGCTGCTCGCCGGCGTGGCCACGGCGGGCCTCGGCTTCGTGGACCAGTACGTTCCCCTCCTGGTGATCAGCCTCGCGGCGGGCACGTTCACCCAGGTCTACCGGCCCGCCGCCGCCACCCTGCTCGCGGAGCTGACGCCGCCCAAGCGGCTCGTCATGGCGTCCGCGGCCACGCGCCTCGGCCTGAACGTCGGCGCGTCGGCCGGTCCGCTGCTCGGCGTGTGGCTGTCCGGATACTCGTACACCGGTCTGTTCCTGGTGAACGCGGCCACGAACCTGGGCTTCGCGCTCGTCGCGCTCGTCGCGCTTCCGGACACGGGGCGGGGAGAGACAGAGGCGGGAGCGTCCGGGAAGGAAGGGCAGCGAGGGAAGTCCAAGGAGGACGGGAAGAGCGGCGGGGGGTATCTGGAAGTCCTGCGGGACCGCAAGTTCCTCCTCGTGATCGTCGCGATGTTCCTCACCGCCTTCACCGAGGCCCAGTACCAGGCAGTGCTGCCGCTGGAGATCAAGGAACGCGGCCTCTCCACGGCCCTCTACGGCACGGTCCTCGCCCTCAACGGCGCCCTGGTCATCATCTTCGAGCTGCCGTTGACCCGGTTCACCCAGAAGCTGCCGATGCACACCATGATCGCCTTCGGCAGTCTGCTGATCGGCGGCGGCCTCTCGCTGTTCGGCATAGGCGCCGGGATCTGGATCTTCTTCACGGGCACCGTCGTGTGGACCCTCGGCGAGATCATCAGCGCGCCCTCGATCGTCGCCTATCCCGCACTGGCCGCACCGAGGGAACAGCTGCGCAGCCGCTACATCGGAGCCCTGACCACCGCGCAGACCGCCGGCTACGCGGTCGGCCCGAGTGTGGGGACGACCCTGTTCCAGTACAGCAGCACGGCGGTGTGGGTCATGTGCGCGGCCCTCGGCCTGATCGCCTTCGCGGGCATGTGGGCCGGGGCGGTGCCGGGGCCCGCGCGCTTGTCCGCCGCGGCGCCCGGGGATCTCAAGGAAGCGGATACGACTGCCGCCAGATGACGGGACGTTGACGGGGGTCGGGGGCCGGGGGCCGAGGGCCGGGGTCAGCGCCGATGCCGGTCTCACCGCGCGGACTCGGCCGGCCCCCGCTTCACCGCGCGGACTTGACCGGCGCCCGCTTCACCGCGCGGCCTCCACGAGCCCCCGCATCACCCGCAGGTCCTGCCCCATCTCGGGATGCCACTGCACCCCGAGGAGCCACCCGGAGGCGGAGGGCAGCTCCACCGCCTCCACGGTGCCGTCGCCGGCGTACGCGGACGCCACAAGTCCCTGGCCGAGGCGGTCCACCGCCTGGTGGTGATACATCGACACCTCCGTCTCCTCCGGTACCAACTCCCCGTACAGGGAGCCCGGAACCGGCTTCACCGGATGAGTGCCGAAGCAACCGATCTGCTCGACGTGCCCCTCCAGGTGCTGCGTCAGCGTCCCGCCCCGGGCGACGTTGATGAGCTCCATGCCCCGGCAGATCCCGAGGAGCGGCGTGCCCGACGCCAAAGCCGCCTCGATCAGGGCGAGTTCCCATGCATCGCGCTCCCGCGCGGGCGGGCCCGTGTGCTCCTCGCGCTCCGCGCCGTACCGCTCGGGTTCGACATCCGGGCCGCCCGCGATGACGAGCCCGTCGAGCCGGCCGACGGCCGACGCGGCGTGGGCGGGGTCGTCCGGCGGGAGCATCACCGCGAGCCCGCCCGCCGCCTGGATCAGCCACGGGTATCTGGCGGGCAGGAGCGCCGCCGGCAGCTCCCACACGCCCCAACTCACCTTCTGCTCAAGGTATGTGGTGACACCGATGAGTGGCCGGTTGTTCATGGGGCTCCCCGTCTTCGCCGGAACGTGCGATCGCCACCACATATATCGCGGTCTTCGCGGGCACCGCCCTGACATCCGCGAGAAAGATCGCGACGCGCCTAGGTGCCATGCGGCCGGCGCAGACGGCTACCGGTTCGCGATCTGCGGGCGGTCGCGGCGGGCGTCGTGGAGGACCGAGCCCCACCAGAGCAGCTGATCGAGCATGGCCCTGGCGGCGTCCTCGGGGCCCTGCGGGTCCCTGAGCGTGCCGTCGGGGGAGAAGAGACGGTAGTAGCTGGGGAAGGCGACGTAGTCGCGCACGGTGTGGGCGTGCAACTCGTTGAAGACCTGGCGCAGTTGCTCGATCGCCAGCAGACCGCCGCTGAGGCCGCTGTAGCCGACGAAGCCGATCGGCTTGGCCTTCCACTGGGTGTAGTGCCAGTCGATGGCGGCCTTGAGGGACGCCGGGAAGCTGCGGTTGTAGTCCGGCGTCACGATGACGACCGCGTCGGCGGCGTCGAGCCGCCGGGTCAGTTCGGCCATGCCCTCGGGGCGCGGCAGGTCGGGCTGCAGGGCCGGCGGTGTGGGCGGCAGCGCGAGCGGGAGGTCGACGTCCGCCAGATCGATGAGGTTGATCGTGAACTCGTCGTGGCGCTTGGCCTGTTCGACGAACCAGTCGGCCACCACCGGGCCGAAGCGGCCCTCCCGGACACTGCCGACGATCACCGCGAGATTCAGTCGTGCGTGGGACATGGTTGTGCTTCTCCTACGGAAGGGCCGATGCTGCCCCGGGCCGGGGCGTGCGCTCCACCGTGCCGGACGGGTGGCGGACGAGGGAGGCCGGGCGGAGGGTGGTAGCGACAGGGCCACGATCGGCCGCAGCGGCCGGTGTTACGTTCGGGAGATGAGCGACAACGAGCTCGGCCTCTTCCTGCGGCTGCGCCGGGAAGCCGTCACTCCGGCCGAGGTGGGACTGCCCGTCGGGCCGCGCCGCCGTACGCCGGGACTGCGCCGCGCGGAACTGGCCACGCTCGCCGGGGTGAGCGTCGAGTACGTCACCAGGCTGGAGCAGGGGCGGGACCGCAGGCCCTCGGTGCAGGTGCTGGCGGCCCTGGCGGACGCGTTGCTGCTCACCCCCGGTGAGCGGGTCCATCTGCACCGGCTCGCCAAGGGTGCCGACCCCGGCTTCAGCTGCCGGGGCGGGGAGGGACCGAACAGGGCGGTCAGGCCCACGGTGCGGGCGCTGCTGGAGCGGCTGGAACCGGCGCCCGCCGTGCTGGTGAACCGGCTGAGCGAGATCCTGGCCTGCACGGACGGATACCGGCGGCTGGCCGAACCGCTCGGCCTGCTGGACGGCGTCCGGCCCAGCCTCGCCCGCTTCGTCTTCACCGACCCGCGGGCGCGCACGGTCTACCCGGAGTGGGACACGGTCGCCGACGAGCAGGTCGCGGCCCTCAAACAGGGGCCGGGACAGACCGACGTCCATGTCGGCACACTGATGGACGAGTTGACGGTGTCCTCCGGGGAACCGTTCGCCGGCCGGCTGCGGACGCTGCCGGGGCTGCCGCGGGCCAACGGGGTGGTGCGCATGGTCCACCCGCAGGTGGGGGAGGTACGGCTGGCGTACGAAACGCTCGACCTGACCGCCGACGACGACCAGCAGCTCGTCGTCCACCTGCCGGCCGACGACGCGAGCGCGGCCGCACTCGACCGCCTCACGGGCCGCCGCCCCGGCGCCCTGCGGGCGGTCTGAGCGACACCCTCGTCACCTGCGTCAACGGGCCGTCTCGCGGACACCCGCGGGAACGAGCCGTCTCACGGACACGCGCGTCGACGAGCCGTATTCCGCCGCCCGTTGACCGGTCCGGAACAGAGGGTCGGCGGTCTTTGGACCCGCCCAGGCCATCGCCTGTGCCCTGGAACCCGAGACCGCCCCCGGCACGGGCGCCGGCCCCGAGGCGGCCGCTCCACCAGCGGCTGCGAGCCCGCTGACCCGCCGGGAGCAGCAGGTCGCCGCGCTGGTCGCCCGCGGCATGACCAACCGGCGCATCGCCGCCGAACTCGTGCTCTCGCCGCGCACCGTCGACGGGCATGTCGACCACATCCTGACCAAGCTCGGCTTCTCCGGCCGTGCGCAGATCGCCGCCTGGTGGGCGGCGCATCAGGCACCCACCCCGTAGAACTGCAACTGCCCGGGGCGCGCAGGGTGTCACTCGGTGAGGTCACGCTGCCGAGAGGCGTAGCGCCGTGCCTTCGTGCGGTTGCCGCACACCCGCATCGAGCACCAGCGGCGGCTGTGGTTCTTCGAGGAGTCCCAGAAGACCCAGCCGCAGGTGTGCTCCGCGCACCGCTTGAGCCGGTGGACCTGGCCGGAGAGCACGACCTCGGCCCACGCGGCGGCGAGCCGGGCGAGGGCCGACCGTGCGGGCGGGCCGCCCGGAGCCGGAACCAGAAGCGCGTGCGGCTCGCTCAGGCGGACCAGGACCGGGACTTGGGACAGCACCGCGTCGGCGACCGCGAGCCGATCCGGTGCCACGGGGTCGTCGGTGTCCAGGGCCTCGCGGATACCGGCCCGCAGGTCGAGGAATGCCTGGTGGTCGGCGGCGGTCAGCCGCAGGGCCGACTCCGCCAGGCGCCGGCCGGTCAGCCAGCGCGCCAGTGCGTCGGGGGTCGCGACGTCGTCGTCACCGCTCTCCAGGTCGACGGTGTTGGTGAAGGCCTCGACCAGCCCGGCGGCCGGGGAGGGTTGGAGCACGGTCGTGCCGCCTTCCTGCTCGCTGTGGAGAGCTGACGGGAGGTCCGATGAGGCCATCAGATGTCGTGATGGCCCGATGGCCGAATGACGCTGCACCCACACGATACCGCTGCCATACTGACCACCAAAAGACTTTAGGCGGTTATTCATGGACGTCGTGACGGACCAGTCGGTGCACGGAACGGAGGCCGGGCCGACGCCCGGGAAGGCGGCGCCTCGCGATCACAGCAGCCGCAACACCGCCGTCCTGGTGGGCTTCACCGCGATCACGAACCTGGCCGACGGCGTGACCAAGGTCGTCCTGCCGCTGATGGCGACCGCCCTGACCGACTCCCCCGCGCAAGTGGCCGGCGTGGGCCTCACCCTCACGCTGCCCTGGCTGCTGGTCGCTCTTCATGTCGGCGTCCTGGTGGACCGCTTCGACCGCCGCCTGCTGCTGTGGCTGGCCGACGGCGCGCGCCTCCTCGTCGTCGGGGCGCTTCTCCTGCTGGCCCTGAGCGACAACGTGACCGTGCCCGCCCTGTACGCCGGAGGCCTCGCCCTGGGCGTCGCCGAGGTCGTCGCGCTGACCTCCGCGGCCACCCTCGTCCCCTCCGCGGTGGCCCCGGCCGGCCAGGAACGGGCGAACGCCTGGGTGGCCGGCGCCGAGACCGCCTGCAACGAGTTCTGCGGCCCGTTCGTCGGCGGGCTGCTGGTGGCCGCCGGCGCCAGTGTGGCGCTCGGCTGGACCGCGGTGGGCTACTTGATCGGCACGCTGATCCTGATCCTGCTCGTCGGCCGATTCAAGCCGCGGTCCGACGACACCCGTCCGGCAGGTTCCGTCAACCAGCGCATCACCGAAGGGCTCCGCTTCCTCTGGCGGCAGCGGCTGCTGCGGCTGATGGCGCTCTCCCTGTCCGTGCTCTCCGCCTGCTGGGGGGCCTGGCTCGCCCTGATGCCGCTGCTCGCCACCACGCTGATGAACCTCGACGCGCGCCAGTACGGCATCCTGCTCAGCGCGCTCGGCGCCGGCGGTCTGGTCGGCGCGCTGACCGTCACCACCGTCAACCGGCTGCTCGGGCGCCGCTGGGCCATGTTCGCCGACCTCCTCGGCACCGCCGCCATGGTCGCCGCTCCGGTGATCACCACCAACCTCTGGGTGGTGGCGGGCGGCGCCTTCCTCGGCGGCATGGGAGGCATCCTGTGGACCGTCAACGCGCGCACCATCGGCCAACGCCTCGTCCCGGACGCGATGTTCGGCCGCTACAACGCCGCGGCACGGCTCTTCAGCTGGGGCGCCATGCCGCTCGGCGCGGGCCTCGTGGGCGTGCTGGCCGAGTGGTTCGGCATGCGCGCCGCGTTCGCCGTGTTCGCCGTGGCGACCGTCCTGATCACCGTTCCCTTCCTGCGCACGGTGACCCCCGGCGCGCTCGCGGAGGCCGACGCGGTTCGCGCGCCGTAGGCCGCCGCGGCCGGCTGGAACAGAAAGTTCGGCAGTGGCCACCCCCACCGGGGTGTACGACCGACGAGGAGCCGCGGTGTCACGCCCAGCACCCGTTGACCGTTGCGGCGAGGCCGTCGAGGGCGTCCTTGCTGTCGGCGGTGCCGGCTGTGGGGCCGTTGTCGATGAAGGAGAAGACCTTCCAGCGGCCGTCCTGGGCCTTCGTCAGGCCGCTCAGTGCGACGGCTCCGGTGAGGGTGCCGGTCTTGCCCTTGACCTGTCCGACGGCGCACTGCGAGTCGGGGGTGTCGAAGCGGCCGAACTCGGGGCCCAGGGTGGCGCCCGCCTCGCCCGATACGGGCAGGCCGTCCACGATGTACTTCAGGGTGTGGCGGTGACGCGGGTCGGCGGCCAGGTCGAGGATGTCGGCCATGGTCCGGGCCGGGATACGGGTGGCGCGGGACAGTCCGCTGCCGTCGTGGATCTCGAAGTTGTCGAGCGAGATGCCGTAGTAGCTGAGGATCTCGCGTACGACCTCCGTCCCGTCCTCGAAGGTGGCCGGGCGGCCGGCGCCGAGCGCGGTCATGCGCAGCAGCGTCTCGGCGATGTCGTTGTCGCTCACCTTGAGCATGTGCTTCACGATCTTGGACAACTTGTCGGAGGTGTGGCGGGCGACCGGGACGTCCCGGGTTCCGGCCGCGCCGTGGGTGACCTCGCCGGTGACGGTGACGCCCCGCTTGGCGAGGAGCCCCGCGAAGACGCCGCCCGCGTCAAGGGCGGTGTCCGTGACGTTGTGGCTGTCCACGACCAGTGAGCGCATCGGCGCGATGGAGTCCGGGTAGTAGTCGGCGTTCCAGCCGGTGGCGAGGGTGGGCTCGGGGAAGAGGGTGTCGTCGACCCGGACCTTCACCGAGGTGAGGCCCGCGTGCCTCAGTCCCGCGACGGCGGTTTTGGCGAGCGCGTCGAGGTCGTCGGTGGTCAGGGTGCGGTCGCCGCCACCGACGAGGGTGAGCGTGCCGTCGCCGTAGACGACCCTCGTGGTGAAGCGGTGGTGGGGGCCGAGGACCGTCAGCGCTGCGGTGGCGGTGGCGAGCTTGGTGTTGGACGCGGGCATCAGCGCGGTCGTCGCGTTGTGGCCCCAGATGACCTTGTCGGACTTCGCGTCGATGACGACGCCGCTGAGCGTGCCACCGAGGCGCTTGTCCTGACTGCGCGGGCCCAGGTTGTCCGCGACCTTCTGCTCGGCGGCGTCGAGCCGCTCGGCGCCGGTCTGGGAGGCGGCCGCGTTGTCGGCGGCGAAGGCGGACGGACCGGCCAGGATCGTCCCGGCGACCGGGGCCGCCACCGCGATCACGGCCGCTCTGCGGAGCGACGGGTTCGCATGTCTGGGCCTACGGTGACGACCGCCCGCGCGGGCGGCAAGGGGGGAGCTGGGCATGGGGCCTCGATCGCGCGAAGGGGAGGAGAGAGAAGGCGGCCGACGGGACACGCCCGCCGCTCGTGCCCTGGTCCGCCGCGGGGGGTGCGGCGGACCAGGCGCAACCGACTCTCGCGGCGCGAACCCTTGTTAATCAACCCAGTTCAAGGGAGTAAACAACCGTGTCTGGCAGGACTCCTCGGACATCCCCGTGAGGCCCGTCGATCCGACGGCACGCTCGGCCCGGTCCTCACATCCCCCGGCGCAGCGCACCCGCATCCAAGCACCGACCGGTCGTTCACTTCCGATTCAGTGCCTGGGCCACCGTCTTCGCGTAGAGCTTCGCGGCCGTGGGGCCGGGGTGGATGCCGTCGTCTGCCAGGAGGTCGTCCTTGCCCTGGATGGCGCGGTCCCAGTCCGCTACGACCACGTTCGAGTGCGCCTTGGCGGTCTGCCGGATGGCGCTGTTCACTCGGTCCTTCCAGGTGACGGGACCGTGCACGGTGACGAGGACGACGGTGCGGTGGCCCGCTGCCTGGACGACCTGTTCGAGGGCCTCGCGACCGCCGACTCCGTTCGTGCCGAGGCCGATGAGTACGACCTTGTTCAGGCGGCCGGCGTCGCTGAGGGAGCGCACCTCGTCAGGGGCGATGGCCAGCTGGCGGCTGACCTTGGCGTCGATGACGATGCCGGGGAAGCGCTCCTTGAGCGCCGGGGCCGAGGCGAGCATGACGGAGTCACCCAGGGCCGTGATCCGTTTGGTGTGGGGGTGCGCGGACGTGTCCGGCGATGTCTTTTCGGCGCCGTGGAGGGCGCGTTCCCCGGCGGCGATCTGGTCGGCGGCGTTGTTGCCGCCATGGCCCGAGGTAATACCCCAGGTGGCGACGAGTACGGCCGGCACCGCCAGAACCGCCACCGCGAGCGGGAACCGTACCGACCCGTTTTCGTGGCGCGGGCGCCGACGGCGCAACGGTTCTTCCACCCAGCGGTAGGAGGCGGCCGCCACAGGCAGGGAGAGCAGTCCCGCGGCCAGGGCCGTCCGCGGTGCCTGGGCGGCGGTGTGGCCGTCCGGCAGGTCCAGGGCTATCAGCGGAAGGTGCCAGAGGTAGATGCCGTAGGAGCGCTGGCCGATCCAGCGCAGCCACGAGGCGCCCAGCAGCGTGGCGAAGGCCGAGTCGGCCCGAGTGGCGGCCAGGACCACGGCCCCGGCGGCGCACGCGGCGGCGGCGAAGCCCCACGGGTACAGGTACGCGGAGTCGGAGTGGACCCCTCCGGCCAGCAGTCCGAGGGCGGCCCATCCCAGAACACCGGCCGCGCCGCACAGCCATCGTGCCCAGCGGTGCTTCCAGGCACGGGCCGAAGGAACGGCGAGCGCGAGCGCGGCTCCGAGGAGGAGGCCGAAGGCGTGGGTGTCGGTGCCGAAGTACACCCGCGAGGCGTCCTCGCCGGGCCGGTGCAGCAGTGCCATCGCGGTGAGCGACGCGATCGCCCCCGCCAGGACGACGGTCACCCGGAACCGGCTGCGGGCCCGGCCACCCGTCATCCACAGCAGGGTCAGGATCACCAGGGGCCAGGCGAGATAGAACTGCTCCTCCACCCCGAGGGTCCACAGGTGCTGGAAGAGGGGAGGGGGGCCGAAGGAGGCGAAGTAGGAGGCGTCGGTGCTGATCTGCCACCAGTTGTTGGTGAAGGTGAGCGCCGACATCACGTCCCGCCCGGAGGCGTCGATCCGTTCCGGACGCCACAGCGCCGCCACTGCGGTCACGGTGACCAGGAGGGTGACCAGCGCGGGGAGCAGTCGTCGGGCCCGCCGTACCCAGAACTGGGCGAGGGCGATACGACCGGTGCGGTGCCGCTCGGCGCACAGCAGGTCGGTGATCAGGTAGCCGCTGAGGACGAAGAACACATCGACGCCGAGGAAGCCGCCGGGCAGCCAGGAGGGGTGGACGTGGTACACGACGACGAGCACGACGGCCATCGCCCGGACTCCGTCGAGCCCGTGCAGATAGGCAGGGCGGGCGGGGGCGAGCTCATGGGCGGCGGGGCGCCTCATCACGAGGGTCCTGCCGTCCCTCGCGGGGTTCCTGCCGTCCCCCATGGGGGACCTGGTGTTGATCACGATCGTCTCGGGCTCGTTCACGACTGCCCACCGCCCTCTTCACTCCGGGCCGGCAACGGCCGGTCCGCGCGCAGTGCCCGCCACACGGCGTTCGCCTGCGGTTGCCGGGGGACGACCCGGTCGGGGTCCTGCGGGGCGGGAGCGACCGGCAGGGTGCGGAAGTCGACCCGGCCTGCGTCCAGGCCGTCGAGGGAGCGGGCGAAGGAGGTCAGTGCCGACAGTGAGCCGAGGGCCTTGTCCGTGGTGAGGGCGCTGGTGAGGCCGTCGAGCAGCCGGTACAGCCGCACGGGATCCGTCAGCAGGTCGGCGGAGCGTATCTGGGTGATCAGGGCTTTCATGAAGGTCTGCTGGAGCCTGATACGGCCGAGGTCGCTGCCGTCGCCGATGCCGTGCCGAGTCCGTACGAGGCCGAGGGCCTGTTCGCCGTTGAGGCGCTGTGTGCCCTTGGCGAGGTGGGCGTGGCTGTAGGGGTCGCGGATGTCCTGGGGGACGTTCACGCGTACGCCGCCGAGCGTGTCGACCAGCTTCTTGAAACCGGTGAAGTCGATCTCCACGACGTGGTCCATCCGCAGCCCGGACAGCCGCTCGACCGTGGCGACCGCGCAGGTCATGCCGCCGGTTTCGTAGGCGGAGTTGAACATGACCGCCCGCGCGGCCGGCGCGACCGAGGACTTGGTGGGACAGGCGGGCCGGTCCACCAGGGTGTCCCGGGGGATGCTGATCACCGAGGCGTCCCTGCGGCCGTCGGCCATGTGGACGACCATGGCCGTGTCGGAGCGGGCGCTGCCCTCGTCGCGGCCGTACACATGGTTGGCTCCCGACCGCGAATCCGACCCGAGCAGCAGCACGTTCAACGCTCCCGGTGCCTTCCGCTCCGGGCGCGCGTCGGCGTTCAGCTGCCCGTCGACGTCCTGGGACGCGATGTTGTCGTTGAGATCCTGGTAGGCGAGTGCCCCGCCGGCTCCCAGGAACGTCAGAAAGACGGTCGCCATCAGCATGAGCCGGCGCGTCCCGCGGTGCCGGCGTGGCTCGCGGACCGCGAGGCGTGGGTCGGTCATGCGCTACTCCGTCGGACAGCCCGCGAGGTGCTTCGCGGTGGTGCTGCCGATGGTTGATCGCGCAGGTGTACGGCCCGTCTCCGTTGGTTCTCAGCCGTTACGCGAAAGCCGCGCGGTTGTGTGTCGGCTTTGTATCGGTGGGATCGGCGGGTTCCGTGGGTTCGGGCCCTCCATCGGGATTCGCCGGACCCCGTCCGATCGGCGCGTTACCGTACGGAGGTGCGGCGTTACCCGCCGCGGTCGTCCGAGGAGGAGTTCTGTGTCGTCGCCCTGTGACCCCGAGTGCGCTCCCGTCGGCGATGTGGGCGCGGTGCTCATGATGGTCGACTCTCGGCTCAAGGCCATTTACGACAGCAAGACGGAGACCGATCCCGAACAGCAGCGGATGGTCGACCAGTTCGCCGCGTCCTTGGGCCCGGCGGAGTTCGATGCGCTGCTGGACGGCGCGTGCACGCTCATCTACATGTTCATGCAGTGGCTGCGGGCGGTGTGCGAGGAGCACGACAAGGACGTCATCGAGTACATGGTCCCCACCCTCGTGGCCACGATGCGGATGATGCCCAAGACCTTCCGTCCCGAGGTCATCCCCACCATGGCCGGACTGCTCATCGCCGCGGGCACCGGCCTGAGCCCCAATTTGTGGCGTGCGCAGTACGGGGAATGGACCGACGCCGAGATGAATCCCCTGGAAGCCACAGCCGTCCTGCTCGCGGAGCGCATCAACGTGATCTCCGGCGACCACGACTTCGCCACCCGCCTGATCACCGAGGCTCTGTCCGGGGCCGACCAGGACTGATCAGCGGCGTCACTCGCAGACGATCTCGTCCCGCGGCGTGTAGTGGGTGCGGAACGGCTCCCGCCTCACCTCTTTGCCGTCGGCCAGGAAGACCCGCTCCACGGTGACGTCGAAGCCCTCCAGCGGAGTCTGCGCCACGCACTTCTTGTCGGTGCTGACCTTCTTCTCCGGCTGCTTCACCTTGGTGCGCGGACCCGTGACCGACTCGATCTGGTCGTACTTCTTGGTGCCGAGGAAGGTGATGGTCACCGAGGTGTCGGTGGACTCGGCCTGGATGTAGATCGCGTTGCCCGAGTCGTTGTTGAACTTCAGGTCCAGGCTGCCCCAGGCGACCGTGGCCTCGCGGCCCTCCGGGTAGCGCTCGATGTAGAAGGAGTGGGCGCCGTACTCCACGGGCTTGACCCCGGCGAAGAACATCGCGTTGAACATGGTCGTCGCCACGGCGGAGACACCGCCGCCGGGGGCCTTGGTGAACTCGTTGTTGAGGATCATGACGCCCTCGGTGAAGCCGTTGGCCTCGGTGCGCTCGCCGACCGTCTTGTTGAAGCTCCAGGTGTTGCCCGGCATGACGACGGAGCCGTTGATCAGCTCCGCGGCCCGGCCGATGTTCTTCGTGCGGTACGGCGCCGGCTCGAAGTTGACGGTGAAGGAGGACATCTCCTCGGTCAGGCCCAGCCGCTCGGCGTTCTCGGCGGTCACCTGAGGCTGTGTCACCCGCGCGGCGATCTCGCCGGTGCGGGCGGATCCCGACTTGGTGAGCAGCGGCAGTACGGCCTTGCCCAGCGCCTTGTCGGTGACCAGGACGCCGGCCCTGGCGTCGTCGGCCGCGACGACCTGGCCGCCGTCGAGGCTCAGCGTGGCGTTCTGCGGCTTCGCGGACAGGTCGGCCAGGGGCTCGGTGACCGCGGGGGCGGCGCGCAGGCCCTTGGCGTCCAGTTGCGGGGTGAGCTTGCCGGTCTTGTCCGGCCGCATCGTCAGGTACTCGCCGAGGACCGCGGGGCCGATCGTGAACCGCTCGCCGGCCGCGGTGAGCATGACCGGCGCCGACATGGCCGGCTGCGCGAACTCGCGCACCGCCCGTCGCATCTCCGTCGCCGTGACCTTCGGCTTGGTCTCGCGGGCGGGCAGGGCGGTGACGGAGTCGGCCTTGCCGCTCAGGAAGGCGGTGCGCAGGGGGGCGACGGCGGCGTCCGTGTCGAGGGCGTGGCCGTCGCGCGGGGTGACCTGGCGGACCTGGCCGTCCGTGAAGGTGACGGCGCCGTCGCGGACCTTCTGGTCGAGCGACTTCGCCAGATTGCCGAGGGCGCGGTGGGCCTTGTTCTCGTCGACGCTCGCGACCGGCTCCACGGCATCGCCGGAGCGGAAGAGGCCGCCGATCACGGTGAACGGGTCGGCGGTGTCGGCGCGGGACGCGCGGTCGACCGTCTTGTCGTAGTCGTAGGTGATGCCGGCCTGGCGCGGATCGACCGTGCCCTTGCGGTCGCCGACCGTCACGGTCAGCTCGCGAGAGGCGGCCGGGTCCAGCCGGTCCTCCAGCTTCCGGACGGCTTCCGCGCGGCTGAGGCCGCCGATGTCGACGCCGCGCACGGTCGTACCGGCGTCTATGTCCCCGCCCGCGAGCAGCAGCCCGGCGACGTACAGGCCGCCGAAGCCGACGGCCAGGGCGCCGCCGGCGAGGGCGAGGGGTGGTACAGAGGCAATGCGGGGTGTTGAGGCGTTTCGAAATGTGGGGGGTACGCGCAGGCGCATGGGTCTCCCGGGCGGACGATCGACAGGGACGACGCGTCGGACGACGCGACACTGTGCGCGAGGCAAGCACATCCAGCTAGCCATATTCGGACGAAAACGCATATGTCGCAGACCACGTATGTTTCAGGTCACGACTCTCGGTGCCCGGGTCACAGCCGCCCCAAACGACGAACGTCACATCGCGGATCGCACCTGAGCCTTCTCGTCCGGCGTCGCCTCGGCCGCCCCGGACGCCGCCAGT
The DNA here is from genome assembly GCF_044453205.1 of Streptomyces sp. NPDC051738. Classification (NCBI taxonomy): domain Bacteria; kingdom Bacillati; phylum Actinomycetota; class Actinomycetes; order Kitasatosporales; family Streptomycetaceae; genus Streptomyces; species Streptomyces sp. NPDC051738. The sequence continues at coordinate 31,629 of NZ_JBITCM010000027.1, read as the reverse complement.
GCCTTGTTGCGGCGGACGGAGGCCAGGAAGGACGCGGCGATCAGGACGACGCCGATCAGGCCGGTGATGATCTCGCTGATCTGGTGCTGGATGGTGATCAGCAGGATCGCGGCGAGGGCACCGATGGCGTAGTGGGCGCCGTGCTCCAGATAGACGTAGTCGTCGAGGGTGCCCTGGCGGACCAGGTAGACCGTGATCGACCGGACGTACATGGCGCCTATGCCGAGGCCCAGCGCCATCCAGAAGATGTGGTTGGTGATGGCGAAGGCGCCGATCACACCGTCGAAGGAGAAGGACGCGTCCAGGACCTCCAGGTAGAGGAAGAGGAAGAACGCGGCCTTGCCGGCCAGGGCGACCGCCGAGACCGGCCTGCCCTCGGCCCTGGCCTTCTCCTCCTCCTCGTGCTCGTGTTCCTCCTGCTCTTCGAGCCGGCCCTCGAAGTAGCCGGAGAGGCCGCCGACCACGAGATACGTGATCAGGCCGGCGACGCCGGAGAGCAGGACCGTGGCGGTCTTGTCCGCGTGGCCCGTGCTGACGTGGGCGTGGGTGGCGAAGGTCATCGCCGTGGCGAGCAGGGCGGCCAGCGCGAGGCAGACCGCCAGCATGTCGATCTTGCCGAGTCTCGCGAGCGGGCGCTCCAGCCAGGCCAGCCACTTGATCTCGCGGTCCTCCAGGATGAAGTCCAGGAAGATCATCAGCAGGAACATGCCGCCGAAGGCCGCGATCGCCGGGTGGGCGTCGGTGACCAGGTCCTGGTAGCGGTCGGGGTCGTCCAGGGCGAGCTGGACCGCCTCCACCGGGCCGACCTTGGCGCTGATCGCGACGATCACCACCGGGAAGACCAGCCGCATGCCGAACACCGCGATCAGGATGCCGACGGTGAGGAAGAGCCGCTGCCAGAAGGCGTTCATCTTCTTCAGGATCCCGGCGTTGACGACCGCGTTGTCGAAGGACAGCGAGATCTCCAGGACCGACAGGATCAGGACGATCCCGAAGGCCTCCCAGCCCCACTGCCACGCGGCGAAGGCGAGGCCCAGCGCCGTGACGCCGAGCGACCAGCCGAAGGTTCGCAGCACCACGGTCAGCCCTCCGCCTTCACCGCGAGGACCGGGCAGCCCACGCCCAGCAGGATCTGCTGGGCCGCCGAGCCCATGATCAGCTTGCCGACCGCGCTGCGGCGACGCAGCCCGATCACGACCAGCGACGCGTCCGTCTGCTCCGCGAGGTCGATGATCTCCTCGGCCGCGTCGCGGGCGCCGAGGACCTGGCGGATGTCGAAGTCGACGCCGAGGGCCGCGAGGTCCTCGCGCACATGGGACAGGTCGGGTTCCTGGGCGAAGCGCGGGTCCACGATCGCGTCGCCCCGGGAGGTGTTCACCACCAGCAGCTTCTCGTCGCGCCGCCGGGCCTCGTCGATCGCCGCGCGCAGCGCCGCCTCACCCTCGGGGGAGGGGACGTAGCCGACCAGAATGGTCATCTCGGTCTCCGGGAACTATCGGGCGCCGCTTCGCGCGCGCAGTGGACGTACGACGAACCGGCCTACCAGCGGCCACACCAGGACCAGCGCGATCACCGCGTAGACCGTGTACGACACCGGCCCGCCCAGCAGCCCCGACAGTTCGCCGCCGGACAGCTGGAGGGAGCGCCGGCCCTGGAGCTCCGCGCGCGGGCCCAGGATCACGCCGACGATCAGCGGCAGGACCGGGAGCCCGAAGCGGCGCATGGCGAAGCCGAGGAGGCCCAGGGTGAGCAGGATGAACAGGTCCAGGGGCTGGGCGTTGACGGCGTAGGCGCCCATCGTGGCGAAGAAGAGGATGCCCGCGTAGAGGTAGGGGCGCGGGATCTGGAGCAGCTTCGCCCATACCGGGGCCAGCGGGAGGTTCAGGAGCAGGAGCAGCAGGTTGCCGATGAAGAGGCTCGCGATCAGGACCCAGACCAGGCTCGCCTCGCGCTCGAAGAGCAGCGGTCCGGGCTGGATGCCGTACGACTGGAAGGCCGCCAGCATCACCGCCGCCGTGGCGTTGGTCGGCAGGCCGATCGCCAGCATCGGGACGAGGGTGCCCGCCGCCGACGCGTTGTTCGCGGCCTCCGGTCCCGCCACGCCCTCGATCGCGCCCTTGCCGAACTCCTCGGGGTGCTTGGTCAGCCGCTTCTCGGTGGCGTACGACAGGAAGGTCGGGATCTCCGCGCCGCCGGCCGGCAGTGCGCCGAAGGGGAAGCCGTACGCCGTCCCGCGCAGCCAGGGCTTCCAGGAGCGCTTCCAGTCCTTCTTGCCCATCCACGGGCGCCCGACCGGGATCACCTCGGCCGGTTTGCGGCGCAGATGCGCGGCCACCCACAGCGCCTCGCCGACCGCGAAGATGCCGACCGCGACCACGACGACGTCGATGCCGTCGGCCAACTGCGGTATGCCCAGGGTCAGTCGCTGCTGGCCGGACACCGTGTCGATGCCGACCAGGCCGATCGTCAGGCCCAGGAGCAGGGATATGAAGCCACGGATGCGGGACGAGCCCAGCACCGACGTCACCGCTATGAACGACAGCAGCATCAGCGCGAAGTAGTCCGGGGCGCCCAGGCTGACCGCGAAGTCGACGACGAACGGGGTGATCAGGACCAGCAGCAGGGTGCCGATGGTGCCCGCCACGAAGGAGCCGATCGCCGCCGTGGCCAGGGCCTGGGCCGCGCGGCCCGCCTTCGCCATCTTGTTGCCCTCGATGGCGGTGACCACGGACGAGGACTCGCCGGGGGTGTTGAGGAGGATCGAGGTCGTCGAGCCGCCGTACATGCCGCCGTAGAAGATGCCGGCGAACATGATGAACGCCTGCACCGGCTCCATGCCGTAGGTGACGGGCAGGAGCAGGGCCACCGTCATCGCCGGGCCGATGCCCGGCAGGACGCCCACCGCGGTGCCGATGACCACGCCGACCAGGGCGAGCAGCAGGTTGAGCGGGTCCATGACATCCGCGAAGCCCTGCATGAGGTTGTTCAGGTTGTCCATCAGGGCCTCACAGGATTCCTTGCAGGACGCCGGCGGGGAGGTTCACGCCGAGTCCGATCGCGAACGCGTAGAACGTCGTGAGGGAGAGCGTCGCGGCGATGAGCAGATTGCGGATGTAGTGGCGGTTGCCCAGGGCGAACGCCGTGCCCCAGAAGAGCAGGCCGCCGCTGATCACCCAGCCGAGCCGCTCGATGAGCAGCGCGTTCGCCAGGAACACCGCGATCAGCAGCACCACGGTGCGCCAGTCGCTGCCGGCCGACAGGTCGACGTCCTCGCCGGCCTCCGGCTCACCGTGGCCGCCCCGGGCCACGTCGACGGCGTACAGCACCGCGAGCAGGACGAGCAGGCCGCCCAGGATCAGCGGCACCGCGCGCGGGCCGACCGGGTCGGTGCCGCTGGTGATGTGCGGGATGCCGAGGGCGTCCACGATCACGGCGGTGCCCAGCAGGGCGAGGAACACGCACACGCCGTACTGCGCGCGGTCCCCGCCCTCCCGGGGCGGACGGGAGTCCTCCACGGTCCGGTCCTCTACCTGGGAGCTCATGCCAGCCCGAGCTCGGCCAGCAGGTCGGCGACCGCCTTGTCCTGCTCGGTCAGGTAGGTGGCGAACTCGTCGCCGGTGGCGAAGGCGTCGACCCAGCCGTTCTTCTCCAGCTGCGCCTTCCACTCGTCGGAGTCGTGCATCGTGGTCATCGCGTCGATCCAGGTCTGCTTCTGCTCGTCGGTGATGCCCGGAGGGGCCACGATGCCGCGCCAGTTGGTGAAGACCAGGTCGATGCCGGAGTCCTTGAGGGTGGGGGCGTCCTTGAGCGCGTCGACCGGCTTCTCGCTGCTGACCGCGAGGACCCGCACCTGGCCCGCCTCGACCTGGTCGAGGAACTCGCCGAAGCCGCTCGCCCCGAACGCGATCTTGCCGCCGAGGATGGCCGGAAGCAGCTCACCGCCACCGTCGTAGGAGACGTAGTTGACGTCCTTCGGCTTGATGCCGACGGCCTTCGCCAGCTGCATCGGCAGGAGGTGGTCGGGGCCGCCCGCCGTCGAGCCGCCGCCCACGGCGAACTTCTTGGGGTCCTTCTTCCACGCGGTGACGAGGTCGTCCATCGTCTTGTACGGGGAGCTCTTCGGCACGACGATCGCGCCGGCCTCCTCGATCAGCTTGGCGATCGGCGTGGTGTCGGTCAGCGTCGCCTTGGACTTGGAGGTGTACGAGGCTCCGACGACACCGAGGCCCATCTGCATGGCCATCTTGCCGTTGCCCTTCTCGTTCACCAGCCGCTGCAGACCGACCGTGCCGCTGGCGCCGGGCAGGTTGAACACCTGGACACCGGAGGCGACCTTGGTGTCCTGCATGACCTGGGTGACGGTGCGGGCGGTGAGGTCGTACCCGCTGCCCGGGGTGTTGGGGACCATGAGGCGCAGGCCGGTCACGGGCTTCCCGTCCCCGCCCCCGCTCCCGGAGTCCTTGTCGGCGGTGGCGCCACAGGCGCTGATCGCGACCATGGACACGGCGGCAAGAGCTCCGACAAGTGCGGCTCGTCGACTTCTCATGGCTCATCTCTTTCGCTCGGCTCGATCCGGCGCCATGATTGTGCGATTCCTGAGACACCCCGTCTCGGTTCTGTGACCATTGAAGGTTGAGTTCATAGTGGTCATAACGGCACGACAACAGAGGCGTCAGACGCTCGCAGGTGAGCTGCTGGTTTGGCAGCTCGCCATTGTCGTGATCGTGCTCGCCGCCGTGGCCGCGGTCTCGCTCGCCCAGTCGAAGTCGACGTTCGACCGGGTCGAGGGACGCCGGGTGACCGCGCTCGCCGAGGAGATGGCCGGCAACCCCCTGGTGCGCACCCAGCTGGTCCGGCCCGCCCCCGCCGAGATGCTCGCGCCACTGCTCCAGTCCACGCTGACCAGGTCGGGCGTCACCTCCGCCGCGGTCGCCGGCCCCGACGGCGAGATCGTCGCCTCGACCAACCCCACCCTCGTCGGCAGCCGGATGCCGTCCGGCGGCCCGCAGGTCGTGGACGGCCGCGGCTGGTCCGGGGAACTGCCGGTGAACGGCGTCACCGAGCTGGTGGCGCAGGCGCCGGTGCTCGGGGCGGAGGGCGAGGACGCCGGGGACCATCTCGGCACGGTGATGATCGGGCGGGCCTCGCCGTCGGTGTGGCAGCGGCTGGTGGGCGCCTCGTCCTATCTGCTGGTCTACCTCGGCGTCGCCAGCGTCCTCGGGGTGGCCGGTTCCTGGCTGCTGGCCCGGCGGATCAAACGGCAGACCTTCGGCATGGAGCCGCGCGAGATCGCCGGGCTCGCGGAACACCGGGAGGCGATGCTCTTCGGGATCGCCGAGGGCGTCGTGGCCCTCGACCCGCACCAGCGGCTGACGCTGGTGAACGCGGTCGGCCGGGGACTGCTGGACCTGCCCGAGAACTGCGTCGGGATGAGCCTCGCCGATCTGGGGATCGAGGGGCGGCTGTACGACGTCCTGGCCGGGACCGCGCCCGAGAGCGAACCCGGCGAGGAACTCGCGCGACGGGACGAGGTCGTCGTACGCCGCGGCCGTGTCCTGGTCATGAACCGGATGGACGTCACCAAGGACGGCCGCCGCCTCGGGTCGGTGACGACCCTGCGCGACCGCACCGAACTCGCCCAATTGGAACGGGAGTTGGGCTCCTTCCGCAGCACCACCGAGCTGCTGCGCGCCCAGGCCCACGAGTTCTCCAACCAGCTGCACACCATCTCCGGGCTCATCCAGATCGGCGAGCACGACGAGGTCGTACGGTACGTCCGCGCCCTGCGCAAACACCGCGAGTCGCTCGACCTGCACCTCACCAGCCGGGTCCGCGACCGGGCCGTCGCCGCGCTGCTCATGGCCAAGTCGGCGCTCGCCGCCGAACGCAAGGTGCGGCTGAAGATCTCCGAGCGCACGGCGCTGGACCGGCTGGAGCCGACGGACTCCGCCGATGTGGCGACCGTCCTGGGCAACCTCGTGGACAATGCGGTCGACGCGGCCGCGAGCGGGTCCAGGACGGGGGACGGCGACCCGGACGCGTGGGTGGAGGTCGAGCTGCGCCAGGACGCCTCCAGCGTGGAGATCGTCGTACGGGACTCGGGGCCGGGGGTGGCGCCCGAGCTGGCGCAGGAGGTGTTCTCTCACGGGTTCACCACCAAGGCCGCGCAGGGCGGCGACCGGGGGATCGGCCTGGCACTGACCCGGCTGGTGTGCAAACGGCGGGGCGGTGAGGTGTCGGTGGCCAACACGCGGGCGGGGGCCATGTTCACTGCCCGGATGTCGGTGGGCCGTCCGGCCGACCGAGCGACGGAGGGGGTCCGATGATCGATGTCCTGGTCGTGGAGGACGACTTCATGGTGGCGCGGATCCACCGCGGATTCGTCAACGACGTCGCCGGGTTCCGGGTGATCGGCACGGCGAACTGCGGCGAGCAGGCGCTCACCGCCGTCGCCGAGCTCCAGCCCGACCTGGTACTGCTCGACCTCTACCTGCCCGACATGTTCGGCCTGGAGATCATCCCCCGGCTCCGCAGCGCCGGCCACGACTGCGACGTCATGGTGATCAGCGCGGCACGCGAGTCGGACGCGGTCCGGGGTGCCGTACGCCAGGGCGTAGTCGACTACCTGCTCAAGCCCTTCGACGCCGGGGACCTCAGGGCGCGCCTCGAGCAGTACGCGGCCCGGCGCAGCAACCTGTACGCGGCGGTGGTCAGCGGGCAGTCCGACGTGGACCGGGCGCTGGCCCGCGGCGCGGCGCCGGTCACCACGGCGGCCACCCTCCCCAAGGGCATGAGCGTCGAGACCGCCGAGCTGATCGAGCGCGAGCTGCGCGCGACCGACGGCAGCCTGTCCGCCGCCGAGTGCGCGGGCCGGCTCGGGGTGTCCCGGGTCAGCGCCCGACGCTATCTGGAGCACTTCAGCGTCACGGGCCAGGCGGAGGTGTCACTCCGGTACGGGCAGGCGGGGCGGCCGGAGCGGCGGTACAGCTGGGTGGACGTCTAGGCCCTGTCGACAGGTCCTGTCCCAGGCCCTGCCCTAGGGCTTCTCCCACGCCTGGCCGCGTCCCTGGTCGACCGGGCCGGTCAGCTCCACGATGTCGTCGGACGCGATGTCGTGCAGTCTGATCGCCAGGTCCTCCAGGGCGCGGCTGGCGGCGAGTTCGTCGCCGATCTCGGGGATGGGGCGGTCGATCGGATTGCGGTGGGCCACGCCTCGCCCGGTGACGGCCGAGCTGCCCGCAGACGCGTTCTGAGTGGTCAGTACGGCCTCGGCGCGGGTGTCGTCGCCGTCCTCGGTGATGTGGATCCGGACGGTCCAGTTCTTGTCTTCCATCGAGATCACTTCCGTATCACTTCCGTACGGGGTCGGGAACCCTACTGATGAGCGTGCGCCTGTTCCCGTGCCGGGGGCAACGCGAGTCGACGGGCCGGGGGCCGCGCCGGACGATGGAAGGAGAGCCGGAAGGAGGCATGACATGACTGACGTCCTGACACGGCCGGCAGCTCGTACGGAGTTCGATCTCGGGAAGAACCGCAAGGGAAACCACCCCTGGGAGATACGGGTCGTCAAGCACCCGGAGCGCTCGGAGTCCTCGCACTTCAGGGCCGCGAAGAAGACCGCCAAGAAGATCCTCGCGGAGCTGGAGGCCGAGGAGGCCGAGCTGCCCTACGGGCCGGGCCCCTGGGAAATGCACCACGGCGGCAGCCTCTGGGTGAAGGCGGACAGCGGCTGGCGGATGTACCGGGCCCGGGTCGGCATCGAGTGGAGTGCGCAGTTCTGCGCCGACCCCGCGAAGGTCGACCGGCTGCGGCGTGAGGCCGCAGAACTGATCGAGGCGTTTCCGCTCACGCTGCCGGCCCTGGACGACCTCGGCTACAAGCGGGCCCGCGACCTCCTGGACACACCCGTCACGGACGCCGACGGCGTCGAGGCCTGGACCGACTCCCTGTTCAACTCGTGCGTGCCGCTCAGCGCCCCCCATCACTCGGGCGTCCTGCCCAAGGCGGCCGGCGAGCACCACTATCCCTGGCCCATCAAGTCCGCGGACTACTTCCGGTTCGACGACTTCGAGCTGTGGGTGACCCTCCCCGACGGCACCAACGCCGGCGTCACCCCGGTCGGCCGGCGCGGCTCCGGCGACGGACACGTCCGCATCGTCCACGCCCGGCACGGCACCGCGGCCGGGGACGCCGTCGCGGAGGCGCAGCGGCGCCACATGATGGCCGTCGTGCCGCCGGAGAGCCCGATCGCGCTGGCGGCGTTCGAGCAGCAGATAGCGCGGGGCGCGAAGACCGCGTCCGGGCCCCTGCGCACCCGTCGGCGGGGTTCGCCGAACGGCGCACGCCGCCGCACCCCGAGCTGACTCGGGGGCGCCCTCCTCCCCGGGAAGCAGCCCCGCACGCAACCGCTCCTCCCACGGAGGCATGACAAGTGCCTCCGTGGGCACGATGTGCCGAAAGGTTGCGGAGAGAAGGCTGGACGCAACGGACAGAGGTACGAGGAGGGCGCCATGAACCGCCAGACCCACGTTCGCGTTCGTGTCACCCGCCGGCCGGCCGCTCCCCGCGACACCAGGGGCGAGATCGACCGGCGCACGCCCTCGGGGCGGATCCTGCCGTACTGACCTGCGGTACTGGTGGCGTACGGCTCAGTCGACCATGTCGGTGTCCGCGTCCCCGGTCGTGTCCCGGGCCGTGTTCATGGCCGTGTCCAGCTCCAGCGGCTCGATCCTGCCCTCCAGCATGGTGCCGAGGCCCTGCACGGCGCACACGTCGGGCCGCTCGGCGATGTGCACGGGCATCCCGGTGGCCTGCCGCAGCATCTGGTCGAAGCCGGGCAGCAGCGCACTGCCGCCGACCATCATGATCCCGCGGTCGGCGAGGTCGGCGACCAGATCGGGCGGGCAGTCGCGCAGCACCTTGCCGATGCTGTCGAGCACGGCGGTGAGCGGGGTCTGGATGGCGTCCCGTACGGCGGCGGTGTCGACCCGGACGCTGCGGGCCAGGCCGGTGCAGATGTCGCGGCCGTGGATCTCGGTGGAGGCCGGCCCGTGCGGCGTGATCCCGTTGCCGGAGAGCGCGAGCTGCAGCGGTCGTACGTTCTGGCTGGGCAGCATGAGTTCGTGCTCGTGCCGCAGGTGCTGCACGATCGCGTGGTCCACGGCCTCGCCGCCGACGCGGACGCGTTCGGCGGCGACGATGCTGCTCAGGGAGAGCACGGCGACCTCGGTCGCGGCCGCCCCGCACACCATGATCATGCTGGCCTCGGGCTGCTCCACGGGTAGTCCGCACCCCACGGCGGCCGCGATGAGGGTGTCGACGAGTTCGACGCGGCGAGCCCCGAGCCCGACGAGGGTTTCTATGGTGGCGCGCTGGGCCAGCGGGTCGGCGTCGTGCGGGGTGCAGGCCGCGGCGCGCAGGAACGGCTTGCGGCGCAGGGCACGGCGCATCTTGTCGCCGAGCAGGTGCCGCAGCATCCGCTGCGCCATCTCGATGTCGACGACGGTGCCGCCGGAGACGGGCCGTACGACGCGGATGTAGTCAGGGGTGCGGCCGGTCATCTTCTCCGCGAACTCGCCGACCGCGATGAGCGCGCCGGTGCGGGTGTTGACGGCGGCCGCGGAGGGCTGGTCGACGACGAGTCCGGCGCCCTTAACGAAGACGCGGGTCCTGGCCGCCCCCAGGTCGACGGCGAAGTGGCAGCGGCGCAGCTGCTCCAGCGTGGCGGTCATGGGGGTCCTCCCGATAACGCAGACCATGGGTCCGCCGGGTGGGTGGCGGGCCTCGCTTGAGGTGGTCGGGGTCGTGTGTGCGGGGTCGGCGGGTGACCGGCCTCCTTGGCATCGATCGTGCTCGTGGCCGGGAGGGGGCGCCTTTTGGAGGGGGCCGGGCGGGGTGCCGCTGAATGGGGGGTTCTGGTTCTGAAAGAGCGTCAGGCGGCGTGTCGGATCACCGGGGAGCGGGCGGCTTCGAGTAAAGGCCGGACGTGCGTGGCGCCGACTGGCGTCGTGCGGTTGCCGACGAGGTTCGTCATCCGTGTTCGACGACGTCGAGGATCGGGGCCAGTGACTGCAGCGTCGTCACGCACTCGGTCGCCTGGCGCAGCAGTGTCGCGTGCTGCTCGCTGTGGGCGTAGCCGATGGCCGGCAGGCCGATGGAGCGCGCGGCGGTCAGCTCGGCGACCGACGAGGCGATCAGAACGGCCTGCTCGGGCGCGGTGTGCAGGGCGGTCAGGGCCCGTTGGAGACAGTCGGGGTGAGGCATCAGGAGGGAGAGGTCGTCGGCGCGTCCGTGGACGCCGCCGCGCAGCTGCAGCGCGCGTGGCGCGAGCGCCTTCCGCACGACGTCGGGCGCGTTGTCCGCGACAACGGCCACGTCGCGGCCGGTGGTGCGGAGTATGACCGCCAGGGCGTCGGAGTGCGGGGTGGCTCGTGCCCCGGCGGCCGACTTCTGTTCGATACGGGCGAGTGCCCGACCCAGCTCAGGGCCCAGCCGGTGTGCCGCGAGCGCACGCAGCAGGTCGAGCGGATTGGGCCGTCCCTCCGGTGCCGCCGCCGGCCCGGCCGTCGTCAGAAGCGGTTCGCCGCTCAGGGCGTCGTCGGGATGACGCAGTTCGGTCAGGAGCCGGATGAGTTCGCCGGTGGCCCGGGACTCCCCGTCGGTCCCGCCGTACAGGCGGACCAGTGGGCCGTCGAAGCCCAGGAGGACGGCTCGGGCGTCGGTCAGGACCGTGCGCAGGAGGGAACCGCGGACAGGGGTTGGAGGGCGGAGAGCGGGCGAGGCGGACAGCGCTCTGCACCGCACCATGAGCCCTGGTACCGGCCACCCGCCCAGACCGTTGAGCGCGCGCTGTGCCTGAAACCCGGCGGAGGGCGAGAAGCGCCGGGTGATGCGGCCGCCTTCCTCGCGGAGGTGGTCGAGCAGGCGTTTCTCCACATCGTCGATATCGGCCTGGACGAGAGCCACGGGATCCTCCACCCGCCAGGACATCTCGAACATCAGGTCGAAGAGTTCGTCACCGGAGCTGGGGAGGGCCAGCGAGAACGGGGTCAGGCTTCTGTGGCGGTAGACCCTGTAGTACGTGACGGGGGAGCGGGAGCGCCTGCCGTGCGGCCAGGCATGGTCGAGCAGGGCCAGCGAGCCGTCGGGCATCGTGTGGACGATGGCGGCGCCGCCCGTGGGTGGGCGCAGGGCGTCGGGGTCGCGCGTGATGTACGGGCCGAGCACCGGGTAGCGCCGCTGCTCGGCTCCGGGCAGGGGTTCCGGTTCCGAGGCGGGGCGGGGGAGTTCCAGCGGCCAGTACCAGGCGATGGGCGGGCCCGCTTCCGGCTGCTCCCGGTACAGGGGTCGGAACAGCGCGAGGTCGACGAAGTCGGTGTCGCCGCTCGCGAGTTCCTGGTGGAGCACGGGGGAGAGGACGATCGTGACATCCGTCGTGTCGGCGTCGGAGCGCTCCAGCGCGTCCGCCAGGTCGGGCTGGGCGGCGTGCCAGAACGTCACCCGGATCTTCGGCGGCGGCTGCTCCGACTCCGCGAGGACGGCGGTCAGTTCGCGCGGCACGCTGTCCAGCAGCGGCAGGACGGAATCGCCGGGCTTGGCGGTCACGAGGTAGCCGCCCGTGAGCCCGGCCACTCCGTCGTAGACGCGCCCGGGCTCCAGCATCCGGGGGAGGGCGCGTCCCAGGGCGCGGTGCGGCGGGAGCGGTTCACGCGAGTCCGAGAACTCGATCTGGAATGTGCCGTCCGGCCAGGTGTGCCCGCGAGGGTCCGTGAACTCGATCAGGACCGTTGCGCGTTCCTGCCCGGCGGCGATCAGCTCCTGGTGCGGCTTCCGCAACGCCGCGTCGACCGGCTCGCCGTGCTGCCGCTGTGGACGCTCGGCGTGGGACTCGTACGACTCGATGGCTTCCGAGTCCCGGGCCTGACCCAGAAGCTCCAGCCTCAGGGCGCGCAGCCGGTCCCGGGTGGCCGTCGCGGCGGGACCGGGGAGGCCCTCCAGGGGGTCGCCGTGGAAGAGGTCCAGGGCGTCCTGGACCAGGGAGCGTTGGAGCTGCGGGTCCATGTCGTCGGTGCGGCCGGCGACGAGTTCCTCGCAGTGGTGTACGTCGATGTAGTCGCCCGGCAGGTGGAGGGCGTACCCGTCGGAGAGTTCCGCGAGGGTGCCGGGGCCGAGGCACTGCCTGATCTCCCTCGCCACCGCGTCGAGGCGGCGTAGCGCCTCCAGTCCCGACGGAGGCTCCTCCCACAGGCCCGCGGCCAGTTCGGCGCGGCCCACCCGGCGGCCCTGTTGGAGGGCGAGCATGCACAGCAGGGCCTGGGCGTCCGGGGAGGGGAGGGGGAGGAGACGGTTCTGGCGGCTGATGTTAAGCGGGCCGAGCAGGGCGATGCGCAGCCGGTCCGCGCCGATCCCGTCCTGCGCCCACCCGAGGGGGATCGTGCGCCGCAGCCTCCGCAGGAAGCGGACCGGGTCCGTGTCCGATGCCAGTTCCGCCTGCATCCGCTGGAACCCCGGACTGACCGGGCTGTGGGCGGCCAGGTCGCGCAGCAGCGTGCCGAACCGGAAGAGGTCCGACCACGCGTCGGGTCCCTCCGACTGCTTGCCCAGCGCGAACCTGCTGATCACCACCGAGCCGTCCGGCCGCAGCAGCAGACCGTCCCAGCCGTCCTGCCCGCGCACCAGACCGCGCTCGTGCAGGGCCTCCAGCGCGGGCAGGACATCCGTCGCGAGCCGGGCGAACACTCTGAAGGAGACCCCCGGCCCGCTGCCGTGCTGCAGTTCGGCCACGGTGACGCCGTCCACGAACTCGGCGACCAGATAAGGCCGTTCGTCGTGCACGCCGTGGTCCAGTACGCGCACCACGTTCGGATGCCGCAGCTCCGCCAGCGCCCGCGCCTCCCGCAGGAACCGCTCGTGCGGAGCCTCCTGAGGCGGGTAGAGGTGGACGACCACGGTCTGGTCGGTCCGTACGTCGACGGCCGCCCACATCCGCTCGCTCGGCCCCCGCTGCCCCAGCAGCCGATACCGCCCGCCGACCAGCTCCTCCGCCGGCTCGCCGCCCAGCCGCCGTACGGTCTCCGCACTGACCGTCGCGAACGCCGAACCCGTACCGGCCGTCGCGAACGCCGGCCCCGCACCCCCGTCGCCATCCGCTGCCCCCCGGCGCACCTCCGCCCGGAACTCACCCGCCGCGAGCCCCGCCCGCTCGTCGATCAACCCGCCCACCCGGGCCAGGAACTCCCGGGTCCGGGTCCGCGCCGTACGCGGCAGGGAACGCAGCAGCAACTCCCGTACGCCCGGCCGGAACTCGTACGACCCCGGCGGACCGGGAAGCGCCGTCAGCATGCCGCTGAGGATGATCTCGGCCAGGTGCTGGGGGCGGGGGCTGCGGTCCAGGGCGCGCTGGACCAGCCGCATCACCGGCAGGGACGGATTCGCCAGGGCGAGATGACCGGCGATGCGGAACGCCTCCGGGGACGCCGTCGCCCGGAAGCGCAGCACCAGCTCCTCGGCCGGCAACGAGGAGACGCCGGGGGCGGGTTCGGCGGGCGGGAGCGGCGCGGGGGCCAGCCAGGCCAGGGCACCGGGTGCGTGGCCGCCGCCCGGCGCGGCGATCAGGGCGGCCCAGTTGGCGAGCCAGGCGGGGGTCGGTTCCAGGACGGGGAGGGGGACGGCACCGCCGTGCGGGTTGTGGGGGTCATGCGGGTTGCGGGCGTCGTGTGCGCCGTACGCGAGGTGCGGGTCGTGTGCGTCGTACGGCGTGAAAGTGAGCGCGGCCGACGGTGCCGCCGAGGACGGGGCGGTGAGCAGGCCCGGGGCGGCGGGCAGGGCCGTGGTGTGCCAGAGGTGTTCGGGCAGCGGCTGGACCACGGCCAGCGGCATGCGCGACGCCCAGCGGCGCAGGGTGCGGTACCAGCGGTCGCCCGCCGGTCCTGGGCGCCATTGCGGGCCCATGCAGTCGCTGACGATCAGGGTGACCGTGCGGCCGTCGGCGAGCGCGGGAACCTGACGGGCGCGGCCGTCGGGGGTGGCCCGGTGCACGGTGACCGTGCGGAAGATGCCGGACTGTGCGAGCACGGTGTGCAGTTCGCGCACCAGCGGGCGCCAGACGGGCATCGTGGGGCCCGCGTCGTACACGAGGTTGAGGCGCAGCCAGCGGTCCGGGGCCGGGCGCAGCACCGGGAACCAGGCGTCCGGGTGCGCACCGAGCCGGGCGATCCGGTCGGCGGTGGCGTGCTCGTCGAGGAGGCGGGCGTGGGGTGCGGGGACCTTGCGCTTGAGGGGGCGCAGGGCGCGTTGCAGGGCGAGGGGGTGGGGGAGCATCGGGGGCGCGGGGGCGAGCAGCGGGGTGCCCCTGCCGCGACCGGGGCCGCCTGGCGCGTCGGGGTGCGGGGGCTCCGGGAGGTGGAGGGGGATTCGGGTGTCGGGGGGTGGGGGCGAGGGCTGGTGGCGGTGATCGGTGGGGTGCGGGGCGGTGTCGGGTGAGGGCGGTACGGCGGTGGGGGTGGTGCTTCGCCGGGCGTGCGCGGCAGGTGCGGCCTGACCGGAGGCCGCCGGCCCCTCCTGTCCCGCCTGCTCTTCCGGGCCCAACTGCCGGGCGAACCAGAGGAGTTCGGCAAGCTCGCGGGGCGTGGCGGCGCCCTCCGTCGACGGGTCCGCACCCGTGACGGAGCCCAGCACGACGGCCAGCCGCGCAACGGCGGATCCTTCGGGCGCCCCCGTCCTCCGCCCCTCAGAATCCATCGCCGTCAGCCGCCGAGCTCAGATACGGCATCAACCGCTCGGCCAGCTCCTCGCGGGAGTCGGCTTCGAGGCCGGCGATGCCCGTGAGGTAGATGGCGTTGAGGAGTTGGTCCGTGGCCAGTTCGCCGCTACCGGCGCGGGTCAGGAACTCGGTGATCAGGCTTGCCGCCCGTGCGTCGGGCTCGCCGAGGTGGGCGCGGACGATGTCCGTGAGCTGGGTGCGGTCGGGGCGGAGCAGACGCAGGCGGACGCAGCGGCGCAGGAAGGCGGGCGGGAACTCGCGCTCGCCGTTGCTGGTCAGCACGACGAACGGGAAGGCACGGCAACGGACCCGGCCGCGGACGACCGGCACCGGCGTGTCCGTTCCGTCGGCCAGGACCCGGGCCTCGCCGTCGGTGGAGTGGCGGGCCGCGCGGACCAGTTCGGGGATCTCGTACTGGCCCTCCTCCAGGATGTTCAGCAGGTCGTTCGGCAGGTCGAGGTCGCTCTTGTCGATCTCGTCGACGAGGAGGGCGCGCGGGCGGTCGTAGGGGAGGAGGGCCGTGCCCAGCGGGCCCAGCCGCAGATGGTCCTCGACGCCGTCCGGGGTGGGGGCGGGGCCGGGGCCGGGTTCCTTCCGGCCCGCGTACAGGCGGGACAGGGGGTCGTACTGGTAGAGGCCGTCGGCGAGGGTGCTGCGGCTGGTGATGTTCCAGCGCAGGACGGGGCCCAGGCACAGCTCGCGGGCCACGGCGTAGGCGAGGGACGACTTGCCCGTGCCGGGCGGGCCGGTGACCAGCAGCGGACGGCGCAGACACAGCGCGGCGTTGACCAGCTGCACGCTCTCCGGCGTCGGAACGTACGTCCGCGCCCGGTGCACGCGGTCCGGCGAGACCGCCGACTCGTCGTCGCCGTCGCCGGGCCGCGGCAGTGCGGGGCCGCCGTCGAACGCCCGCCAGGGCGGCGGGTCGGGCAGTTCGGCGATGCCGTCGTGCGGCTCGTCGGTGCCGGTGTAGACGGACCAGTTGGGCATGGTGCGCTCTCTCCGGTTGCTCTCCGATTGGCGGTCTGCGGTCCCGGCGGGCGGCCGGGTCAGGCGACGGGTGATCTGGTGTGTACGGCGGTGGTGTGCGGGTCGGTGAAGCGGCGTGGGTCGTCCCACAGGAGCTGGATGTCCCGCGCCCAGTGGTCGTCCTCGGCGTCGGCCCGCTGGCGCAGGCTGAGGAACCGGCGGGGGAGTTGGGCGGGCGGCACCTGGGAGACGAGGTCGTCCAGGGCGTCCAGGAACGCCGTACCGGGGCAGTCGGAGTTGCCCGCACACTCCGCCTCCTCCGGGTCGCAGCCCTGCCGGGACCAGACGATCACCGGCGCCGGCGCGTTGAGCGACGTCTCGAAGTGCGGGCGGGTGCGGGCCGCCCGGGACGTCGCCCCGAACCCCGCCAGGCAGGCCTCGGACTGCTGCAGGACCACCCGGAGCTTCCTGGGGTCCTCGCCGCCGCCGCACGCGACGCGGTGCATACGGGCGCCGGTGCGGCTGTCCAGGCGCTGCCAGGCGCTGGTGAGGAGGAGCCGGGTGCTGGATCTGCGCCTGGCCTGGTCGGTCACCACCACCGGGTGCACGCAGCCGAGCGGCGTGTCGTCGTCGGGGCCCCTCTCCCAGCGGTCGACCGGCCAGTCGAGCCAGTCGCGGGGCAGCGCGAAGGCGATCAACTCGTCCGCGCCGGGCGTCAGATGACAGAAGGCGTCCTCTATACGGTCCTGGACACACGCGCGCAGCCGGGCCCGCGGAACCGTCTCCGCGGGGACCGGATGCCGGCGCCCCGCGCTGTACGCCGACACCTCGACCCGCACCAGGTCGTCACCGGCGCCGCTGTGGCCCAGCTCGACGAGGATGGCGCCGGTCTCTGCCGGGGGCGGGGCGGGGAGCCGGGTGTCGCTCCCGGCATGAGGCGGGGTGGTGAGCCGGGTGTCGGTCTCGGCCTTGGGCGGGGCGTTGAGCAGTGCGTCGAGGCGATCGGCGAACCGTGTCACGGTGGCCGCGTCGTCCACCTCGCACAGCACGAACCACGCCGCCGACCACAGGGACCCGAAGCCCTCGGCGGGCGGATTCGGATCGAACGGCCCGGCAGCGGCGGCGTAGAGCCGCACGGGGTCGCAGTCGAGGCCGGCCCGCGCGGCCTTCTCGACGAGCGCGCGAAGCCGGGGGCCGCCGGGGTGGCCGGGGTTCGGGGTGGGGGTCCCAGGGGCGTACGCGGTTTCCGGCGGCGCCGTGAGGAAGTGCGCCGGAAGCGGAGCGCGCGTTCCGCGGTGCGGTGGGCGTCGCGCGGGCGTGGGGTGGGCGGGTCCGGATCCCCGGGCCGGCGCCGCCCCACGCACGTACCCGGACCCCGCGACCGACGCCGCCGGCACGGGCCCGGCACCCACGACCGGCACGAGTTCGCTCAGGTGGGACCAGTAGCGGGCCAGCACATGCGTCGGCATCATCCGGCCGGTGTGTACGGTGCGGGCGCCGGCCGCCGCCGTGACCATGCCGACGACCTGACCGGTGTCGACCAGGGTGACCGCGGCGCCGCTGAAACCGACGGCCAGCGGCTGGCCCTGTCCGCTCCAGGCCTCAAGCTGGATCCACTCGCCGCCGATCAACAGCTCGGTCACGGCACGTAACTCGGCGATCGTGCCGTCGTCGTACCCGGCGGGGAACCCGTAGGCCATGAGCCTGCGGTCGCCGTGCGCGACGTCGGCCGGGGCGAGCGGCGCCGGGGTGATCGGCACCTCGCGGTCCAGTTCCAGTACGGCCAGGTCCCCCAGCTCGGAGACACGGCCGTCCCAGCCGCCGTGCGCGACGACCCGCGCGGCCACGGGGGCGTCCCCGGGGCGCTGCGGGAAGGTCACGGTCACCGGGGCCAGGTCGCTGTTCTCGACGACATGCGCACAGGTCAGCACCTTGTCGCGGGTCACCAGGAAGCCCGCGCCGGACACCGTGCCCCCGCATTCGATGCGGGCGTGCCACTCGGCACTCCTCAGGCCCGTCATGACGCCCCCGTCACCTGCGATCCGTCGATCACGACCATTGTCCCGGACGGCCGCCGAGGCTGTCCCGGTTTCCAGCCACCCTCTTCACTCTCTCCCCACGACTCCGCGAAGCACGCCCAGCTCCACCAAGTCCTGTGGCCGGATACGGAGTTGATCGGCCGTCGCCTCGACCTCCTCCGGCGTCCGCTTCAGGATCGCAGCCGCCAACTCCGGCGCGATGACCGAGAAGTAACTGTCCGGCGTGGCCCACGTGTTGCCCGGCGCCGCCAACGCCAGTGCCCCGCCCGAGCCGCCCTCGCCGATCAGCAGCGTGGTGATCGGCACCCGGGCGGCGGCCACCGCGCCGAACAGGTCAGCGATCGCGGCGCCGACGCCCTGCCGTTCCGCCTCCGCGTCGTTGGCGGCGCCAGGCGTGTCCACCAGGGTCAGCACCGGGATACCGAGCCGGTCGGCGAGGCGGATCAGCCGGGCGGCGGTACGGAAGCCCGCCGGGCGGGTCGCCGTGCCGGTCTGGGCGGCGTACGCGACCGTACGGCCTTCGTGCCTGCCGAAGCCGCACAGCATGCCCTCCGGGTCGGCGCCGCCGCTGCGGTCGCCGCTGATCGTTACGCGGTGGCCGAAGTAGGAGTCCAAGTAGCGCTCGGCGCGCGGGCGTTGCGGTGCGCGGGCGCGTAGGACCGCCTCCCAGCCGGTGGCGGGCATCTGGTCGTGCGTGCCCGCAAGCGCGGAAGGCAGTGGTGCCTCCCGGGCGGGCCGTCCCGTGAACAGCCCCAGCCAGCGGCCCAGCGCCTCCCCCAGATTCTCCGGCGCGACGACCGCGTCCACCGCCCCCGCCGCGACCTGCGCCTGAGCTGTGTATGCCGCCGGATCCGCGTCCGCCGGCCGCACCCGGGAGCCCGCGAAGCCGACCTGGGCGCCGGGCAGGGCGAGGATCACGTCGGCGCCCGCGCCCAGCGTCGCCCAGCCGCCGCCCGTCGTCGGGTCTCTCAGGACCGCGACCTGAGGGAGTCCGGCTTCCCGGGTGAGCGTCGACTGCCGTGCCACGCGCTGGAGTTGGGTCAAGGCGAGCATGCCCTCCTGCATCCGGCTGCCCCCCGTCGCGACCAGCGGGACGACCGGGAGGCGGTGGGCGCGGGCGTACGCGTACGCCGCCTCCAGCCGGTCCCCGGTGCGTTCGCCGAGCGAGCCGCCCAGGAAGCCGAACTCGAACGCCAGGAGCACGGCCCGCGTGCCCGCCACGCTCGCGGTGCCGCAGACGACCGACTCCTGCTCGCCGGTGCGCTCGGCGGCACGTGCGCGCGAGGCGTCGTAGCCCTGCCAGGCGAGCGGGCCATCCGGGCCGGACTCCCGTTCCGGGTGGGGGAGTTCGGCGAAGGTGGAGTCGTCGGCGACCAGTGCGAGGACCTCCCGTGCCGACAGGCGCCGCTCAGTCATGGCGCAGCGCCCGCTTCATGATCTTCCCCATGTCGTTGCGGGGGAGGGCGGCGAGGTGGTGGACGACGCGGGGGCGCTTGTGGGGGGCCAGACGGCGGGCCACGTGGTCCGCCAACTCCTCGTCCGCAGGCGGGGATTGGGGATCCTCCGGCACCACCCACGCCACGATCCGCTCGCCCAGGTCCGCGTCCGGCTCCCCGGTGACGGCCGCCTCCCGCACGCCGGGGTGTTCGAGGAGCGCGTTCTCGATCTCGCCCGCCCCGATCTTGTACCCCCCGCTCTTGATCAGGTCGGTGGCCTTGCGGCCGACGATGCGGACGTACCCGTCGGGATCGCGCACCGCCATGTCGCCGGTGCGGAACCAGCCGTCCGGAGTGAAGGCGGCGGTCGTCGCGTCGGGGCGGTTCAGGTACTCCGTGAACAGGTTCGGGCCGCGCACCTGGATCTCGCCCACCGTCTCGCCGTCGTACGACGGGATCGGCGCCCCGTCCTCCTCGACGAGCCGCAGCTCCACGCCCGGCAACGGCACGCCGACCGTCCCGGCCCTGGCCTCGCCGTCCGCGCGGACGCTCGTGTTCATCAGCGTCTCCGTCATGCCGTACCGCTCGATGACGCGTTGTCCCGTCGCGGAGGTGATGCGCTCGTGGTCGTGCACCGGGAGCGCGGCCGAGCCCGAGACCAAAAGGCGGGCCCGGCCCAGCGCCTTCGCCAACTCCGGCTCCTCGGCGAGCGCCCCGGCGATGCGGTGGTACATCGTCGGTACGCCGAACAGCATGGTCGCGCCGTCGGTCAGCTCACGGGCCACTCCCTGGGTGCTGAACCTGCCGAGGTGGCGTACGGATCCGCCGCGGCGCAGCGGGCCGAGGATGCCGAGGACCAGGCCGTGCACGTGGAACAGGGGCAGGCCGTGGACCAGGACGTCGTCGGCGGTCCACTGCCAGGCGTCGGCGAGCGCGTCCAGGGTGGTGGCGATCGCCCGGCGCGGGATGACGGCGCCCTTGGGCGGGCCCGTGGTGCCGGAGGTGTAGACGACGAGGGCGGGGTCCTCGTCGGACACCTGCGGGTCGGGGAGAGGGGCGGGGAGCGGGTCTGCGGCACGCACGTCGACGTCGACGTCGATGCGCTCCAAGTCACCCAGAGCAGCGGGCAGTTCGTCCCCTGCGGCGGCCAGCACCGCCGACGGCGCACTGTCGGACAGGATGTGCCCGAGCTCCTTCTCCCCGGACTTCGGGTTGAGCGGTACGGCGGCGACACCGGCCTGGAGCGCCGCCACCACCGCCACGGCGGTCTCCAGCGCCGGGGTCGCCCACACGGCCACCCGTCCCGCCCCGCCGATCCGCGCCGCGAGGGCGCCGGAGACGGCGCCGAGTTCGCCGTACGTCAGGGAACGGTCGCCGAACCGCAGGGCGGGACGGCCGGCCGGAGCACCCGTCAGGGCGGGGAAGAGTGAGGACACGCGTCGTAACTCCTTCAGTGTTGTCATCGAGGTCGTCGTACGTCTGCCTGTCTACCCCCAGCCCGGCACGACCATCACCAGCCACACCACCGCGGGCACCACCGCCACCACGATCCCTCCGTACATCATGAGCTGCCGGAAGAAACGCTCGCGGTCGACATCCGGTGCCGCGGCCAGCACCAGCGCGCCGTTCGTCGAGAAGGGGCTGACGTCCACGACGGTCGCCGACACCGCGAGCGCCGCCACCATCCCGACCGCCCCGATCTCGCCCTGCGCCAGGAAGGGAACGGCGAGCGGGATGAGCGCGCCCATGATGCCGACGGACGAGGCGAACGCCGACACGATCGCGCCGATGTAGCAGAGCAGCACGGCTGCCAGCAGCGGTACGCCGATGCCGCCGACGCCCTCGCCCGCCCAGGTGATGGTGCCCATCTCGTCCAGGACGCCGACGTACGTCAGCACACCGCAGATCAGCAGCACGGTGGGCCAGGCGATCTCGCCGACCGCCTTCTTGCTGTCCGCCGGCCAGACGGTGCTCAGGACCACGGCGAGGGTGATCGCGGTCAGACCGGCGTCCAGGTCGAGGACGAGCACGGCGACGACGAGGGCGACCAGGGAGACGAGGGTGGCGATGCGGGGTGGGGTGAGGGGGAGGGTGGGGGCGGGGGCCGTTTCGCGGGTGGCGGTCGTGGCGGTCGTGGTGGTTGTGGGGGAGGGGTGGGTGCCGGGATCTGTCTTCGTCCCTGTGCCGCTCCGTTGTGGCTGGTCGCGCCCGCGCGGCGGTAGCCGCACATCGTTCGCAGCCCCGCGCCCCTTTGGGGCGCTTCCGCTGCCCTCTGTCACTGAGCCCTGCCTCCACAGCCCGAGCCCTCCGCACACGACGAACACCACCCCGGCGATGACGAGGTTGACGACGAGGGACGCCAGGAACAGCGCGACCTCGTTCCCCGGCAGCTTCTCCCGCTCGACGATGCCGTTGACGATCGAGCCGTAGATGCTGATGGGCGAGAAGCCGCCGCCCTGCGCGCCGTGCACGACCATCGCGCCCATCAGCAGCGGGCTGATCCCGTAGCGGGCGGCGAAGCTCAGCGCGACCGGCGCGACGATCGCCACGGCGGCCGGACTGACCGCGCCGATCGCCGTGAGCGCGCCGGTGAGGGCGAACATCACCCACGGGATGAGCGCCACCCGGCCCCGGACGAGCCGGATCGCGGCGTGCACCAGCCAGTCGGTGGTGCCGTTGGCGCGGGCGATCGCGAAGAGGTACGTGACACCGACGAGGACGACGAACAGGTCGCCCGGGAAGCCGGCGAAGATGCCGTCCGCGTCCAGGTCGGCGACGAGGGTGCCGACCCCGAAGGCGGCGGCGAAGGCGAGCGCGCCCATGTTGATCGAGCGGGTGGTGGCGATGACGAACACCACGACGAGGACGAGGATCGAGATGAGCTCGGGGGACATACGGGCTCCCGTCTTTGGGTCCCGGAGCGGTTGCGTGCTGCACGCCCCTTCGGTGGCCGAGTGGCTGAGCCACTTCAGGGTGATGGCTGGTTAGCGTGGGCGCGCGGGACAGGGACGTCAAGGGGTCGCGCATGAATTGGCTGAGCCACTCGGCCACCCGCCACCCCGGTGTTACGCTCCCGGCGAGAGGGGGACCCCATGACCGACGCCCTGCGCCCCATGAGCAAGCAGCGCCTCTACGAGCAGGTGCTCGACCGGCTGCGCGCCTACGTCGCCGAGGGCGGCCTCGGCGCCGGGGACCGCCTCCCGACCGAGCGTGACCTGGCCGCCCGGCTGGGGGTCAGCCGGGCCTCCGTGAAGCAGGCGATCGTGGTCCTGGAGGTGCAGGGCCTGGTGGAGGTGCGGCACGGGGGCGGCACGTACCTCGTCCGGGACAGCCTCGACGTGGAGCCGGTGGAGCGGATGGTCGAGCGCCGCCGACGCCTGCCCGACGTGCTGGAGGCGCGCGAGGCCCTGGAGACCAAACTCGCCGAACTGGCCGCCGAGCGCCGCACGGAGGAGGACCTCGCGGCGATGCGGTCGGCGCTCGCGCACATGGCGAAGGAGATCGACGACAACCGTCACGGCGTGGAGGGCGACCGCCTCTTCCACGCCGCGGTCACCGCCGCCGCGCACAGCAGCATCCTCGCCGAGTTCATGCGCTCCATCGCCGACCAGATCGCCGAGAGCCGCACCGAGTCGCTCCGCCAGCCCCACCGCCCGGCCCGCTCCCTGGCCCAGCACCAGGCCATCCTCGACGCGATCGCCGAGGGCAGGCCGGGAGCGGCGGCCGCCGCCATGCGCCGCCATGTCCGTACGGTCGCGAAGGTGCGGCTGCTGGACTGGGAGCCGGAGGAAGAGCGGCCCTAGGCCCTGGCGGGGCGAACCTCCTTGCCATGCACGCGTAATCGCAATGTGGCTGTTACACCACCGCAGGTGAGCTGTCACAGCGCTCTGTGAGGCTCAAGATCCCAACTCCCCTTGTTTTCAGGGGGAGTACGACAACCAGGTCCTCCCCCCACATCCGAACAGGATTGGACCCTCATACATGCACACCGAACTGAGGCGCGCCCCTGCGCCCCGGACCACTCCGGCATGCCCGCCAACTGGCGGATCGCCGACCGACGGGTCGGCGACCGAAGGGCCGGCTCAAGGTCATGTCCTCGCGGTCGGCGCCCCCGGCCCTCGACGCGAAAGGCTCACCCGCACCCTCGAATCCACCGGCTACGCGGTCACCCACGCCGTCCCCGGCGACATCGGCCGCAGCGTCCGGCAGACCCCGCCCGACGCGATCGTCGCCCTCGACGGCGGCCACGGCGGCCTTGGCGGTGTCGACCAGGCCGTGGCGGTCGTGGAGGAGATACGCACCGCACCTCAGGGCCAGGTCCTGCCCCTCGTCATGGTCACCGCCGACCGCGAACCCGCCGGTGTCGCCCGCCTGTTGCGCAGCGGCGCCGACGACTGCCTGCCCGAGGCCGCCGACCCCGTCGAGCTGTCGGCCCGTATCGCGGCGAAGCTGCACCGGGTCCCGGTCCCCGTCGACCGGCTGGCCCTGGACCCGCGCACCGGCCTGTACTCCGCCCCCCACTTCCACGACGAACTCGACCGCGAACTGCGCCGCCCCGGCCCCGGCCGCCGCCAAGGCGTCCTCGCGGTGGTCGGCGTGGCCGAGGCGGACGCGCTGGAGGAACGGTTCGGGGCGCGGGTGCGCCGCGAGGTCGCCGAACGCCTCGCCGGCGTCAGCGAGCGGCTCGGCGACGGCAGCGGCCGGCTCGGCTGGGACGACAAAGGGCGGCTGCTCGTCCTCATGCCCGGCGTCGACGAGGAGACGGCCCGGCGCGCGTTGCGGGACTTCGCCAACGCCGTCGCCGGTACCCGGTTCGTCGTCGCCGACGAGAACGTACGGCTGACCCCGGCCGTCGGCTGGCTCCCCCTGGCCGACGCCGACGGCAGGCGCGCCGACCGGGCCGTCGGACAGGCCGCCGACGCCGTCGCCGAGGCACTGCGCCACCGCGACCTGCGCCCCGTCCGCTACGAGCCGTGGATGCGCGCGGCCACCGCACCACGCCGCCGCGCGAGGAAGGTCGTACGCCCCCTCCTGCTCGCCCTCTCCCCGCTGCTCGCGCTGCTGATCGGCGTGGGCGTGCCGTTCGCGCTGTACGAGCAGACGTACACGGTGCTGGGCTGGGACATCGCCTCGGGGGTCTACTGGGTCGTCGTGGCCGGACTGGTCCTGTCCGCCTCGCTGATCCTCCTCGAATGCCTCTTCTCACTCGACGCGCCCACCCGGCCCGCGACGCCCGCACAGCCGTACCCGCCCGCGAGCGCGGTGATCGCGGCGTACCTGCCGAACGAGGCGGCGACGATCGTCGACACGGTGGAGTCCTTCCTGCGCCTGGACTATCCGAACGACCTGGAGATAGTCCTCGCCTACAACACGCCTCACGGGTTGCCGGTCGAGGACACCCTGCGTGAAATAGCCGACCGCGACCGGCGGTTGGTGCTGCTCCCGGTGCCAGGGAGCACCTCCAAGGCGCAGAACATCAACGCCGCCGTCACGCGGGTGCGCGGCGAGTTCGTCGGCATCTTCGACGCCGACCACCATCCCGCGCCGGACGCCTTCCGCCACGCCTGGGACTGGCTGTCCCACGGCTACGACGTCGTCCAGGGCCACTGCGTGATCCGCAACGGTGACAGCTCCTGGGTGGCCCGGCAGGTCGCCGCCGAGTTCGAGGCGATCTACGCCGTCAGCCACCCGGGTCGCACCCGCCTGTACGGCTTCGGCATCTTCGGCGGCTCCAACGGCTTCTGGCGCACCGACATGCTGGCCCGCATCCGGATGCACGGCTCGATGCTGACGGAGGACATCGACTCGACGCTACGCGCGTTGCAGGAGGGCGCGCGCATCGCCACCGACCGCACGCTGATCTCGCGGGAACTGGCACCCACCCGCCTCAAGCCCCTGTGGAACCAGCGCTCACGCTGGGCACAGGGCTGGCTGCAGGTATCCCTGCGCCACCTCGGGCAGGCACTGCGCCACCCGAACTTCACGCTCCGCCAGAAGGCAGGATTCATAGCCCTGTTGGGCTGGCGCGAGATCCAGCCCTGGCTCTCCCTCCAGATCCTCCCGATCCTCCTCCACTCGGCCGTGCGGGCCGGTGGAGCGGACCGCATCGACTGGGCCACCCCCGCCTGCCTGCTCGCCTTCGCGTTCACGCTCTCGGCGGGCCTGGTGCAGACGGCGTTCGCGGGCCGCCTGGCTCTGCCCGAACTACGCCGCAGGCGCGGCTGGTTCTGGCGCCACGCACTGATCTCCACCGTCTTCTACACCCACTTCAAGAACATCGTGGCCCGGCAGTCCCACCTCAAGGAACTGCTGGGGGACCGGCGTTGGCGGGTGACGCCGCGCGTGGCGGCGACGACGGTCACGCCGGGGACGGCGAAGGCGGTGGGCGGCCGGTGACGAACGCCCCCGCACAGCAGCCGCCGAAGTCCTCCGGTGGCTCCCGCGGCTCCGGTGGCTCCCGTGGCTCCCGCAGTGTCGAACTCCAGGGCTTCCGGGGCCTGGCCGCCCTCAGCACGGTCGTCTTCCACGTCTGGCAGCAGTACTACGTCTACGACGCGCAGGGCGCCCACGCTCCGATCGACAACCCCTACCTCGGGGCGCTGATCTCCCTGGAGGTCATCGACCTGTTCTTCGTCATGTCGGCGTACCTGCTGACGCTCTCCTACGCCCGAGCCGCGATCGACGGCGAGGACCGCACCCGCCCGGGCCGGGACTTCCTCTTCCGCCGGGCGACGCGCATCCTCCCGCTCTACTTTCTCGCGGTCCTGATCGTCTGGTCCGCACGCAACCCGTCCCTCCCCGGCGACTGGCGGGACCTGCTGGAACACCTCACGTTCACGCACGTCTTCGACCAGCAGCGCATCTTCTACACCCTGGGCCCGACCTGGTCGCTCTCCCTGGAGATCGCGTTCTATCTCACCCTGGTAGCCGTGGGCCCCCTGGCGATCCGCGCCTGCCGCCGCCTGGGCACCCGCCGAGCCCGGGTCGCCCTGTGCGCGTCGGGCTGCGCGGCGCTCTACCTGGCCCCGGTCGCCTGGATCGCCGTAGCCCACCACGCCCTCGGCGTCCCGCACACCAACTGGCCGGTGTACTTCGGCCCCCAGGCCCGCCTCGGCGGCTTCGCGGCGGGAATGTTGCTGGCGGTGGTGCTGGTCGCGCTGGGCGAACGGGGGAGGGTGGGCGCACGCCGGGCGACGGCGATGGCGTTGACCGCGGCGGCAGGCCTGTACGCGCTGTCGTACTTCTCCGCACCGGAAAACCCCTGGCACACCTACTACCACCCCTTGGCCGCCCTCCTCTGGTTCGCCCTGCTCTACGCCACCCTCCACATCCGCACGACGGCCCGCCCCCGCTGGCACGCCGTGTTGCGCTCGGGCTGGCTCACGGGCGTGGGCCTGGTCAGCTACAGCCTCTACATCTGGCACGAGCCCCTGATGCTCCTCCTGTACGACACCGGCGCCCTGCCCCGCTCCCAGGCGGGGTTCCCGCTGGCGGTGCTGTTCGTGGTCGCGGCCGGGGTGCTGGTGGCGACGGTGAGCTACTGGGCGGTGGAGTATCCGGGGAGTTTGCTGGCGGGGTTGCGGGACAAGAGGGGGCGGCCGCGGGAGTTCTATCCGGAGCCGGAGCCGGAGCCGGAGTCGAAGCCGGAGCCGGAGTTGGAACCGCGGCCGCTGAGGGAGGTTGAGCCCGCGGGGCGGTGACTCCGACGCGGGACCTTGCTTGATGAGCCGCTGCCCCGCCCACCCAGGGTCGGGGCAGCGGCGCATCAGGATGCGGTGCCCGGTGGCGATGGAGCCGCAAGCCCCTGCGCCACTTGACCCGAACTTTCCTCGCCCTGGGGTGCGCACTCATGTGCCGGCGGCGTCCGCGCCTGCCGCTTCCTGGGCGGCCATGACCTCATCGCCGTACTCGAAGGCCCATGCGCCGACGGCGTCGATGGGCGCCAGCAAGGTCCGGCCCAGAGCGGTGAGTTCGTACTCGACCCGCGAGGGTGCGCCCGGGTGTTCCTGCCGGTCGACCAGACCGTTGAACTGCAGCCGCCGCAGAGTTTCGGTGAGGACCTTGGAGCTGATACCCCCGATCCGCTCCCGCAGTTCGACCGGGCGCCTGGGGCCGTCGCGCAAGGCCCAGAGGACCACGGCGTTCCAGGTGTTGGAGAGCAGGTCGAAGGCGAGTCGGGCGCGGCAGTCGGCGAGGAAGGCGTCGGTCGGCACGTACCAAATGGTGCCTGAGAGGCCCTCTAGCGTCGGTGCGAACGGTGGAAGCCGACACGGAGAGGGCTCGCGTGATGAGAATCGGTGTACTGGGAACGGGCAGCATGGTCGACGCGCTCGCCACCCACTGGGTGCGGGCCGGGCACGAGGTGACCATCGGGGGACGGGACGCACACAAGGCCGAGCGGCTCGCGACGCGCATCGGAGGCGGCGTGAAGCCTGCCGGTCTGCGCTCGGCGGCCGAGTCGGGGCAGGTGGTGCTGGCCGCGTTGCCCTTCGGAGCGGGAGTGGACGTGGCACGGGAACTGGGCGCGGCTCTGGAGGGCAAGGTGCTGCTCGACTGCTCGAACCCGGTCGGCCCGGGTTTCCGGCTGCTCACCGAAGCCGGCCCGTCAGCCGCGCAGCAGTTGGCCGCCGCGGCACCGGCAGCCCACGTGGTCAAGGCGTTCAACCTCTGCCACGAGGACGTATGGCGCATGCGGCCGCCCGTCTTCGGCGGGAGGCCACTGGCCGTGCCGGTCTGCGGGGACGACGAGACGGCCCTCGCGCGGGTACGCGAGTTGGTGAGGGACGTGGGCTGTGAACCCGTGGCCGGCGGCGGTCTCGAACGGGCGGGGCTCCTGGAGGCGACCGCCGCGCTGTTCATCGGGTTGTGGGTCGGCGAGGGAGCGGATGCGCAAGCAATCGCACCTCCGCTGGCGTACGCGGCCGGACCGAGTCAACCGGACATGGAAGGCGACACGGCAGCTTTCCGCCAGGGGTTCTAAGCCTTTTCAGAGTGGCTCATCAACGTGTATGCGTCGCCCCCGTCGCCAACCATGTCACGCCAGTGCTTTTCGGCGGAGCGGATGAGGTCGTCGCCGAGGCGTTCCAGGAATCGGCCTGCCAGGGCGAGCCGGGAGCCGGCAGCGGTCTCGGCCCCGAAGAGCTCGGCGCCGCGCAGCGCGGTGGCGGCGAACCGCTGGTTGGCGGCGACGCTGGCCGCGACGGTCCGCAGGCCCGCCTTGTCGTCGAGGAAATACCGGTGGCGGCGGCCACGGTCGTCGCGGCCGCGGCGGATCAGTTCCTGCTGTTCCAGCAGGCGGACCGCGTACGAGATGGTCGCCGCGCTGACTTGCAGGTGCTGCGCCATCTCGATGGCGGTGCGACTGCCGGTCTCGGAGGCGAACAGGCAGGCCATCACGCGGGCGGCGGTGCGCGGGAGGCCGGTTTCGACAAGTGCCGTGGTGAGGTCGGTGACGAACGCGGCCGTTGCCTCGGGGTCGGGGCCGAGATGCTCGATGGTCCGCCGCACCGGGGCGGGGGGCTGCGGTCGGCGCTGGGCTCGGTAGGTGGTCGCGAGCTGTGCCAGTTCCGCGCGGTATCGGCCAGGTCCGCCGTTGCGCGCGACCTCGCGGCTCACCGTCGAGGCGGGACGGTTCAGACGTCTGGCGATATCGGCGTAGCTCAGGCGCTGCGCCAACCCCGCGGCGATCTGTTGCCGGTCGGCTCGGGTCAGCCTGCGTCCTGGCATCGGGGTCGGTTCCTCCGATTCGGTCGGCTCGGCACACAGTGTGTGCACGGGGCGTCGATCGTTGCAACACCCCTTCTTTCGCCGTGCATTGACCATCACTGTCATTGCAATCGACAGTTGCGCAGCTGACCAGCGCAAATGGCACGGTTCCGAGGAGATCGCCGTTGACTGGCATTTCGCCTCGTACCTAACGTTCGGCACCCCGAGTCGCAACGCGGCAACAGATGTCGATCGATGGTCAGGAGCATCCTTTGCGAGCCAAAGGCATCACCTACGACACTGGCTTCACTCCGGGCGGAAAGAGTTCGCGGCCCGTCTTCGACGCCGAGGCGGTGCGACGCGAGATCCGCGTCATCGCGGACGACCTGCACTGCGATGCCGTGCGGATCACCGGCGGCGACCCCGGGCGACTGGCCCTCGCGGCCCGGCACGCCGCCGACGCCGGGCTTGAGGTCTGGTTCTCTCCATTCCCTTGCGAACTGTCCGCCGAAGAGCTGCTGCCCTACTTCGCCACCTGTGCCGACCGCGCCCAGGAAGTGGGAGCGGACGTCCTCGTCACCGGCTGCGAGCTGAGCCTGTTCGCCGCCGACATTCTCCCCGGAGCCGGAGACGACAGCCTCGCCAGAATCGAAGCCCTGACCAGCGGCGTCCCCGAGGCATTGGCCGGGCTCGCCGAGGTTCCCGCCCGGCTGAACTCCTTGCTGGCCAATATCGCGGAGACGGTGCGCTCACGATTCCGCGGAAAGATCACCTACGCTTCCGGAACGTGGGAACAGGTCGATTGGGCGCCCTTCGACATCGTCAGTGCGGACGCCTACGGCGATTCCAGTGACGCCTTCCGCCAGGGCCTGCGCGAGTATGTCCGGCACGGCAAGCCGCTCGCGGCGACCGAATTCGGCTGCTGCACCTACCGGGGCGCGGCCGAGCGCGGCGGCATGGGCTGGATGGATGTCGTCGATCACGACGCCGATCCGCCCCGCATCAACGGCGATTACGTCCGCGACGAGGATGAACAGGCCCACTACCTACGCGAGATGCTCGCCGTCTTCGACGAGGAAGGCGTGGACACCGCCTTCTGGTTCACCTTCGCCGGCTACGAGTACCCGCACCACGCCGACCCGCGCTTCGACCTCGACATGGCCTCCTACGGGGTATGCAAGCTGATGCCCGAGGGCAGCCTCGCACCGAAACGCTCATTCCACGCCATGGCCGAGGCATACCGGTCAACAACGTCAACGTTGCCTGTCCAGGCTGAGGACGGCCTCTAGCCGGCACGCCGCACTACAGCCTCGGACTTCTCGACCCAGTCGAGGTACCAATCAGCAAATCCGACGTCTCCGAGGGGACTGAACCTTCCGTCCCCCGCACCCTCGTCAAGCCACACCTGCCCCTGCTGCGGGCCGGACACGACCAGCCAGTAGAAATAGCCGCAACCCTCGTGGCTGAGGCACACGGCACCGGACGAGAACCAGTCGAACAGCCTCTCGTCCTCCACCAGCCAGGCGCGATACGCCTCCCGGAACGCTGCTTCGTCCTCGAAGCCGGACTCGACCGGCTCCTTGCGCTCATGCTCGGCCTGAACACGCGCACTCTCCTCGCCACCAGGAAAGGGGAAGCGCAACCGCTCGTGGACCGTACCGCCGCCCGGATCGCTCCACAGCCACCCGGCATCTGCACGGCCCAGGACGGTGAGCCCATATCCGGGCCCGGCCCCGCCGGCACCGACTTCGAGGAGGAAGGCCCGGTAGTCCACGGGCAGCGAGACACCCCACTGAACCTCCGCCTCGGCGACCTCCGCCTCCGACAGCGGACCAGCAAGCCGGAAGTGGTGCCCCGTTCCTCCGTACTTGTCCCACGCGCCGAAGACTTTCCGCGTCTTGTCAGCACGGGCCAGCGCCTCTACCCGCTCTCGGACACCGCTCCAGTTCACCGCCCCCATGAACCGAAGCGTAGGCCAACGGGTCTATGCCGGGCGGATACTGAGCCGAGCCGAGGGGCAGAGTTCGGGCAAGGTGGGGTGTTTCTCGCCGTCACCCGGAGTCGCAGTGACTGGCCCATCGCGCGATTGTGGGCACCGCGCCCGCACTGTACGTTCCCGCTCACGGATCGATGTAGCTCAGGGGGCGGGGATGTCTGGATTTGGCCGCGCGGACAGTGAATGGGAAGAGCTGGTGGATGCCGGTCGTGGCTTCCTGGTTGAGCGAGCGAAGCTGGGCAAGCTCACCTCGTACACAGAGCTCAACGTGACTCTGGCCAGGCGGACGGGCTGCCGTCCTTTCGACTTCGAGCGTGCTGACGAGCGGGCCGCGATGGGGCGTCTGCTCGGGCTGATCGTGGAACGAGACCAGGAAATCGCTCCCTCGGATCCGCCCGTCATGCTCTCGGCCCTGGTGAACTACCTGGGTGCCAACGACGCCGGCTCTGGCTTCTATCAGTTGGCCAAGGAGCTCCAGCTTCTGCCCGCGAGCGCGAAGGCAGAAGAGAAGTTCGGCTTCTGGGTCAAGCAAGTGAAGCAGCTCTACGAACGCCATGGAGCTGGTCCAGCGGTGGCCTGAGATCAAGCACCCTGGGGGTCTGACTGCGTGACAACGCCGATTGGCCTTGGGTCACGTCCGCTGGAGTGGTGTATCGACGGCCACTCGGTGATCTCGTTTTGAGGCTATGCGGTGAGTTCGGTCGGGAGGACGGTCTCGTCGGT
>NZ_JBITCM010000026.1:81673-135977 GCF_044453205.1 Streptomyces sp. NPDC051738 | reverse complement strand
TTTCCCTTTCCGGCGGTTCCGACTTTATCAGATCCTTTCGGGCCTGACCCCCAGTCAGCGGGGCTTGTCCTCGCGGCCGTTGGGCCGTTCCGACGTCTCAAACCTTAGCGGATCCTCTCGGCGATTCCCAATCGGGCCGCCGAGCCCCAATTCGAATTGAATTCGGGCATGCCGAAATCAACCCCGCAGGGAGATCGTGCTGGTGGTTTGGGTTGCCGCTCGCGCGGCGGAGGTGCTGTCGCAGAACCGTTACGGCTCGGCGGCAACCCGGAGAACATTACGGATCAGGTAGGGGGCTGTCAAGCATCCCCTGTCAAGATCTTTTCCCTCGGCTCCGGGGCTCGCGTCAGTCCAGGTCGCTGAGGCGCCCGCCGGCGTCCGGCTGAGCGTGTTCCACCCTGCGGAGCAGGCGGGTGAGGACCTCGCCGAGGGTGGTGCGCTCCGCTGCCGAGAGGTCCTGGAGGAGGTCCTCCTCGAAGACGGACGCGAGGCGCATCGCCTCCAGCCACTTCTCGCGGCCCTCCGCGGTCAGCTCCACGATGACGCGGACGCGGTTGGACTCGTCGCGCTCCCGGGTGACCAGACCCTCGGCGAGCATGCGGTCGATGCGGTGTGTCATGGCGGCCGGGGTGAGGCCGAGACGCTTGGCGAGGTCGCTGGGGCCCATGCGATACGGGGCGCCGGAGAGGACCAGGGCCTTGAGGACCTCCCACTCGGCGTTGCTGATGCCGAGCGCGGCGGTCTGGCGGCCGTAGGCGACGTTCATGCGGCGGTTCAGCCGGGACAGTGCCGAGACGATCTTCTCGACCTGGGGGTCGAGGTCCTGGAACTCGCGCTGGTAGGCGGCGATCTGTTCTTCGAGTGTCGGTTCGCCGATGCCGGGGGTGTCGCCCATGGGCCGAGTATGGCACGGGCTCGCTTGGCGTTGAAGTCCTTCTCTGTGTACTCTTTAGCTTCGAATTTTAGCTTTGAAGTCTTCAGGGCTGCATACGAGGAGAGGTGAACGTGACCAGGGCGATGGGCGCAGCGCTGCGCCGGATCCACGTGGGCAATGCACTCAGCGCGTTCGGGCTCGGTTTCACCGTGCCCTACCTGTACGTCTATGTGGCGCAGGTGCGCGGGCTCGGTTCCATGACGGCGGGGCTCGTCCTCGCCGTCTTCGCCGTGGCCGCGTTGGTCGTGCTGCCGTTCGCCGGGCGGGCGATCGTCCGGCGGGGTCCGCTTCCGGTGCTGCTCACCGCTCTGGTCACCGCCGCGCTCGGGGCGCTGAGCCTGGGGCTCGCGGGGACGGCTGCTGCCGTACTGCTGTCGTCGGCCGCGCTCGGGGCCGGGCAGGCCGTGATGCAGCCGGCGCTCGCGACGATGATCGTCGACTGCTCCACCGCGGAGACTCGGTCGCGGGCGTTCGCGATGCAGTTCTTTCTGCAGAACCTGGGGCTCGGGGTCGGCGGGCTCATCGGTGGTCACCTTGTGGACGCTTCGAGCGTCTCGTCGTTCACTCTGCTGTTCGCGATCGAGGCGGCGATGTTCCTGCTGCTCGTCGTGGTGATGGTGACCGTGCGGATGCCGCGGGCGCCGCGGATCGAGGGTGTGCCGGGGGGTGGGCCGGCGAAGGGGAGCTGGAAGCAGTTGCTCGGGAACCGGGCGATGGTGCAGCTGTGTGTGCTGGGCTTCGTGCTGTTCTTCGCTTGCTATGGGCAGTTCGAGTCGGGGCTCAGTGCGTACGGGGTCGAGGCTGCCGGGGTTTCCACGTCGGCGTTGGGGACGGCGTTGGCCGCCAACACCGCGATGATCGTCGTGGCGCAGTTCGCCGTGCTGAAGTTCGTCGAGCGGCGGAGGCGGTCGCGGGTGATCGCGGCTGTGGGGTTGATCTGGGCCGTGGCGTGGGTTGCGGCGGGGTATGCGGGGCTGGGGCACGGTAGTCAGGAGATGGCTACGGCTGCCTTCATCTCGACGTATGCGTTGTTCGGGCTGGGTGAGGCGATGTTGTCTCCGACGGTTGCTCCGCTGGTGGCGGACTTGGCGCCGGAGGGGATGGCTGGGCAGTACAACTCTGCGTTTGCGCTGGTGAAGCAGCTTGCGTTGGCGGTTGGGCCGGCGGTGGGTGGGCCCATGGGGGCGTCGCTGCATGGGCCGTATGTCGTGGCGTTCTTTGTTTTCTCGTTGGGGATCACTTATCTGGCGTTGCGGTTGGGGCGGCAGTTGACTGCGGTGCAGGATCGGCCGTGGGTGGGGAAGAGTCGCGTGGTGGCGCAGGGGGCTGCGTCCTCGGCGGGGGAGACGCGGGCTCACGCCTGAGAGTTTCTCGCCCCCGCCGCCCCTACCCGTCCCTCCCCCAAAGGGGGGACCCCCAGAAGGGGCTCCGCCCCTTCCACCCCGCCAGGGGGCTGCCGCCCCCTGGACCCCCGCTTCGGCCCCGAAAGGGCCTCGTCCTCAAACGCCGGACGGGCTGAAATGAGCGGGCCGGCGCTTAGAAGGTGGCGCCCGTCACTGAGCGCTAGACGCCGGGTGGGCTGAAAGGCCTGGGCCGGCGCCCAGAAGGTGGCGCCCGCTTCGGCTCCGTTCAGGGTCTTGGCGTGTCTGCTGACCCCTTCGGTAGTGCGAACTCGCACCAGACCGCCTTTCCGCCGCCCGGTGTGCGGCGGGAGCCCCAGGCTGAGGCGATTGTTGCGACGATGGCGATGCCTCGGCCGGACTCGTCGGCCGGTTCTGCGCGGCGGCGGCGGGGGAGGTGGTCGTCGCCGTCGGTTACCTCGATGATCAGGCGGCGGTCGGTGCGGCGGAGGCGTAGGCGCATGGGTGGGATGCCGTGTTGGAGGGAGTTGGCCACCAGCTCGCTCGTGGCCAGGACGCCCAGGTCGTGGAGGTCGGTCGGGAAGCGCCAGCTTGTCAGGACGCCGGAGGCGAAGGCACGCGCGCGGGGGGCCGCTTCCACGCCGCCGAGGAGTTCCAGGGCGGCGTTGCGGAAGAGGTCGCCGTCGGGGCCCGTGCGGGCCGGGTGCTGGAGGACGAGGACTGCTACGTCGTCGTCGTGGTCGGCGGTGACGCCGGCCGAGCGGACCAGGCGGTCGCAGATCACCTGGGGGGTGCCGGTCGCGCCGGCCAGTGCGCGTTCCAGGGAGGCGATGCCCTCGTCCAGGTCCTCGTCGCGGCGTTCGACCAGGCCGTCGGTGTAGAGGACCGCCGTGGAGCCGGGGCCCAGGGCGATGGAGCCGGACGCGTGCATCCAGCCGCCCGTGCCGAGGGGCGGGCCGGTGGGTTCGTCGGCGCGCTGGACCGCGCCGTTCTCGTCGCGGACCAGGATCGGGAGGTGGCCGGCGGAGGCGTACACCAGGCGGCCCTCGTTCGGGTCGTGGATGGCGTAGACGCAGGTGGCGATCTGGTTGGCGTCGATTTCCATCGCCAGGCCGTCGAGGAGTTGGAGGACCTCGTGCGGGGGGAGGTCCAGGCGGGCGTATGCCCGCACCGCCGTGCGGAGCTGGCCCATGACCGCTGCTGCTCGTACTCCTCGGCCCATTACGTCGCCGATCACCAGGGCCGTACGGCCGCCGCCCAGGGTGATCACGTCGTACCAGTCGCCGCCGACCGCGGCCTCCGTGCCGCCGGGGTGGTACGTGGCGGCGATGCGCAGGTCGTCCGGCTGTTCGAGCTCCTGGGGGAGGAGGGAACGCTGGAGGGTGACGGCCGTTTCGCGTTGGCGGCGTTCGCTGGCGCGGAGGCGTTCGGCGGCTTCCGCGTGGTCGGTGACGTCGGTGGCGAAGACGAGGACATCGGTGCCGCCGTCGTCGCCCTCGGTCACGGGGGTGCAGGTGAAGGTGTAGGAGCGGCCGTCGGGGGCCTTGCGGGACTTGAGGGTGCGGGGCTTGCCGCTGCGCTGGACCTGGTCGAGGAGCGGGAGCAGGCCCAGTTCGGCCAGCTCGGGGAGCGCCTCGCGGGCCGGTTCGCCCGGGGGGCGTACGCCGAAGGCCGCCACGTAGGCGTCGTTGACGTAGGCCAGGCGGTGGTCGGGGCCGTGGACCAGGGCGACCAGGGACGGGACACGGTCGAGGACCTCGCGGACCGGCAGTTCGTCCAGGGCGGGGATCGGCTTGGCCTCGTCGGTGAGGTGTTCGGCGCGGGCCGCGGGGACGGCGCCCGGGCTCTCTCCCCGGCGGTCCTGGGTGACCGCCGCCGCGGTTTCGGTCCGCGCTGCGGCGCGGCGCTGCGTTCCGGGGAGCCGGGCGCTCCAGCGCGTGAAGTTCACGAATCCTTGCCTCGTGTCGTCGTCTTCGGCCAGCTCCGGACCCGGCCTGGGGTCTGAGGGGTGGCACCAGCACCCCGGGGTTGCAGCACTGTGGGAGAGCCTCATGGGTCGAAGGGCGGGCGGGTGCCCGTCCAGGGTCGTCCGGGGTCGGGATCGGTTCGGGGATCAGTCTGGCAGTGCGGCCGACCTGGCCGACACCCGTCAGACGCCTGCCCCGTCGGTGGAGTTCCTGGGTCCGGTCAGGACGACCCCTTCGTGTCGTCTCCCGGTTTGAGGTGATGCTTTCCACCGGCCGCGAGTTCGAACTCCGCACGGGGATGTTCGAGCGAACCGAGGGAGACGATCTCCCTCTTGAAGAGCCCCGACAGGGTCCATTCGGCCAGGACGCGGGCCTTTCGGTTGAAGGTCGGCACCCTGCTGAGGTGGTACACGCGGTGCATGAACCAGGCAGGGTAGCCCTTCAGCTTGCGTCCGTAGACCTGTGCGACGCCCTGGTGGAAGCCGAGGGAGGCGACCGAACCCGCGTACTTGTGGGCGTACGTCTCCAGGGGTTCGCCGCGCAGGGCGTGGGCGATGTTGTCGCCGAGGACCTTGGCCTGGCGCAGGGCGTGCTGCGCGTTGGGGGCGCACTCCTTGCCGGGTTCTGGGGGTCCCCCCAGGCGTTCAGCACTGGGGGAGGTGACGTCGGGGACGGCGGCGGCGTCTCCCGCGGCCCACGCGTGCGTGGTGCCCTCGATCGTCAGCTCGGGGGTGCACTTCAGCCTGCCGCGCGCGTTGAGTGGCAGGTCGGACGCGGCGAGGATCGGGTGGGGTTTGACGCCGGCCGTCCAGACGACCGTACGGGTCGGGAAACGGGCGCCGTCGCTGAGGACGGCGACACGGTCCACGCAGGACTCCAAGCGGGTGTGCAGACGTACGTCGATGTTGCGGCGGCGCAGTTCGGTGACGGTGTAGCGGCCCATGTCCTCGCCGACCTCGGGCAGGATCCGGTCCGAGGCCTCGACCAGGATCCACTTCATGTCCTCGGGCCGGACGTTGTGGTAGTAGCGCGTGGCGTAGCGGGCCATGTCCTCCAGTTCGCCGAGCGCCTCCACGCCCGCGTAGCCGCCGCCCACGAACACGAAGGTGAGGGCCGCGTCGCGGATCGCGGGGTCGCGGGTAGAGGAGGCGATGTCCATCTGCTCGATGACGTGGTTGCGCAGGCCGATGGCCTCTTCGACGGTCTTGAAGCCGATGGCGTGCTCGGCGAGGCCGGGGATCGGGAGCGTGCGCGAGACGGAGCCGGGGGCGAGGACGAGTTCGTCGTACGACAGCTGTTCGGTGCCGGTGCCCTCCTCCTCGGTGGCGAGGGTGGTGAGGGTCGCGGTGCGCTTCGCGTGGTCGATGGCGGTGGCCTCGCCGATGACGACCCGGCACTGCGGCAGGACGCGGCGCAGCGGTACGACCACGTGGCGCGGGGAGATGGAGCCGGCGGCCGCTTCGGGGAGGAACGGCTGATACGTCATGTACGGGTCGGGAGTGACGACGGTGATCTCGGCTTCGCCCCGGCCGAGTTCCTGTTTCAGCCTTCGTTGAAGGCGCAGGGCCGTGTACATCCCGACGTAGCCGCCGCCGACAACGAGAATGCGCGCACGTTCCTTCACCATCCCATGACGCACCCGGCGCTTGCGTTTGTCCACAGGCTCGACAGTTTGTGTGACCGGAGATCGTCGGCGCCACGGTTTGGCCGATTTGCCGGAGTGCGGGGAGAATCCGCAGGTCAGTGGGTGTGCGCGGGGGGTTCGTGGGTGGCTCAATCGGGACGTAAACGACTCGTGCTCCGATCGAGGGGCGCTCCGTGCGGAACGTGCCCCTTCTGAATTGACCCTCGCTCAACTATGTTCGTATGTCGACGGGGTGTAGGGGGATGCGCTCTTCGGGTCCGTGAGTCACACACGGCGGGCTCGTTGTCCGGGCTTGTTCCGCGACGCTCCGGCTTTGCAATGACGGGGAGAGTCTCCGGGGGGAGACGTCATTACCGGGGGATCGCTTATGCATGTTCAGGATTCTCGATGGTCTTCCGCGTCCGCCATCGCATCGGGCGGCGGAGCGGTGGGCGGCACGATGAGCGCGGCTGCGGGCAATGGACGCGGGGATACGCGTTCGACGCCGCTGCGCGTGGACGCACAGCGCAATCTGGAGCACGTGCTGCGTGCGGCGCGCGAGGTCTTCGGCGAGCTGGGATACGGCGCGCCGATGGAGGACGTGGCGCGGCGCGCGCGGGTCGGCGTCGGGACGGTGTACCGGCGCTTCCCGAGCAAGGACGTCCTGGTGCGGCGGATAGCCGAGGAGGAGACCTCCCGGCTGACCGACCAGGCACGTGCCGCGCTCGGCCAGGAGGACGAGCCGTGGTCGGCGCTGTCGCGCTTCCTTCGCACTTCGGTGGCGTCGGGCGCGGGCAGGCTGCTGCCGCCGCAGGTGCTGCGGGTCGGGGTCGCCGACGACGATGCCGCTGTCGACGAGGCCCGGGTGCCGCAGCAGCGGACACAGCCGGGCACGGGTGAGCTGCGGCTGGTGCCCGAGCAGCCGGCGGTGGTGCCGACGGACGACGCTGGAGCGGCGGCGCTGCTCGACGTGGTGGGCCAGCTCGTGGAGCGGGCGCGCGCGGCGGGTGAGCTGCGGACCGACGTGTCGGTGTCGGACGTCCTGCTGGTGATAGCCACGGCGGCGCCCTCGCTGCCGGATGCGGCGCAGCAGGCGGCGGCCTCGGCACGGCTGCTGGACATCCTGCTGGAGGGGCTGCGGTCGCGGCCTCAGGCGTGAGCGGGCCGCCGTGACCGCCGCGGGCTGGTGATCAAGAGGGTGACCAAAGGGTGACCACGAGGCGGGGTGCCGCGCCGCCCCAGCCTCGAACATCATCGCGGAACGCATCGGGCATTCCGGGTATCGCAGTCAACTTCCGCCCCGCGAAGGTCGTTTGCGCCTTCCCCGTACGGGCGAGGGGTAGTACTACGGTCCCGGAAGTCCCCACGGATGGG
This sequence comes from Streptomyces sp. NPDC051738, assembly GCF_044453205.1. Classification (NCBI taxonomy): domain Bacteria; kingdom Bacillati; phylum Actinomycetota; class Actinomycetes; order Kitasatosporales; family Streptomycetaceae; genus Streptomyces; species Streptomyces sp. NPDC051738. The sequence continues at coordinate 128,717 of NZ_JBITCM010000026.1, read as the reverse complement.
TGGATGTCCGTACGGGCGGGGCCTGACCAAAAGCCAATATGGCACCCTGACCCGGTGTCCGGGACTGGTAGAGCTGGCGGCGGGGGCTTTCCGCGATGAGCGTTGACGGGTGGGACGAGTCACGCGGTGACGGTGACTCGGCGACTCCGCAGGTGCCGAGTCAGGGCGGACGGGCGGACCTGCCGCCGAGCGTCGGGCCCGCGGAGGGCCGCGCGCACGCGCGCGCGGAGGGCAGCGTCCCGGCACAGCGCGACCGGCGCGAGGACGGCGTGCTGCCCACGCCGCGCGACATGCCGCCGTCGGACGCCGACCTGATCGGGCGGATGCGCGCCGGCGACGACAGCGCCTACGAGCAGTTGTACCGGCGCCACGCGGAAGCGGTGCGCCGGTACGCGCGCACCTGCTGCCGCGACGCCCACACCGCGGACGACCTCACGGCCGAGGTCTTCGCCCGCATGCTCCAGGCGGTACGCGGCGGCTCCGGTCCCGAGCACGCCGTACGCGCGTATCTGCTCACCTCGATCCGGCGGGCCGCCGCGGACTGGACGAAGTCGGCGCGGCGGGAGCAACTGGTCGACGACTTCGCGGTGTTCGCCGCGCAGTCCGCGCGCGTGTCCGAGGTCTCGGACGACGACACATTGGACCTGGGCGCCGATGTGCGGGCGATGCACGAGGCCGAGCAGTCCATGGCCATGCAGGCCTTCCGGTCGCTGCCGGAGCGCTGGCAGGCGGTGCTGTGGCACACCGAGGTCGAGGACGAGTCGCCGAGCGAGGTGGCCACGCTCTTCGGGCTCGACGCCAACGGCACGCGCGTGCTCGCCAGCCGCGCCCGCGAGGGCCTCAAGCAGGCCTACCTCCAGGCCCACGTCAGCGCCAGCCTCGCCAGCGACGAGGGGTGCGCCCGCTATGCCGACCGGCTCGGCGCCTACGCGCGCGGCAGCCTGCGCACCCGTGCCGAGCGGGGTCTGCGCAAGCACCTGGAGGACTGCGCCAAGTGCCGGCTGGCCGCGGGCCAGATCAAGGAAGTCGCCGGCGGTATCCCCGCCGTCGTACCGGTCGCGGTCATCGGCTGGTTCGGCGTCGCCGGGTACGCCAAGGCGGCCGGGCTCATCGCCGGTGGTGCCGGGGCGGGTGCGGCCGGTGCCGCGGGGGCGGCCGCGGCGGCGAGCGGTGCGTCGGGTGGGGCCGCCGCTGCGGGCGGCAGTTCGTCCGGCGGGGCGAGTTCCGGGGGCGGCGCTGCGGCCTCCGAAGGGCTGGGCGCGCCGCTGAAGGCCGGTATCGCGGCCGGTGTGGTCGCCGTGGGCGTGGCGGCGGCGATCGTGCTCGCGCTGGCCGGCAACGACCAGCCGGCCCACAAGGAGGACGCCAAGCAGCCCCCCGTGCCCTCCCCCATCGTCGAGGAGACGCCGACGCCCGAGCCGCCGAAGGAGAAGCCCTCGGAGCCCGCTCCGCAGCCGCCGGCGATCGTCCCGGCCGCGCAGCCGAAGCCGACCCCGACACCCACCGCTTCGCCCACCCGCACGCCCGGTCCGACACCCACGCCCTCCGCGAAGCCGACGCCCACCCCTACCCCGACCCCGACGCCCACCCCCACCCCGACTCCCCCGCCCGCCCCGGTCGTCTACCAGTGGAGCGAGCTGTCGTACGACATCGCCGGCGACGGCACCGCACCCGAGATGCGGATCGGCGAGAGCAGCTGGGTGTGGCAGCGGTACGGCGCCTCGATCGCCGACAAGCGGTACGGGCACGGCGTCACCGTGCACGGCCGGTCCTCCGTCGTCATCGACCTCAACCGGGAGTGCTCCGCCTACGACGCGATGGTCGGCGTCGACGACAGCACCCTGGGGCTCGGCAAGTTCTCCTTCTCGGTCTACGCCGACGGCGTCCGGCTGTGGCAGTCCCGAGTGCTCAAGGGCGGGGACCCGGCGGTGCCGGTCCATGTGAACCTCACCGGACGCTCGACCGTACGGCTGGTGGTCGAGCCGCACGGCACCCTCGACAACCTGCTGCTGGCGGACTGGGCGGAGTCGAAGTTCAGCTGCGTGTAAGGGCGTTCGGCCGACCGGCTCCCGGGCTCACGGCACCCGTTCGGTGGGGACGTGGAGGTCGCGTATGGCCTCGTCGAGTTCGCGCAGGACGTCGTCGTAGGTGAGGGCGGCGCCCCTGGTGTGCTCGGCGGTGAACTCCTCGGCCCTGAGGGCGGTGCGGGCGGCGGCCTCGGCCCGCTCGGCGTGGGCACGCTCCGGCAGGGCGCGCGGATGGCCACCGCGCCAGTGCTCCGAGGCGGCGAGCAGGCGAACCGCCCGGGGGTGGTCGCCGAGGCGGGTCAGCAGGTCCGCCGCGGCGTCCGTGAGGGTCGCGGTGATCACGTCGGCGCTGCGTTTTTCCACGGCCAGGTGCAGTGTGTCGACCAGGCGGGGCAGTCCGTGCTTGGGACCCGACTCCGCCGTCACCGTCAGGGCGTCGACCGCGTTCAGCATCACCAGGAACTGGGGCGGTGGCGTGGCACGCTCGGTCTCCACGCGGGCCGCCTCCCACAGCTCGCGCGCGCGTGCGGCGTCCTTGTCGTCCAGCGCGATCTGGGCCCGCATCAGCAGGACGAACGCCCGTGAGTCCGCCACGCCGTACCGGTCGGCCGCGGCGCTCGCCTCGTCCAGTGCGGTCAGGGCAGCCGTACGGTCGCCCGAGCGGTAGGAGATCTCGGCGAGCCGGGCGATGAGGAAGGGCGTCTCGGCGTACGCGCCCACCTCGTGGGCGAGGCGCAGCCCTTCCTCGAACTCACCCCTGGCGTCCTCGAAGCGGCTGCGCGACATGGCCGTCTCTCCGGCCGCGCTGCACACCTGGGCTCGCATCCAGCGGTCCCCGGCCCGGCGGCTGAGGATCCGCAGCTCCGGGAGGTCCTCGTCGACGCTCACCAGGCCGCCCGGTGAGTCGACGAGCATGTGCGTGCGGAACATCAGGATGCAGCCGACCTCCCAGTCGCCGCCGTACACACGGCAGTTGGCCAGCACGGCGTCCATGACCGCTCCGGTGTTCGCCGTGTCGCCCAGGATGTAGTGGGTCAACGGCCAGACCAGGCCTGGAAGGCGGGCCGCCTCGGGGCCGCCCTGCGCGAAGTGGGCCCGCACTCCATCGACGTACCGCCGCTGTCGATCGTCCTGCCAGTGCTCCACCGTTTCGAACTCGATGGCGAGGAACAGGTGCAGCACGCGGAGGTTCATCCGGGGGGCGTGTCGGGGGTGGTGCGTCTGGCCTTGCGGGGCGGTGAGGAAGGCTTCCACCGGGTCGGCGGTGGGGAGAGCGGGGAGAGCGGGGAGGGCGGGGAGGGCTGGGGCCGATCGGTCGGTGGTTGGCCCGCTGGTGGTCGGTCGGGCGGTGGACGGCCCGGTGGTGGCTGGCCCGGCGGTGGTCGGCCGGCCAGTGGCCGGTGTCGTGGCGTCCAGGGCGGCGCACAGGCGCAGAATGCGGTCCGCCCAAGTCGCGCCCTCGACACGGTAGTTGCGCAGCCACCAGAACCAGCCCATGGCGAGGACGATGGACGTGGCGTCCGGTTCGTCGCCTGTCGTGAGGGCGCGGTCCAGGGCCGCCCGGATGTTGTCCAGTTCGGTCTCCAGGCGGGAGATCCACGGGAGTTGGTCGGCTGAGCGCAGCAGCGGATCGGCCTCCTCGACCAGTGCGCGCACCCACGCGCGGTGCCGGCGCTCGGCCGCGAGACGCAGCTCGGGGAACTCGGCGGCTCGCTCGACGGCGTACTCGTGGATGGTCTCCAGCATGCGGTACCGCATGCCGTCGGAGCCGTCCCGCTCGCACGGGGTGGCCACGATCAGGGACTTGTCGACGAGCGCGCCGATGAGGTCGGCGGCCGGCCCTGTGCACACGGCCTCCGCCGCCGCGAGGTCCCAGCCGCCCGCGAAGACGGACATCTCGCGCAGCACCGTTCGCTCCCGCTCGTCGAGCAGGTCCCAGGACCAGTCGACGACGGCGCGCAGGGTCTGTTGGCGGGGCAGGACCGTACGGCTTCGGGAGGTGAGGAGGCGGAAGCGGTCGTCGAGGCGGTCGGCGATCTGGCGGGGGGTGAGCAGCCGTAGGCGGGCCGCCGCCAGCTCGATGGCGAGCGGCAGGCCGTCGAGGCGGCGGCAGATCTCTGCGACGGCGCCCTTGTCGCGCTCGCCGCCCTTGTCGCCCCTGTCGCCCCTGTCGCCCATGTGGTGCTCGTCGCGCTCGTCCCGCAGTGCGCCGGCGTCGGGGCGGACCGCTGCCGCGCGCTCCGCGAAGAGGCGGTGCGCCTGGTCGGGGAGCAGGGGCTCGACCGGGCGCACCAACTCACCGGGGACGCCCAGGGGTTCACGGCTGGTGGCGAGGATCGTGAGGCCCGGGCAGCGGGTGAGGAGGGTCTCGGCGAGGGTGGCGGCCGCGCCGATGACATGTTCGCAGTTGTCAAGGATCAGGAGTTGGCTGCGCGGGGCGCAGTACTCGATCAGCAGGGCGAGCGGGTCGTCCTGCGGGGCCGACAGTTCGTTGGTCAGGAGCACGGTCTCGCGCAGACCGAGCGCGTTGACCACCGCTCCTGGCACCGCCTCCGGCCGGTCGAGTGGGGCGAGCTCGACGAGCCATGCCTGTGGGAGCCCGGCGGCGGCTTCCTCGGCGAGGCGGGTCTTTCCAGAGCCGCCCGGTCCGGTGAGCGTGACCAGTCTTGCCCTGTGCAATTCGGAACGGATGGCGTCGAGTTCGAGTTCCCGGCCCACGAAAGAGGTAAGGCGTGGACGGAGGTTGCCGTTGCGTTTGGGGGGTTGGGGGTGGTGTGGGGGTTGGGGGTGGTGGAGGTCGTGCGGCAAATGGCGGTCGTGTCGGCCCGGCGGGGCGGCATGCGGGTGGGGGGCAGCGTCAGACGCCGTGGGTGGCTCGGGGGGCGCCGGTTCCGTGAGGGACAGCAACTCGGCGTGCAGAGCTCGGAGTTCGGGGCCGGGGTCCGTGCCGAGGCCTTCGGCGAGGGAGTTGCGGGTGGCTTCGTACGCGGCGAGGGCGTCGGCGGGGCGGCCCGTGTCGCGCAGGGCGCGGATGAGGAGGGCGTGCAGCGGTTCGTCGTACGGGTGGGCCGCGGTCAGTTGCCTCAGTTCGGGTACGGCGGCCTGGGCGCGGCCCAGTCGCAGGTCCGCCTCGATGCGGGCTCGGGTCGCCTCCAGGCGTAGGGCCTCCGGGCGGGTCGCGGCGGCGGTGCGGTCGGGGAGGTCGGCGAGGGCGGGACCGCGCCACAGGGTGAGGGCGGCGGCGAGGTCGTGGGCGGCGGTGGATGGGTCGCCGCGGTCGAGGGCGGAGGTGCCCTGCCGTACCAGGCGTTCGAAGACGAAGAGGTCGACGTCGGACTCGGTGGCGGCGAGCCGGTAGCCGCCGGGGGTGGAGGTGACGGACTCCTTGCCCAGCGTGCGGCGCAGGCGGCCTACCAGGGCGTGTAGGGCGGCCGGGGCGTCCGTGGGCGGGGCGCCTGCCCAGACCTCGTCGATCAGGGTGTCGGGGGTGGCGATGTGGCCTGGGCGTAGGGCCAGGGCCGTGAGCAGCGCGCGGAGGCGGGGGCCGCCGACGGGTATGAGGGTGCCCTGGTCGTCCTCTGCCTGGGTGACGCCCAGGATTCTGTACCGCACCGGGTCATTGTCGCGGGGGTGGCTGTGAGGGGCACGGGTTTTGTCGGGTCGGGGGGGTGGGGGGCGGGGCCCAGGTGGTCGGGGGGCACGGTTGGGGTGGTTGGCCGGGTGCGGGCCGGGAGTTTTCTCGCCCCCGCCGCCCCTACCCGTCCCGTCCTCCAGGGGCTCTGCCCCTTCGACCCCGGCCCGCTTCTGGGCTGCCGCCCCCAGACCCCCGCTTCGGCCCTTAAGGGGCCTCGTCCTCAAACGCCGGACGGGCTGAATGGCGCGGACCGGCGCCGACACCTTGCCGTCGCTCCATCAAGACGCCCCCTGGGGTGGGTGAGGGCTAGGGATGGTGCGTGCTCGTTCTTCGAACGCCGGACCTGCCCCCCGGGGAGCCATGAGGGCCAGAGACAACCCGACCTCGGCGCGCCCCCTACCCCCGCCGCACCCCCGCCCCCGCCCCCAACGCCCCCCTCTGCGGCGTGATCCCCGCCGGTACCGCGCGCTGGCGGGCGGGGGTTCCTGTCCAGCAGGTGCCTCGGCGGGCCAGTAGGCGGCGTAGCCAGAGTTCCAGGGAGACCAGGTCGGCCAGGCCGTCCAGGGGGAGGGGTTCGCCCTCGGCTGCCGCGCGGAGGGCCTTGCGGACCACTCGGGCCTCGACCAGGCCCGCCTGGGCCAGGAGGGGGGTGCCGAAGAGGGACATCAGGGAGTCCGCCGACACCCTCAGGCCCGTTCGGGCCGCCACCGCCGCCGACGCGTGGGAGGGGGCGCCCCAGCCGGGTGGGAGGTCGGCCACTCCGGCGCCCTCCAGGACCGTACGGAGGATCGCGGCGCGGGCGCCGGGCTGGACGCGCAGGGCCTCGGGGAGGGCTCGGCAGGCGCGGACGACCTGGTTGTCGAGGAACGGGGTGTGCAGGCGCTGGAAGCGGATCTCGGCGGCCTGTTCGAGGATGCGGATGTCGGAGGCGTGGCGGGCGAGTGCGGCACGCGCGCGGTAGTCGCCCGGGCGCTGGCCGGGGCCTACGCCGTTGCGGCTCGTCGCCGCCTGCAGGCGAACCGATACTTCTGCCAGCGCCTCGCCGGTCAGCCAGCGTGCCGCCGGGCCCGGTCTGGCCCAGGTGAGCGCGGCGAGCGACGCCCCTACGGCACCTCCGGGTTCGTCGAAGCGGCGGTGGAGGAGGCGGTCCGCCAGGGACTCCACGCCGGTGCGGTACGGGGTGCGGGCGAGTTTGCGTGCCGCGCCGTACACACGCGCGGGGACCAGCACCGAGCCGTCCGCCTTCGCCAGGGCCGCGACCGGGCGGACCAGGTGGCGCCGTTTGCGGTCCATCAGGAGGTCAGCGAGGCGGGCCGGGTGCGCGTCCAGGACCTGGCGGGCGCCGTATCCGGTGAAGTGGTCCGCGCTGCCGGACGCGAGGCGTGCGCGGTGTCTCGCCGCCGTGACCAGGCTCGGGCCCGGCTCGTCCGTCAGCGGGCCGTCCAGGTCGGCGTACGGGAGTGTGTCCTCGCCGCCGGTCACCACCACATGGTGCAGGCGGGGGTTGGCCGCCAAGGTTCCGGCACGCTCCACCTCGGCCTCGCGGCCGCCTACCGCCAGGTCGTTGAAGGTGACCGCAAGCAACCGCTCCCCCGCGCCCGTGCCGTGGCCCAGGACCGTGCCCGGCATCCCCGGGAGGCCGGCGGCCAGCAGCGCCAGCGTTCCGGACGCGGGGCCGCCGGACAGGTCCGCCCCGATGCCCGGAACCGGCATCCCGCGCGCGGCACGCCGTTCGGCCGGGCCCATCCCCGGTACCGGTCCGGGGTCTATGTCGGCGCCGGGGACATGGCGAGGCGCGGACAGACGCGCGCGTACCGCCTCCACCAGGGCGTCGCGTACGGCGTCCACCGCGCTGTCCGGGTCCGCCGTCGGGGCCGCCACGGCCAGCGAGGCGACCTGCTCGTACCCGGCGATCTCGCGTGCGCCGGTGCGCAGGATCAGCGCATGCCCCGGCGGAATGCGCCGTACGCCGTCGTACGGGGTGGAGTCGTGCAGTGCCGCCGGTACGTCGGGGGCGGCGAGCAGGGCGGCGAGGTGGCCGAAGTCGAGGTTGGCCTCGATGAGGTCGGCGAGGGGGAGCGCGGCCGTCGCATACGCCGTACCGCTCGCCCAGGGGGTGTAGAACACGGGCCGTGCGCCCGCGAGATCGCCGCACACCATGATCCGGCGGCCGACCTGGACGACGGCCGTGTAGCTGCCGGACCACGCCGTCAGATGCCGAAGTGCCCCTCCGCGCGCGGCGAACAGGCCGACCCGCAGCTGCTCGTCGCTCGCCCCGCAGGTGCCGAGCACCGCGATCCGGGTCTGCGCGTCGGCCTTCACCACGCGCACCTCGTCCGGGCGCCAGTCGCCGACCGCCCAGAGCGGATCGGGGTCACCCCACAGGAGTTGGGATCCCACCGGGTGCACGGTCTCGCCGTCGCTTCCGGTGGCCCCCGCGGTGCCGATTCCGGCGGTCACCGCGGCGGTGCTGCTCCATCCCACCAACCACCGCATCGACGCCTCCACAGGCTGTGGACAACCAGTGCACGGTACGAACCGGTTCCCCATGCTGCCATGAAGGACGCGCGCGGGAGGGCGGCTGAGCCGCTCGAACTCCGGGAATCGCGCCCGCGTGGATGCCCACGGGTGGGCCCTGCCGCACCCGAACACCCGGACTGGGCAAGGGGATCCACCCGGGCGGAGGGGAGGAATCCATAGGGGAGAGGAGTGGGGAGGTCGTGTGGCTTCTACGACGCGAATGCGCCCCCGATGCGCTCCCCTAAAACGCCCTCTGCGCCCTCAAGTGCCGTGGTCGGAGGGGTAATCACCCAAGAGAAGCGGGGTCGATTTTCAGCCAAATCGGCGTCGTAGGGACAGGCTCGCGCACACTCCGTACAAGCCCTCCGCACTACTCGCCGTGCTCGCCGTGCGCGCAGTCCGGGGAACGGAGTGCGCCCCCCGGACCGTTCCGCCGCCCGCGGGGATGTAGGCGGCGGAATCCCCCAGCCCACTGGATCCAGTACAGCGGGCCGACCCACGCAAGAGCCATGGAACCGCTCCCCCGGTGGCTGGAGAAGAGCGCACGGACGGGCGCACAGCCACACAACGGGAGCACGGCACAACTGTGCGTAGGGGCTGCGCACTTGAGTGCGGACCACAATCCCGCCATCCGGAAGAATGCCCCTTAACGCTTGGGATGCGGCGAACTACGCTGGGTTTACGAATGCCGCGTGGTTATGCCAGCGCGGCAGCCGTCTGTGTCGAGGGGTGGCGCATGTCCAGGGAGCAACGCGGGCCGAACGAAAAGCTCGGCACCGTTCTCGCCCTCGCGGGAATCAGCAACGCAGGACTCGCTCGACGCGTCAACGATCTTGGCGCTCAGCGGGGCCTGACTCTTCGCTACGACAAGACCTCGGTGGCGCGCTGGGTGTCGAAAGGCATGGTGCCGCAGGGTGCCGCGCCGCACCTCATCGCCGCCGCGATCGGCCAGAAGCTCGGCCGCCCGGTGCCGCTCCACGAGATCGGCCTGGCGGACGCGGACCCCGCACCCGAAGTGGGCCTCGCCTTCCCCCGGGACGTCGGACAGGCGGTGAAGTCGGCGACGGAGCTCTACCGTCTCGACCTCGCCGGTCGTCGCACCGGCACCGGTGGCATCTGGCAGTCGCTGGCCGGTTCGTTCGCAGTAAGCGCATACGCAACGCCTGCCTCACGGTGGCTGATAACCCCGGCCGACAGTTCGGTGGCGCGCGAGGCGAGCTCCGCCGAGGGCTCCGGCGCACCGCTCAAAGTCGGCCACAGCGATGTGCAGAAGCTGCGGGAGGCCGCCGACGACGCCCGGCGCTGGGACTCCAAGTACGGGGGCGGCGACTGGCGTTCGTCCATGGTGCCCGAGTGCTTACGAGTGGAGGCGGCACCGCTGCTGCTCGGCTCGTACTCCGACGAAGTGGGCCGGGCCCTGTTCGGCGCCTCCGCCGAACTCACCCGCCTCGCCGGGTGGATGGCCTTCGACACCGGGCAACAGGAGGCCGCGCAGCGGTACTACATCCAGGCACTGCGACTCGCGCGCGCGGCAGCCGACGTTCCCCTCGGCGGGTACGTTCTGGCGTCGATGTCGCTCCAGGCGACCTACCGGGGCTTCGGCGACGAGGGCGTCGACCTGGCCCAGGCCGCCCTGGAACGCAACCGTGGCCTCGCCACGGCCCGCACCATGAGCTTCTTCCGCCTCGTCGAGGCACGCGCACACGCGCGCGCTGGTGACGCGCAGGCGGCCGGCGCCGCCCTGAAGGCGGCGGAGGGCTGGCTGGAGCGGTCCAGGGAGGGCGACAACGATCCGTCGTGGCTCGGCTTCTACTCCTACGACCGCTTCGCCGCGGACGCCGCCGAGTGCTACCGGGACCTCAAGGCACCACGCCAGGTACGGCGGTTCACGGAGCAGGCCCTGTCCAAGCCGACGGAGGAGTTCGTGCGCTCGCACGGGCTGCGGCTCGTCGTCTCGGCGGTCGCCGAGCTGGAGTCGGGCAATCTCGATGCCGCATGCGAGCAGGGCGTGCGGGCGGTGGAGGTCGCGGGGCGGATATCGTCCGCGCGCACCACGGAGTACGTGAAGGACCTGCTGCACCGTCTGGAGCCGTACGGCGACGAGCCACGGGTGGTCGAGCTGCGGGAACGTGCACGGCCGCTGCTGATGGCTCCGGCCTAGGCGGCGCTCTCATGGGACCGGCGGCTCGGAAAGCCCGAACCGCCGGCCGTTACGGCGTCACGCTCACGGCGTCACGACGCGCTGTTCGTGCGCCCGAAGCAGCGCTGCAGCTCATCGAACTTGTAGAAGGCGCTGTCCTTGCCGATCGGGCGGCAGCCGGCCTTGAAGGCGGTCTCCTTCTCGTTGTAGAGCATCCGCACCAGGTAGGTATCGCCCTTGCGGAAGACGTCCCACTGGATGTTCGAGCCGAGCGGCGCCACGGACGCGCCCCGCCAGGCGTTGTCGGCGTAGGTGTACGGCCGCTCGGCCGTCACGCCCTTGGTGCTGCCCGGCAGGCCCATCAGCGCGGCCAGCGGGATGATCTCCTCGGCGTGGGTGAAGCGGAGCTCGGCGCCCAGGTCGTTGGTGCCGGCGCGCTTGGCCTCGACCTTGTCGAAGAAGTCGTCGAGGAGGACGTCCGCCATCTTGTACGTGATGTCGCTGTCCGCGAAGCCCGGGCCCTTCTCGTAGAAGTCCTCGGTGTCGCTCAGGTAGCCGAACCAGGCCGCGTCCCGCTTGGAGATGAACCGCTCCATGCCCCAGCCCCTGCCGCCGGGGCTCTCGTCGCTCATGGCGGGCGCGATGGCGTACAGGTTGTAGACGGCGGTGGCGGCGGCCACGCGGTCGTCGTCGGAGAGCTGGTCGACGAAGGCGCCCTTGAAGAGCTTCTTCAGTACGTCGCGGGCGGCGCGGTGCGTGGTGGGCTGGTCGGTGATCGACTTCAGGGTGCTCGCGAGCCGCTGGTCGCCCGCGATGTAGTCCCGGTAGGCCGCGCCTGCGGCCGCCTTGTGGAAGTACAGGAGGTCGACGTCCGTGCGGGTCGAGCCGATCAGCGGCTTCAGGGCGGGCTCGGTGTCGGCGAGCGCGGCGGCGTACAGGTTCGCGCTGTCGACGGCGCGTCCCTGCCCCGAGCTGATGACGTCGATCTTCTCCTTGGCCCCGGCGATCCGCTGGAACAGCCCCGGCAGCCGCTGCTCCATCCGTACGGCCGTGTCGTGGATCTCCCGCTTGCCGCGCCCGCTGAGGTCGCCGTAGCCGACGGTGCTCATAGCCTCCTGCAGCGCCTTCACCTTGGGCCCGAACGCCTTGCCGTTCGCGGTGAGGGCGCCCGCGGCCTCGGCCTTCTTCCACAGCGCGAGGACCAGGTCCGCGTCCTCGCCGTCGGTCGCGGAGCGGGAGCCGTGCCGGGAGACGTTCTCCGTGAAGACGGCGGTGAAGCCGGCCGGGGGCCGCTGGTAGGTGCGGGGGCTCTGACCGGGTGCGTACGTCGCCTTGGTGCCGAAGCTGTTCCGGGTTCCGGTCTTCGTGGCGGCGCCGGCGGGAGTCGCGGCCGCGGCCAGGAGGGCGGCGAGACCGAGGGCCACGGCCGGGGTGAGACGCCTCATGGAGGTGCGTCTCACGGATGTGCGTCTCATCGAAGTGCCGTTTCGTTCAGTGCCGCTGCAACGCCCGACGCGGCAGACCGGATGAATCTGCCGCATCGTCCGAGCGGCGGGTGAACTCGCCGTGGCTGAATCACGGCAGATGGGTGGCCGGATTTCCCGCCCTTGCCAAAAGTTCCCCCTTGGAATCACCACGTCGGGGTGCGCGAGCCCGCACTCGCGGCCGGATGTGGCGGTCCCCGGGTTTGGGGGCGTTGTCAGTGGCGCAGTGCATTATCGAAACCGGGAGGTGGAGCAGGTGCGGACGATCGCTTACGACTGTGACGTGCTCGTGGTCGGCGGTGGGATCGTCGGGCTGGCCACGGCGTATGCGATCACGCGTGCCGCGCCGGGTACGCGGGTGACCGTGCTGGAGAAGGAGCCGGGGCCCGCCCGGCATCAGACGGGGCGCAACAGCGGGGTCATCCACAGCGGGATCTACTACCGGCCGGGCTCGCTCAAGGCGCGGTACGCGGTGCGGGGCGCCGCCGAGATGGTCAAGTTCTGCGCGGAGTACGGCATCGCGCACGCCGTCACCGGCAAGCTGATCGTCGCGACCGAGCGGGAGGAGCTGCCGCGGCTGCACGCGCTGGTGCAGCGCGGGCGGGAGAACGGCATTCCGGTGCGGGAGCTGGGCATCGCGCAGATCGCGGAGTACGAGCCGGAGGTGCGGGGGCTCGCGGCCATACACGTCGGGACGACGGGCGTGTGCGACTTCGTCGGGGTCGCCCGGCAGCTCGCCGAGGCGTCGGGGGCGGAGATCCGGTACGGCGCACAGGTCGAGCGGGTCGACCGGCGGGCGGAGCTGGGGGTCGCCGTACGGACGACGCGTGGGGACGTCGTGCGGGGGCGGGTGCTGGTGAACTGTGCCGGGCTGTACTGCGACGAGGTGGCCCGGATGACGGGGGACGAGCCGGGGGTGCGGATCGTGCCGTTCCGGGGGGAGTACTACTCGCTGGCGCGGCCCGAGCTGGTGCGGGGGCTGGTGTATCCGGTGCCGGATCCGGCGTTTCCGTTCCTCGGGGTGCATCTCACGCGCGGGATCGACGGGGATGTGCACATCGGGCCCAACGCGGTGCCGGCGCTGGCCCGGGAGGGGTACGGGTGGGGGGTCGTGCGGCCTCGGGAGGTCGGGGGGACGGTGGCGTGGCCCGGGGCGTGGCGGATGGCTCGGCGGCACTGGCGGTATGGGGCGGGGGAGCTGCGGCGGTCGGTGTCCAAGGGGGCGTTCACGGAGGCGGTGCGGAGGTTGGTGCCTGCGGTGACGTCCGACGATTTGGTGCGGGCTGCGGCGGGGGTGCGGGCGCAGGCGGTGTTGCGGGACGGGGGGCTGGTGGATGACTTTTTGATACGGGAGGGGGCTCGGGCTGTGCATGTGCTGAATGCGCCCAGTCCTGCGGCTACTGCTTCGCTGCCGATTGGGCGGGAGGTGGCTCGGCGGGCGTTGGGGGTGTTGGAGGGGGTGTGAGTGTGTGCCGGGTGGTTTTTCGCCCCCGCCGCCCCTACCCGTCCCGTCCTCCAGGGGCTCTGCCCCTTCGACCCCGGCCCGCTTCTGGGGGCTGCCGCCCCCAGACCCCCGCATCGGCCCCGAAAGGGCCTCGTCCTCAAACGCCGGACGGGCTGAAATGGCTGGGCCTGCGCCTAGACATCGCCCTCGCTCCACCACAATGCCCCCAGCGGGTGGGTGGGGCTAGGGACGGTACGACCACGGCCTCGGGAGGTGGCGGCCTCCCGCCCCCCGCCGCCCCCGTAAAATCGACCCCACTGTGTCTGATTCCCTCCACACCCCCGAAACCGACCGTCCCGGCACCGACGGCGAGCGCACCGATCACCTCTCCGGTGTGTCCGTCCGGCATACCCGGGCCAAAGGTGAGCCCCGGTTCCCGGACGGGCCCAAGGCCGATCCTGCCGGGTCGCACTTCGAGCGGCGGATTCGGAGTTTTCAGCCGCGGCGGAGTCGGGTTACCGCGGGGCAGGCGGACGCGTTGCAGCGGCTGTGGCCCAAGTGGGGGCTGGACATCGACGGGCAGCGGGTCGTCGATCTCGGTGAGCTGTTCGGGAACGGGAATCCGGTCGTCCTGGAGATCGGGTTCGGGATGGGGGAGGCCACCGCGCAGATGGCCGCCGCCGACCCGGAGACCAACATCCTCGCCGTCGACGTACACACCCCGGGGCAGGGAAACCTGCTCAATCTCGCCGACCAGAGCGGGCTGAACAACGTCCGCGTCGGCAACGGCGACGCCATCATCCTGCTGCGCGAGATGCTCGCCCCCGACTCCCTCGACGGGCTGCGCGTCTACTTCCCCGACCCCTGGCCCAAGAAGCGGCACCACAAGCGGCGCCTCATCCAGCCCGAGTTCCTCAGCCTCGCCGCGACCCGGCTGAAGCCCGGTGCCCTTCTGCACTGCGCCACCGACTGGGAGCCGTACGCCGAACAGATGCTCGAAGTTCTCACCGGTCACCCCGACTTCGAGAACACCTGCGCCAACGGCGGTTTCGCGCCCCGTCCTGAGTTCCGGCCGCTGACCCGTTTCGAGGGGCAGGGACTGGACAAGGGTCATGTGGTGAACGACGTGCTCTTCAGCCGCGTACAGCGGTAGAAGCAGCGGGCAGAGCAGCACGAACAAGCGCGTCTCGTTAGGGTCAATGCCGTGACCACCAGTCCCCCGTACCCGACGCACCCCACCGGCCCCACCGGTCCCACCGGCGGCGCACTGCGGCACGCGCACTGGTGGCAGAAGCGGTGGGTGCGTTACGGCGCGCTCAGCACCCTGCTCGCGCTCTCCGGGCTGGTCATCCTCGCCCTGGTGCGTGAGCAGACCGGCACCGAGGGGTTCCTGGTCGGGCTCGGGCTCGCCGTGCTGCCCGTGCCGCTGCTCGTCGCCTCCTTCCGCTGGCTGGACCGGGTCGAGCCGGGCCCCTGGCGCAATCTGCTGTTCTCGTTCGCCTGGGGCGCCTGCGCGGCGGCTCTGATAGCGATCATCGCCAACAGCTTCGCGACCCGATGGATAGCGACGGCGACCGCCGATCCGTCCCACGCGGACACCCTGGGCGCCACCGTCATAGCGCCCGTCGTGGAGGAGACGGCCAAAGCGGCCGCCGTGCTTCTCGTCTTTCTCTTCCGCCGCCGTGACTTCACCGGGATAGTCGACGGCGTAGTCATAGCCGGCGTCACCGCCACCGGTTTCGCCTTCACCGAGAACATCCTCTACCTCGGCACCGCCTTCGGCACCGACCAGCTCGCCGGCGACAGCGGCATCGCCTCGGTCACCGCGGCGACCTTCTTCGTCCGCGTCATCATGTCGCCCTTCGCGCACCCGCTCTTCACCGTCCTCACCGGCATCGGTTTCGGCATCGCCGCCCTGTCGGGCCCGCGACAGCCGGTGCGCCGCGTTCTCCTCCCGCTCCTCGGTCTCCTGCTCGCCATGGGCATGCACGCCCTGTGGAACGGCTCGTCGGCCTTCGGCGAGTTCGGGTTCTTCGCCGTGTACGCCGCCTTCATGGTGCCCGCGTTCGGACTGCTGACCTGGCTGGTGATCTGGACCCGGCAGCGCGAGCTGAGGACCGTGCGCGAGGAGCTGCCCGCGTATGTCGTCGCCGGGTGGCTCACGCCGGTCGAGCCGTTCGCGCTCGGGTCGATGCGGGCACGGCGGGTGGCCCGGCAGTACGCGCGGCAGCGTGGCGGGCGTACGGCGGCCCGGGCGGTGGCGCAGTACGAGGCGTACGCCACGTCGCTGGCCTTCCTGCGGCACCGGGGGCGGCGCGGGCGGGCCGGCGCCGACTTCGTCGTACGGGAACAGGAGCTGTTGCACGAGCTGTGGGGACGCCGGGGGTTCGCGCGACCGGCGCTGGAACACGCGGCCGCCGCGCAGCCTCGGTCTGCGCACCGATACGGGCATGGGTACGGGTACGGGTACGGGGCGCCGGGTCAGTGGCAGGTGTACGGGCAGGGGCACGCCGCCCCGTACGGACCGGCGCAGGGCGCCCCATACGGACCTGCGCAGGGTGCCCCGTACGGTCCGGCGGCGCCGTATCCCGCGTACAACCCGTATCGCACGTGAGGCGGACCGCGAGGACAGTCGTCCTGTGGCTGCTGGCCCTGGCCGCCGTCGCGTTCGCCCTCACTGTCGTCTGGGGCTTCATCCGGCTCGACGACGACCTCGACAACCCCAAGGGCGGTTTCTCGGGCTGGCAGTGCGCGAGCCGGTCCGGCACCTGCGAACCCTGAAAACCTGTGCGACCCGGCCTCCTGTGAGGAAGGCCGGGCCGTCAACGTCCTTGTGCGATCAGGAGATTGCCCTCAGGGCGTGAGCCCCTTGCCGCGCAGCCACGCCAGCGGGTCGATGCCGCTGGTGCTGCCGTCGGGGTGCACCTCAAGGTGGAGGTGGGCGCCGGTGACGTTGCCGGTGGCGCCCACGCGGCCGATGACGTCGCCGGTGTTGACCTTCTGGCCGACGCTCACGCTGATCGAGGACTGGTGGGCGAACCACAGCTCGGTGCCGTCGTCGAGGGTGAGCACGGTCTTGTAGCCGTACGACCCGTCCCAGCCGGCGAACGTGACGGTGCCGGAGTGCACCGCCTTGATCAGCGTGCCGGACGGAGCGGCGAAGTCGAGGCCCGTGTGGTAGCCGGAGGACCAGTAGGCGCCGGCCTGACCGAAGGTCGAGGTGATGGTGTACGAGGAGGTCGGCAGCGTGAACTGCTTGGCCAGCTCGGCGAGGCGCGCGGCCTCGGCCTTCTGGCGGGCCTCCTCCTCGGCCTCGGCCTTCGCGGCGGCGGCCTTGGCCTTGGCCTCCTGCTCCGCCTTGGCGGCCGCTGCGGCGGCCTCCTTCTCGGCGGCGGCGACCGCTGCGGCGGCGGCCTTGCTCTCGACCTGGTCCTGCTGCTGCTCGACCTGGGCGATGATCCGGGCCCGCAGCGCCTCACCGGCGTCGCCGGTGTCCTGCGTGGTCTGCTCGGTCGCGGTGCCCATGGTGCTCAGGGCCGTCCCGGTGTCCTCGGCGGCCGCGGTGGAGTCGTCGGATATCAGGGGCAGGTCGGGCATGGTGATCGCGACCGGCGGCTTGCCGCTCTGCGCGGTGGCCATGCCGCCCGCGCCGACCGCGGCTATGACGCCGACGCCGAGAACCGTGGAGCTGCGCGCGAGTCCCCCGCCGCGCTGCTTGGCGACGCGATGCCTGCCACGTATCGGACGAATGGACTCCGCGGTGGGGTTCCACTCCTCGAAGGGGCCCTCGTCGGTGCGGTAGCTGTCGTAGCCGAAGGTGTTGTCACTGCGCTGACTCGGCACGAACGGGGCTTGCGTAGCAGGCCTGTTGGACGCCACGTGGGCGTGCTCCTTTCCTTCCTTCTCGCCTACCGGGTTAGCTGACGGGTTCGGAGCAGGAAGGTCTCCTACGCGCGTATACCAACCGTGCTTCCACGGCGGAATCCGTGCGATTCACCCCAGGGTGGTGGTTCCCCGGCTCCCTTGCGGGACTCGGCGCGTGCGCACGGAGCCGTCTCTTGTGACGGCTGGGACAACCGCGCTGCGTTATCGAACGTTAATAGACCCGGGGTGTGGATTCCAAGCTGTTCCGCTTGATCATTAACGATTTTCGCCCGGACTTACAGGTCACGAGCGGGCCAAATCGGGCGAGTTGGCCAGGACTCAGGAGTCACACAGGTATTGACGGTATGTCAGTTGTTATGCGGAGGGCGGTCGCCCGATCACCCTTGGTGAGAAGGATCAAGGGGAGTGGGTCACGGTCGTCGCCGTACGGCGATGAGCGCCATGTCGTCCGCCATCCCTCCCCCGGAGTGCCGGCGCACGTCCGCCGCGAGCACGCCGATCCTCTCGGCCGGCTCGCGGCACGCGTTGGCCCGCCCCGCGAGCCCCACCTCGGGGTCGTAGTACCGTCCGCCCTCGTCCCGTGCCTCGCTCATCCCGTCGGTGTACAGCAGCAGCGTGGCCTCGCTCGGGAAGCCGGCGTCCTGGGCCCGGTCGGGCCACGCGCCGAGCTCGCCCATGCCGAGGGGCAGCGCGGGCTCGACGGCATGCAGCGCGCGCACCGCGCCGTCGGCGTACAGCAGCAGGGGCGGCGGATGCCCGCGGTTGACGAGGCGGACGGCGCTGTCGCCGTGCGGCAGTTCGGCGAGCACGACGGTGGTGAACCCCTCGTCGGCCTCGATCCCCTCGCCCCGGGCGCGCTCGCGGGCGGCCAGCGCCCGCTCCAGTCGCTGGGCGACCGCCTCCAGCGTGGCCTCCTGCTCGGCGGCCTCACGAAAGGCCCCGATGACGACGGCGACGGCGCCCACCGCCCCCATGCCCTTGCCGCGCACGTCCCCCACGATGACCCGAACGCCGTGCGGGCTGTCCTGCACGGCGTACAGGTCGCCGCCGATGGAGGCGCCCTCCTGCGCCGCCTCGTACCGCGCCGCGATCTGGAAGCCGCCGATCCGCTGGGCGGGTTCGGGCAGTACGGCGCGCTGGGCCGCCTCGGCGATCTCGCGAGCGGAGGCGAGGCGCTCGTCGCTGCGGCGGACCAGGAGGTTGATGAGAACGGCGAGCACGGAGACGACCACCACGGTGACCAGCTCGGTGATCAGCTCCGCCCGGGGGAGGGCGCCGTGCACGACACGGAGCGCGAGCAGGACGAGGACGGCGGTGATGCCCGTGAGGATCGTGCCGCGCTGCGAGTAGAGCGGGGCGGCGACCAGGGGCGCGGCGGTGAAGAAGGGCGCGCCGGTGAGGCCGGTGGGCGTGACGTAGTCGTACACGCTCCCGGCGCCGATCAACAGGGCCGGGAGCAGCCGGACGAACCGGCGTGCGTACGAGATCCGCCGTTCCTCCACGTGACCAGGGTTGCCGAGGTGGGGGTGGGGAGCGAGCGGGGAGGTCCGACCGGACGAGCGGACGGACACCAGTCACGAGAGAAACACTCAGGGCCGGAACTGACTGATCAGTTCCGGCCCTGAGTCTTCAGTAGCGGGGACAGGATTTGAACCTGCGACCTCTGGGTTATGAGCCCAGCGAGCTACCGAGCTGCTCCACCCCGCGGCGATGACCTAACAGTACCCCATCCGCAGGACCGAAAGCACACGGGTTTCCCCCGACGCCGCTGATGAGAGCCGGATCACTCAGTCCGGCAGGTGGTCGTTCGGTGCCTTCGCCCGGTCCTCGTACTCCGGCAGGACCACGACATCCACGCCCTCCCCCGCCAGTACGCCGCTCCCGTCGGCCCCCGTCACGAACGTGTCCGGCTCCCGCCAGGCCGTCACCACCCGGCGCACCCCGGCCTCCAGGATCAGCCGCGCACACGGCGCGGGCCGGGAGGCGCGGTGGGTGCACGGCTCCAGACTGCTGTACACCGTCGCGGAGGCCAGCCGCGGATCCCCCGGCGCGATCTTCGCGAGCGCCGCCTCCTCCGCGTGCACCACGGGATCGCCGCCCTCCCTGGAGTACCCGCGCGCCAGCTCGGTCCCGTCGGCCGCCACGACCACCGCCCCGACGCTGAACGCCGTCTGTGACGGCGGACACTGTGCCGCCAGGTCGCACGCCAGCGCCAGCCAGTGCCGGTCGGCCGCGGCGGGCAGGCCACCGGTGCCGGGCGCCGTCGGCTCGTAGCGCATCAGCACGACGTCCTCGATGCGCCGCGTCTCCAGCAGGCGCAGCCGCCCGCCCTGATATCCGCCCGGCCCGAACAGCCGGGGCGCATCCGGGTCGCCGACGAACAGCGGCGCCAGCACCAGCTGCAGCTCGTCCGCCAGCCCCTGCTGGAGCAGCTGGGTGTGGATCGTGCCGCCGCCCTCCACCATCAGCCGCTCGACGCCGCGCACCTCACGCAGATGTGTCAGCAGGCCCCGCCAGTCCAGGTCCACGCCCAGCGCGACGACATCCGCCGCGACCGGCGTCCGCCGCAACCGCTCGGCGCCCTTCTCCGTCGTATAGACGACCTTCTCGCCGCCCGTGTGCCAGAAGTTCGCGGTCGGGTCCAGTTCGCCGGACGCGCTGACCGTGACCTTCAGCGGATACTCCGGCTTCCCCGCCGCCATCCGCGCGGCCCGCCGCTCGGCCGAGTTCACCAGCAGCCGCGGGTTGTCGGCCCGGATCGTGCCGGCGCCGATGAGGATCGCGTCCACCGAGGCCCGCACCTCGTCGACCCGGTCGAAGTCGGCCGGGCTGGACAGGAGCAGGCGCTCGGGGGTGGTGTCGTCGAGGTAGCCGTCCAGGGAGACGGCGGCGGACAGCAGGACGTAGGGGTACGGCGACATCGGCGCGCTCTCCGGCTCGGCGGTCTCGGGCTTGGTTAAAGTTTGAAACAAACTTACACTGGCGGCATGACGACCCGCTGGCTCACCCCCGAGGAGCAACGCGCCTGGCGCGCGTACATCGGCGCCGCCCTCCTCGTCGAGGACGCGCTCGACCGGCAGCTCCAGCAGGAGGCCGGCATGCCGCACATGTACTACTCCATCCTCTCCACCCTGTCCGAGTCCCCGGAACGCCGACTTCGGATGACCGATCTCGCGGAACGGCTGAAGATCACCCGCAGCCGGCTGACGTATGCCGTGACCCGCTTGGAGAAGGACGGCCTGGTGCGGCGCGAGGACTGCCGCTGGGACAAGCGGGGCAGCGTGGCGGCCCTCACCGACGAGGGGATGCGGGTGCTGGAGGGTGCGGCCCCGGGTCATGTCGCGACCGTACGGTCCCTGCTCTTCGACCGGCTGACCCCGGAGCAGGTCGGGCAGCTGGAGGAGATCTTCACGGCGGTCGGCGAGGGGTTCAAGGGGGAGGGTGCGCACGGCACCGCGGACGACGTGCCGTGGCGGCGACGGTCCTCCAAGCCCTGTTCGTGATCGGCCGAGCCCGTTCGTGATCTGCGCGACAAACTTATTGCTTCAAATTTAAAGCATGGGGTAGGGTCCTGATCCGAGGAGCTGCTTCAAATCTGAAGCAGACGGCCCTGTACGGAACCCGGAGAACCCGCATGCCCGACTTCACCGCCGCCGCCACCCAGCGCGCCCGTGTCCGGGTCCCGCTGCGCTTCCACGACGGCTACCGCGTCGACACCGAGCTGGTCACCTTCCACGGCCTCGTCGACGGCCTGGAGCACGTCGCCGTCGTCATCGGCGACCCGGCCCCCGGCGCCACCCCGCTGGTCCGCCTCCACTCCGAGTGCCTGACCGGCGACGTCTTCGGCTCGGCCCGCTGCGACTGCGGTCCCCAGCTGCGCGAGGCCGTCGAGCGCATCGCCGAGCGCGGCGGCGTGCTGCTGTACCTGCGCCAGGAAGGCCGGGGCATCGGGCTCTACAACAAGCTCGACGCGTACGCCCTCCAGGACCAGGGCCTCGACACCTACGCCGCCAACGCCGCCCTCGGCCTGCCCGAGGACGCCCGCGACTACACGGCGGCCGCCCAGATGCTCACCGCCCTCGGCATCGGCGAACTGGACCTGCTCTCCAACAACCCCGACAAGGCCGACCAGTTGCGCACCCTCGGCATCGAGGTCCAGGGCCGCGTCCCCACGGGCGTCTTCGCCACCCCGGACAACGTCCGCTACCTGCGCGCGAAGGTCCTCCAGACCCAGCACACGCTGCCGCTGGGCGATCTCGTGGGGCTCAACGTGGGCTGAGCGGTAAACGGAAGGGGCGGGTGTCCGGTATCGGACACCCGCCCCTCACTCGTGTGAGACGACTACAACAGCCGTACGACGGCTACGGCGTGACCTTCTCGATCGTCACCCCGCCCACGCCCGCGGTCGTCCCGCGCGCGTTCACCAGCCGTACCTCACCGAAGAGCTGCCGGCCCTCGGGCACGGCCCGCGCGACGGTGACGTTCGCCGACACCTTCGCCGAGTCGCCCGTGCCGAGCAACACCGGCGTCGACTCGTCGACGCTGACCTGGCCGAGCGCGGAGGAGAAGAACGCGTCCCGGTAGTCGAACTCGGTCGAGCCGGACGGCACCTCGAAGCCGACGACCTCGACGGTGTAGGTGCCGGCGGCCGGGTCGGCGATGGAGACGGCCTCCTCCGAGTCGCCGTCCGCGGACTGGCCGACGAGGTTGCCCTCGGCGTCGTACACGTTCAGGTCGAGGTCGGAGCCCAGGTCGGAGACCTTGCCGATGGCGACGTCCAGGGACGTGGTGCCCTCGGGCACCTCGATGGTGCTGGTCTGCGACGCGCCGTCGGCGATGGTCGGCCGCGCGGTCTTCGAGGAGCCGAGCGCACCGCCCTTCAGCTTGCCGTCAACGGCCTCCAGCTTGTTGGTCACCGTCCAGGAGGCGGCGATCGGAGTGCCCACCTTGGCCTCCGGCACCGTCACGGCCGCCGGGTCGAAGGACGCGCCGTAGACGGTGGCGTTCAGCTTGTACGGGTTGTCCAGCGGGACCGACGTACGGCGCGAGTCGACCTCGATCTCCCAGACGCCGGGCAGCGGGTCCTCGTAGGAGGCGATGTCCGTCGTGTTCGGGTCGTTGTCGGCGACCGTGACGCCGTACGGGCTGATGGCGCTGAACAGCGTCCGGCTGCCCTCCGCCAGACCGTCCAGCGTGACCTGCAGCGACTTCGCGCCCTCGGGGACGGTGACGAAGTACGACTTGAAGTTGTTGCGCTGCACCGAGCCCGAGGCGGTGAAGGTGTGCTGGACCGGCGTGGAGACCACGACCGTGTTCAGGATCTGCTCGTCGACGCCCACGGTCCTCGGGTCGTCGGCCTGGAGGATCGCGCTCTTGATGCCCGCGTGCTTGGGCGCGGCCTGCACCTTGACGGTCACCGCCTTGTTCAGCGGCAGGTCGACCACCCTCGGGCCGACGATCGAGAAGGTGCGCGCCTTGTTGTTCGCCAGGCGCAGGGTGTGCGGGAGCGAGCCGGCGGGGCCGGACGTACGGGTGATGGTGACGTCGTACGTCTTCTTCTGCCCGGCCTTGAGGCCGCCCTCGCGGTCGTAGACGCCCGTGCCGAAGCCCGGTGTCTTCAGCGCCTGGTCGAGCGCGGTGTCGACCGGGGCCTTCACGGCGTAGTCGTGCGCGGTGGCGCCCGCCTTGATGGCCTTCCAGGCGTCGGCGACGTCGATGAGACCGGCGCCTTCCTCGTACGCCTGAAGTCCCTCGATGTGCTTGGCGGTCGAGGTGAGGGCCGTGCGCAGCTTCTCGGGCGTCAGCTTGATGCCCCGCTGCTTGGCGGCCGACAGGAGCAGCGCGGACGAGCCCGCGGCCTGCGGCGACGCCATCGAGGTGCCGTTGTACATGGCGTAGCCGGCCGGCAGCTTCCAGCCCGCCTCGGCTATCGGGGCGCCGGGCATCCAGGCCGGGATCGTGCTGACCGCGGAGCCGGGGGCGACGACGGTCGGCGTGAAGCCGCCGTCCTCACGCGGGCCGCGCGAGGAGAAGTTGAACAGCTGGTACTCGTTCTCGACGCCGGTGCCGTAGTTGGCGGCGAAGGTCTCCTTGGAGACGCCCGCGCCGACCGAGATGACCTTGTCGGCGAGGCCGGGGTCACCGATGGTGTTGGCGCCGGGGCCGGAGTTGCCTGCGGAGATGACGAGCTGGACGCCGTAGGTGTCGATGAGCCGCGTGTAGAGCTGGGCGCGGGCGTTGTTGCCGTCGTTCAGCGGGGGCAGGCCGCCGATGGACATGTTGACGACGTCGACGCCGCGGTTGGCAACGAGGTCGATCATGCCCTCGGTGAGCGCGACGTTGGAGCAACCGGGGCCGAAGACGCAGGCGCGCGAGGAGACGATCTTCGCGCCGGGGGCGGCGCCGTTCATCTTGCCGCCGAACATGCCGTTGGCGGCGGTGATGCCGGCGACGTGGCTGCCGTGCGAGCCGGCGGTGAGGCCGATGTTGACGAAGTCGGCCTTCTTGCCGACCCAGTCGCCGCCCAGCGGGTCCATCGGGACGTCCTTGCGGACCTCCACGACGAAGTCCTGGCTCTCGGGGATGTCCGTGGCCGGGTTGTCCGTGCCGAAGTGGCCGACCTGGTGGCCGTCCTTGTACGGCTTCATCGGCGTGTCGTCGGTGAAGTCGCCGTTGTCGTCGACGTCGACCGTGACCGTGCCGGCGGCGGGGCTGTAGAGGACGCCCCAGTCGTCGGTCGTGTCGCCGTCGCGGTTGGCGTCACCGTCGGCGTCGCCGTCCGTGGCCTTGCCCTGTGCGGTGACGGCCTCACGGAAGGTGCTGATCTGGTACGCCCCCTCGGGCGCCTTCCAGCTCTTGCCGCCGTAGGTGAAGGACGGCCCGGAGACGGAGGTGGTCATCGCCCGCCAGGTGCCGTCGCCGTCGACGAGCGGGTCGGTGGCGGTCACCCAGTCGACGATCTTGCGCTCGCCGGTCGTCGTCTTCTGCAGCGCCGGGCTCGCGAGGTCGACACCGGTGTCGAGGACACCGATGGTCACTCCGCGCCCGTCCGCCTTCGGGTTCTTCTTCACGAAGTCGACGGCGCCCGTCTCGAAGGCCGGGTTGTACGGGTTCTTCGCGGGGGTGCTCTTGTCCGGGCCCGGGTAAGTGGCCGCGGAGGCGCTCGACTTGGTGCCGCTGTCGAGGCTCGGCTCTTCGAGGGGTATCTCGTCCCGCAGGTCGATGGCCTGCACGGAGGAGAGCTTCGCGGCGGCGGCGATGGCCGAGTCCGCCTTGCCGGTCGGCACGGTGGCCCGTACGTAGCCGAGCTTGTCGTAGGTACGGCCCACGGAGCCGCCCTTGACCGCGTCCAGCTCCGCGGCGACCTTCTCGGTCTGGCCGGGTGCGGTGGCGATCATCATCGTGACGGTCTTGTCGCGCTGTGCCTTGGCCTCCGCGAGGAGGTCGGCGTCGTCCGAACCCAGCTTGTCGTGGGCGGACTTGACGCCGGGGTCGGCCGCGGTGGCGGTGGAGCCGTCCGCGGCGAGGGCGAGGGGTATGGGCCCGGCCGCGGACAGGGCGGCGACGAGGCCCGCGGCCACGGCGATACGGGCGGCGCGTTTCGCGCCCGATATCGGGGCCGAGTGGGGGGTGGTGGGCATGGTGATCCCTGGTGCTGAAGGAACATAGGCGTCGGCGGTCCGGATCGAGCACCTTCGACCGCCGCGGTCCGGACAGTGATCCCGGATGATCGCCCAGCTTCCCTCAAGGGACCGATTTCTGTTGATAGTTCACGGACGCGAGATCGCGGACTGGCACATACCCGCCATACGCCAGCACGGACTTAACGGACCAGGCTGTGACATTCCTGTGGGGCGGGAGAGGCTGGTGGGGCTGTTGTGCCCCTGGGCGTGACCGCGACGTCCGCGCGGAGGCCGTGAAGCGGTGAGGGTTCTGCGGCACTTGCGCCATTCCGCTTGTGCTCACCCTTGGCCCGTTGGTAGCCAGATCACATGACGGGGGACGAATCCACGGTCTTCGGCGCGCCTCGACGACGTCAGCACCGGCTCCTGGGCTGGGCCATGCGCCTGGTCGGCAGCTTTCTGACGCTCTTCGGCGCCTTCTTCTTCATCGCGGGCTTCAGCCGCATGCGGACGATTTTCTCGCCACTGGGCACCACCGACCCACTGTGGTATCGGGTGTTGACCGTGGGAGCGATCGCCGCGGCCGGCGCCGTGTCGCTGCTCGGCGGCCGCCGGCTCAGACGGCGAGGACGCCGCCACAGCGTTCCGGTGCTGCGGACGATGGCCGACGCGAAGCGCGGTCCCTACGTGTTGTACCTACGGCCCTTCACGTCGGACGCGACAGGGGCGACCATGCCGCACGCCTTCAGCCGGTTCCGGCAGGTGGGAGGTTCACTCGTCGAGGCCGGCACGCGCACCGTCGAGGAGCGCCTCTCCCGTGCCTTCGGCACTCTGGCGCGGGTCATCGCGGTGGGTCAACCGGACGAAGCACTCCCCTTGCTGGGAGCCGCGCGGCTGTATCTGCCGTTGAACGACTGGCAGCCGACGGTGGCCTCACTCATCGATGACGCTCGTCTGGTGCTCCTCGCCTCAGGTACCTCGGAGGGAACGCTGTGGGAGCTGAGGAGGTGCTTACAGCGCCGTGCGCCGCAGACGTTGCTCATCGCGATCTATACGGATGAGAGCGAGTACGACGCGTTCCGGGAGAAGGCGGAACTGATCTTCCAGGAGGAGGCGGAAGGCCTGCGCCGCCGCAGCGGCGCCGACTGGCAGCCGCCGCGGCTGCCCGCCTATCCGCCGGTCAGCAACCCGCACGGCGTCAAATGGCTTCCGGTGCCCCGTGGCTACATCCGCTTCGACGCGGACTGGACCCCTCATCTGATCAGGCTCGACCCGACCTCCGTCCGAGGGTGGACGGAGGAGGGCCGCAGCCGCAGGATGAACCGCGAGCAGTTGGTGCCGTTCATGGAGAGCGTGATCTATGAGCTGTTCGACGCGGAGGACGCGGCGGACCAGGCCGACGCGGGCCGCTGCATGACGGTCGCCGAGCTGGAGTCGGCGCTGCGCACGGTGCGGTCCGACGGGGCGACGGACGAGACTCCGCTCAGCGTCCTGATGTCGGGAACGGGGCGGTTCCTCGGCATTGCCGGCAAGGGGGGCGAGGCGGCGGGAGGCGGAGCCCTGCCCGGCGGTCCGGACCTGCCGGGCGGCGCTGAGGGGGCCGTAGACCCGACGGGACCGATCGCGCAAGCAGGAGGGCGGCCGCCCTTCACCATCGATCTGCCGTTGCTGTACGCGGAGGAGATCCTGCGGGAGAGGAGAGCCGCGGGCGCCACGGACGTCGATACGCTCCAAGTGGAGTTCAGCCCCCGCGGACGACTGCGCGGGGTGGGTCACCACTCCGGCGGGCAGGCAGCGGGGGAACCCCCTGTCCTGGCCGATGACAGCGGTACGGGGCACTGACCACCGCCCGGGCGGTGGCGGGTCCGCACCCGATGCCGACGGCGCTGATCAGCCGCAGTGCCGGCCGGTCCGCCCCTCGTGTTCGCTGAGCGAGGTCAGGGCCGCTTTCATGCCGGGCAGCAGGGCGACGAACAGGTTCCATCGCTGATTGTGGCGGGTGCTCATGACAGGGGTGAGCGTGGGAGTCCAGTCCGCGTCGAAGTGAATGACGCCCTGCACCGGTTCCCGGTGGCTGTGAGCCAACCACGGCGGGCCGGGCGGCAGCCTGGATCCGATCTCCGCACGGATGCGCTCGTAGTCGTCCCCGCCCATGGAGGGCAGAAAGAGGACGAGCCGCTGCGGAGGCAACAGCCTCAACGCCTCCGCCAGCTCCCACATCGTTCCCTCGCTCGTCCCCAGAGTGAGGACGGTCAGCCGGGACCGGCGCATGAGCTGGCGTACCGGCTCCTGCCATGCCTCTTTCGGCGTCTTGGGCAGATACATGCGCACCGCTCCCGCATGCGGCAGCCTCTCCCCCGGCGCTCCGACGGCGATCAACGGCCCGACCGGGCGCAGGACATCGGCGATCTGTTCCTCGGCCGAGCGTCCGGACAGGACGAGGGACAGTCCGCCCACGGCGCCCGGCAGCGGGATGTCGTGGATGGCGGTACGACGCCGGTCGTCGTCGAAGGGCCGTAGGTACAGGGTGTAGGAGCCCGCCCCGAGGATCCGGGGGGAGGGAATGATCCGGGCCCGGTGCCGACGCGCCCGGAGAAACGTCTTCCTGCCCTGGGTGAAGACGGCACCGCCCACGATCATCAGCGAGAACGCGATATAGGTGGCCCACCAGAGGTGGTCGGCGGAGCCCATCATGACGGACATCGCGCCGAGCGTCATGGTCACGCCGACCAGGCAGCACAGCCAGGCCGCCGACCACAGCAGAGCCCCCACCCAGGTCTTCTCGCTGACAGGCAGGGACGGGAAGTCACGCTCCCGCCGGGTACGGGCCATAACCAGGAGCTTCCCGGCGTAGCCCATGACGAAGAGCCCCGTCACTCCCAGGAGGAACCCGTTCGACACCAGCCATTGCGGATAGGAGTCCCGGTGGGACAGGACCATCGTCGGGACGCATGTTCCCGCCAGGCCGACGAGGAGCAGCAGATACGCCAGGAGTCGCAAACCCGTCTGGCGCGGTACGGCAAGCGGTCGTTCGCCCGGGGCGCCGGGCGGGACGGACGGCGCCTCGCCGGCCTCCTCCCGCGCTGTCTCGGAGTGCGGCGTGGTGAGGGGATACCGGAAGTCCCACCACCCGAACCAGGAGAGCCGCGCGCCCTGTTGCGGAAGCCAGAACACCACCGCCAGAAGCAAGGTGGCGACCGGTAACGCGTAGGTCCACCATCTCTCCCACCACTGCGGGAACTCCTTGCTCGCGCCCCACGGGATGGCCACGAACACCACGGCCAGCAGGACCGGGAAGGCCGTCTGGAACAGCAGTCCCGCGAGCTGCTGCCGCAGCCGACGTCCGCTGAGGCCGACGAGCGCCAGCATGGAAACGCCCCAGATCAGCACGAACCGCAGTGCCGAGGTCGGCGTTACGCCAAGGGCCAGGCCGGTGTTCATGGGTGACGCGTGTCCAAACCTTCTCGCTCGGCGGACGGACTGTCTCCGGATACTTCAGTCGACCACAAGTCCCTTCTGCAAACGCCCAGTTACTCGAAAGAGATGAGGGCATGCTTGGGGCATGAGCGACACCGGGGATGCGTTGTGGAACGAAGCCGTCGGTCCCTCCGAGTACGCGGAATCGAACGACCGCTACCTGCTGGCCGTACTTGAGCAGTACAAGCTCTGTGTGGAGATGGCCGACCGGGTCAGCGCCCGACGCAACCTGACCAACACGTTCTTCCTGTCGCTCAACAGCGCGGTGGTGGCAGTGGTGGCGGCGGTGTCCGGGAGGGCGTTGGCCGACATGTCGGTGCTGCTGCTCCTGGCGGGGCTGGTGATCCTGATCTCCCAATGCGCCGCATGGTTCGTCATGGTGCGCTCGTACCGGCAGCTCAACAGAGCCAAGTACGCGGTGATCGGGGCCTTCGAGGAACGGCTGCCCGCGTTCGCCTACTCCCGAGCGGAGTGGGGGGCGCTCGGTGAGGGCCGCGACTGGCGCAAATACCTGCCCCTGACCCATGTCGAGCAATGGGTCCCCGTCATCTTCGCCGTCTCCTACGTCGTGGGCTTCTGCACGCTGGCCGCTCTCTGACCCCGCCTACCCTGGGCCACGCATTGGCCCCGGGTAGGATCCGCCGACCGGGCCGTTGACGGACCGGGCGAAGGAGAGCGAGAACCATGACGACGATCGCGGTGACCGGTCACATGGACCTGACCGAGGACAGCGTCCCTCTGGTCCGCGCCGCCCTGGACGACCTGATCAGGCGGTACGCCGATGACGGCGGCCTCATCGGTGTCTCCTGCATCGCCAAGGGCGCCGATTCCCTGTTCGCCGAGGCCGTCCTGGCGGCCCGGGGACGGCTGACCGTGGTCATCCCCTCCAAGGACTACCGGCGGACAGAGGTCGGCTCCGACCAGGCGCCGCTCTTCGACCGGCTGGTCGATGCCGCCGAGGAGGTGCTCGTCCTCCCCCATGACACAGCCGACCGGCAGGCGTACGAGGCCGCCAACGCCGTGCTCATCGAGCGTGCCGACCGACTCGTCGCCGTATGGGACGGTGAACCGCCCAGCGCGGCGGGCGCGGGCACTGCCGACACGGTCCGCGAAGCACGAGCGGCGGGTGTCCCCGTGGACGTGGTGTGGCCCGACGGAGCCGCCCGGGCCGGCTGACGGGCCGAGCGGCAACGCGACCTGCGCGGCGGCCGGGCGGATCCCGGGTGCCCGACATCCACCACGATGAACGTGATACCCGGGAGAACCCATGACGAAGGGCAGCCCTGCTACGACAGCGGCCCCAGGATCTCCTCGGACTCGATGAGCCCCTGCTCGCTGGGAGCCTCGCCGGCGCCGAAGACGCGGGCGGCCTGTCGGGCCCGGAATTCGAGGTGGGCTTCGGCGGGCTTGGCGTAGCCGTGGCGGGCGCGGGCTTCCGCGGGGGTCAGTACTTCCTCGGTACGGGGAGGAATGCCGAGCTTCATGGGCGCGATCACCGCAACCGTGGACGGCGACAGCCTTGCTATCAGGCGCAGTTCGAGCCTGGGGCTGAGATGGACGAGCGCGAAGGCCGCCTTCATGACGGGCACGATGAGCGTGTCGAGGAGGCGTGACTGACGGATCCCCGCCAGCTCGCGCATCCAACGCGGCATGGTGGCGATCGTGGCGATCCGCTGGGCCCTCGCGACAGCCAGGGTCGCCGGCTTCGCCCACCACGGCGCCGGCGGCAGGACGAGCTCGCTCCTGAGCAGGTGGTTCATGGCCTGCCGGGCGATCGGGCTGGCGGACAACTGCGGGCGCATCCGCTCGAAGTACGCCCGGACACCGGCACGGTCACGAGGGACGTCGTCGGGGGAACACGTCTGCAGCTCCGCGGCGATGGCGCACGCCTCCCAGTACTCCTTCTCCTCCTGCGCGGTGAGCTTCCCTGGCCCGTACTTCTCGTACGCGTAGAGGATCGAGTGCCAGCCGGTGAGCTGGATCCACAGCTGCGAGGCGGGGTCGTTGGCGTCGTAGGTCCCACCGCCGTACGGCAGCTGCCCGATCGCCTTGGAATGGACCTTGACCAGGATGTCCGCGGCCTTGCACACCTCCCGTGAACCGGCGAAGGCCACCATCGCGAAGTACCGCAGGGTCCGGTCGTAGCGGGTGCGGGAGCGCTGGTAGATGCCCTGGGTCGCGTGGACGGCGGCCACCAGCGGCGGGTCGAGTTCCTCGACGACGACGGCGCGCTGGAAACCCACGGTCGGCGCCGTCGGACAGCTCCAGACCTTCCACACCACGGATCCCGGACCGAAGAAGCCGTAGTCCTCGTGCGGTTCGACCTCGCCACGCTTCAGCTTCGCCATGAGCCGCTCCTCGTGCGTCCCGCGGCGTGCACCTCCGCCGCCATCACCACCGTGAGTGCGCCGTCGCCGCCGTCGCCGCCTTCAATTACGACACTGCTGTCTTAATTTAAGACACAGATGTCGTAAACTGCCAAGGTGTCAGCGCCCCCCTCTTCGGCAGACAGGCCACGCAAGCGGCGCCCCTACGCCCCGCGCGTCCCGATCGAGCTGCGCCGCGAGCAACTGCTCGACGCCGCCCTCGCCGTGATCGTGAGCGACGGCTACGACCGGGTCTCCATCGACGCCATCGCGAAGAAGGCCGATGTCGCCCGCTCGGTGGTCTACGGCGCCTACGAGAATCTCGCCGCCCTGCTGACCGCCCTGCTCGACCGGCAGGAGGCACGCGCCTTCGAACGGCTACTGGAAACCATCCCCAGCGCGCAGGCCCTGCGCGACCCCGCCGCGTTCGCCTCCGAAACACTGCGCCGGATGTCCACGATGCTCCGCGAGGACCCGGACACCTGGCGGCTGATCCTGCTGCCCCCGGGCAACATGCCCACCGCCGTCCGCGACCGCATCGAGGCGGACAGGGAGCGGTTCCGGCTCCGGATCGAGCAGTGGATCTCCCTCGTTCCGGCCGACCGGAGCGGCCCGGACATCGACCCACAGGTCCTCGCCCACGCCCTTGTCGCCTGCGCGGAACACTTCGGCCGCCTCGCCCTCACGGAGCCCGGCAAGTTCGACCCTTCACGCCTGGTCGGCCAGGTACAGCTGATCCTCGGCGCCATCTGGCCGCCGAAGCGTTGACCGAGGCGTTGGCCGCGGCGTCGCCCGCACCCGGGCCGGAGCCATGTCCCGCGCGATCTCGCGGGCCATGGACCCAAAGAGTTCGATCGTCCTCCGGTTGCCGCCGTCGGACCGCCACATCAGGCCGTATCGCAGCGGCTTGTCCCCCTCCACCGGGACGTAGGAGATGCCGGGACGGCTGTGGTACAGGGCGATATGAGCCCCCGTCAGGACCACCCCCTTGCGGCCCGCGACGAGTGTCAGTGCCTCCTGGAGGCTGGTGATGGACGGTCCCTGCTCGATCGGCCTGCCGCTGGGGGTGCGTGCCGGCAGCTGGTGTTCCAGCCAGTACTCCGGGATGTCGCCCGCGATCGTCAGCAGCGGCACACCGGCCAGATCCTCAAGCGTCACGGTGTTCCGTCCGGCCAGGGGGTGCCCGGCCGCGACGGCCAGCACCCTGTCCTCGGTGAGGAGAGTCGGTCCACGGGTCAGGTCGTCCTCGCACACGGGGAAATCCGTCAGCTGGAGGTCGAAATCGCCCTTGCGCAGCATTCCGTACGGATCCGAGAGCGGCACCTCGCACACCTCGACGGCGAGTTCGGGGTGTGCGGCACGCAGCCTCTCGGTCGCCTTCATCACCATCTCCCCCGCCAAGGGAGTGGAGAAGCCGATGTGCAGGACGCCCTCGGTACCGCGCGCCGACGCGACGGCCCGGGCCAGGGCGTCCTCGATGCCGCGGTAGTGCGGTTCGAGGTCGTCGCGCAGGCGGCTGCCCAGGCCGGTGAGGGCCACCCGCCGGCTCGTGCGCGTGAACAGAGGCGCTCCGACACGGCGCTCCAGCCGCTGGATGAGCTGGCTGACCCGGGCGCGGGAGAGCCGCAGCCGGGTGGCGGTACGGCCGAAGTGCAGCTCTTCGGCCAGGACGAGAAAGGAGCCGAGTTCGTTCTGGTCCACGTACGCCTCCGGGATACGTGCGGACATGGATCGGTGGGCCCTGGATCGGCGGGCGCCGGATCGGTAGGCGCCGGATCGGTAAGCCTGGCTTACCGAACGTTGCGATCATCGCTGTTGTTCCCGGCCGGACGCTGACGAAGGCTTGAGGCACCGACAACACCCCTTACTCCGGAAGGAGTTGCTCGTCATGAGTGCCTCGATCGCTGCGGGCAGGCTGAGCACACGCAAGTGGGGCATCCTGCTCGTGCTGTGCGGCGCGATCTTCCTCGAAGGCATCGATGTGGCCATGCTCAATGTGGCCCTGCCGTCGATCCGCGCCGACCTCGGACTGCCCACCGGTGAACTGCAGTGGGTCATGAGCGCCTACGTACTCGGTTACGGCGGCTTCATGATCCTCGGCGGACGGGCGGCGGATCTGTTCGGCCGCCGTCAGATGTTCGTCTTCTGGCTCACCGTGTTCCTGCTGTTCTCCGGGCTCGGCGGCCTCGCCACCGAAGGCTGGATGCTCATCCTCGCCCGGTTCATCACGGGCGTCGCCGCGGCCTTCATGACTCCGGCGGGCCTGTCCATCATCACCACGAGCTTCGCCGAGGGGCCGGAGCGGAACAAGGCGCTGCTCATCTACTCGGGCACCGCCGCCGGAGGCTTCACCGTCGGTCTGGTCACCGGCGGGCTGCTCACCGCCGTGGACTGGCGATGGGTCTTCTTCGCCCCGGTCGTACTCGCCTCCCTCATCCTCGTCGCGGCTCTCGCGTTCGTCCCCAAGTCGGCGCGCCCCGACAGGACCGGTAAGCGAGTCGACGCGGCCGGCGCGCTCACCGTCACCGCCGCCCTCGTCCTGATCGTGCTGGGGGTCGAGCGTGCGGCCCACGCCGGGATCGGCGCGAGCGTCGGCACGTTGCTGGCCGGGCTGGCGTTCGTCGCGGCCTTCCTCGTCATCGAACGGCGTTCCGCGGAGCCCCTGGTACGGCTGGGCATCTTCCGCAACGGTGCCCTGGTGCGGGCGAACCTCTCGGCGATGCTGTTCGCCGCCGGCTTCTTCGGCTTCCAGTTCCTGGTGGTGCTCTATCTCCAGGAACTGCGCGGCTGGTCAACGCTGCAGACGAGCTTCGCGATGCTGGTCATCGGCATCGACGCGATCCTCTCGCCGACCCTCACCCCACGGCTGGTCAACCGCTTCGGCAACGCCAAGGTGATCTTCGGCGGCCTTCTGCTCGCGGTGCTGTCCTACGGCCTGTTCCTCCCGGTGGGTGCGGACTGGACCTACGCGATGATGTTCCCGAGCCTGCTGATCCTCGGCCTCGCCTTCTCCCTGGCATACGGCCCGCTCACCATCGTCGCCACGGAGGGGATCGCGGAGGAGGAGCAGGGGCTCGCCGGCGGTCTCCTCTACACCGCCTTCCAGTTCGGCGCGGCCCTCGGTCTCTCCGCCGCCACCGCCGTCAGCGTGGCCGCCGCTGACACGCAGACTCCCGCCGCTCTGCTCGACGGCTACCGAGCCGGTCTGCTCGTCCCGTTCGTGGCAGCGGTCCTCGCCGCGGCGATCGGCGCCTTCGGCCAGCGCTCCCGGCGGGGAGGCACACCGCCCACGGCGCAGGACGCGGCAGCGGCTGAGGGCGTGAACGCCCCAGCCTCCCCGATCTCGCCCGCCTCCCCCGCCTCCCCCGCCTCCCCCGCCTCCCGCTGACCCTGGGCACACTGTGGCAGATGCGGGAACCGGCCCTCTCAGGACGACATGTATGAGATGAAAGCGCCGACCAAGAGCAGCGCCAACACCCCGACGCCCACCCAGCCGAGCACGATTCCGGCGGTGGCCATACCGTCACCGCTTTCGTGGCGTTCCCTGATCTGTTTGCGGGCCACGTAGCCGAAGATCAGCGCGAGGATGCTGCCGATCCAGTAGATCCACACAATGCCCAACACCATGGACGCGATGGCCAACCCGTTGGTCCGCGGGGGTGGTGCGTAGTAGGGAGGGTAAGCAGGCCAGCCGGCGTGCGTCGGCGATTGCTGCGGTGGCACCGGCGGCGCAGCGTCACTCGACTTGGACAGGGACGGGTTCGGATCGTTCACCTGCGGGTCCGGGTCGGATGGCGTGGACATGGGGCCTCCTCGTGGCACGAGCGGTTACGGGAGGTTGCCATGCCGCAGTCGGGAGGGGTCCCGGGTACGGGCGTCAGCCGCCGGAGGTGGTGGCCGGGGCGCCGATGCCGATCTGGAGGGTGGTGGGGGCGGCGCAGCATCCGCCGCCGGACTGTTCGGCGTTCTGCGGCTCGTCGAAGAGGCCCGCGCCGCCGCACACGCCCGTTTCCGGGAGGGTGAGTTCGACGCGCTCGGCGGCCTCCTGATCGCCCGCGATCGCGGCGGTGACGGAGCGGACCTGCTCGTAGCCGGTCATGGCGAGGAAGGTGGGGGCACGGCCGTAGGACTTCATGCCGACCAGGTAGACGCCCTGTTCCGGGTGGGAGAGCTCGTTCACGCCGTGCGGGTAGACGGTGCCGCAGGAGTGGACGTTCGGGTCGATGAGCGGGGCGAGGGCGGTCGGGGCCTGGAGGCGCTCGTCGAGCCCGAGGCGGAGTTCGGCGAGGAAGGACAGGTCGGGGCGGAAGCCGGTCAGGACGATGACCTCGTCGACCGGGTCGAGGCGGCGACCGTCCTCGGCGACGAGGACGAGCTGGTCGCCGTCGCGTTCCACAGCCTGTGTACGGAATCCGGTGACCGCGTCGGCGAGGCCGGCCTCGACGGCCGCCTTCGCGCGCAGGCCCAACGCGCCGCGGGCGGGGAGCTGGTCGGCCTCGCCGCCGCCGTAGGTGTCGGCGCCGATTCCGCGCCGCAGGATCCACACCGCGTGCGTGCCGTTCTCCTCCTTCGCCAGGTCGGCGAGGAGGGCGAGGGCGGTGAAGGCGGAGGCGCCGGAGCCGACGACGGCGGTGCGCCTGCCCGCGTAACGGGCGTGCGTGGTCGGGTCCTTGAGGTCCGGGACGCGGTAGGAGACGTGGCCGGCCGCCGACCTCTCACCGAGGGCGGGCAGGCCGTCCGCACCCATCGGACTCGGGACGGACCAGGTGCCGGAGGCGTCGATGACGGCGCGGGCGGTGATCCGCCCCTCGCGCCGGTCCGAGGTCTCGACATGCACGGTGAAAGGCTGCTCGTCGCGGCCGGAGTCGACGATACGGTCGCGGCCGGCGCGGGCGACACCGGTGACCGTCGTGCCGTAGCGGACCTTGTCGCCCAGGACGTCGGCGAGCGGCTGGAGGTAACGCTCGGCCCAGTCACCGCCGGTCGGGTAGGTGGCGGCGTCGGGGCGGACCCAGCCGGTCGGGGCCAGGAGCTTCTCGGCGGCCGGGTCGATGACCTCGCCCCAGGTCGAGAACAGACGCACATGCGACCAGTCGCGTACGGCACTGCCCGCCGCCGGGCCTGCTTCGAGGACCAGAGGCTCGATGCCGCGCTCGACGAGGTGGGCGGCGGCGGCCAGGCCGACTGGGCCGGCGCCGATGACCACGACGGGCAGCGGGGCGGTGGTGAGCACGCTGTCAATGGACGTGGCCACGAGGTTCCCCTTTGTTTCGATATCTGTCGATGTCTTGCGCTGCCCAGGATGGCACCTGCATCGACAGACGTCAACATAGACAGTTATCTAATCTGATCGCGGTCACCACCTCCCACCGCCCTGGCCCGCTGGTTTGACGTATGTCAACATAGACGCATGTCGAATACGAACGTGCTGCCGCTGCTGGAACCCGCCCCGGGCGAGGCCGCGGCACCGTGCTGCCCGCCGCTCACCGAGCGGCCGTTCACCGCGGAGGAGGCCGAGGCCGCCGCGCGGATGTTCAAGGCGCTCGGCGACCCGGTGCGGCTGCGGCTGTTCTCGGCCGTGGCCTCACACGAGGGCGGCGAGGCCTGCGTGTGCGACATCTCCGACGTCGGCGTCTCCCAGCCGACCGTCTCCCACCACCTGAAGAAGCTCAAGGAAGCCGGCCTGCTCACCTCGGAGCGACGCGGCACCTGGGTCTACTACCGTGTCGAGCCGTCCGTCCTCGCAGCGATGGGCCGACTGCTGATCAAAGCCGCACCTGCCTCCTGAGCCGCGCGGACCAGGTGACGTCGCATCCCGCAGGGACGGTGCGACCGCGCGGACTCAGTCGTGACGAGCGAGCTTGACGGCCGAAATGAACAAGATCAGGGCCAGTACGGGGATGAGCACCAGGTCCGGGAAGACGCCGAGCAGCAGCCCACCCGACATCGCGCCCGTGATCGAGCCCGCGGCCATGACGAGGGTGAAGCGGCGGTTGGCGCCCAGAACGGCGAAGCTGCCGTCGCGGCTGTAGCGGGCGAAGGCCACCAGCATGGTCGGCAGGGACACCAGCAGCGACAGGCTGCCCGCCGTTTTGATGTCCACGGCGAACAGCAGCACGATCGTCGGGATGAGCAGTTCGCCTCCGGCCACGCCCATGATCGCCGCCACCACCCCGATCCCGAACCCCGCCACGACCCCACAGGGCACCTGAGCCCACAGCGGCAGCGCGAGCGTCCCCAGAGTGGACATGTGCGTGACGAGCAGGGCGGCGGCCATCAGCACCATCAGTGCCGCCAGCACCTTGTAGAGGGTGGAGCTGCGCATCCGTACCGCCCACGTGGCCCCGGCCCAGGCGCCCAGCAGACTCCCGGCCAGCAGGTTGATCGCGACGGGCCAGTGCGCGGCCACCTCTGAGGCCGGGACGGCTAGCAGACGGGCGGGCAGTGCGACCAGAACCACGACCAGGCTCAACGCCTTGTTCAGGATGACCGCGGAGAGTGCGGCGAACCCGAACAGGCTGATCAGCAGCGGTAGACGGAACTCCGCACCGCCCAGACCGATCATCCCGCCCAGCACACCGACGGCCGCACCCGCGCCGAACACCACAGACGTAACACCGGGCGCCAACTCATGATTCGTACGGTTCTCCGAACCGGCCAGATCGCGCTCGGCCGCCCTCTTCTGCATCATTCCGCGGCTTTCCGGCCGGGCAGGAAGATGAGGGCGACCAGCGCCAAGCCCACCACGACGCCGATGAGTTGCATGCCGATGAAGCCCACGACCGAACCCGGGGCGATACCCGCAAAGGTGTCGGTGAAGGCGCGGCCGATCGTCACGGCCGGGTTGGCGAACGACGTCGACGACGTGAACCAGTACGCGGCGCCGATGTAGGAGGCGACCGCGACGGGGGCGAAGCGAAGGCGGTCGGTGCGGGCCAGCCCGAAGATCAGCAGGATCAGGCCGGCGGTCGCGACGACCTCGCCCAGGAGCAGGTGACCGGCGGAGCGGTCGTGGGTGGACCACTTGACCAGCGGTTCGCCGAACATCGCGTCGGCCAGGATCGCGCCCGCGATGGCGCCGACGATCTGGGTGGGGACGTAGACGGCCGCCTCGCGCAGCGTCACACCAGCGCCGCCGCCGCGGGCGGTCCACCACTCGGCGAGGGTGACGGCCGGGTTGAAGTGCGCGCCGGAGACCGGGCCGAGCAGCAGGATCAGAACACCGAGGCCGAAGACGGTGGCCGTGGAGTTCGCAAGCAGTTGCAGGCCGACGTCCTTGGTCAGCCCGGTGGCCTGGATACCGGAACCCACCACCACCGCCACCAGAGCCGCAGTACCGACCAGCTCAGCCACGGCCCTGGCGAGGAGCGGCGGCGCCTGAGGCGGAGTGGCGCCTGGGGCGGGCTGGGGCTCGGCGCCGGACGCGAGGGGGGATTTTTCGGCACCGTCGTGCTCGGTGGTCTCGGGGGCCTCGGGGGCCTCGGGGGCCTCGGGGACGGTCAACGTGACTCCTCGGTGCAGTCGCCGCATGGGGTGGGGATCACGGGGGCGTGGATCACAAGGACGGGGATCACAGGGGCGGGGATCAGGGGCAGGACCGCTTGACGTTGTTCTCGGCGGTGGTGCGCGCGGTCTCCGCCAGGTCGGCGAACTGTCCCGCGAGGGAGGCGATGACGTCGGGCTTGAGCCGGTAGTAGGTGAACCGGCCGCACGGCTCGGTCTCCACGACCCCGGCCTCGCGCAGCACCTTCAGATGGTTGGAGAGGTTGGTCTGCCTGGCCCCCGTCTCCTCGATCAGGTGCGTGGTGCAGAGCGTCTCCTTGGCGAGCAGGGTGACGATCTGGAGGCGGAGCGGGTCCGCGAGAACCCGCATCAGGTCAGTGTCGACTGATGTCAGCATGGGCTGATAATCTCACATCACTCCGAGCTGATACCAGCCTGGGCTGATCCCGGGACCTGCATCCCCACACCGATGGGGACCCGCGCCTCGAAGGGGATTCCCATGACCGCGTCCCAGTCCCCTGCCCCGTCCTGCCGGGCCGCCGCTACCCGGACCGCCCGGTCACCGACCCCGAGGGCGCACCGATCGCCGTAGCCCGAGGCATCCGCGACGAGATCGACGCCCACATCACCGAACTGCTCGCCTCCCTGCCCCTGCCGAGCACCTGAACCCACCCCCTGCACAACCCTCTTGATCCACGTACGAAGGAAGAACCGATGTCCTCCAGCCCGCTCGCCTCCGTACTGTTCGTCTGTGTCCACAACGCCGGCCGCTCCCAGATGGCCGCCGGATTCCTCAGCCACCTCGCGGGCGACCGGATCGAGGTCCGCTCCGCCGGCTCCGTCCCCGGCGACCAGGTCAACCCGGCCGCCGTCGAGGCCATGAACGAGGTCGGTATCGACATCTCCGCGGCCAAGCCGAAGATCCTCACCACCGACGCCGTCCAGGCGTCCGACTACGTCATCACCATGGGCTGCGGCGACGCCTGCCCGATCTTCCCCGGCAAGAAGTACCTCGACTGGGCCCTGGAAGACCCCGCGGGCAAGGGCGTCGAGTCCGTCCGCCCCATCCGCGACGAGATCCACAAGCGCATCGAGGCCTTGATCGCCGAGATCGATGGACGGCAGGGGGCTTGACCCCGGTGTCGTCCGCGTCGCCCAGAGCTTGAGCCCGACTGCGTCCGGATCGGACAGAGCTTGAGCCCGGATCGGACAGAGCTTGAGCCCGGTGTCGAGCCAGAGGCGGCGCACGCGAGGTCATCACATCGACCGTTGACCAGCGATGGTCCGCGAGGAGATCGCCTCTACGTCGATGGAGGAGGCGCGGAATTGGATGGACGCGGCACGGTTCCGTGACCGACGATCTCCGCATGATCCGTGCCGCCACCGTGAACGACGTCGCGGAGATCC
The DNA here is from genome assembly GCF_044453205.1 of Streptomyces sp. NPDC051738. NCBI lineage: Bacteria > Bacillati > Actinomycetota > Actinomycetes > Kitasatosporales > Streptomycetaceae > Streptomyces > Streptomyces sp. NPDC051738. The sequence continues at coordinate 89,208 of NZ_JBITCM010000026.1, read as the reverse complement.
GCGCGATGATCCGCGAACTCGCCGAGTACGAACGGTCCGTTGAGCAGGCCCGGGCGACCGAGGAGCAGCTCCGCGAGGCCCTGTTCGGAGAGCATCCGGCCGCCTTCGCGCTTATCGCCGAGGACGACGGGACGGGCGAGGCAGTGGGCTATGCCCTGTGGTTCCCCCACTTCTCGTCCTGGACCGGCACGCGCGGCATGCACCTGGAGGACCTCTACGTGCGGCCGCAGGCCCGAGGCGGCGGACATGGCAAGGCTCTGCTCGCCTCCCTGGCCGCGATCTGCGAGCAAAGAGGCTACGAGCGCTTCGAGTGGTGGGTCCTGGCCTGGAACGAGCCGACGATCGACTTCTACAAGTCACTCGGCGTCGACTTCCTCGACGAGTGGAGGGTGTGCCGACTGAGCGGTGAGCCCCTCAGGGAACTCGCCGCCCAGGTCCCGGCCGTCGTCCCCAACCAGACCCCGGCCCTGTAGGCCGTAGGAGTCAGAGGGCCGGAGTCAGTCTGGGCGCGCGCCGGCGACGTGGACTGGAGCCGTCCCGTCACATCCCGCCCGCGCCCGAATCCCGATCAGGTCAGACGCGCCCCTGCCCTACCCCACTTCACGAAGATTCCGCAGAGAAATTCTCACTGCGAATCCCCGCGAGCGCGAATGTAGCGCCACCCGAAATAGAGCACCCCAAGCGCTCCCCCAACCGCACCGACCCCACACAGCACAATTGCCCATCGGGCCATGTCCTGCGTGATCCACAGCAGGCTCACCACGACCAGCGCTATGGAGAACGACAGTCGCTCCCCATAGCCCAGGCCGCCGCGACCAGTCAGTCCCCGGTCGCCGTGCATGTGTAAGTTACGCCCTTCATTTTGATGTCCCTCCACCCTATCCTCGTGTTGAGGGGAGCGACGTCAGTTCCGCCACCACCGCCGCTGTCCTTCTTCCGGCAGTAATAGCCGAGCGCATCAAGCTTCTTGATATCGCTCATCGCCTGGTACTTCTTGTACGACTTGATCATGGCGGCCCGCTTTTGCGCAGGCGTGGCTTCCTTCGCCTTCGTGTACAGGTAGCACCCGACGCTGGCGCCGATCCCTACCCACGAAGCGCCCTTGGCCAGCGCCTTGGCAAGGCCCGCCGAGCCACTGCCGATCCCCAGGACCAGGCAGATTTCATCAGCTCCGGCGCGAGCCTGCCCTGCTGTTGCCGCCTGCGTGACTGCTGCGGTCTTCTCGCCTGCCGACGAATCCGCGTACGCGGCGTTCGCGCCAATGCCGCACATTGTGCCGGTCATAGCGACGGCAACCGCGGCAGAAATTCCCTTGCTTCGCACACTCACGAAGTGGATCCCCCTGGATTCGGCAATCACTGGTCAGGTAATTGCTTGATCATTACAAGAGCGAGGCTACCAGCGAGGACATGCGTAAGCAATGGCGAACTTTGCTCCTCAAGGGCATCTGTTAACGATTTCTTACCTAGGCCATCTCCGTGAAATCGGGTCAACCTCACCCAATTTCACAGACCGGGCATCTCGGTCATGGACGGAGCCAAATACCCCGGCAAGGTCAGCCCACCGAAAGCCGCACCGATCGAAGCCCGCCCACGAGCAAGCCGCGAGCCCGTACGCCGTCCCTGCTCGGCCTCACCTCACCGGAGCCACGGAACCGAAACAGGTGGCCGAGCCGATCACCGAACGGGACCCCGCCCAGATGCGCCGCCTGCACACCGAGGCATGCGCATCACGTCACGCGTGATAGAGCAGGAGGACCAGATCCACGGAGGGAGATTCCATGGACGCCGCACTTACCCGCCTCACGCAGATCATCGCGCCGCCGTCCGAGCCCGGGAACACGGACTGGGACTCGGTAGAGGGGCAGCTCGGTGTCGCCCTCCCGGCGGACTACAAGCAACTGATCCGCACCTACGGCGGAAGCAACTGGGACGACTACCTCTACCTCCTCGAGCCGGGCTGCCCGAACGACAACTACGACCTCATCGAGTGGGAGGTCCAGCAGACCGAAGCGCTCGAAGGACTCTGGGAGTTCGAGGAGAAGCCGGCCGAACTGGCGGATGCCGCAAGCCGGGTCATTCCCTGGGCCTCCACCGACAACGGTGAGTGCCTCTACTGGCTCGTCCGGGCAGGCCAGGATCCCGACCAGTGGACGGTCATGGTGAACGAGGCCCGCGGCGACCGCTGGGAGCACCATTCGATGAACTGCACCGAGTTCCTCGTCGCCGCACTCGTGGGAGACGTGCAATCATCCGTGCTCTCCTCGCGCTTCCCGCTCGCCGCGCACGAGTTCCGGCAGCTGATGGCTGTCTGAGAGATCACTGCTTGTTCAAGGCGGCTCGCAGGTAGGAGATCAGATCACCGGTCCCCACCTCGACCCAGCCAGCCCCGGGCACCCCGACGTGGAGTTGAACGGGGGTGGATCGTACGTTCCCCCGCCCCGCTCGTCTCGAAGAACTGCTCCTGCAGGCCCAGCTCACCCCGATGAGCCAAGCGGATCTTTCCGCTATACCCAGTGCGACTGACGGCCCAGAGCGAGTGCGGGAGGCAAGACTCAGGCTAGCGCGTCAGGGCGTCCTCGTTTCTGTGTGGCTCTGTTCGCCAGCATGTTGATTGGGCTTCGGCCCTCAGCCTGCCCGTCCCTGCGCCGAAGACGTCGATGAGCGTCCGGTTCACCCCGGCATCGCCTCAGCGGGACGACGACATTCCCACCATCACTCTCGACGGCGCTCAATGGTGCGTGGCTCGTCCGGACGACCCAGAGGCCCCGGTGCCCGTTGCCGCATCATCTGGTTCGCCCCATGGGACACCCGCTCACGCATCGCCCACGCACAGCCCCGAAAACGAAGCAGCGCCCGACCCGACCGAAGCCGACTCAGGCGCTGCGCAGCAGGTCAGAGGGGGTACCCCCGTCACCCGCACCGTAGGCCCTGTGGGACTCGAACCCACAACCAATGGATTAAAAGTCCACTGCTCTGCCAATTGAGCTAAGGGCCCAGGCGATGTTGCCACCCCGAGCATAGCCGGACCTGGCCGAGTCTCCGATCGGGTATCGGAGTCACGGCCACGTCGGCGGCTGCGGAGAGCGGCGGACGGCCGCGAACGGGGGCACGGACAGGGGCGCAGACAGCGCTCGCGACCCCCGCCAAAACGAGCCCCCACGCACCGAAGTGCTAAGGATCAACCGTTTTGGACGCCCCCACCCGCCCCGCCTCCCGCCCCGCCGTCCGCTCATGCTCCGGATTGAGGAACCAATGCCGAGCCGAAACCCCCCACCAGATCGCGGCGAAGCCGAGGACCGCCAGGACGGCGACCGGGGCGTAGTTGAAGGTCTCCCAGGTGACCGGGGACACCTGCGGCAGCATGAACAGCACCGTGATCACGCCGACCCACACCACCGCCACCACACCCACGACCCCCGACCAGCGGCCCAGATGCCACGGCCCCCGCTCGAAGGCGTCCCCCTTGCGCAGCCGCAGCAGCGTCGGGATGACGTAGGCGATGTACAGGCCGATCACCGCGATCGAGGTCACCGCCGCGTACGCCGTGACGTTGATCAGGTACGGCAGCCCCAGCACCAGCGCCCCACCCGCCGCCAGCCACACCGCCGCGACCGGCGTCCGCGTGCGCGAACTGACCGTGTGCCAGACGTGCGAGAAGGGCAGCGCACCGTCACGCGAAAAGGCGTAGATCATGCGGCTGTTGGCCGTCACGGACGCCATCCCGCAGAACAGCTGCGCCCCGATGACGACGAGCAGCAGCAGCTTGCCCGCCGTCGCGCCCAGCGCGTCCAGCAGGATCTGCGCGGGCGGCGCGCCCGTCGGGGACGTGAGGGCACCGTCGTACGACTGGATCGCGAAGGTGAAGCCCAGCAGCAGCACGAATCCCGCGATCCACGACGTCCAGATCGACCGCACGATGCCCTTCGGGCCCGCCGTCGACGCGTCGTGCGTCTCCTCCGTCATGTGCGCCGAGGCGTCGTACCCGGTGAAGGTGTACTGGGCCATCAGCAGGCCCACCAGCACCACGTACACGCCGCTGCCCCAGCCCGTGTTGTTCACGAATTCGCCGAAGACGAAGGACGCGGACTGGTGCTCGTCCGGTACGAAGGTCAGCGCCCCGACGATCACCGCGACGCCCACCACGTGCCACCACACGCTGATGCTGTTGAGCAGCGCGACGATGCGCACGCCGAAGGTGTTGAGCAGGCCGTGCAGCACCAGGATCCCCGCGAAGAGCAGGATCGTGCGGCCCGGCGTCACCTCGAAGCCGAACTGGAGGTTCAGGTACGCGCCCAGGAAGGACGCGGCCCCGAAGTCGATGCCGGCCGTCACCGCCACCTGGCCGAGCACGTTGAACCAGCCCGTGAACCACGCCCAGGCGGCGGCCGTACGGGGCGGCGCGAGCCGATGGGCCCAGAAGTACAGGCCGGCCGAGGTCGGGTACGCCGAGCAGATCTCGGCCATCGACAGGCCGACGAACAGGGTCATCAGACCGACCGCGACCCAGCCCCAGGTGATCACCGCCGGGCCGCCCGTGTTCATGCCGAACAGATAGAGGGTCAGGCAGCCCGACAGGACCGAGATGATCGTGAAGGAGACCGCGTAGTTGGAGAACGCCGACATGCGGCGGGCGAGCACCTGCGTGTAGCCGAGCTGGGCCAACCGCTCTTCGTCAGAAAGACTTCCGGCAGAGAGATTTCCGGCAGGGAGACTTCCGTCCGACCGCCCACTCGCTATGGCGTCATCTGTCATGTCCCCAGCGATTCCCTCGCCGGGGGCATGACACACGTCACAACTTGGCTAGAAAAGCCCCTTGTAGCCCTGCCAGCCGCTCGCGATCTTCACCCGCGGCCCGAACGTCCCGTCGCCGTTACCGGGATTGCGGTACAGGTTCCCCGCCGTGTCCCGCGCGACCAGGTCGTTCTTCCCGTCCCCGGTGATGTCGCCGACGCCGACCACCGCGTTGTACGACGCCCCCCACTGCGCGGCGATCTTCACCCGCGCCTTCAACTTCCCGTCGCCCGCGCCGTCGAGCCGGTACAGCGCCCCGTAGTTGTCGCGCGCGAGCACGTCGCCGATCCCGTCACCCGTCAGGTCACCGGCGCCGACCAGCTTCGTGTAGCCCTTCCAGGCCGAGGCGATCTTCACGCGGGGCTTCAGCTTCCCGGCACCGTCGTTCGCGAACACGAAGACGTCCCCCGTGGACGCCTGACGCGCCAGCAGATCCGTACGGCCGTCGCCGGTGAGGTCGCCGGGCGCGGTCAGGACGTCGTACGCCTTCCAGCCCGTGCCGAGGGAGGTGTGGCTGCTGGACGGGCCGTACGACGACCCGCACTTGCCCGCGTAACGGCGCAGCTCCCCGCCGGGCGTCCGCACCAGCATCTCCGCGCACCGGTCGCTGCCCATGTCGCCGAACGGGACGGCCACGGTCCCGGCGGGCCAGCCGGAGGCGGACTGCTTCCAGTCGAACGTCCCCTTGCCCTCGGTGTAGTGCAGGGTCAGGCCGCCCGAGGAGTTGAGGGTGACGAGCTCGCCGTAGCTGTAGCCGCCCTGGTCGTGGTGGCCCTGCCGGCCGCTGCTGAGTCCGAGGGAGCCGCTGGTGGAGTACGTGCCGGCACCCTCGGTCGCCGTGGCGGTCAGCGACCAGGTGTACCGCCCGTTGTACGCGTACGCACCCGTGTCCGTCTTCCCGAGCCAGCCGGCCTCGGCAGCGGGTCCGGAACCGCTCCGGGTGTGCATGACCCGCCCACGGGAGTCCTTCACCGTGAAGGTCCAGTCCGCCGGCTTGTTGAACTGCCAGGTGCTGTTCCAGCCGAGGTCCTTGGCATCGACGTGGGTGCCGGCCACCTCGGACTCGATCTTCGCCAGCGACTGCGACGGCACCCCGCTCTGCACGACACGGATCGCCTTGTCCGGGCCGACATACGCGATGTCCCCGCCGAACTTGTCCACCGCCCACATCAGCCGCCGCTGGTCGGCGGTGTTCCCCGCGGGCAGATCGGCGATCTCCCGCGCGGCCGCGGCCGTACCGGTGTGGAAGTCGGTGAGCATCAGCTTCCCGGCGCCACGGTCGTGCCGGACCAGGTAGCCGTCACCGACGAGGGCGGGGCCGGACGGCACGGTGATCTTCTTGTTCGTCGTACGGTCGTACACCCCGGCGGAGCCCGTGGGCCCGCAGTTCCAGTAGACCCAACGACCCACCACCTGAAGCTCCTTGACCGTGCAGGGTGCGCCGGTGGCGAGGGTCGTGACGGTCTTCTTCTGCTCCAGGTCGTACGCGGTGACCGCGCCGGAGCCGGATCCCGGCGTCCACAGCAGCGAGCCCCACACGGAGGCGGCCGTGACGGACCGGGTCAGCCTCACGTGTTGCACGAGGTACTTCTGCTGGGAGTCGACGTACTGCTTGCCGGTCGAGGACGCGTTGTAGATGAAGTAGCGGCCGGTCGCGTCCACGAACCGGCCGCCGGTCACCCAGGGTTCGTCCGCGTAGTGGTAGCTGTCCGGCCCGGTCCAGATCTGCGCGCGTTCCTTGCCGGCCTCGTCGACCTTGAAGTAGCCGACGTTCTGGTTGCCGGTGGACCGCAGCGGGACGCACCCCCCGGCGTCGCAGGGCACCCGCTGGAGGTGCGTGCCGTTCGCGTAGGTGCCGGCGAACCCGCGGGTGGTCTGGGCCAGCACCGTGGAGCCGTCGGCCGAGATCTCCCGGCCGACCACCCACTGCTCACCGTTCGGGCGGTACTCGACGGTGCTCAGAAAGCCGCCCGCGTAGTCGATCCCCCACACCCCGTCCGTCTGGACGGGCGTCGGCGCGATGTCGGCGGCAGCGGGGCCCGCGGTGGTCAGCGAACCGGCGCCGAGGGCGGCCAGGCAGGCCAAAGTCAGTGCGATCCGGGCATGCCGGGTCAAGGGTCCCTCCCCAGGGAAACGAGAGCGAGGCCTGCGCGTCCGTGCCGAAGCCCCCCGGCCGCGCGCCTCCAAAGAAAAGACAGCGGATGCTAACAACCGCCACACAAGTAGCGGTAGTCGAAAAGGGAACGACTGTTCCACCGCCGTCTCACGACACGCGAAGGGCCCGTACGACCGGAGTCGTACGGGCCCTTCAGGGATCAATCGGCGTCAGCCGTCACGGCGTCTCAGCCGTTGCGCTTCCAGCGCGGCTTGTCGTCACGGCGCCCGAGGGGCGAACCGCCGCCGGTGCCGCGGTGGTCGTCACGGCGGCCGTACGGACGCTCGTGGCCGCCGGAGCGGAAGCCCGGACGGTCGTCACGACGGTCGCGGTTGAACGGACGGTCGCTGCCCCGGTGCCCACCGCGCTCGTCACGACGCTCGAAGGGACGGCCGGCCGGACGGTCGTCGCGACGGAAGCCGCCACGGTCGTCGCGGCGCTCGAAGGAACGGCCACCGCGGTCGTTGTCCCGACGCTCGAAGGAACGCCCACCGCGGTCGTCCCGACGGTCGTCGCGACGGAAGCCGCCACGGTCGTTGTCCCGGCGCTCGAACCCACGGTCCCCACGGTCACGGTTGAACCCACCG
>NZ_JBITCM010000026.1:0-81577 GCF_044453205.1 Streptomyces sp. NPDC051738 | reverse complement strand
ACCGCGGTCGTTGTCCCGACGCTCGAAGGAACGCCCACCGCGGTCGTCCCGACGGTCGTCCCGGCGGAAGCCGCCACGGTCGTTGTCCCGACGCTCGAACCCACGGTCCCCACGGTCACGGTTGAACCCACCGCGGTCGTTGTCCCGACGCTCGAAGGAACGCCCACCGCGGTCGTCCCGACGGTCGTCCCGGCGGAAGCCGCCACGGTCGTTGTCCCGACGCTCACGACGCTCGTACGCCGGAGCCTCCGCCTTGTCGACGTCCTGCGCCGCCGGCTGCTCGGGCACGGCCACCTCGACGGCCTCGACGGCCGCCTCGGCCGCCGCCTGCGCCTCGGCCACCGCGGTCTCCGGGTCCTCGCCACGCTCACGCGCCGCGCGGGCCACGAGCCGGTCGGACTCCTCACGCAGCTCGACGGCACGCCGCTGCGCCCGCTCCAGCTGCTTGGTGAGCTGCGCGACCTCACGCTCGGCCTGCTGGGCGGCGTTGCCCGCAGACTCCGCCTGCACCTCGGTCATCGAACGGGCGCCGGTGATCTCGGCGACCTCCGGGTCGAAGGCGGCACCGCCCTGGATGATGTGGCGCGAGGCGTCGACGCCCGCGTCCTCCATCAGCCGGAAGATCTGGCGGCGCTGGTGCGGCAGCGAGAGGGAGACGACGGTGCCGGTACGGCCAGCACGCGCCGTACGGCCGGCACGGTGCAGGTAGTCCTTGTGGTCACCGGCGGGGTCGACGTTCAGCACCAGGTCGATGCCGTCGACGTGGATACCGCGCGCGGCGACGTCGGTCGCGACGAGCACGTTGACGTACCCGTCCTTGAAGTCGGCCAGCGTCCGGGTCCGGGCGCCCTGCGTCATACCGCCGTGCAGCGCGTCGGCCTTCGCACCGGCGTCGCGCAGCTGCTCGGCGACGCGGTCGGCGCCCAGCTGGGTGCGGACGAAGATGATGGTGCGGCCCTTGCGGGAGGCGATCGCGGCGGTGACCGGCGCCTTGTCCTTGGGCTTCACGATCAGGATGTGGTGCGACATGGTCGTCACGGCGCCCTGCGCGGCGTCGACCTCGTGCAGGACCGGGTCCTTCAGGTACCGGTCGACGAGGGTCTTGATCTCGTTCTCCATGGTCGCGGAGAAGAGCATGCGCTGACCGCCGGCCGGGACCTGGTCGAGCAGCTCGGTGACCTCGGGCAGGAAGCCCAGGTCGGACATCTGGTCGGCCTCGTCGAGCACGGCGACCTCGACGTGCTCCAGGGAGCAGGCGCCGCGGTTGATGATGTCGCGGAGGCGGCCGGGAGTGGCGACCAGCACATCCACACCCCGCTCCAGGGCGTAGATCTGGTTCCCCATGGACGTACCGCCGCAGACGACCTTCATCTTCAGGCCGAGCTGGTCGCCGTAGGGCTGGAGCGCGTCCGCGACCTGCATCGCGAGCTCACGGGTCGGGGTGAGGATGATGGCGCGCGGCTTGTGCTTCTCGGTGCGGCCGCCGGAGAGGCGGGCCAGCGTCGGCAGGCCGAACGACAGCGTCTTGCCGGAGCCGGTGCGACCGCGGCCCAGGATGTCCTTGCCGGCCAGGGCGTCCGGGATGGTCGCGGCCTGGATCGGGAAGGGGGTGGTCACGCCGTTCTGCGCGAGCTTGCGCACGACGCCCTCAGGGAGACCGAGGTCCGCGAAGGTGGCCTCGGGGGTCGTCTCGGGGGTCGTCTCTTCGACGGTGTCGTTCTCGCCGTTCTCGGGCACGACGACGTGATCAGTACTGGAAATGGACATGCGTATGCGAAACCTTCCGGAGTCTCGTCGGCACGCGCCCGTCAACTCCGTGATTCGCAATACGACCGCCTCAATGCGGTCAGCCACGGCAAGGGAGAGAACGCGCCACACGGCGCGCTCTGCAGTGGCGCCGGGCAAATGGGATCAAACGATCTACCACCATACGCACCCCCAGCCCCCCAAGGCAAACCGACGGCAACCGGTGTAGGCAACGTCACTCGCCGACACCACAGTCCCACCCCATGGCCCCGCCGCCCCTACCTCACGCCGGCGCCCCCGCGGCCGGCGCCGGCTCCCGCTGGGCCAGCTGCGGCCCCGTCTCCGGGTGCGCCGAGGAGGACGGCTCGGCCTGCGTGGGCGTCGGCTCGGCGGACGTCGGCTGCTCGGTCGGCGTCGGCTCCGGATCCGGTGTCCGGGTGGGCGTCGGCTCGGCGGTGGGCGTGGGCTCCGGCTTCTCGCTCTGCCCCGGCTTGACGGGCTTGCCCCCCGCCGGAGCGGACGCGTTCACGTCCGCGGACGGCGAGGCCGAGGGACCGGCCGACTTCGCCGCCCCCTTCTCCTTCTTGCCGTCGCCCTTCTTCTTCCCCCGCTCACCGGCGTCCGAGTACCCCCCGCCGCCCACCCCGCCACCGGAAACAGCGGACCCCCCGTCGGGCGCCTCACCACCCCGCTGCCCGGCCGAATGCGACGGCTTCGCGCTCCCGCCTCCGCCGTCGTCACCCACGCTCATACAGCCGGCGGCCGCGGCGACGGCCATGACCGTGGCGGCCAGACGGACGGGTACGTACAAGGGGCGCACGCGAGCCACCTCCAAGGGCGGGCGTAGAAGTCAACCTGCCCAACTCCCGCCGCCCACAAGAGGACACGCGCTCCGCGACAGAGCCTCACACCCGCGCGACCGGCGCCCGCTCACCCGTACCCGAGCGCGTGCAGCCGCGCGTCGTCGATCCCGAAGTGATGCGCGATCTCGTGCACCACCGTCACCTCGGTCTCCTCGACGATCTCCTCCCGCGACTCGCACATCCGCAGCGTCGGCCCCCGGTAGATCGTGATCCGGTCCGGCAGCACCCCGGCGTACCACTCCCCGCGCTCGGTCAGCGGTGTCCCCTCGTACAACCCGAGCAGCTCGGGATCGTCCGCGGGCGGTTCGTCCTCGACGAACACCGCGACGTTGTCCATCAGCCGCGTCAACTCCGGCGGAATCCGGTCCAGCGCCTCGGCGACCAGTTCCTCGAACTCCTCACGCGTCATCTCCAGCACACGCCCATTGTCGGGTACGACGCCCAGGACGCCGCCGGGAAGGAGCCGCGAACGGCCCCGCATACCCAACCCCGCCCTTGGGCATACGGGACCAATGGCCCGCGTCCCCGCCGCAGTCCTGAAGGTCCTCGCCCACCTCCCCAGGGCCCCGCGCGCCCTGGTCCACCGCTACGCCACCCGCCGCCCGAGCCCCACCCCGGAACTGGTCACCCAACCCCACCCCTGGACACGCGCCCTCGGCCTGATCACGGTCGTCCTAATCGGCACCTGGCTGGGCCTGCTGATCGTCGGCAACGTACGAGTCCCGGTCGGCCCCATGAACACGACGATGACCCTGCGCCCCTCCCTCACCGGCGGCACGAAGATCAACGTCTCCCCGCTCGGCGCCCTCCAGCTGGACAGCCACATCGCGCCCGTCCGCCTGGACGTCAACGTCGACCAGCTCGACCCCGCCCGCTCCCAGGCCCTCGTCGACCACCCCGAACGCCTCTCCGGCCTCCAGGACGAGGTCGCCCAGGACGTCACCCACGGCACCGTCGACCTGGCCCTGCGCAGCTGCGTGGCCGTCGTCACCGGCGCCACCGCGCTGGGCCTCGCCGTCTACCGCCGCCCCCGCCGGGCCCTCGCGGCCGGCGGCCTCGCCCTCACCGTCCTGGCGGCCTCCGGCGGCACGGCGTTCGCCACCTGGAACCCCGACTCGGTCCTGGAGCCGAAGTTCTCGGGCCTGCTCTCCTCCGCCCCGTCCCTGGTCGGCAACGCGCGCAGCATCGTCACCGAATTCGACGTCTACCAGAAGGAGTTGGCCCGCCTGGTCACCAACGTGACCAAGCTCTACGACGCCACGTCCACGCTCCCCGCGTACGCCCCGGACCCGAGCACCATCCGCGTCCTGCACGTCTCCGACATCCACCTCAACCCGGCGAGCTGGAAGATCATCGCCTCGCTGGTCGACCAGTACAAGGTCAACGTGATCGTCGACTCCGGCGACACCATGGACCACGGCACGGCCGCCGAGAACGGCTTCCTGGACCCCGTCGAGGACCTCGGCGCCCCCTACGTCTGGGTCCGCGGCAACCACGACTCCCGCCTCACCCAGCGCTACCTGGAAGGCCTCAAGAACGTCCACGTCCTGGACGACGGCAAAGCGAAGACGATCTCCGGCCTGCGCTTCGCGGGCATCGGCGACCCTCAGTTCACCCCCGACCGCTCCACGGTCCCCGGCGGCGACGCGGCCAACGAACTGGCGGGCGCCCGCCTGGCCACGTCCCTTCGCGACCAGAAAGCCGCCGGCACCCCCGTGGACGTGGCCATCGCCCACGAGCCGGTGGCCGCCCGCCAGACCGACGGCGATGTCCCGCTGGCCCTCGCCGGCCACGTCCACCACCAGGAGATGGAGGTCCTGCCGTACGGCACCCGCCTGCGCATCGAGGGCTCCACGGGCGGCAGCGGCCTGCGCGCGGTCGAGGGCAAGCACCCCGACCCCATCCAGACCTCGGTCCTCTACTTCGACCGCGACACGCGCCGCCTCCAGGCCTGGGACGAGATCGAACTGGGCGGCCTCGGCCTGACGACGGCGGAGGTACGCCGCCACCTCCCCGAGGAGAACCTGCCGGGCGCGACGGACTCCCCGACCCCGTCCCCCACCTCACTCACCCCGACCCCGTAAACCGTTTTGGCGATACCTCCCGCCATCCCATATGCTTCTCACGTCCCCGACGCGCTGAGAAGCGCCCAGGCGGGCCGATAGCCCTCATCGTCTAGCGGCCTAGGACGCCGCCCTTTCAAGGCGGTAGCACGGGTTCGAATCCCGTTGGGGGCACGCAACACCGTGTGCGACACTGTCGTACGCAACAGCTTGGTCCTGTGGAGCAGTTTGGAGTGCTCGCCACCCTGTCAAGGTGGAGGCCGCGGGTTCAAATCCCGTCAGGACCGCTGAGGCTTCTCGAAGCCTCGTGGCTGGGTAGCTCAGTTGGTACGAGCGATCGCCTGAAAAGCGATAGGTCGCCGGTTCGACCCCGGCCCCAGCCACTCAGTACGAAAACCCCCACCGGACACCGGTGGGGGTTTTCGTCGCTCACAGGGAGCCTGAGGGGGGTTCTTGAGACGCATCGCCCAAGGACTGGTGACAGTCGTCGCCGTCCTGTTCTCCACACTCGCCATACCCGGCACGGCCCACGCCGCCGGGCCGACCGTCCAGTCGGCGTCCAGTGACCAGGCCGACTGGTCGGTCATCAGGGTTCGGCTCAACTACAGCGGTGAGATCGCCAAGGTCAGCGCGGCGCTGCGACCCGTCGGCAGCGGGGAGTCGGAGGCGCCGGTCGCCACGGTCACCGACTTCACGCAGAAGTACTGGGTCAGCTCGTGGGAGGGGATCTGGGCCTCGCAGCCCGTCCACCTGGACACCCTCGGCGACTACACGATCGACGTCGAGGCCACGAACACCGCCGGCGAGACCACCGTCCAGAAGAACGCGGGCACGCTGCACTACGAGAAGCAGCCCGTCATCAGCGGTTTCGCCGTCACGCCGAGCGAGCCGGACATCGAGCACAAGACGGTCACCGCCACCGGCGACATGGTCCTGCGTGACCCCAGCACCCGCGAGACGGTGCCGCTGCCCGGCGCCACCGTGGACCTCACGTTCGATCAGAACGAGGACAAGACGGCCGTCACGGACGACGCCGGCCACTTCTCGGCCTCCCACGAGGTGGTGGAGGGCGGCTGGACCTTCGCCCGGTACAACGGCGGCCACGGCTTCGCCACCAGCCCCTGGATCGACGTCAGGCCGAAGGCCGCGCCGACCCGGTTCGTCCTGGACAAGAGCAGCTATCACGTCACCGCCGGCGACAAGATCAATGTCACCGGCACGCTCCAGTACCAGTACGGCGCCGAGTGGAAGCCGCTGGCCGGCATCCCGCTGGAGATGGACTACAAGGACTGCACCACCTGCAGCCCCGTCGAGTCGACCACCGACGCGAACGGCCGTTTCTCCTTCGCGAGATACCCGTACGGCAGCAAGTCCGTGTACGAGGTGGGCTTCCCGCCGTACCCGTACAACGCCTTCATCCAGCGCACCGCGACCGCCGACGTCACCGTCGCGGTCACGGCCACGACGAAGTTCACCGAGTTCACGGCGCGGCAGGACAAGTACGCGCAGCTCGAGATCACCGGCAGCCTCGACGCGATCGGGCGCGACAGCAGTGACCAGGTGAACGTCGACATCCAGTACTCGGCGAACGGCACGAGCGGCTGGGCCACGAAGAAGACCGTGAAGACCAGCTTCGGCTCGCAGTTCATCGTGGAGCGGCTGCCGGGCTACACGGACGGCTACTGGCGACTGCGCTACGCCGGGTCCACCACCAAGGACATCAAGGGCACCGTCAGCAAGAGCCTGCGCAAGAACCGTGCCCTCACCCGGATCAAGGACGCCAACGCGTCTCCCGAGCCGGTGTCCAAGGGCCGGACGATCACCGTGAAGGGCGTGCTCCAGGAGCGCAAGGTCGGCACGACGACCTGGAAGGCGTACGGCGGGAAGAAGGTGCAGATCCTCTTCCGGCCCAAGGGCAAGAACACCTGGTATCTGATGGCCACCGTCACCACGAAGACCAACGGATCCTTCAGCAAGGGCTTCAAGGCCCAGCAGGACGGCACCTGGGTGCCCGTCCATCTGTATCCCGACAGCAAGCACTTCGTGGGCGACGGCCGGGAGGACTACGTCGACGTGCGGTGACGCGGGTCGAGTGAGATGAGCGGGGGCGGGCCCAAAAGGGTTCGCCCCTTCTTTCCCCGGGATGAGATCCTGGACCGCGTATGTCTACGCACCCTGCCCCCGCCCTCGGCCCACTGGCCCCCCGTCTGACCGAGCTCTCCCTGCGCGACGCGCACCGCCTCGGTCGGCGGCTCGAAGGTGCGCGCAAGATCCGCAAGCCGGAGGCGCGTGCCGCCGTGCTCGCCGAGATCGAGGCGGAGATCGCCAAGGGCGAGGAGCGGATCGCCGCCCGCCGCACCCTCGTACCCGCGGTCAGCTACCCCGAGCAACTGCCCGTCAGCCAGAAGAAGGACGCGATCGCGGCCGCCATCCGCGACCACCAGGTCGTGATCGTCGCCGGTGAGACCGGGTCCGGCAAGACCACGCAGATCCCGAAGATCTGCCTGGAACTCGGCCGCGGGGTACGCGGCATGATCGGCCACACCCAGCCCCGCCGTATCGCCGCCCGCACGGTCGCCGAGCGCGTGGCGGAGGAGCTCGACACGCCGCTGGGCGAGTCCGTCGGCTGGAAGGTCCGCTTCACCGACCAGGTGAACCCGGACGCCACCTTCGTCAAGCTGATGACCGACGGCATCCTGCTCGCCGAGATCCAGACCGACCGCGAGCTGCGCGCCTACGACACGATCATCATCGACGAGGCCCACGAGCGGTCCCTCAACATCGACTTCCTGCTCGGGTATCTGGCCCAGCTGCTGCCCAAGCGGCCGGACCTCAAGGTCGTGATCACCTCCGCGACCATCGACCCCGAGCGCTTCTCCCGCCACTTCGGCGACGCCCCGATCGTCGAGGTCAGCGGGCGGACGTATCCGGTGGAGGTCCGCTACCGCCCGCTCCTCGAAGAGGACTCCGACGACGCCGACCGCGACCAGATCACCGCGATCTGCGATGCCGTCGAGGAGCTCCAAACCGAGGGCAAGGGCGACATCCTCGTCTTCCTCTCGGGTGAGCGGGAGATCCGGGACACCGCCGACGCACTGGTGAAGAAGAACTACCGCTTCACCGAGGTCCTCCCCCTCTACGCCCGCCTCTCGCACGCCGAGCAGCACCGCGTCTTCCAGCCCCACACCGGGCGCAGGATCGTTCTGGCGACCAACGTCGCCGAGACCTCCCTCACCGTGCCCGGCATCAAGTACGTCATCGACCCCGGCTTCGCCCGGATCAGCAGGTACAGCCACCGCACGAAGGTGCAGCGCCTCCCCATCGAGGCGATCTCGCAGGCCAGCGCCAACCAGCGCAAGGGCCGCTGCGGCCGTACGTCGGACGGTGTCTGCATCCGCCTGTACTCCGAGGACGACTTCCTCGCCCGCCCGGAGTTCACCGACGCGGAGATCCTGCGGACGAACCTCGCCTCCGTCATCCTCCAGATGACCGCGGCCGGCCTAGGCGACATCGAGAAGTTCCCGTTCATCGACCCGCCGGACCACCGCAACATCCGCGACGGCGTCCAGCTCCTCCAGGAGCTCGGCGCGCTGGACCCGGCGCAGAAGGACGTACGCAAGCGGCTCACGGACACCGGCCGCAAGCTCGCCCAGCTCCCCGTCGACCCGCGCCTTGCCCGCATGGTCCTGGAGGCCGACCGCAACGGCTGTGTCCGCGAGGTCATGGTCATAGCGGCAGCGCTCTCCATCCAGGACCCGCGCGAGCGCCCCGCCGACAAGCAGGCCCAGGCCGACCAGCAGCACGCCCGCTTCAAGGACGAGACCAGCGACTTCCTCGCCTACCTCAACCTCTGGCGCTACGTCCGCGAGCAGCAGCGTGAGCGCGGCTCGTCGTCCTTCCGCCGGATGTGCAAGCAGGAGTACCTGAACTTCCTGCGCATCCGCGAATGGCAGGACATCTACACCCAGCTGCGCACCGTCGCCAAGCAGATGGGCATCCATCTGAACGAGGACGACGCTCCTGGCGACCGCGTGCACGTCTCCCTCCTCGCCGGCCTCCTCTCCCACATCGGGATGAAGGACGTGAAGGAGGGCGCGAAGAACGACTACCTGGGTGCCCGCAGCGCCAAGTTCGCGATCTTCCCCGGCTCGGCCCTCTTCAAGAAGCCCCCGCGCTTCGTGATGTCCGCCGAGCTGGTGGAGACCTCCCGTCTCTGGGCCCGCGTCAACGCGAAGATCGAGCCCGAGTGGGTCGAACCCCTCGCCGAGCACCTCCTCAAGCGCACCTACTCCGAACCGCACTGGGAGAAGGACCAGGCGGCGGTGATGGCGTACGAGAAGGTCACGCTGTACGGCGTCCCGATCATCGCCCAGCGCAAGGTGAACTACGGCCGTATCGACCCGGAGGCCAGCCGCGAGCTGTTCATCCGCAACGCCCTGGTCGAGGGCGACTGGCGCACGCACCACAAGTTCTTCGCCGACAACCGCCGGCTCCTCAGCGAGGTCGAGGAGCTGGAGCACCGGGCCCGGCGCCGGGACATCGTCGTCGACGACGAGACGCTGTTCGACTTCTACGACCAGAAGGTCCCCGAACACGTCGTGTCGGGCGCCCACTTCGACTCCTGGTGGAAGCGCAAGCGGCACGAGGAGCCGGAGTTCCTGGACTTCGAGCGCGAGATGCTCATCCGGGAGTCGGCGGAGGCGGTCACCAAGGCCGACTATCCGGACTCCTGGCGGCAGGGGCAGCTGAAGTTCCGCGTCACCTACCAGTTCGAGCCGGGCGCGGACGCCGACGGCGTGACGGTCCACATCCCGCTCCAGGTCCTCAACCAGGTCACGGACGAGGGCTTCGACTGGCAGATCCCGGGTCTCAGGGAGGAGTTGGTGACGGAGCTGATCCGTTCCCTCCCGAAGCCGATCCGGCGCAACTACGTGCCGGCGCCGAACTTCGCGAAGCGGTTCCTGGACGCGGCGGTGCCCTTGCAGGAGCCGCTGACGGTGACCATGGCGCGCGAGCTGAAGCGCATGGTGGGAGTGCCCTTCACCGCCGACGACTTCGACTGGCCGAGGGTCCCCGACCACCTCCGCATCACCTTCCGGATCATCGACGAGCGCCGCCGCAACCTGGCCGAGGACAAGGACCTGGAGTCCTTGAGGCTCCGCCTGAAGCCGAAGGCGCGGAAAGCCCTCTCGCAGGCCGCCGCGGCCACCGCCTCCCGCGAGGGCGGCGAGTCCCTGGAGCGCACGGGCCTGACCGACTGGACCATCGGCGCGCTCACCCGCGTCTTCGAGACCCGCCGCGCCGGCCAGCCGGTCAAGGCGTACCCGGCGCTGGTCGACGACGGCGACACGGTGTCGGTGCGCCTCTTCGACACGGAGGCGGAGCAGCAGCAGGCGATGTGGAAGGGCACCAGGCGCCTGATCCTGCGCAACATCCCGGTGAACCCGGCGAAGTTCGCGTCCGAGAAGCTGACCAACGCCCAGAAGCTGGCCCTGTCCGCGAACCCCCACGGCTCCATCCAGGCCCTCTTCGACGACTGCGCGATGGCGGCGGCGGACCAGCTGATCGGCGAGTTCGGCGGGCCGGCGTGGGACGAGGAGTCGTACCGCAAGCTGTTCGACAAGGTGCGCGCCGAGATCGTCGACACGACGGTCCGTACGGTGGACCACGTGCAGCAGGTCCTGGCCGCCTGGCAGGCCGCTGAACGCCGCCTGAAGGCCACCCGCAGCCCCGTCCTGCTGGCTAACCTCACGGACGTGCGGGGGCAGCTGGACGCCCTCGTGAGGCCTGGTTTCGTGACGGAGGCGGGGCTGCGGCGGCTGCCCGATCTCATGCGCTATCTGATCGCGGTGGACCGTCGCCTCCAGCAGATGCCGACGAACGTCCAGCGCGACACGACGCGCATGGAGAAGGTCCACGAGATGCGGGACGAGTACGCCTGGCTCCTGGAGCAGATGCCGCAGGGCCGCCCGGTGCCGCAGCAGGTCCTGGACGTGCGCTGGATGCTGGAGGAGCTCCGGGTCAGCTATTTCGCCCACGCGCTGGGCACGGCGTACCCGATCTCCGACAAGCGGATCGTGAAGGCGATCGATGCGCTGGCTCCGTGACGGGACGAGTACGGTGGGTGAGTTCGACCGTGGGGCTCACCCTCCTGTACAGTCTCTTCTCGCAGCGCAACGCACGAATAGCGCTGCGAAACCTGGTCCTGTGGAGCAGTTTGGAGTGCTCGCCACCCTGTCAAGGTGGAGGCCGCGGGTTCAAATCCCGTCAGGACCGCAGTAAGAGTGAGGCCCGCATCCCGCAAGGGATGCGGGCCTCACTCGTGTATACGGACCGGCGCACACCGCCCCTGCACAGCGCATGCCACCTTGACGGCGTCACATTCGCTCGGTACCCAGAAATCAGGGCTCTTCCCGGCGTGGCTTCCCGGAGGTGGCGTATGGCGGCATCGACCAGGCACGAGACGCGGGCGTTGCTCCGCGCGCACCTGTCGGCCGCCATCCCCTATCGCCATCTGACCCGCCACTGCCCGATCTGCCATCACCTGCTGCGGCTGGCGATGGACTCGGCCCCGGGCGCCGCCCAGGCGGCCCCGGACGAGGTCACCGAGGAAGAAACCGCTTCCACCGCGTGACACCTTGCGGGACGTCAACTCCCGTGCAGCCGTGGGGTGCTGGAAGTCGCGCCGCCCAATAGCGCACATAGGCCGGAGGCAACAAGCACCGGGGCATGTGACGGGAGTCACCGCATGAGTTTGCGGAAGCTCGGGGCTTACACCCCACCTACAACTGGTCAATTTAATATGTGCAATTGCACCAACTGCCGGGGATCGACCCGCACACGCTCAGCGACCGCCGACGGCCCCCTCGGGACCCTCTCTGGGCCACTCCACAGGAGATCCGACGCCCCTCCCCAGGCTCCGACAAGGCTGCCCACAGAACCCCGGCCGGCACACATCCCGCACACAAAAAGATCGCGCTGGACTCGGCGGAGTCCAGCGCGATCTACGACGCACCCATGCTGCATGCCTGAAGAGCTCTGATCGGCTCGGGCGTGGGCTCCGTTGGGGCAGAACCCGCGTCGCTTGGAGCTAGAGTTCGGGCGCCGCGGCGAGTTGGGGGAACTGCCGGTTTGCCCGGTTATGGAGTTGTTCAGGCCTCGCTGCGCTGCTGCGGGATGCCCGCGAGCAGTGCGCGGACCTCAGCCTCGCGGTAGCGGCGGTGTCCGCCGAGCGTACGGATGGACGTAAGCTTCCCGGCCTTCGCCCACCGCGTGACCGTCTTGGGGTCGACGCGGAACATCGTGGCGACCTCAGCCGGGGTCAGCAGCGGCTCGGCATCAGGGGTGCGAGCGGTCATGAGCGGCCTCCTCGGGAGAACCGAACCTTCTCGGTTCTTTCCTCTAAATTCTGCACCTTGACCCGCGTTGCCCGAAATGGCGGACGCGAGTCGAGTCGGTTATAGGACGAACGGCTTGTCCTCGGCACTACAACTACACCATCTGTCCAGCCGCGTCGGCCAAACCGATGGAATTGCCCCTCCAGGTGTTCATCAGCGACGGAAGCCGATGGACCATGCCATAGCGGACAGTCACGCCGCTGTGACGATCAGTCACAGTGACGTGCAGGAGTCCCAAGACCCCCCATAGCGTGCAATGTCGAGATGGAGTCCTCCCCGGACTCCTTGTCCTATTTTGGCACGAGGAAGGGTTAGGGGCGCAAGAGCCGCGTACGTGCGGTCCGTCACGCTTACCCGCGTTGGCGCATCCTTGATGCATACGCCCGGATCGGCCCCTACGTCCCATGTTGACGAGACATCAAGAACCTCAGAGCGAGCACGAAACCCCAAAACGGGCGCCCCGTCAAACGTCAGTTCGTTACGTCACACAGTGCGTCAGATCACACCGGACACAGTGCGCCAGGTCACACCGGCTGGCTCAGTTCGCCGACCGCCGGTCCCGCACCGCCCGCCACCGCTCCACGAGCCGCCCGTAGGCCTCCCCCGCGGCCGCCCCGTCGCCCTGCCGCAGCGCCTCGATGCCGGCCGCCACATCGGCCGCCGAGTGGTCGTCCTCCAGGTCCCCGGCCGGCAGGGTGTGCACCAGACCGCCGTAGTCCAGCTCGACCAGCGAGCGCGGATGGAACTCCTCCAGCCAGCGCCCGACGTCCACCAGGCCGTCGATGAGCGGCCCTTCGTCGATGGCGTCCTTCAGCGTCCGCAGGGCCCGCGCCACCCGCCGCCGCGCCTGCACCATCGGCGTCCGGTAGCGCAGCACCGGCGGGATCTCGCCCGAGCCCTTCTCGAAGCACCGCTCCTCGTCCGACACCAGCACGAACCAGTGCAGCGGCACCTGCCAGGCCGAGGTGCGGATCCACGGCCTCGCGTCCGGGTTGCGGGCCAGCCAGCGCTCGTAGTCCTGGGCCGCCTGGCGCCGTACGACCTCCGGCAGCACCGCCTCCAGCACCGGCTTCGGCAGCTCATCGGGGAGCTCGCCCAGCGCCTGCCAGCCGCGCAGCCGGGTGCGCCACGGGCACACGCACAGCACCCCTTCGACCTCCAGCACGAAGGCGTCGCCGCTCTCGTGCACCGGCACCGGGATGGGCGGCGTCGGCAGCAAGTCGGCCAGGGAGCGGCGCAGTTCGTCCTGGTACGACGGGTGGTCGGGGCGGCGGGCGTAGCGGGCCCAGTGCCCGCGCTCCGGTTCCGGGAAGGCGGCCAGCGGCTCGTACACGCGCAGATAGGTCGCGTACGGGACGATCACCGAGGACACCTTGGGCACGCCTGCTCCCTCCCCCGCCGTCTGCCAGGAAAACCTGCGAAACCCGCTCACAAACGTGCGGGAAAACTATGCAAATCGTCGCACGGCCGTACTCCGGGAGTAGGTGATCCTGAGCACTGCGGGTTGGACGGGCGCCAACGGGTCTAATCTCATGCTCACAAGCCCCCGCCACCTGTACGGGAGCTCGCTCCAACCGCCGCCAGTACTCAGGAGTCACCACAGTGACCGACGTAACACACGGCGTCCTGCACACCCTGTTCCACTCGGACCAGGGGGGTCATGAGCAAGTCGTGCTCTGCCAGGACCGCGCCAGCGGCCTCAAGGCCGTCATCGCCATCCACTCCACCGCCCTGGGCCCCGCCCTCGGCGGTACGCGCTTCTACCCGTACGCGACCGAGGAAGAGGCCGTCGCCGACGCGCTGAACCTCGCGCGCGGGATGTCGTACAAGAACGCCATGGCCGGGCTCGACCACGGCGGCGGCAAGGCCGTGATCATCGGCGACCCGGACCGGATCAAGAGCGAGGAGCTGCTGCTCGCCTACGGCCGGTTCGTGGCCTCGCTGGGCGGCCGGTACGTCACCGCGTGCGACGTCGGTACGTACGTCGCCGACATGGACGTCGTGGCCCGCGAGTGCCGCTGGACGACCGGACGCTCCCCGGAGAACGGCGGCGCGGGCGACTCCTCCGTGCTCACCGCCTTCGGCGTCTACCAGGGCATGCGGGCCTCCGCCCAGCACCTGTGGGGCGACCCGTCGCTGCGCGGCCGCAAGGTCGGCATCGCGGGCGTCGGCAAGGTCGGCCACCACCTGGTGGAGCACCTGCGCGCGGAGGGCGCCGAGGTCGTCATCACGGACGTCCGCGAGGAGGCCGTCGGCCGGATCCTCGCGGCGCACCCGGAGGGTGTGACGGCCGTCGCCGACACCGCGACCCTGATCCGCGTCGAGGGCCTCGACATCTACGCCCCCTGCGCGCTCGGCGGAGCCCTCAACGACGACACCGTGCCGGCGCTGACCGCCACGGTGGTGTGCGGCGCCGCCAACAACCAGCTCGCCCACCCGGGCGTCGAGAAGGACCTCGCCGACCGCGGGATCCTCTACGCGCCCGACTACGTGGTGAACGCCGGCGGTGTCATCCAGGTCGCCGACGAGCTGCACGGCTTCGACTTCGACCGGTGCAAGGCCAAGGCCGCGAAGATCTACGACACCACGCTCGCCATATTCGCACGTGCGAAGACGGATGGGATTCCGCCGGCCGCCGCGGCCGACCGGATCGCCGAGCAGCGGATGGCGGAGGCGCGCGGGACGCTCTGAGACGTGGAACGGTTCCGGCCGGAAACCGAAAACGGATCGGCCGGAACCCATGCTGCGTTTTCCCGGGGACAATCCCCGGACCCTTAACAGGTTTGACCGGTACCCGCCGGTGGGCAGTTGGAGAGAACTCTCACTTCTACCGGCGGGTCGACCGCCAAGAAGTGGTTAAAATCGCGGTTGACCAGCGAGGACGGGGCGCCTCGAAGGTCCTGTGCACACGCGCGTGCTGCGGGCGACGTACCGTATGGGCGCGGGCTCAGGTACCGTGGAAGCCCTACGGACCGGCCTCTCCACGGAGAGTCCGTTCCAGATCATGAACGCGTGTCGAGACTCTGGGGCCGTCGAGCCCCGTCACCGAGGGGGTCGAGCCATGGGGCGCGGCCGGGCCAAGGCCAAGCAGACGAAGGTCGCCCGCCAGCTGAAGTACAACAGCGGCGGGACTGACCTGTCGCGTCTGGCCAACGAGCTGGGCGCTTCGACTTCGAATCAACCGCCGAACGGCGAGCCGTTCGAGGACGACGAAGACGACGACGACCCGTACGCGCAGTACGCGGATCTGTACAACGACGACGAGGACGATGAGGACGACGAGTCCGGTCCCGCGTCGCAGCGGCGCGGCGCTTGACGTAGCGCCCTTCGCAGTTCCCGTCACAACTGCACTTCACCCGGTCCGGGGCCTCAGCACTGGACCGGGTTTCGTGCTCTCACTCGGGCGGCGGCCCTAGTTCGAGTAGGTGCCGACCAGCGCGGCGCCCGTCTCGTGGTCGCCCCTGTCCGTGATCTCGCCGGCGACCCACGACTCGACCCCGCGGTCGGCCAGTGTCGCCAGCGCCGCGTCCGTGGACTCCTGCGGCACGATCGCGATCATGCCGACGCCCATGTTCAGGGTCTTCTCCAGCTCCAGGCCCTCGACCTGACCCGTCCTGCCGACGAGGTCGAAGATCGGGGCCGGGGTCCAGGTGGTGCGGTCGACGATCGCGTGCAGGCCGTCCGGGATCACCCGGGCCAGGTTGGCGGCCAGACCGCCGCCCGTGATGTGGCTGAACGCGTGCACGTCGGTGGTGCGGGTGAGGGCCAGGCAGTCCAGCGAGTAGATCTTGGTCGGCTCCAGCAGCTCCTCGCCGAGGGTGCGGCCGAGCTCGTCGATCCGCGCGTCCAGGGCGAGACCAGCCTGGTTCAGCAGGACATGCCGGACCAGCGAGTACCCGTTCGAGTGAAGCCCGGATGCCGCCATGGCGATCACCGCGTCACCCGTACGGATGCGATCGGGGCCCAGCAGCCGGTCGGCCTCCACGACGCCCGTGCCGGCGCCGGCGACGTCGAAGTCGTCCTCGCCCAGCAGACCCGGGTGCTCGGCCGTCTCGCCGCCCACCAGGGCGCAGCCGGCCAGCACACAGCCCTCGGCGATGCCCTTCACGATGGCGGCGACGCGCTCGGGGTGGACCTTGCCGACGCAGATGTAGTCGGTCATGAACAGCGGCTCGGCGCCGCACACCACGATGTCGTCCATGACCATCGCGACCAGGTCGTGGCCGATGGTGTCGTAGACGCCCAGCTGGCGCGCGATGTCGACCTTGGTGCCGACACCGTCGGTGGCGGAGGCGAGCAGCGGGCGCTCGTAGCGCTTGAGGGCGGAGGCGTCGAAGAGGCCGGCGAAACCGCCGAGGCCGCCGAGGACCTCGGGGCGCTGGGTCTTCTTCACCCACTCCTTCATCAGCTCGACCGCGCGGTCGCCCGCTTCGATGTCGACGCCCGCTGCTGCGTAGCTGGCACCAGTTGTCTCAGACATGGCAGTAGAGAACCTTCGTGTCGTACGGCAGGTGTTTCGGGACGCCTACGGGCGGCGGATCGCGTCAGCGGCGGCCGTGGCGGCCGGGCCGGCGGCCAGCTCGGTCTCCAGCAGCTGCTTGCCGAGCAGCTCGGGGTCCGGGAGGTCCATCGGGTACTCGCCGTCGAAGCAGGCGCGGCACAGGTTCGGCTTGGCGATGGTGGTCGCCTCGATCATGCCGTCGATGGAGATGTACGACAGGGAGTCGGCGCCCAGCGAGGTGCCGATCTCGTCGATGGACATGCCGTTGGCGATGAGCTCGGCGCGGGTCGCGAAGTCGATGCCGAAGAAGCAGGGCCACTTCACGGGCGGCGAGGAGATCCGGATGTGGACCTCGGCGGCGCCCGCCTCGCGGAGCATGCGGACCAGGGCGCGCTGGGTGTTGCCGCGCACGATCGAGTCGTCGACGACGACCAGGCGCTTGCCCTTGATGACTTCCTTGAGCGGATTCAGCTTCAGGCGGATGCCGAGCTGGCGGATGGTTTGTGAGGGCTGGATGAAGGTACGGCCGACGTAGGCGTTCTTCACCAGACCCGCACCGAACGGGATGCCGCTCGCCTCCGCGTAGCCGATGGCGGCCGGAGTGCCGGATTCCGGGGTCGCTATGACCAGGTCGGCCTCGACGGGGGCTTCCTTGGCGAGCTTGCGGCCCATCTCCACGCGGGAGAGGTAGACGTTCCGGCCGGCGATGTCGGTGTCCGGGCGGGCCAGGTACACGTACTCGAAGACACAGCCCTTGGGCTTCGCTTCCGCGAATCGCGAGGTGCGCAGGCCGTTCTCGTCGATGGCGATGAACTCGCCCGGCTCGACCTCGCGGACATAGGCGGCGCCGCAGATGTCGAGGGCGGCGGACTCGGAGGCGACGACCCAGCCGCGCTCCAGGCGGCCGAGGACCAGCGGGCGGATGCCCTGCGGGTCACGGGCGGCGTAGAGGGTGTTCTCGTCCATGAAGACGAGGCTGAAGGCGCCCTTGACCTGCGGAAGGACCGTGTGGGCGGCCTCCTCGATGGTCAGCGGCTTGCCGTCCTCGTCGACCTGGGCCGCGAGCAGCGCGGTGAGCAGGTCGGTGTCGTTGGTGGCCGCCACGCGCGGGGTGCGGCCACCCTCCTGCTTGGGCAGGTCGGCGACCATCTCGGCGAGCTGGGCCGTGTTGACCAGGTTGCCGTTGTGGCCGAGCGCGATGGAGCCGTGCGCGGTGGCGCGGAACGTCGGCTGGGCGTTCTCCCACACGGAGGCGCCGGTGGTCGAGTAGCGGGCGTGACCGACCGCGATATGACCCTGGAGCGAACCGAGCGAGGTCTCGTCGAAGACCTGGGAGACAAGGCCCATGTCCTTGAAGACGAGGATCTGGGAGCCGTTGCTGACCGCGATTCCCGCGGATTCCTGGCCCCGATGCTGGAGGGCGTAGAGCCCGAAGTAAGTGAGCTTGGCGACCTCTTCGCCCGGAGCCCAGACACCGAAGACGCCGCAAGCGTCCTGGGGGCCTTTCTCACCGGGGAGCAGATCATGATTGAGTCGACCGTCACCACGTGGCACGGCTCCGAGTGTAGGCGAGATCGACCACTGGTCCGAATTGGGGAATGCCTGATCAGCGCCACCGTAAAGGATCACTCAGCGGCGGCTGCGTTCACCCGCTCGCCGTTTTCGCTGGTCAGAGTGAGGTTGCGGTGATCGACTTCGTACGTGACCGTGCCGTCGAAGAGCGCCAGCAGGGTCTTCTCCGTATTCATGAGTGAGGTGTCGCACAGCATTCGTGTGGTGGACGCGGTGCCGAGCGTGATACGGCCGTCGCTGACCGTCGCCGTGGCCTTGACCTTGTTGCAGCCGAGGCTGCCGCTGACCTGTCCGGCCTTCGCGTCGAAGGTGAGGTGGGCCTTGCCGCCGGCGTCGGGGCTGGTGATGTTCCACTTCGTGCCCTTGAGCGGGGCGGCCTCCTGCTTGGTGAGGGCGACGCGGTCGCCGTCCGCCGTGGTGAGCGTCAGCTTGTCGCCCTCGACCTCGGTGGAGAGGTCGCCGTCGGCGAGGGTGCGGGCCAGGGTCGTCTCGAAGTTCGTGGGCACGCCCTCGCAGGCCATCTCGGTCGCCTGCACCTTGTCGAAGGTGACGTGGCTGTCGGCGAAGGCGGCGTCGGCGCCGAACTTGTTGCAGCCGAGGTTCCCCTTGACCTCGCCGCCGTCGGCGATGCTCAGCCAGGCGCTGCTCGGAGCGGCGCTCTTCTTCCCGTCGACGGTGAGGTCGTCGACGGCCCAGTGGGCGCCGGTGACGGAGGCCGCGGCACCGGCGCCGACGGTGTCACTGCCGGCGTCCTGGTTGCCGCAGGCCGCGACGAGCGGGAGAAGGGTCAGGGCGGCGAGGGCGGCCAGTCGCTTTGTGTCCATGCCGAGTGTGTCCATGCCGGTGGGACGGGAGGGACGCGGGACTGGTTCCGCTTGGTTCCGCTTGTCGCCCGGTCGGGGATACGGCACGGGCTCTCACCCCATGAGCGGCAGCAATCCACCGAGGTCGGCCCGCTCCCCGCTCGCGCTCACCTTCGCCTCCGCGACGGCGTCCTTCCAGGCCACCCGCCCGGTGGCGAGCCGGATCCAGGTCAGCGGGTCGGTCTCGACGACGTTGGGCGGGGTGCCCCGGGTGTGCCTCGGTCCCTCGACGCACTGCACGACGGCGTACGGCGGGATCCGCACCTCGGTCGAGCCGCCGGGCGCCTTGGCGGCGAGGGCGTCGGCGAGGAGGCGGGTGCAGGCGGCGAGGGCCTGCCGGTCGTACGGGATGTCGAGGCCGGGGACGGCGGCATTGAGGTCGTCGGTGTGGACGACGAGCTCGACGGTACGGGTGACCAGGAAGTCGGCGAGGGTCATGGCGCCGGTGCGGCTGCCGAGGAGGCGGTCGCCGGGGGTCGCCGCGAGCCGGTGCGTGATGCGTTCCTCGGTGCGTGCGCAGAGGGCGTCGAGGTCGGGGTTGGCCGTGGCGAGAGCCTGGGTGTCGTCGGAGATGCCCTCGGCGCGAACGGCGGTGGCGAAGGGCCACTCCAGCAGGGTCAGACCCTGCTTCGCCGGCTCGTCGCGGTCGAGGGCGAGACTGACCGTCTCCACGGCCATGGTCACGTGCGCCGCCAGATCCCGTACGGTCCAGCCCTCCAGGCGGGTGGGGAGGGTGAGTTGGTCGGGGGTGAGGGTGCGGACGGCCTGTCGTACGTGCCCGAACTGGGTGAGGACCGCGGTGCGGATCCTGGCCGGGTCGTAGGTGCGGGCGCGCTTCTTGGCCGGAGGCATGGCGGCGAGCCTAGTCGGCGGTGAACGCGGACGCGGCCGGGAACTTGATGTCCGTGCAGTGGCGGCGGGCCGCGATGTCGTCGACGTAGGCCTTGAAGAGGGAGCGGAGACGGGGTCTGATCACGTCCTCGTAGGAGTAGGGGACGCTGAGGGTGTGCAGGGCGGGCCGGCCGGCGCAGGTGGAGGCGGCCCACCAGACGCCGGCCTGGGACCCCGCCGTACCGGAGCGCAAGGGGGTCTGGTCGACGCTGAAGAACTCCGCCACGACTTCGTGGGCCTCGTCGCCGATGAAGGACCGGGTCTCCAGATACCACGGAGAGTGGCCCAGCACGGCGGAGATCTGCCTGCCGTCGTCCCTGGGCAGCTCCGGCCAGACGCGCCTGACCTGCGCCGGACTCGCGGCGAGCAGGCAACTCTCCTTGGCGCTGTGCGCCCCGATCGGGGCCGGGAGGGCGCGCTCGGGGAGGCGACCCGTCCCCTCACGGGCGAGGAATCGGGCGTACCAGCGGCAGGTGCCGTTCGCGGATGTGGCCTTCACCAGCTTGGCGTCCGGTATGTAGAGCCGGTCGAAGAAGGCCGGAGCCTTCGCCTCGGGCGTGCAGTGGACGTGCTTCGCGGCCTTGTACGCGGCGTCGACGGCCAACTGGATGAGGGTCCGGCGGTCCTGGAAGGTGACGTCGTCGTCGTAGGCGGCGCCCGCCGTCACGTCCACCGAGGTGATCCCGGCCGCGCCCGTCTTACCCGTTTCGTCTGTCTTGCAGGTGACCTTGGCGGAGGCACTGTCTTCGTCGTAGCTGCCGAGCCCGCCGTCGTCCTCCTGCGAGAGGCCGAGGGGGTAGTCCGGCGACTCGTCGGCCACTCGGGTCACGTCGTCGACGCGCTCGTCGTACTGATCGTCGAACGGGTCCTCGTTGCCCACGAGGTTGGCGTACTTGTCGCTGGGGTTCGTGTACACGGTCAGGCCGAAGTGGCCGTACGACGTCCCCGGCCGCCCCACCCGGTAGATCGTGCAGCCGCCCTCGCCCGGCAGCGAGCCGAGCGTGAACGAGTCGTCGGTGGCGCTGCCCGCCCGCGCCCGTGCCGTACCACCGCCCAGCCCGAGCACCCGGTCGGGGTCGACGAGTCCCGCGCAGGCCTCGGTGATGCGCTCCCGACTGGCCTGGCGGTCCCTGTACTCCTGGGCCTCCAGCCACAGTCCCCAGCCGCCCGCCCCGATGCCCAGGACCGCGGTGACGGCGACCAGCTGGTTGAAGGCGTTGCGCGGGCGGCTGCCGCGGTCCGGGGTCAGCCAGTTCATGACGACGCCTGTTCCGTGAAGGTGGTGTGGGCGGGGAACTTCAGGTCCGTGCAGCCGCGGCGGTGGGTGACGTCGTCGGCGTAGGCGCGGAAGACCTTCTCGTAGGCCGGTGTGGTGAGCTCGTCGTACTGCCAGGCGATGGTCATGGTGTGGATCTGGGGCCGGCCGTCGCAGACGGAGGAGGCCCACCAGACCGAGTCGTCGCCGCCGCGGCCCGCCTTGCCCGGTTCGGCGATTACCGGGGATTCGCGGGGGACGGTGCGCCTCAGCTGCACGTTCTTCGCGCCCTCCCCTGAGTAGGTGTGGAAGGAGGCGAACCACGTGCCCGGGCGGGACGGGTGGTCGACGTCCGCCCGCCGCGCCGCGTCGGAGTACGCGACGTCGGCCGCGCGTTCGTCGCTGAGCACGAGCCCACAGGTCTCGTCCCACACCTTGTCGTCCGGGCGGCTTTCGAGCACCTGGTCGGCGAGGCGCGGCCGGCGGGCGAAGCCGGCCTCGCGGTAGAAGGCGCAGGTGCCGTCCGCACGGGAGGCCGGGAGGGGGCCCTCCGTCAGGGCGGGTATGTCCTGCGGCGGGTCGGGCAGACGGTCGGCGCAGCCCAGCCGTCCGGCGAGGTTGTTGGCGGTGGTGACGGCGATCCGCGCGAGCGTGTTCCGGTCGTGCGCGGTGGGCTGGCCGTCCTCGGTGAAGGGCGGGCCGGGGTCCATCAGCGAGGCCCTCGACCACAGCGTCTTGACGGGACCGTACGCCTTGCCTTCGGGGCAGGGGAGTTCGACGATGACGCCCGTGTCCGTGACCACGCCCGCGATGCCGCCGCCGAGCGGCTGGTCGGGGTAGGTGTGATCGCCCCACTCGTTGAGGAGGGAGTCGACCGGGTCCTGAGGGATCACGGGTTCGTCGTCCGGGAGTGTGCCCACCGCGGCCGTGAAGAACCAGCGCTCGCCGCTGTCCGTGCCGTACTTCTCACCCGCCTCGGTGCTGAAGATCTCGCAGTCCTGCGGCAGGCCGGCGTCGAGTTCGATCGTGCCCTCGTCGGCCACCCGGTGCGAGATGGTGCCGCCCGCCGGGGAGAGCGACAGCACACGGCCGGCCGGGACGAGGCCCGCGCAGGCCTCGTTGATCTGGTGCCGGCCGCTGAGGACCTGCCAGATCTGCGTGCCGCTCCAGACGGTCCCGGCCACCGCCGTCAGACACAGCACCACGTTGACGAACTTGCGCACCCCACTTGGCACTTCCACCGTTCCCCGTACCCCCGTGTTCCCCCGTGCTCCCCCGTTGACCAGCTCACCCGAAGCTATCAGCGGGCACTGACAGCGGCCTTCCTGGCCGCCGCCGGCCTCCAGGACCGCCCAGACCGCAATGTTTCGGCCAACTCGAACACGATGACGAATACGGTCGGCCTCCATCTGGTGCCTCTCCCCTGAGCCAGGCAGATCATTTCCGGCCACCCCGGTGATCGAATGCCATGGCGCCCGCACCGAGCCCCCGCCTACAGTGACCGCGCCCAGGACGGACGGATCCGACCAATCCGCTTCTCGCCGGGGCCACTTGATGACCAGCGGGGGAACGCTGTGGCGCGTCGGACGCGCCGGCATGCCCTTCCCCCGCGTCCACACATGGGGGAAAACCTTGTTCATACGCAACCGTGCCGTCGCCGCCGGCCTCTCGACGGCCGCCCTCCTGCTCGCCGCCGTCCCCGCCGCCCACGCGGCCGACGCCTCCGCACCCGCCGACGCGTCCACGGACCGGCTCGTCGCCGCGCCCGCCGAGGGCCGCACCGGTGACCAGGCACAGGGCCGACAGCACCGCGCACCGTCGGCCGGGGTGTTCATCACCGACGGCGACCGCGTCCACGTCTCCTCCACCCCGCCGCCCACCGCCTCCGGCCACGGCTGGTGGAAGAAGATCAGCGGCCCCGGCACCAAGGCCAAGGTCACGGTGACGCTCCAGGCGCGCCCCTACGGCGCCTCGGGTTGGCGGGACGTCGCCACGGGCTCGAAGACCGTCAAGTCCGGCGGCGGTGCCGGCAAGCGCGCCACCGCCCGCAAGACCTGCACCAACCTGATCCAGAAGACGGAGTGGCGCAGCGTCATCGACGTCGACATCATCGGCGTCGCGGACTCGCCGGAGAAGGTCAGCACGAAGGCCGCCACCCTGTTCTGCGGCTTCTGATGGACTACTGCCATGAGTAAAGGCCTTCCCACTGGAGTACCGGCATGAGCGACGGCTTCCCCGCGCCCCTGGTGATGCGTGTGCACGGTCGGCTGACCCTGCACGCGTGGCTCGCCGCCGCCCACCGCGCGGGACGGCTGGAGGAGGACCTGTTCTCCCTGGCCGTCGCCCGCACGACCGCCTACGGCTGGGCGGACTTCGGCCATGGGCTCGCCGGGACGCGGTGGGGCCACAACGACGCCGGCGGTGACTGGACGCAGGACGGCGAGGTCCGGGAGATCGCCTGGATCCAGGTCGACTGCGCCGAGGCGCCGGCCGGTCAGCGCGTGCCGCTCACACCGCTGGGCCGGGTCGTCGCCGAGGGCCTCTCCCGCGTCGGCACGTTCGACCTCCACGCCGTCGAGGTGAGCGTTCCGGTGCACGAGGCGGTCGACGCCCGGCGCGATCTCGCGTACGCCGCGACCTGGGCCGACCTCGCCGACCCGGCCGGGCGCGCGGAGTGCACGGTGAGCGTGGACACGATCGCCGACCGGGAGCGGGCCGCCACGGTCGTGGAGGCGTGCCGGGAGCGGGCCGGGGAGGCCGCCCGCTTCGACCACGACGGCACGCGGCTGCTGTGCGGGCTGCATGAGTGGTCCCTCGATACCGCGATCTGGGTGTTGGAGATCGTCACGGACGCCCTGCGGGTCTCCGGGCTCGGCACCCAGGCGCAGGTCCGTATCGAGGTCTGAGTGGTCTGAGTGGTCTGAGTACGCACGTGAGGGCCCCGCCTGTGGAGACAGGCGGGGCCCTCACGCGTCGTAGAACCCTTACCTGCTGACGGTGATCGTGTAGAGGTAGTAGGTGGGATCGTCCGTGTCGTCCGGGGTGTCAGTCTCGGCTGCCGTGACCGGTAGCGGCGATGCGCTGCTCCCGGGGGACGGGCTCGCCGTGACCTCGGCCGCGCTGTGGCACAACCCGTGCGGGCAGTACAGCAGCTTCACCGTGGTCGTGCCGGGCGCCACCGCGGTGAACTCGAAGTGCTGGGTACCGCTGCCGCTACCGGTGACACCCTCGTCGTCGCCCTCGATGTCCTCACTCATGTTCTCGTAGCGCAGCACGGCCGGGTCAGGCCGGGGCTCGGCCAGGTACCAGTTCTCGCCGAGCGAAGGGCTGGCGGGCACGTCCAGGGTGAACTCGTCGCCGGCGTCGACTGTCACCTTCCGCTCGTCCGTGCCGTACGAGGCAGGTCCGATCAGCCCGCAGCCGGCGAGGGCCACGAGGGGGAGCGCCACGAGGGCGGTGCGTATCCCGGCTGTGACTTGGTACCCGGTACCGACCTGCCCAGCGCTCATCGCGCCCTCCCCCGTGTGCGTCCCGTGACGAACTGATGCTAGGTCACTTGAGGTACGGCTCAGTAGACGGGATCTGTATGACGGCCCGCCTACGCGGGCTGCGACGGCATGGAAGGAGCCGGCACCTCGAAGGTCTCGCGGTTGCGGGGGACCCCGATGCCGCGCCAGGTGAAGGGGATGCCGCGGGCCGTGTCCGGGTCGGGGCCGTCCATCAGCTGGAAGTGGAGGTGGGGCTCGGTGGAGTTGCCCGAGTTGCCGCAGCGGGCGAGCCGCTGTCCGGCGGTCACCCGGTCGCCCTCGCGGACGGTGAGCGAGCCGCGCCGCAGGTGGGCGTAGAGCGCGTAGGTGCCGTCGCCGAGATCGAGGACGACGTGGTTGCCGACGATCCGCTTGACGCCGGCCAGGTCGCGCACGGACGCCTCCACGACCATCAGGTACAGCAGCGCGAGCAGTGAGGTGCGGCTGAGATGGTCGCGCTGATCGTCGACGACCCGTACGACGGTGCCGTCGGCCACGGCGAGCAACGGCGCGCCGAAGGCGGGAAAGTCACTGTTGCGGCGGGCGAGCGGCCACAGCCAGCTGAAGCCGGGGCGGGCGCCCGGCTCGCCCGGCTCCGGCTCGGCGACGACGTCGATGGCGTAGGTCTGCCCGTAGGCGTGCGTGCCATGGCTCGGCGTCCGGTCGGCCGGGCTGTTCAGCGCGGACCAGCGGCCGGTGACGGGCGGGTCGACCTCGACCGGTTCCCGGGCAACGCGAGGGCTGTCCGGGGCGCCGCCGCCGATCCTGTGGGCCACGATGACGATCACGTAGGACAGGGCGAACGGCAGGAAGTTCCACCACCACGGATATCCGAGGTCCAGCAAGGCGTGGGCGAGTAGCAGGCCGATGCCGGCCAGTTGGAGACCGCGATAGGCGATCATGGCGAGTTTGCGTCCGGACATGTTTCCCCCTTGTTCGTTTCTTCTGTCCGTCTCTTCGCGAGGTGTGTCTTCGCGTCAGGGCCGTGCCGTCGACAGCGCCACCAGCAGCGGTACGACCCGCCCCGGCGGCACCTCGTACCGTCCCCGGCCCGTCGTGTGCAGCCAGCCCGCGCCGGTCAGCTGTCGCAGGTGGTGGTAGATCTGGCCGGTCGTGCCGACCTCGTCCAGCTCGGCGAGTTCGGCCGCGGTGCGCCGGCCGCCGACGACCTCGCGCAGCAGCCGCAGCCGGACCGGGTGGCCGAGCGCCGCGAACGACTCGGCGGACTCGGTCCAGTCGTCGTCCAGCAGGCCTTCGGTCAGCGCGCCGTGCTGCCACTCGTACCGCTCCCCCGTCGGCAGCCGTACGGCGCCGGTGAACAGCACTCCTCCGTCGGCCGCTTTCAGCGCGGCCAGCTGCTCCTTGAACCCGTGCAGGGCCCAGAAGTCGCCCTCGCCGAGGTGCGGGGCAGTGGGCTGCGCGTTCTCCAGCGCCGCCAGCCGTCGCTCCAGGTCGGCGACGCGTTGTTCGAGTTCCACGCTTCGATATTACGGAACTACGTAATTACGTGCAACCGCCGACCGGAGACTGGCGACCGGCGGCACGAGTGCCGGACAGCACGACGAAGCCCCCGCCCGGCGAACCGGACGGGGGCTTCGGAGCCGTAGAACCAACGCCTACTTGAGCAGCGCCGGAATCGTCTCCTCGTGCGCCACGCGCAGCTCCTCCAGGGTGAGCGCGAACTCGCCCTGAAGGTCCACGGAGTCGCCGTCGACGACACCGATGCGGGTGACCGGCAGGCCCCGCGCACCGCACATGTCGTTGAAGCGGACCTCCTCGGAGCGCGGCACGGCGACGACCGCGCGCCCCGCCGACTCGGAGAAGAGGAGAGTGAAGGCGTCCAGACCGTCCGGGACGATCAGCCGCGCGCCCTTGCCGCCGAGCAGCGCCGACTCCACGACCGCCTGGATCAGACCGCCGTCGGACAGGTCGTGCGCGGAGTCGATCATGCCGTCGCGGGAGGCGGAGATCAGGATCTCGGCGAGCAGCCGCTCGCGCTCCAGGTCGACCTTGGGCGGCAGACCACCGAGGTGGTCGTGCACGACCTGCGACCAGGCCGAACCGCTGAACTCCTCACGCGTGTCGCCGAGGAGGTACAGCAGCTGGCCCTCCTCCTGGAAGGCGACCGGCGTGCGCCGGGCCACGTCGTCGATGACGCCGAGGACCGCGACGACCGGGGTCGGGTGGATGGCCACCTCGCCCGTCTGGTTGTAGAGCGAGACGTTGCCGCCCGTGACCGGCGTGCCCAGCTGCTGACAGGCGTCGGCGAGTCCGCGCACCGCCTCCGCGAACTGCCACATCACCGCCGGGTCCTCGGGCGAGCCGAAGTTCAGGCAGTCGGACACCGCGAGCGGCTTGGCGCCGGTCGTGGCGACGTTGCGGTACGCCTCCGCCAGCGCCAGCTGGGCGCCGTGGTACGGGTCCAGCTTGGCGTACCGGCCGTTGCCGTCCGTGGCGATGGCGACGCCGAGGCCGGTCTCCTCGTCGATGCGGATCATGCCGGAGTCCTCGGGCTGGGCGAGGACGGTGTTGCCCTGCACGAAGTGGTCGTACTGCGAAGTGATCCACTTCTTGGAGGCCTGGTTGGGAGAGGCCACCAGCTTCAGGACCTGGTCCTTCAGCTGCTCGCTCGTCTCCGGACGGGGCAGCTTGTTCGCGTCGTCGGCCTGGAGCTCGTCCTGCCAGGACGGGCGGGCGTACGGGCGCTCGTAGACCGGGCCCTCGTGCGCCACGGTGCGCGGGTCGACGTCGACGATCTTGCCGCCGTGCCAGTAGATCTCCAGGCGGTCGCCGTCGGTCACCTCACCGATGACGGTGGCGATGACGTCCCACTTCTCGCAGATCTCCAGGAACCGGTCGACCTTCTCCGGCTCGACGACCGCGCACATGCGTTCCTGCGACTCGCTCATGAGGATTTCCTCGGGCGAGAGCGTGGAGTCGCGCAGCGGTACGTCGTCCAGGGTCACGCGCATTCCGCCGGAGCCGTTGGAGGCCAGCTCGGACGTGGCGCACGACAGACCGGCGGCACCCAGGTCCTGGATACCGACGACCAGCTTCTCGGCGAACGCCTCCAGGGTGCACTCGATGAGGAGCTTCTCCTGGAAGGGGTCGCCGACCTGGACGGCGGGACGCTTCGACGGCTTGGCGTCGTCGAAGGTCTCCGAGGCCAGGATCGAGGCGCCGCCGATGCCGTCACCGCCCGTGCGGGCCCCGTACAGGATGACCTTGTTGCCCGCGCCGGACGCCTTCGCGAGGTGGATGTCCTCGTGCCGCATCACACCGATGGCACCGGCGTTGACCAGCGGGTTGCCCTGGTAGCAGGAGTCGAAGACGACCTCGCCGCCGATGTTGGGCAGGCCCAGGCAGTTGCCGTAGCCGCCGATGCCGGCGACGACACCGGGGAGCACTCGCTTGGTGTCGGGGTGATCAGCGGCACCGAACCGCAGCGGGTCCACGACCGCCACCGGCCGCGCGCCCATCGCGATGATGTCGCGGACGATGCCGCCGACCCCCGTGGCCGCGCCCTGGTAGGGCTCGACGTACGACGGGTGGTTGTGCGACTCGACCTTGAAGGTGACCGCGTAGCCCTGGCCGACGTCGACGACACCGGCGTTCTCGCCGATACCCACGAGCAGCGCATCGGACTGGGGGGCCTTCTCGCCGAACTGGCGCAGATGCACCTTCGACGACTTGTACGAGCAGTGCTCGGACCACATGACGGAGTACATGGCGAGCTCGGCACCGGTGGGCCGGCGGCCGAGGATCTCCACGACCTTCTCGTACTCGTCCTTCTTCAGACCGAGTTCGGCCCAGGGCAGCTCGACGTCGGGGGTCGCGGCCGCGTGCTCGACCGTGTCCAGAGGCGTCCGGCTCATGCGTTGACCAGCTTCTTGAGGATCGAGGTGAAGAAGGGGAGACCGTCGGTGCGGCCGGACCCGATGAGGGGCTCGACGGCGTGCTCCGGGTGCGGCATGAGGCCTACGACGTTCCCGGCCTCGTTGGTGATGCCGGCGATGTCGTTCAGCGAGCCGTTCGGGTTGAAGTCGAGGTAACGGAAGGCGACCCGACCCTCGGCCTCCAGCTTGTCCAGCGTGTACTGGTCGGCGACGTAGCGGCCGTCCATGTTCTTCAGCGGGATGTGGATTTCCTGGCTGGCGCTGTAGTCGCTGGTCCAGGCCGTGTCCGCGTTCTCCACCCGCAGCTTCTGGTCACGGCAGATGAAGTGCAGGTGGTCGTTGCCGAGCATCCCGCCGGGCAGCAGGTGGGCCTCGGTGAGGACCTGGAAGCCGTTGCAGATACCGAGGACCGGAAGGCCGGCCTTCGCCTGCTCGATGACCGTCTCCATCACGGGCGAGAAGCGGGAGATGGCGCCGGCCCGCAGATAGTCGCCGTAGGAGAAACCGCCGGGCAGCACCACGGCGTCGACCTGCTTGAGGTCCTTGTCCTTGTGCCAGAGAGCGACCGGTTCGGCACCCGCGAGGCGGATCGCGCGCTGGGTGTCGCGGTCGTCGAGACTCCCCGGGAATGTGACGACGCCAATACGAGCGGTCACTTCGCGGCCTCCGCGACTTCCTCCACCTTGACGGTGAAGTCCTCGATCACGGTGTTGGCGAGGAAGGATTCCGCAAGATCATGGATGCGGGCGAGCGCGGCCTCGTCAACCGGTCCGTCAACTTCCAGTTCGAATCGCTTTCCCTGACGTACGTCCGAGATGCCTTCGAAACCCAGCCGCGGCAGTGCGCGCTGCACCGCCTGGCCCTGGGGGTCGAGGATCTCCGGCTTGAGCATGACGTCGACTACGACGCGTGCCACGTGCACTCCCGGTGGTGTGGTGCTGAGCAGGTTCCTGCAGGTGGTTTCAGACTACCTGCACAAAATTTCTACGCGCGTCGACTTGTAGGAATCTACGTGACGGCTGTCACGGCAGGGATGAACAGCGAGTGACGGCGAAAAGTTCCGGAAAAGATCCCGGATCGACACCCGATACCTATTGCGCTCGGACACGCGGGAGGATTTAGTCGGGCTTCACATCGCATTGTCGGGCACTGTACAAATGAATTGTCAGCATGCCGGTACGAAGGGACCGATATTCGTGGCGCAGAAGGTCGTGGTCACGCTCTTTGACGACATCGACGGCTCAGAAGCGGCGGAAACGATCGCCTTCGGACTCGACGGCAAGTCGTACGAGATCGACCTGAATGAAACCAATGCCAAGAAACTGCGTAAGGCGCTCGCGCCCTACGTGGACGCGGGCCGCAAGCGGTCGAAGTCAGGCAAGGCGTACAAGCAGACGGAGGTCGCCCCTGACCCGGCGGCCGTCCGCGCCTGGGCCCAGGCCAACAAGATGGAGGTACCGGCCCGCGGCCGGATCCCCAAGAAGGTCTACGAGGCGTTCAGCGCGGCGCAGTGACGCCTGGCTGAGGTAGGTCGGCGTCGCCTCAGGGCCCGTCAGCGGGCCCTGAGCACCGCCCACTTGGGCCGGTGCGACAACCGACTTGCGCTACCCCCCCGCCGATCAGCTAATGTCTGGGACACGCCGCCGGGCGGGCCGAAAAAGCCCAGCTCGCGGGGCTTGCGGGTGTAGTTCAGTAGTAGAACATCCCCCTTCCAGGGGGAAGGCGCAGTGTGCAATTCCTGTCACCCGCTCCGCACCGCCGTACTGACCACTGATGTGGATCAGGTAGGCTGGTGCTCGCGCCGATCGGTGAGAGCCGGTCGGAGGCAATGCGGACGTAGCTCAGTTGGTAGAGCGCAACCTTGCCAAGGTTGAGGTCGCGAGTTCGAGCCTCGTCGTCCGCTCGGGAATGAGACCCCGGTCCTGATGGACCGGGGTCTTTTCGTGTGCCCTCCTCCTGGGCTTCTGACATTTGTCATGCGGAGCGGTGACAGCGCGCACTGCTGCCGGTCTCGGATCGCCGGGACGCTGGTGTCATGGACATCAACGAACACGAACACGTGATTGAGGTCACCGACCTGCGTCGTGTGTACGGGGGCGGGTTCGAGGCGGTGCGCGGAATTTCGTTCTCCGTGGACCGCGGCGAGGTCTTCGCGCTGCTCGGCACCAATGGCGCGGGCAAGACGTCGACCGTCGAGCTGCTGGAAGGGCTCGCGCGACCCGCCGAGGGGCGGGTACGAGTGCTCGGCCACGATCCCTACGCCGAGCGGGACGTCGTACGGCCGCGGACCGGGGTGATGTTGCAGGAGGGCGGCTTTCCGTCCGATCTGACCGTCGCCGAGACCGCGCGGATGTGGGCGGGGTGCGTGAGCGGGGCCATGCCCGAGGCGGAGGCGCTGGAGCTGGTCGGGCTCGGGCGGCGGGCCGGGGTGCGGGTGAAGCAGCTGTCCGGCGGTGAACGGCGGCGGCTGGACCTGGCGCTCGCCCTGCTCGGCAAGCCCGAGGTGCTGTTCCTGGACGAGCCGACGACCGGCCTCGACGCCGAAGGGCGCCGGGACACCTGGGAGTTGGTGCGCGGCCTGCGGGATGCCGGTACGACCGTGCTGCTGACCACGCACTACCTGGAAGAGGCCGAGAACCTCGCCGACCGGCTCGCGATCCTGCACGAGGGGCGGATCGCGGCGTCCGGGACACCGGCCGAGGTGACGGCGGCCCAGCCCTCGCGGATCTCCTTCGAGCTGCCCCAGGGCTACTTCGTGGGAGACCTGCCGCCCCTCGACGGCATGGGCGTGCGCGAGCACGAGGTCGACGGGCGCGTCGTACGGCTGCGGACCCACGAGTTGCAGCGGACGGCGACCCGACTGCTGGTGTGGGCGGACACGGCGGGGGTGGAGCTGCGGCGGCTGGACGTGCGGCCGGCTTCGCTGGAGGAGGCGTTCCTGGGGATCGCGCGGGAGGCGGCCGGCGCCGCCGAGAAGAAGGAGTACGCGGCATGAGTACGGCGATGACCACCCCGGTGGGACGTATGGGGGCGTTGGCCCGGGCCGAGCTGACGCTGCTCGGGCGCAGCAGGGGCACGCTGTTCGCGGCGATGTTCGTGCCGCTGCTGCTGCCCTTCAGCGTGCGGGAGGCGGCCAAGGGGATGGACCTGGCGGAGGCCGGCCTCTCCCTCGGCACGGTCGTCCTGCCCGCCTCCATCGGCTTCTCGCTGCTCTACGCGGTGTACGCGACCCTCGTCTCCGTCTACACCGCCCGGCGCGAGGAACTCGTCCTCAAGCGGCTGCGCACCGGCGAGCTGAAGGACGCGGAGATCCTGGCCGGGGCCGCGCTGCCGGCCGTGGCCACGGGCATCGCGCAGAGCCTGGTGCTCGCGGTCGGCTGTGCCGTCCTGCTCGACGTGGGCGCGCCCGAGGCTCCCCATCTCGCCGTGCTGGGGCTGCTGTTGGGGCTCGTCGTGTGCGCGTCACTGGGCGCCGTGACCGCGTCGTTCACCCGCAGTGTCGAGAGTGCGCAGGTCACGACCCTGCCCGTGGTGTTCCTGTCCATGCTCTTCTCCGGGATGTTCGTCCCGTTGGAGGTACTGCCGGACCGGGTGGCGTCGGTGTGCGAGCTGCTGCCGCTGACCCCGGTGATCACCCTGCTGCGGGGTGGCTGGACCGGTGAGCTGTCGGCGTACGAGGTGATCGGTCCCGTGCTGACCGGGCTGGCCTGGACGGTCCTGGGCGTGTTGGCTGTGCGACGGTGGTTCCGATGGGAGCCACGGCACTGAGGCAGGGGGGCGACGTATGCGCGGGCCGGGTACGTGGTGGCGGGGGAAGAGCACGCCGGCGAAGGTCGAGACGTACACGAGGTGGTCGTTCCATTTCTTCGCGGTGATGGAGGTCGTGACGGTCGCCCTGCCGGTCACCGGCGAGATGGGGGCCGAACTGGGCGGCTGGATGATGCTCCTGGTGTGCGCGCACGCGATGGTCTGCGCCCTGGTCGTGTCGCGGGCGGTGGACTGGGTGTGCGGTCGGCGTGAGCAGCCCGTACGACTGCTGTGGACGCTCGGCGCCGTCACCGCGGCGGTCGCCGCCACGGCTCTCGCCGTGGTCGAGTACGGCCCGAAGGGTGACGGCGTCGACTCCGCGGCCGGCAGTGTCTTCAGCGTCGTCGTGTTCTTCGGCGTGGGCAACATCGCGCTGGGGGTGCACAGCCGCAGGCGCGTGTACGCCGTCGTCGCGGGCTTCGCCGCGGGTGCGGGGCTCGTCGTGCTCCTGATGAGCGGGTCCACTTTCGCCGCGCTGGTCATCGCCCCGATCGTGCTGTCCGGCGGCGGTTTCCTCGCCTTCATCGCCCTCTTCTCCGTCTGGCTCCTCAAGGCCGTCTACGAACTCGACGAGGCCCGCGAGACCCGCGCCCGGCTCGCCGTCGCCGAGGAGCGGCTGCGGTTCGGGCGGGATCTGCACGACGTCATGGGGCGGAACCTGTCGGTCATCGCCCTCAAGAGCGAGCTGGCCGTGCAGCTCGCGCGGCGCGGGCGGCCCGAGGCCGTGGAGCAGATGATCGAGGTGCAGCGGATCGCACGGGAGTCGCAGCGTGAGGTGCGGGACGTCGTACGGGGGTATCGGGAGGCCGACCTGGGGGTCGAACTCGCCGGTGCGCAGGGGGTGTTGACGGCGGCCGGGATCGAGTGCGCGGTGACCGGCGAGGCGGCCGGGCTGCCGGT
The DNA here is from genome assembly GCF_044453205.1 of Streptomyces sp. NPDC051738. NCBI lineage: Bacteria > Bacillati > Actinomycetota > Actinomycetes > Kitasatosporales > Streptomycetaceae > Streptomyces > Streptomyces sp. NPDC051738. The sequence continues at coordinate 48,296 of NZ_JBITCM010000026.1, read as the reverse complement.
CGAGGTGCAGTCGGCGCTGGCGTGGGTGGTGCGCGAGGCGACCACCAATGTGCTGCGGCACGGGGATGCCGCGCGGTGCGCGGTGGGGGTGCGGGTGTCGGAGGGGCGTGTGGTGTTGACGGTGGAGAACGACGGGGCGGCCGGAGCCTCCGACTCGGGTGGCGGCTCGGGGCTCGCCGGGCTGCGGGAGCGGCTGGCCGCGGTGGACGGGACCCTGGAGGCCGGGCGGGTCGGGCCGGGGGTGTTCCGGCTGGTGGCGGAGGTGCCGTTGGCTGGGGCCGGGGCGGGCGTGCGGGAGGTCACCGTATGACCGACCTGGAGAGCGACCGTATGACCGACCGCGCGACAGGGCGTGTACGGCTGCTGCTCGCCGACGACGAGCATCTGATCCGGGGTGCGCTCGCCACGCTGCTCTCGCTGGAGGACGACCTCGTAATCGTCGCCGAGGCGGCGAGCGGGACGGAGGCGCTGGCGATGGCGCGGGCGCACGAGCCGGACGTCGCCGTACTGGATCTTCAGATGCCGGGGGCGGACGGTGTGAAGGTCGCCACATCCCTGCGGGCCGAACTGCCCGGCTGCCGGGTGCTGATCGTGACCAGTCACGGGCGGCCAGGGCATCTGAAGCGGGCCCTCGCGGCGGGTGTGCGCGGGTTCGTCCCGAAGACCGTCAGCGCTCAGCGGCTCGCGGAGATCATCCGTACCGTGCACGCCGGAAACCGGTACGTCGACCCCGAGTTGGCCGCCGACGCCATCGCCGCAGGGGACTCGCCGCTGACGGCGCGGGAGGCCGAGGTACTGGAACTCGCCGCCGACGGGGCGCCCGTCGCGGAGATCGCGGAGCGGGCGCCGCTGTCGCAGGGGACCGTACGGAACTATCTGTCGTCCGCGGTGTCGAAGCTCGGGGCGGAGAACCGGCACGCGGCGGTGCGTCTCGCGCGGGAGCGGGGTTGGGTATAGTGGTTCTCGCGCCACGGCGCATGCGAACGTAGCTCAGTTGGTAGAGCGCAACCTTGCCAAGGTTGAGGTCGCGAGTTCGAACCTCGTCGTTCGCTCCAGTTCGAAGCCCCCGGTTCTCGCCGGGGGCTTTCGCATTGCCCCCGGATTTCGCCGGGGGCGGCGGCGTGCGGTCAGCTCCAGCTCGTGCCCGTCAGGCGCTCGTACGCCTCCACGTACTTCGCCCGGGTCGCGTCCACGACGTCCTGCGGCAGCGGCGGCGGGGGCTGCTCGCTCTTCCTGTCCCAGCCGGACGCCGGCGAGGTCAGCCAGTCGCGGACGTACTGCTTGTCGTACGACGGCTGCGCGCGGCCCGGCTCCCAGGTGTCGGCCGGCCAGAAGCGGGAGGAGTCCGGGGTGAGGACCTCGTCGGCGATGACCAGCGTCTCCCCGTCGAAGCCGAACTCGAACTTGGTGTCCGCGAGGATGATGCCGCGGTCGCGGGCGATGTCCCGGCCGCGGGAGTAGACGGCGAGGGTGGCCTGGCGCAGCCTGGCGGCGGTGTCGGCGCCGACCTGGCGGGCGACCTCCTCGTAGGAGACGTTCTCGTCGTGCTCGCCGACCGCGGCCTTGGTGGCCGGGGTGAAGATCGGGGCGGGCAGTTCGCTGCCGTCGACCAGGCCCTCGGGGAGGGCGAGGCCGCAGACGGTGCGGGAGTCGTCGTACTCCAGCAGGCCGGAGCCGGTGAGGTAGCCGCGGGCCACGGCCTCGACCGGGATCATCTTCAGCGACTTGCAGACGAGGGTGCGGCCCGCCCAGTCGGCGGGGGCGCCGGCCGGCACGTCGGTGCCCAGCACGTGGTTGGGGACCAGGTCGGCGAGCTGGTCGAACCACCACAGGGAGAGCTGGGTGAGGATGCGGCCCTTGTCGGGGATCTCGGTCGGCAGCACCCAGTCGAAGGCGGACATACGGTCACTGGCGACCATCACGAGGTCGCCCGCCTCGTTCTGGTACAGCTCGCGCACCTTGCCGGTGTGCAGGTGTACCAAACCCGGAACCTGGATCGGCTCGGGCTTTTCTACGAATCCGGACACGGTTCCTCCCCGTGGTTCTGTCCAACGAGTCTGATTGTCCCGTATGGGCCGCTGACCTTGGACTGGGGGTGTGATGGGTGAGCTCAGTCACGCTTGCAGATGCGGTCCAGGAGGTTCGCGGTGGCGCGCTGGACGCGGGCGTCGACGTGGCCCGGGCGGTCCAGCGCCGGGGACCAGGCGAAGGTTCCGGACGCGAAGACCAGGGCGCCGGAAGGGGCGCGGTAGAGGGACGTCTCCTGGTGGCGGAGGGCGCCTTCGCGGTCGGTGTACGGGGAGTGGGCGAGCAGGATGCGCTCCTCGTGCTCGGGCAGCGGGGTGCGCGGGAAGTAGCGGTCGGCCTCCCCCGCGACCAGGCCGGCGATCTCGTCGCCCTCGTGGGCGCCGGTCGCCTCCCACAGCCAGTGGTCGGCGTTGCGGACGATCAGGGGGTGGGGCTCGGGGACCTGGCCGGCGTACTGGATACCGATCACCTCCTGCTCGGGGCGGTCGATCTCCCGCCACAGCACCGGGCGGCCGGGGCCCCTGCGCTTGCGGCAGGTGAGCAGGCGGTCCGGGACGCCGGACGGGGAGGGACCCAACTCGACCTGCCAGTACATGGAGTTGGCGGAGAGGAAGACGAGGGACGTGCCGTTCTCGCGGGCCAGCTCGACGGTGCGGCGCATGCTCGTCGACCAGTACTCGTCGTGGCCGGGGAAGACCAGGCCGCGGTAGCGGGTGGGGTCGACGTGGCCGCCGTGCAGGTCGCGGGCGTCGGCGTAGGCGATGTCGTAGCCGTAGCGCTCGGCCCAGCGGATGAAGTCATAAGCGTGGCCGACGTGCAGGGGGAGGCCCGCGCCCGCGTAGGGGCGGTCGAAGGAGACGGTGGTGGCGGCCTCGGTCTCGCCCAGCAGACGGCCGTCCTCGTCCCAGGCGTGGTAGAGACTGGCGCCGGTGTGGCCGTCCTCGGGGTAGAGGTTGTAGGCCTGCCAGGTGACGTCGGGGAGGAGCAGCAGCAGGTCCGCGGGGTGCTTGTCGCGGACGGTGAAGGGGACGTGGGAGCGGTAGCCGTCGACGGTGGTGAGGACGGCCACGTATGCGCCGATGCTCCAGTAGCTCGGGACCTGCAGGCGCCAGGACAGCCACCAGTGGTGGCAGGAGACCGTGCGGTCCGCGGTGAGCGGCGGGGGCTGGACGATGCCGGAGAGGCGGGGGCTGGTGGTGATCTTGGCGGCGCCGTCACCGCCGTAGTGGCCGATGCGGTAGATGTCGACGCTGAACTCCTGCGGCGGGTCGACGGTGATGTGGAAGTCGACGGCCTCGCCGGGGGCGACCGCGCCGGTCGAGGTGAAGCCCTTGATCTGGCGGCGTACGTCGTCGGCGGAGCGCGGGCCGGCGCTTCGGGGGGCCGGGACCCTGGGCGTGTCCGAGGTCGGGGGGTGGGCCTGGCCGTCGAGGTACCAGGGGACGACCTGGCCGGTGTCGTCGAAGTACGTCACGTTGCCGCGCAGCCAGGGGACGGGTCCCTGACCGAAGGGGTCCGTCACGGCGTGCGCGAGTGCTCCCGACTCCCAGCGACGGATCTGCTCGGATCCCATGGCCGTACCCCTCCCTCGTGCCCCCGTGGTGCTGCCTTGAGCGTTGCGTGTGTGGTGCGGGCGCTGTGCGCGCTTGCGGTTCTTGCCGCGTGGCGTGGGCGTTTGTGTGTCTGTCGTATGTCGTAAGCCCTTGCCATATGCGCTATCGATCCCAGCACATCACATTCCGCACGCATCCTGTCACTATTCGTTGCGAATTGGCCGAAAGTGGAACCGGGGCCTCCGGCTTGCTTCGGCCGTCGGGCCGGCCCTGATTCGGCCGTCAGACCAGGCGTACCGGCTTCTCCGGGCGTATCCCCGAGTCCACCAGCCAGGCGCGCAGGGGCGCCGGGTCGCCGTCCTCGATGAGGCTGAGGACCCTCGGGGTCAGATCGGCCGCACGCTCGCCGTCGATGAGGAGGGTGGGGCCGTCGAGCCAGTCCAGGCCGGGGGCCGCACCGGCGGTGTCCATCGCGGCGCAGCACACCATCGCCGTCACGTGGTCGGTGAGCAACTCGCGGGCGGTGCGGGGTGGTTGAAGCGGGAAGAGGGGGAGCGCGCCGATGTCCAGGAGGGTGCCGCCGGGGGCGGGGGATGCGTGCTGCTCCGCGGGGGCCGCGGCTTCCTCGCGGGCGAGTTCGGCGGTCAGGCCGGCGGCGAGGGCGGAGCTTCGTTCGGTTTCCTGGTCTTCGTCGTAGTGCGGGTCGTCGTCTAGGGGGGTGTCCGAGATTTCTGCGGGCGTGGACTCCTGGGGGGTGACGGGGGTCTCGGGGGCGGCGGGGGTTTTGGGGGCGACGGGGGTTTTGGGGGCGTTGGCGGCCTGGGGGGTCTCGGCGGGTTCTGAGGGTTCTGAGGGCTGGACGGGGGTGTCCTGGGTGCCGTAGGCGCCCTGGGGGGCGTGGGTGTCCGGGGTGCCGAGGGCATCCGGGGAGCCGAGGGCATCCGGGGAGCCGAGGGTGTCCGGGGAGCCGGGGATGCCATGGGCATCCGGGGAGCCGGGGATGCCATGGGCATCCGGGGAGCCGGGGATGCCATGGGCATCCGGGGTGCCGAGAGTACCCGGGGAGTCGGGGATGCCATGGGTGCCGGGGGCGCCGGGGATGCCGTTTACGCCCTGGGTGACGTGGGCTTCCGGGGCGCCGGAGATGCCCTGGCTGCCGGGGGTGCCGAGAGCGCCCGGGGAGCCAGGGATGCCGTTTGCGCCCTGGGTGACGTGGGCTTCCGGGGCGCCGGAGATGCCCTGGCTGCCGGGGGTGCCGGAGATGCCCTGGCTCCCGGGGGTGCCGGAGGTGTCCGGGGAGCCGGGGATGCCATGGGCATCCGGGGTGCCGAGAGTGCCCAGGGAGCCAGGGATGCCGTTTGCGCCCCGGGTGACGTGGGCTTCCGGGGCGCCGGAGATGCCCTGGCTGCCGGGGGTGCCGGAGATGCCACTTGCGCCAAGGGCAGCGGTGGGACCGGTGGCTGTGGGTGCTGCCGGTGGGGTCGCGAGGTGGTCCAGGACGCGGGCCAGGGTCGGGCCGTCCGTCGACGGGGGTGTGCCGTCGGTGGTGCGGCGGACGCCGAGGGCGTCGAGGACTCGGTGGAGGCGGGCCGCGTCCGTACGCCATTTGCGGTCGACGACCTCCTCCGGGTACTCCTGCCAGCCCACCGGGGACCAGTCCGGGCCGGGCTCGGCGGGACCGCCGTGGAAGAGGCGGGCGGCGAGGAGTGAGGTGGCCTCGTCGACCGCGCCGGGCTCTTCGAGCAGGTCACAGGCGGGGCGCTCGCCCAGCCGGGAGGCAAAGCCCTCGGCCAGCCGGTCCCGGCGGGACAGCTCGGTGAGCGCGGCGACGACGCCCGCGTCCAGCCGGGACGGCCAACGGCCCATCCGCCAGGCGGGCAGCGCGACCCGGGTGAGCAGGCGGTCCCAGCCCGCGTACGCCAGCCCGACCTGCTCCTGGGCGACGATCCGCAGGCCGTAATCCACAGCCTGTGCACGCTCGGCGGCCGCGGCGGCCACGCCCCGCTCCATCTCGGTGGCGTGGTCCCGGCAACTGCGCAACAGCAGCCGCGCGACCCAGCCGAGCCCCGCGCACACCGCCCGGGATCCCGGGCAGCGGCCGCTCGTCGAGGCGACGGCCACGGCGGCGTCCAGGCCCCGGACGAAGCGCCGGGCCTGGGCTATGTCCGGGTGCGCCGAGGGACCCGTACCGGCGACGACCGGGGCGAGGACCGCGCGCAGTTCGCCGACGCGCATCCACCACAGGAACGGGGAGCCGATGACGAGGACGGGCGCGACGGGCGTACGGCGGTGGGCGCCGCGCCCGGCGCCGCCGCGCAGGCCGTTGAGACCGTTCTCCTCGCGGTCCTCGGGCGGCGGCGGGCCGTGGGACGGGTGGGTGCGGTCCTCCAGCCAGCTGTCGCAGTCCGGGGTGAGCGCTATCGCGGACGGAGCGGGGACGTCGAGGCGGTCGGCGAGGTCGCGCACCATCCGGTACAGGTCCGGGGCCTGCTCCTCGGCTATCGGGACCGTCGGGCTGACGGCGGGGCGGGAGCGGGCGACGACCAGGGCGATGACCGCGGCGGCGAGCAGGACGAGGACGGCGACGGGGGTCACCACCCAGCGGGCGGCGTGCCAGCCCGGGCCGACGAGGTGGCTGGTGGATGCGCCGGCGAGCAGCACCACGGCGAACGCCGCGGGCAACAGGGCCACGGCGAGCGCGCGGCTGCGGATGCGCAGCACGGCGAGGGCACGGGCACGCGCTGCCTGCGCGCCCACCTCCACACCGATACCGGTCACGGCCGGACCTCACCCCCTCCGTGGTGCCCTGGCTGTCCGAACTGTCCTGGCTTTGCTCACTCCCCCACTGTGGCACCCGCCACTGACATCGCAATGCCGGTGGGCCAAGTGCCGGAACGCTTGCGCCGCACCCTAGTTGGGGCGTCGACCCACGTCAGCCGGATGGGGCATCGGTCACTCGATGGAATGGCTTTGGGGAAAGGTGGATGACGGACAGCGAGGATCAGGCCCCTGGTCCCGGCAGGGAACAGGCCCCGAATCCTGAGACGGATTCGGGGCCTGCGGGGTTTATCGGGGGTGGGGGTTCGAGGGGGCGTGAGGGTTCGAGGGCGCGTGGGGGCGCGTGATTACGCGCCTGCCGCCGCCTGCCTTACGCGCCCGCCGCCGCCTTCGCCGCGATGTCCGTACGGTGCTGGGAGCCGTCGAGCTTGATGCGGGCCACGGCCTTGTACGCGCGGTCGCGGGCCTTGGTGAGGTCCTTGCCGGTCGCCGTGACGGACAGGACGCGGCCGCCGGCGCTCACCACCACGTCGCCGTCGTACTTGGTGCCCGCGTGCAGGACGTAGGCGTGCGGGGCGTCCTCGGCGGCCACCTCGTCGAGGCCGGTGATCGGGTCGCCGGTGCGCGGGGTGCCGGGGTAGTTGTGGGAGGCGACGACCACGGTGACCGCGGCGTCCTCGCTCCAGCGCAGCGGCGCCAGGTGGGCGAGGTCGCCCTTGGCGGCGGCCAGCAGGACGCCGGCCAGCGGGGTCTTCAGGCGGGCGAGGACGACCTGGGTCTCGGGGTCGCCGAAACGGGCGTTGAACTCGATGACCCGTACGCCGCGGGAGGTGATCGCGAGACCGGCGTAGAGCAGGCCGGAGAAGGGCGTGCCGCGACGGTGCATCTCGTCGACGGTCGGCTGCAGGACGGTCTCCATGACCTCCGCGACCAGCTTCGGGTCCGCCCACGGCAGCGGGGAGTACGCGCCCATGCCGCCGGTGTTCGGGCCCTCGTCGCCGTCGAGCGCCCGCTTGAAGTCCTGGGCGGGCTGGAGCGGGACGACCGTCTCGCCGTCGGTGATGGCGAAGAGGGAGACCTCGGGGCCGTCGAGGTACTCCTCGATGACGACGCGCTCGCAGGAGTTGGCGTGCGCCCTGGCCTTATCGATGTCGGCGGTCACGACGACGCCCTTGCCGGCGGCGAGGCCGTCGTCCTTGACGACGTACGGGGCACCGAAGGCGTCGAGGGCCTCGTCGACCTCGGCGGGCGTGGTGCAGACGTAGGAGCGGGCCGTCGGGACGCCGGCCGCCGCCATCACATCCTTGGCGAAGGCCTTGGAGCCCTCGATCTGCGCGGCCTCCCCGGAGGGACCGAAGACCGGGATACCCGCCTCGCGCACGGCGTCGGAGACCCCGGCGACGAGCGGCGCCTCCGGCCCTACGACCACGAGGTCGGCGTCGAGCCGAGTGGCCAGCGCGGTTACGGCCGTGCCGTCCAGGGCGTCGACCTGGTGCAGCTCGGCGACCTCGGCGATGCCGGCGTTGCCGGGGGCGCAGTGCAGCGCGCTGACGTCGGGGTCGAGGGACAGGGAGTGACACAGGGCGTGTTCGCGGGCGCCGCTACCGATGACGAGGACCTTCACAGGGGTCAGCCTAACGGGGTTTTTGTGCGGGGCGATGAGGGGCGGGGGGTTGGCGACCTGTACGTTCCTCCAAACCGGCGTGCGGCGTTGGAGTTGCCGTCCCTGGGGGCTTGCAGACCCCGGACCCCCGCGTCGGCCCTGAAGGGGCCTCGGCCTCGGCCTCAAATGCCGGACGGGCTGGATTGCCTGGGCCGGCGCCCGAAGGTCCCACTACTCGCTAGATCCCGCTACTCGTCAGGTCCCGCTACTCGTTCATGATCTCCTCCACCACCGTCGCCCCCAGCTCCCGCACGATCAGGTCGTGGCCGGACAGCGCCGACTCGTTGAGGTCGGGGTCGTCGTCCTCCGGGATGTCGTCCTCGGGGGCGACATGGACCGGCGGCTCGGGGGCGGCGGAAGGCTGGGGTGCCGGGGTGGGGGCAGCGGTCGGGGCGGCCGGAGTCGCCGAGGCCGTCGGAGGTGGGGTGGGGGCCGTGGGCGCCGACTGGGGAGGGGCCGGGCGCTGGGCGGTCGTACCGCCACCGCCGTAGCCGCTGTTGCCGCCACCGCCGTAACCACCGGCAGCGCCTCCGCCGTAGCCGCCGCCTCCGCCCCCGCCGAACCCGGAGGAGCCGCCGGTCGGCGGGGGCGTCGAGCCTCCGCCGGACGGGTCGATGATCGCCTCGATCTTCCACTGGACGTTGAACTGCTCGGCCAGCGACTGCTTCAGCACGTCCTCGCTGCCGCTGCTCGCGAAGTTGTCGCGCGCGCCGGCGTTGACGAAGCCGAGTTGGAGGGTGGTGCCGTCGAAGCCGGCCACGTGGGCGTTCTGGCTGAGCAGGATCCAGGTGAAGCGGCGACGGTTCTTGACCGCCTCCAGGATGTTCGGCCAGAGCATGCGGGGGTCCGGGCCGCCGCTCGGGGGTGGTGCGTAGGCGGCGGGGGCCGCGCCCGCAGCGGGAGCGGGCGTGGGTGCCGCGGGCGGCGGTGTCGGCGCGGAGGGCCCGCTCGCGGGGGCCGCCGGGGGCTGGGCGCCGCCGCCCGCCGGGGTTGCCGTGGGCCAGCCGCCGGGGCGTCGGCCGCCGCCTGCGGGGGCTGCGGTGGGCCAGGCGCCGGGGGCGGAGGCGGAGGGAGCGGAGGGGGGTGCGGCGGCGGGAGCCGGGGTGGGTTCCGGGGTGGGTGCGGGCGCCGGGGTGGGCGGGGCTTGGGGCGGCTGAGGCTGCTGGGCGCTCTGGGGCGCGGGGGCGGGAGCAGGGGGCGCGGAGGCGGGCGGGCCCATGGGGGCGCCCTGGCCCGCCGGAGCCGCACCGGCGGCAGCGGCCGTACCCTCGCCGCCCGGACCGCCCATGCCGGCGGCACCCGGTCCGGCGCCGGGCGCCCCCGAAGCCCGTACGGCCGCGCGGGCCGCGGCAGCGCCGCCACCCGGCGGAACGGGCGCCGCGGCCATCCCACCGTGGGCGTCGGGACCGGGCGCGTACCCCATGGCGGGCATGCCGGCGCCCGCGGAGAAGTTGACGCCCCGCTCCAGCCGGTCGAGCCGGGCCATGACGGAACGCTCGTCCCCATAGGCAGCCGGGAGCAGCACGCGCGCGCAGATCAGTTCCAGCTGGAGGCGCGGCGAGGTGGCCCCCCGCATCTCGGTCAGCCCGTCGTTGACGAGGTCGGCGGCGCGGCTCAGCTCGGCGGCGCCGAAGGTGCCGGCCTGGGCCTGCATGCGCTCCAGGACGTCGGCCGGGGCGTCGATGAGCCCCTTGTCGACCGCGTCCGGCACGGCGGCCAGGATCACCAGGTCCCGCAGTCGCTCCAGTAGGTCGGCGACGAAGCGACGCGGGTCGTTGCCGCCCTCGATGATGCGGTCCACGACCTCGAAGGCGGCGGCACCGTCACCGGTGGCGAAGGCTTCGACGACGGAGTCGAGGAGCGACCCGTCGGTGTACCCGAGGAGAGAGGTGGCCATGGCATACGTCACACCCTCCTCCCGCGCTCCGGCGAGCAGCTGGTCCATGACGGACATGGAGTCACGCACTGATCCCGCGCCCGAGCGCACGACGAGCGGCAGGACGCCCTCCTCGACGGGGATGTTCTCGCGGCCGCAGACGTCGGCGAGGTAGTCCCGCAAAGTGCCCGGCGGGACGAGCCGGAAGGGGTAGTGATGGGTCCGCGACCGGATGGTGCCGATGACCTTCTCGGGCTCGGTCGTGGCGAAGATGAACTTCAGGTGCTCGGGCGGCTCCTCGACGACCTTCAGCAGCGCGTTGAAGCCGGCCGACGTGACCATGTGGGCCTCGTCGATGATGTAGATCTTGTACCGGCTGCCTGCGGGCCCGAAGAAGGCCTTCTCTCGCAGCTCACGGGCGTCGTCCACACCACCGTGAGATGCCGCGTCGATCTCGATGACGTCGATGGAACCGGGCCCGTTGCGCGCCAGGTCCTGGCAGGACTGGCACTCCCCGCACGGGGTCGGCGTGGGCCCCTGCTCGCAGTTCAGACACCGCGCCAGGATCCGCGCGCTGGTCGTCTTGCCGCATCCGCGCGGACCGCTGAACAGGTACGCGTGATTGACCCGGTTGTTGCGCAGCGCCTGCTGCAGCGGGTCGGTTACATGCTCCTGCCCGATGACCTCGGCGAACGACTCCGGGCGATAGCGGCGGTACAGCGCGAGAGACGACACGCATACGAGGTTATAGGCGCCCACTGACAACGCGGACCGGCCGGATGCCGGGATGCCGGGATGCCGGGATGCCCACTGGGCGAGACATGAGGCACGTCGTAGTCGCGCCGGGACATCCGGGAAACGCAAGACCCCCCACGCACCCGCCAGAGCCAACCTACCCTTGCTGCCTTCCGGCCCTGGGGGAGTTCAGTCAGATAGCGCCGCGTGAGGGGCTGAACCCCAGCTTACCCGATCGCCGGGGGCCCGAACGAGTTCGCTAGCACCCTCCAGCGTCATGTAATGTTTCCGGCGGAGGATTCGCCTAGAGGCCTAGGGCGCACGCTTGGAAAGCGTGTTGGGGGCAACCCCTCACGAGTTCGAATCTCGTATCCTCCGCCAGTGCCTCACCGGGCACGATGTCGAAGGGCCCCACCGTTCGCGGTGGGGCCCTTCGACGTGTGTGGGGTCAGTTGCCGTGATGCGAAAGGTGTACGTGGGGCGCTATGTCGGGTTGCTGACGCGGCCCGGTCAGGCCTGGGGCGGGATGTTCTTGTTGAAGCGGAGCAGGTTGTCCGGGTCCCAGGTGGCCTTGGCCGACCGCAGTCGCTGGTGCTTGGCCTCGGTGCCGTGGACGCCGCGGCGCCAGTTCTCGCCCTGGTCGTCGGTGAGGTTGGTGTAGCCGGCGGTGAGGGTGTGGGGGCGCATCGCCTCGGTGATGTGCTGCGCCGATGCCGCGTACTGCGTGTCGTGGTCGGGGGCGTCCCACATGCTGACGGCTTCCCACAGCCAGGCGGCGCCCTCGCGGGAGAAGGCGGTGGCGTCCTCGGCGACGTCCTCGGATATCGCGCCGCCCATGCACCACAGGTTGATGACGTTGGCCGCGCCGGGGTTCGACGGCGCGGTGGCCGCGTGGTGCAGCAGGGTGTCGATGGCGTCGGTGGACAGGGCGGGGAGGTAGCCGCCGCGCAGGTTCATGCGCTTGCCGTACGGTGCCACGGCGTCGAGCATGCTGTTCGCGCGTAGCCACGGCGTCTTCGTGACCAGGTTGGCCACCGGACGGCCGAGTGCGGCGAGGGGCTCGATGACCTCGTCCGCGGTCGCCGGGTCCCCGGTGAAGACGGGGAGGAGGACCAGCACCGGCCTGCCGTGCGCCTCCGGCGGCAGCGCCGGCAGGGCGGGCGCCGGGGCGATCGCGGCCAGCAGGCCCAGCTCGCGCGGCGCGGTGGCCATGTGTGCGGGGAGCTTGGCGAGTACGTCGGCGGCCTGGTCGAAGGGGAAGATCAGCTGGCCGGCGACGACATCGGGCCCGAGCGGGCGCGCGCGGTACTCGAAGGCGGTGACGACCCCGAAGTTGCCGCCCCCGCCGCGCAGTGCCCAGAACAGCTCGGGGTTCTCGGCCTCGTCCGCGCGGACCTTGCGGCCGTCCACGGTGACCATCTCGCAGGCCAGGAGGTTGTCGACGGTCGCGCCGAAGCGGCGCATCAGGTGGCCGATGCCGCCGCCCAGCGTGAGCCCGGCGACGCCGGTGCTGCTGACCGTACCGGCGGGCACGGCGAGCCCGTGCCCCTGTGCGGCGGCGTCCAACTCGCCCAGGAGAACGCCCGGTTGGGCCCGCACGACCCGCGTCTCGGGGTCGACGGTGATCGCCTTCATCGCCGAGAGGTCGACGACCAGCGCTCCGCCGGGCATGGCGTACCCGTCCGAGCCGTGCCCGCCGCCGCGCACCGCCACCGGGATGCCGTGGACCGAGGCGTACTTCAGGACGGCCGCGACATCGTCCTCGTCGGCGCACCGCGCGATCAGCGCGGGCCCCTCGTCGGCGGCCCGGCCCTGGTACAGGGCGCGGGCGGCGTCGTACCGGTCGCCGTCGTCGGGCCGCAGCACGGCGCCACGGAAGTCGGCGGGGAAGTCCGCATGGGGATCTGCGGAAACGGTCATGGTGGGGCCTCCTCAGGGGTCACACGGCTAACCGGAAATTCAATTTCCGGTTAGGTCGGAGGCTAACATCGGAGGCCCATGAGCCCGTCCACACCCCCCGCCGACCGTCCGCTGCGCGCCGACGCCCGGCAGAACGTCGAGCAGATCCTCCAGATCGCCCAGGACGTCTTCGCCGACCTCGGCTACCAGGCGTCGATCGCGGAGGTCGCCCGTCGCTCCGGCCTGGGCATGGGCACCATCTACCGGCACTTCCCGAACAAGACCGCCCTGGTGGAGCGCATCGCGATCAAGGTGATGCGGGAGAGCGTGACCGAGGTGCGGCGCGCCTCGGCCGAGGAACCGGCCACGTGGACCGCGTTCACCCGGGTGGTGCGCCACATGGTGAGCCTGCGCAGCAGCCAGCTCTTCCCCGTGTCCCGGGGGCGCGCCAAGGAACCGAGCCCCGAACTGGCCGACATCCGCACACAGTTGCTGACCGCACTGGAAGAGCTGGTGGCCCGGACCCAGCGTGTGGGAGCCATGCGCGACGACGTGACCGCCTACGACGTCGTACTGATGCTCAACTCGATCCCGCCGCGCCTGACCGATCCAGGGGATGGCGGCCAGGACTACGGCCGGGATGACGGCCCCACGGGGGACCTGACCGACCGGTATGTCGGCGTTCTCCTCGACGGGCTACGCGCGCCCGGCTCCGAGAGGCTGGCCCAACCCGCCCCCGGCCGCCGGGAGATCGACCAATTCTTCCGGACCATGTACGGCCTGTGACGGTCCTGCCGGGGTAGGACAAGGGCTACCTACGGCGGCGGTCAGCGCACCTCTCGTACCGGAAGGACGACCGCCGAGGGGCGGGCGGGATCGTGGAAGACCTGCTGGTCGGCGGCGCGCAGGGTGGTGGCGGTGGCGCGGGGCTCGCCGGTGCCGGTGTTGCGGTTGTAGCGGGGGAAGGCGCCGCTGGAGACCTGGACGCGGATGCGGTGGCCTCGCTTGAAGCGGTACGCCGTCGGCCACAGCCGTACGTCCGCCTTCGACGTCTCGTCGGCGCCGGCGTCGGCATCGGCATCGGCATCGGCATCGGTGAGGCCGGTCAGGCCGTCGCACACATTGGTGGACCGTCCCTGCTCGTCCACGTCGCAGAGGCGGACGAAGACGTCGGCGTACGGCAGGCTGGAGCGGAAGTAGATCTCGGCGCCGACCTCGCCGATCACCTCGACGTCCTTGTCCAGTACGGGAGTTGTGTACGTGACGACATCGGGGCGGGCTTCGAGTGCGGTGTTGTCCGCGCGACCCGATTTCACGCCGACGGCCATGCGGACGCCGCCGACGGCCGGGGTGGGGTCGGCCGGGTCGTAGCGGTAGCCGTCGGGGGGCGATTCAGGGGGTGTCTCGGTGGAGAGGCCGCCGTCCGGCTGGAGGTGGAAACGGCGCGGTTCGTAGCCGGGCGGCGGCCAGGACGGGAAGTCGCGCCATTTCTCCTCGCCCATCACGAACAGGCGGACCGGTGCGCGGTCGGACGGCTGTTGGCCGCGGGCGTACGGCAGTGCGAAGTCGAGGGCTTCGGCCGCCGCCACCTGTCCCACGCCCATGGAGATGTGCGCCCAGGGGCCGACGGTGAGCCGGGCGGTCCGTCCGGCCTCCCGCAGGGTGCGGAAGTCGCGGATCTGGCCGGGCAGGAAGATGTCGAACCAGCCGCCGACCGTGCTGACCGGGACCGTGATGTCGGCGAACCTCTTGCTGTGGTCGAGGACCTGCCAGTACGGCGACGCGGCGTCATGAGCCAGGACGTCCTGGAAGTAGTCGGAACGGCGGCCGGTCGCCGCGGTGTCCGCCTGTCCGAGGGGCAGGGTGTACCAGGCGCGCCGTTCCTTCCGCAGCCGGCGCAGCTGGTGCAGCAGCGCGAACCGGCGTTCCTGGTCGGCGACTTGGAGGCCCCAGCCGAGCGTTGCCTCCAGCGAGAAGGACTCCGTGCGGAGGAACTCCCGGGTGAAGGCGGATTCCGACACCGCCGGGATCATGGCCTTGACCTGCGGGGGTACGGCGTCGGCCACCGCCCACTGGGCGAAGCCGAGGTAGCTGCCGCCGTACAGCACGACCGCCTCGCCGCACCAGGGCTGCTCGACCAGCCAGTCCAGGGTGTCCAGGCCGTCCTCGCGCTCGCACCGCAGCGGGTCGAAGCCGCCGCCGGAGCCGAAGGTGCCGCGGGTGCTCTGGACGAGCACCTGGAAGCCGCGCTCGGCGGCCGGACCAACTGCGCCGCGATCATGCCCGCCCTGCCGTAGGGGATACGGACGAGCGCGGTCGGCAGGCCGTGGCCGCCGGCTTTCGGGGCCCAGCGGTCGGCCAGCAGCGCGGCTCCGTCGCGCATGGGGACGCGCAGATCGCGTTCGACGGTCAGATCCCTGGTCAGGGGCGGGGGCAGGCGCAGCATGCGCTGGACGAGCCGGCTGCTCAGCCGTGTCACTCGGGGCCTCCGGCGGGGGAAGTACGGCTGCGGCCGGTGAGCGCAGGGGCGAGCCGGAGCAGGCGCCGCGCCAGCTCCTCGGGGTCGAGGGGGTCGAGGGGGTCGGCGCCGTCGATCAGCCAGTCGTTGACCACCGCACCGGTGCCGCCCGCGACGAACGCCGCCAGATCACGCGCCGCCTGCTCGTCCAGCTCGCCGAACAGCTGCCGTACGGTCTTCTCGTTGGCGGAGCTGAACAGGCCGTTCAGCGTCCTGGTCATGGCGAACGCGCAGGAACCGGTGAGCATCGCGCGGTAGAAGGACCGGTGCGCCGCGAAGTGCCGTGCCATCGCCAGAACTCCCGCGAAGGCGTCACCGCCGTCATCGGCCTCGGCCTCGGCCTTGGTCTCGGTCTCGGCGAGGAGTTCCCGTCTGACCAGGTCGGCGGCCGCCTCCACGAGCAGTACGTCCCGGTCACCGAACTGCAGATAGAGCACCTGCCGGCTGACATCCGCGGCCTCGGTGAGGTCGGTGACCGGGATGGCGGTGGTGCCACGCTCGGACACCAGTCGTACGGCAGCGGTCATCAGGGCGGCCCGTGAGCGAAGCGCACGGCGGTCCTGACTGCGCGGTGGTCCGGGAGATTCAGGCTGCACGCCAGCGATAATATACAGGTGTTAATAAATAGGCGAGTGTCAAATAGTCAGGGGGTGAGCTGCTGGTGCCCTATGACGGAGAGCAGTTCCAGCTTGCTGTGGCTCTCCGTGCCGGGGCGGGTGGTCAGCACCACCAGGGTCTGGGCGCGGTTCTCGGTGAACAGGACCTGGCCGTCGACGTCGATGCGGCCGAGGTCGGGATGGAGGATGGTCTTGCCCTCGTCGTAGCGCTGGGCGACCTCCTGGAGTTCCCACAGAACGCCGAACTCCGGGCTGTGTTCCTGGAGTTCGGCGAGGATCCGGGAGGCCCGGGGGATGTCGCTGCCGGCTGTCAGAGCGACCCGTAGGCGGGCCGCCTGGGCGCGACCGTGGCGTTCATGGTCTTCCTCGGGGTACACCAGGCGTTCGGCGGGGTCCATGAACCAGCGGTAGTAGGCGCTGCGGGCCAGGCCCGTGTGACGCGTCTGGTCGCCGAGCAGGGCGATGGCCAGCGGGTTCATCGCGAGGGTGTCGGCCATGTCGGTCAGCACCAGGGCCGGTGAGTCGTCCAGGCGGTCCAGGACGCGCATCAGCGTCGGGCTGACGTGCTCGGAGCGCTGGAAGCGGGCCGGGGCGTTGTGGCCGATGAGGGCAAAGAGATGGTCGCGTTCGTCCAGGGTCAGGCGTAGGGCCCGGGCGAGGGCGGTGGTGATCTGGAGGGACGGCTGCGGGGCGCGCTGCTGTTCCAGGCGGGCGTAGTAGTCGGTGGACATGCCGGCGAGCTGGGCGACCTCCTCGCGGCGCAGCCCTTGGGTACGCCTGCGCGGCCCCTCGATCAGCCCGACGTCGCGGGGTCGCAACGTCTCACGCCGCCGGCGCAGGAATTCCGCCAGTTCCTTCTTGTCCATGCCCGACATCCTCGCCGCATCCCGACCGGCTATCCAGAGACCGCCAATCCATGGATGAACCGGCCCCTCGCCATATGACCATCAGAGCTCCAGCCCCACTCAGACGCCGCTGAGCATGGCGAGGACGTTGTCGTAGGAGCCGTTGGCCTCCGCGTCGCGGACGAAGCGGGCGCGCTCCACGACAAGCTCCTTCGCGTCGGGCTGCTCGCGCAGGAGGTCGAGGGTCTCGGTGAGGAAGTCGTCCAGCGGCATGGAGTTCTCGTCGTCCTGCTGGCCCAGCAGGGTCGTACGCACGCCGGGCGGGGCCACCTCGATCACCTGGACGCCGGCGTCGGCGCCGGCGAGCTGCACGCGCAGGCTCTCGGAGAAGGAGTGCAGCGCGGCCTTGGTCGCGTTGTAGGTGGGGGTGATCGGCAGCGGGACGAACGCCAGCGCGGAGGTGACGTTGATGACGGCCGCGTCGGCCTTGCCCACCAGCAGCGGCAGGAAGGCGTACGTCATCCGGATCGTGCCGAGCAGGTTGACCGTGACGTGATCCTCGGCGACCGGGAGCGACGCCGGGTCGAGGAGGTTCTCCCGCAGCATGATGCCGGCGTTGTTGACCAGGACGTTCAGCTCCGGGTGGGCGGACGCCACCGTTTCGCGGGCCCGGGCAATCGAGTCGGGGTCCGTGACGTCGAGGACGAGCGCGTTGATGCCCGGGTTCCCGGCCGTGATCTCGTCGAGCAGGTCCTTGCGCCGGCCCGCGACGATCACCTTGTTGCCGGCCTCGTGCAGGCGCAGGGCCAGGCCGAGCCCGATGCCCGAGGTGCCGCCGGTGATCAGGATCGTGTTGCCGGTCATCTTCATGGGATCTCTCTCCTTCGCAGGTCGCGGGCCGGTGAGCGCCCGCAGCCTCGACCGTAGGAGCGTCCGCGCACGGCCGGGAGAGGAAGGTTTATCCATGGATCGGCGGTCTCTGCCTGGTGGAGGCCGGGATGCCGGGATGCCGGGTCGCCGGGCTGTCGCGCCGGCCCAGGAGAGCCGAAGGGCCCCACCATTCGCGGCGGGGCCCTTCGAACGTGCCGTTCAGTTCACGTGGTGGGTGTCGTTGAGGGCCCGCACCGTGGCGGTGCCGTCCTCGTCGTACGTCACCGTCGACAGGGAGGCCGCTGCGACTTCCATGCGGAACAGGCTGTGTGGTGGGGCTTGGAGGGCGAGGCGGATCAGGGTTCTGAGGGGGCCGACGTGGGAGACGACCAGGACCGTGGCGCCGGCGTACTGGGCCAGGAGGGCGTCTCGTACGGCGGTGACCCTGCGGGTGAGCTGTCGCATGGTCTCGTCCGTGCCCGAGGGTGGGCTCTCGGGCGAGGCGAGCCATGCGCTCAGGTCGTCCGGGTAGCGTTCGCGGACTTCGGTGAAGGTCAGGCCTTCCCAGGCGCCGAAGTCCGCTTCCCGCAGGTCCCGGTCGACCTGGACGCTCAGGCCGAGGCGCGCGGCCACGGAATGAGCCGTCTCCCGGCAGCGCCGCATCGGTGACGTGACGACCGCCGCGATGTCGCCGCGGTGGGCGAGAGCCTCTGCCGCCGCCTCGGCCTGGCGGCGTCCGGCCGGTGAGAGTCCCGGGTTGGATCCTCCGCTGCCGGAGAGCCGCCGCTGTGGGGTGAGCAGGGTTTCGCCGTGCCGCAGCAGTACGAGCGTCGTCACGTCACTCACTTCGAGGTCTGCGCGAAGTGGTCCCGTACGGCGTCGGTCTGCTTCTCCATGACGTCGATGATGGCCTCGACCACCTTCAGGTCGGCGTCCTCGGCGATGTCCAGGGTCCGCGACCAGTCGAAGAAGCTGCGGGCCGGGTCATTGGTGATGGGGAAGACGCGGATGGTGGCCTCGTACTTGGCGACACCGCTGGTGGGGGCGACAGCCCGGTAGGACTGGGTCTTGTTGATCTCGTCGCGGGCGGCGATCTCCTGCTGGACGAGACGGCCGTTCAGCGTGAGCTTGAAGTCGTAGCGGGCCGGGACGGTGTCGACCGAGCCGCCCTCCACCCAGCTGACGTCCCGGTGGATGTCCAGGTCGCCAGGGGACACGATGTCCAGGATCTGCATGGCGTCGCGGACGGTCGCCCACACGGTGTCCGGGTCGGCCTCCAGGATGGTGGAGTGGTACATGGTGTGCTTGCGCTGGATCTGGATCGGCACGGGGTGCTCCTTACTTCTTGTTACTTCTTGCTACTTCTTGGCGATGAGGTGGTTTCTCCGAGGACCAGATAGTCGATCTCGGTGCCCATGAAGCAGTTCAGGGCGTCGGCAGGGGTGCAGACGATGGGTTCGCCGGCGACGTTGAACGAGGTGTTGATCAGGCACGGGGTGTCGGTGAGTTCGGTGAACTTCCGCAGCAGCGCCGTGAGCCGTGGGGTTCCCTCGTCCGTCAGGGTCTGGATGCGGGAGGTGCCGTCCACGTGTACGGCGCCTGGGATGCGGTCCTTGTACTCGTCGCGGACCGGGAAGACGAACGTCATGTAGGGCGAGCTGGTCTTGCGGCCCATCTCGAAGATCTTCGGTGCCTGCTCCTCCAGGACGAGGGGAGCGAACGGGCGGAAGGGTTCGCGGTGCTTGACCCGGGTGTTGATGATGTCCTTGATGTCGGTGAAGCCGGGGTTGGCGAGGATGCTGCGATGCCCCAGCGCGCGTGGCCCGTGCTCGATGCGGCCTTCGAACCAGCCGATGACGACCTTCCGCGTCAGCAGCTCCGCCACCTGCTCGATGACCTCGTCGTCGTCCAGGCGTGAGACGACGACACGGTCGGTGAAGGTCTGGAGGGCCTTCTCGATCGCGGCCTCGTCGTAGGACGGGCCCAGGTAGGGGGTGACGGGTGCGGAGGCGGCGGCGCGGATGTCCGCGGGGGCGGTGTCCGGGTGGTTGAGCCAGGCGTGGGCCGCGGCTCCGATGGTGATGCCGGTGTCCGAGGCGCCGAAGCTGACCTGCATGTCCTCGAAGCGGGAGCCTTCGAACATCGGGGTGTTGTTCAGGCAGTTCAGGGCTACGCCGCCTTCGAACAGCAGCCGGTCGAGATCCGTCCGCTTCTGTAGGTGGCGGACCTGGTGGGCGGTGGCGACGTTCAGCATCTGCTGTGCGGCGGCGGCGACGCGGGAGGTGTATTCGAGGGTGTCCTCGAAGGGCCCGAAGTACTCCTCGAACAGGGCGTCGTGGCTGTGCAGGTTGTCGGTCTGCAGGGGCTTGGTGAAGCTGTAGCGGCCGTCGTCGTGCAGCGTCAGGAGCTGGTCGACGAACGGGTTCGGCGTCGGCGGGGCGGCATATCCGGCCAGGCCCATCACCTTGTACTCGTCGTTGTTGGGGACGAAGCCGAGGAAGCGGGTGATGGAGGAGAACAGGGTGCCCATGGAGTACTGGGCGCCGGTGACCGTGTCGTCGAAGACGGTGATCCGGCCGTCGCGGATCTCGCCCGTCAAGGTCGAGAAGCGTTCGGCTCGGCCGTCGCTGACGAGGAAGGCCGCGTCCTTCATGCCGGCCAGGTAGTAGCCGGTCGTGGCGTGGGCCAAGTGGTGGGGAACGAAACGGACCTTGGCCGGGTCGGGGCGGTGTCCGGTACGGGCTTCGAAGTCCGCGAGGATCGCTTCGTGGCTGACGACCTGGTCGAAGAGGTCGGCCATGTCGCCCATGAGGCGGGACTTCGCGGCCTGCGGCATCGGCGAGGTGCGGATGCCGTCCAGGATCTCGTTCAGGACCTGGGCGGACCAGTTCCAGGGGAAGGCGAACAGGTCGACGTCGTCGAACGTGATCCCGGCTTCCTTCAGGCACCAGTCGATCGCGTTCACGGGGAAGTCGGTGGTCTTCTTCTCCCGGTTGAGGCGTTCCTCCTCCACCGCGGCGACCAGACGGCCGTCGATCAGGAGCGCGGCGGCGGCGTCGTGGCCCAAGAGGTAGTGCTTGTTGATGCCGGTCGCGCCGAGGCGTTCGGAGAAGAACTCCGACACCCGGCTGAAGCCATTACATCCGAGAACAATCACGGCATTCTTTCCTGGTGTGGGGCCTGGTAGGGGGCTACTTGACGATCAGCAGGTCGCGGAGCCTCTCCCCTGCCGCGGGCGCCTGGCACAGGCCCGCGCCGGTGAATCCGGCCGCGTACAGGAAGCGGCGGGTGGGGTGTTCGCCGATGAAGGCGGTGTTCGTGGGGCTGGCGTCGAAATCGCCGGTCCACGCGCGGTGCAGGCCGATGCCGTCCAAGGCGGGGAACAGGGTGCCGAGATGGCCGGTGATACGGCCGAGCCAGGCCTCGCGTGTTTCGCCGGCCTTGGGTACGCCCATGGCGAGCAGGATGCGGTCCTTCCATGAGCGGATCCGCAGGCCGGATGTGGCATGCATCGTCATGGGCAGATCGGGGTGCGGGGAGGGCGGGAGGTCGGTGAACAGCATCTCGATCGCGTGGGGTCTCATCGGCAGGTCGACCGACGCCATGGACGCCACCTCGCCGGACCAGGGCCCGGCCGTACACACAATGCTGTCCGCCCTGATGACGCCCTGCGGGGTGTGGACGGTGTTGTCGTCGTCGATGCGGGTGACGGGTGTGTGGGTGAACAGGCGCGCGCCGTGGTTGCGGGCGGCGGCGGCGTAACCGCGGACGATGTCGAGGCCGTCCACGTGGTACGCCTCGGGCGACCAGGCGGCGGCCAGGACGGCGCGCTCGTTGATCAGCGGGTTGAGTCCGGACGCTTCGCGGGCACTGATCAGGTCGACCTGGACGCCGGCGGCCTGCTGGGCCTGATGGCCGGCCTCGAAGTCGGCGATCTGCTGTTCGTCGGTGAACAGCACCAGGAAACCGAGCCGCTTCAGGGCGAGGGGGGCCGCGGTGTGGCGGGCGAAGTCGTGATAGGCGTTCAGGCTGCGCACGGCCAGCCGCCCGGTGTGGGGGTCGCCGGGGAAGTAGGTGCGGACCATGCCCGCCGTGTGCGCGGATGCCCCGCCGCCGAGGCTTCCGCGTTCCAGCAGCACGGTGTTCACGCCGGCTTCGGCGAGGTGGTAGGCGGCGGAGGTTCCGATCACTCCCCCGCCGATGACGACGACGTCAGCGTGGGCAGGCAGGGCGCTCAAGGTCGCTCCGGGCATCGCTACGCGCCAACCGTGGCGACCTGCTGGCGCAGGTGGTCTCCGGTCTGCCACGGGTACAGCTGGAGGTTCCAGCCGCCGAGGCAGTTGATGTAGAGGGCCATCTGGCTGGTGACGGCGTAGAAGTCGTCACGGTCGAGGCGGTCGAGGACGTCGAGGAAGCGCTGGGTGAACGCCCACAGCTTCTCCAGACCGCAGTAGCCCAGGAACTCGGCGGGGACGCCGACCAGCAGGCGGGTCATGTGGACGAGGGAGTCCATGGGCATGCCCTGGACCGCGGCGCGGACGAGTCCGCCGTAGGCGGCGTAACCCAGGGGCCGGGTCTCGCCGTTGACGAACAGCAGGGTGGGCAGGACGGTGCCGAAGTTGCCCGCCTGGGAGGGGATGACGCCCTGGTGGAGGTCGTCCAGCTCGGCCGGGGGTGCGAGCCAGATCTTCTCGGTCTCGGCGTAGATGTCAGCGATCAGGTGGCTGGCGGCCGTGTTGGTGGCGTGGAGCATCGGGATGCGTCGGCCGCCCGGTTCGCCCGCCCGGCGGACCTCGGCGAGGATCTGCTTCTTCGTGGCGTAGACGGCGTCCCAGATCGCGGCCCCGGCTTCCAGCAGGGCGGGCATGTCCGCCTCGCGGATCCGGCCGACGGGGGTGGCGGGCATCGGCTCGGTCAGGGTGCCGTACTTGATGCCCAGGTGCTGAAGGCCGGAGCAGAACACGGTGCCGTCGGGGGCCTCGCGCCGGTCGGGGATACGGGTGGTGTGGGGGGTGTGCAGCAGCGTGGGTATCGGCGCCACGTGGTAGAGGTGTTCGCCCGCGATGAGGGCGTGTCCCTGGAGGCTCTGATAGGGCAGGGACTCCCACAGGGCGTCGGCGAGTGCCGGGTTGCGGTCGTCAAGGTCGGCGGTGACCGTAATGCCAAGGTCGGGCCAGGAAATCTCGATCTGACGGCCAGGCAGCTTCTCGGACAAGGCTTTTCCAGTTCGTCGATTCGGCTTGTCCAAGGAGTTCATCGTCAACTGGCTTGTTCCGGCCAGGCGTTGAAAACATGAAACCTTGATCGGCCTGGGATCCGCAGTTTGTGCGTTTCTACGGAACTGCAGCTCAGACGGGCAGTGCCAAGTGCACAAGGCAGAAAGCCGGAAAGCCGGAAAGCCAGGAAGTCAGAAAGTCAAAAAGCCAACGAGGCCCCCAGGCTGCTGTGTTGAGTCGTCGGATATCTCAACACAGCGGCCCGGGGGCCTCATTCAAGTTCGCGGTGAACCGCGTTCTCAGTAGTCGATGCGGTCGGACTTCGCCAGCCACGCGTCGAAGGGCGCCGTACGGTTCGGCATGTCCACTCGCTCGATCGCCACCGGCCACAGCTCCGCGGGCTTCTTTTCGAAAAGGTCGTAGAACTTGCGGTCATCGAAACCGGCCACCGCGGCGTCATCCCGATCAGCGGCGAAGATGATCCGGTCGACGCGCGCCCACAGCGCGGAGGAAAGACACATCGGGCACGGCTCACACGAGGTGACCAGGACGCAGCCCTCCAGCGAGAAGGTGCCCAGCTTCTGGCAGGCGGCACGGATCGCGCTCACCTCGCCGTGCGCCGTCGGGTCCAGGTTCGAAGTGACCTTGTTGTTCCCGATCGCGACGATCTCGCCGTCCTTGGCGATCAGTGCGCCGAACGGACCGCCGCCGTTCTTCACACTGGTGGTGGCAAGGCCGATGGCCTCGTCCATCCAGGCGCGCTCGATCTCCTGGATGCTCGTTTCTTGGGTGTACGCGGTCACGGTCACTCCTTGTGTGCAGACGGTGGGGACTCCCCGGATGCGGCTTGGCGGCGAGCGCCTTCTCCCAGTCGCAAGTACACCCGCCGGGCCCCGTCGGGGGTCAGTCACCGAACCCATGAAGGAGTTGGCTGGTCGGCTGGCGCCTCTCGTAGATTCGTATGAGGACTCAGCTCTCCCCGGCCTCGAAGGTGCGCAGCAGATCCGCGGCGACACTCACGGCAATGATCGCGGGTTCCTTGCCGGTGATGTCGGCCAGCCCGATCGGGGTCTTGATCCGGTCGATGGTGGCGTCGTCGTGACCGCCCTCGGTGGCGAGTCGCTTGCGGAACCGCGCCCACTTGGCCGCCGACCCGATCAGCCCGATGGAGCCGAGATGGGTGGTGCGCAGGGCGGCGTCGCACAGAGCGGCGTCCTCGGCGTGATCATGGGTCATGATCAGGATGTGGGTGCCGCGCGGCAGCTCCTCCAGCACCTCCTCGGGCAGCAGCGGCGTGTGATGCGTGTGCACCTGCGCCACCGCGTCCGCCAGCACGTCGAGCCGCTCCTTGGTGAGGATGTCGGAGCGGGTGTCGATCAGATGGAGGTCGAGGTCCTGACGTGCCAGGATGCGCGCCAGTTCAAGACCGACGTGCCCGACGCCGAAGATCGCCACCGCCCGCACCACCGGCAGCGGTTCGAGCAGCACCTGGACCGTGCCGCCGCAGCACTGCACGCCGTGCTGGTTGGTCACCTTGTCGTTCAGCGCGAAATCCATCAGCTCGGGCTCCGGCTTGGACGCGGCGATCATCTCCCGGGCACGGTCGATCGCGACGGCCTCGACGTTGCCGCCACCGATCGAGCCCCAGGTCGCACTCTCCCCCACGACCAGCTTCGCTCCGGCGTCCCGCGGGGCATGGCCGCGCACGGTCGCGACGGTCACGAGGACACCGGACTCCCGGCGTGCCCGCAACCGCGCGACCGCGGCGATCCATGTCATGTCAGGCACCGCTCAGCGCTTCTACGTCGGTGCGGACCCTGCCGTTGACGGCGGATCCGTCGAGGACCTGACCGTTGTGCGAGACATCGCCGCGCCGGGCCTCCTGGATCGCCCAGAACACCGCCTCCGGCGTCGCGGGGGACGCCAGATCCACGCTCACCCCGGCCGGCCCGAACGCGGCGGCGGCCTGCCGCAGCGCCTCGCGCACCGAGAACGCCAGCATCAGCGGAGGCTCACCCACGGCCTTGGAGCCGTAGACCGCGCCCTCCTCCGTGGCGTTCTCCAGCAGGGTGACGTTGAACTCCTCCGGCATCTCGGAGAAGCTCGGCAGCTTGTACGTGCTCGCCGCCTGGGTCTGCAGCCGTCCGCGGTGCGG
This sequence comes from Streptomyces sp. NPDC051738, assembly GCF_044453205.1. NCBI lineage: Bacteria > Bacillati > Actinomycetota > Actinomycetes > Kitasatosporales > Streptomycetaceae > Streptomyces > Streptomyces sp. NPDC051738. The sequence goes on along the minus strand of NZ_JBITCM010000026.1, from coordinate 23,543 downwards.
CCCGTCGCTGGTGTCCCAGCGCAGGTCCTCCAGCGTCAGCCAGCCCGCGCCCTGCACGAAGCCGCCCTCGACCTGACCGATGTCGATCATCGGGGAGAGGCTCTCGCCGACGTCGTGCACGATGTCCACGCGCCGCATCCGGTACGCGCCGGTGAAGCCGTCGACCTCCACCTCGGTCGCCGCGGCGCCGTAGGCGAAGTACTTGAACGGGGTGCCGCGGAACGACTTCACGTCCCAGTGCAGCCCCTCGGTCCGGTAGAAACCGGCCGCCGACAGCTGCACCCGCTGGAAGTACGCGGTGTGCACCAGCTCGTCCCAGCCCAGCTCCTTGTCGCTGCCCAGGGCGCGCGCGACGCCCTCGACGATGCGTACGTCGGAGGCGTTCGCACCCAGCTGGGAGGCGGCCACCTGCAGCAGCCGCTCGCGCAGCTGCTCACAGGCGTTCTTGATGGCCCCGCCGTTGAGGTCCGCGCCCGAACTGGCCGCGGTCGCCGAGGTGTTGGGCACCTTGTCGGTACGGGTCGGGGCGAGGCGGACCTTGTGCAGCGGGATGCCCAGCGTGGTCGCGGCCACCTGGATCATCTTGGTGTGCAGGCCCTGGCCCATCTCGGTGCCGCCGTGGTTGATCAGGACGGAGCCGTCCTTGTAGATCAGCACCAGCGCGCCGCCCTGGTTGAAGGCGGTGAGGTTGAACGAGATTCCGAACTTGATGCCGGTGATCGCGAGCGCCCGCTTGGTGTGCGGGTGCGCGGCGTTGAAAGCCGCGATCTCGCGCTTGCGGTCGGCGATGCCGGCGTCGTCCTGCACCTGCTGCCAGACGGTGGAGATCCGTTCGGCCTGGGTGACCGGCTGCCCGTACGGCGTCGTCTGGCCCTGGTCCGGCTGGTAGAAGTTGCGCTCGCGCAGCTCCATGGGGTCGAGGCCGAGCTGCGGCGCGACGCGGCCCAGGATGTCCTCGATCACCAGCATGCCCTGGGGTCCGCCGAAGCCGCGGAAGGCGGTGTTGGAGACCGTGTTGGTCTTGGCGATGCGGCCGGCGACACGCGCGTTGGGGATCCAGTACGTGTTGTCGATGTGGCACAGCGCCCGGGCGAGGACCGGCTCGGACAGGTCCAGGCTCCAGCCGCCGTCCGCGGTGAGCGTGGCGTCGAGGGCCTGGATACGGCCGTCGGCGTCGAAGCCGATCTTCCACGAGGCGTGGAAGCCGTGCCGCTTGCCGGACATCGTCAGGTCCTGAGTCCGGTTGAGCCGGAACCGGACCGGGCGGCCGGTCAGCTTGGCGCCGAGCGCGGCGACGGCCGCGAACCCGTGCGGCTGCATCTCCTTGCCGCCGAAGCCGCCGCCCATCCGCAGGCACTGCACGGTCACCTCGTGAGCGGGCACACCGAGCACGTGGGAGACGATCTCCTGGGTCTCCGACGGGTGCTGGGTGCTGCTCTGGATGAACACCTGCCCGTTCTCGTCGACCTGGGCGAGGGAGGCGTGGGTCTCCAGGTAGAAGTGCTCCTGACCGGCGAACTGGAACTCACCGGTGAACACGTGCGCGGAGTCGGCGAAGCCGGCGTCGATGTCGCCGGTCACCATCAGCGGCCTGGCGCCGTGGTAGCTCTCCGCGGCCATCGCGTCCTGCAGCGTGATCAGCGCGGGCTGCTCGTCGAGCTCCACCTCGACGGCCGCCGCACCGAGCCGGGCCGCCTCCAGGGTCTCGCCGAGCACCCAGGCGACCGCGTGGCCGTGGAACATGACCTCGTCGGGGAAGAGCGGCTCGTCGTGCTTCATGCCGGCGTCGTTGACGCCGGGCACGTCGGCGCCGGTCAGCACGCGGACCACGCCGGGCACGGCGAGCGCGGGCTCGGTGCGCAGCGCGGTGATCCGGCCGTGGGCCTTCATGACCTGGACCGGGTAGGCGTGCAGCACGTCCTTGGTGCGCTGCACGAGGTCGTCGGTGTAGAGCGCGGTGCCGGTGACGTGCTGGAAGGCACTCTCGTGCGGCAGCGAGACGCCGACTACGGGCTTCTCGGGGCGCTCGGAAAGGTGACTCATGACGACACCGCCTCGGTGGTCTGTGCGTGCAGCTTGAGCAGGCTCTGGCCGAGCATCGCGGAACGGTAGAGGGAGCTGGCGCGGTGGTCGTCCATCGGCGTGCCCTCACCCCGCAGCACCCGGGCCGCGGCCTCTACAGTCTCCTCCGACCACGGCTCGCCCTCCAGGGCGGCCTCGGTGGCGAGCGCGCGGATCGGGGTGGCGGCCACGCCGCCCAGGCCGATCCGGGCCTTGCGGACGATGCCGTCCTGGATGTCGAGCGCGAAACCGACCGCGACGCTGGAGATGTCGTCGAAGCGGCGCTTTGCGATCTTGTGGAAGGCCGTGACCGGCGACAACGGCGTCGGGATGCGCACCGCGCGGATCAGCTCGCCGGGACGGCGCACGCTCTGCCGGTAACCGGTGAAGTAGTCGGCCAGCGGGACCACGCGCTCACCGTCGGCGTCGGCGAGCACCAGCGATGCCTCCAGGGCGAGCAGCACCGGCGGGCTGTCGCCGATGGGCGAGCCGGTACCCAGGTTGCCGCCGAAGGTCGCACCGTTGCGGATCAGCCGGGAGGCGAACTGCGGGAACAGCTCCGCGAGGAGCGGTACGTCGCCGTCGAGGCGGCGCTCGATCTCGGTGAGCGTCAGCGCCGCCCCGATCTCGATGTGGTCGGACTCGACGCGCAGCTCGCGCAGTTCGGCGAGCCGGTCGATGGCGACGACGCAATCCGCCCTGCGGGAACGGATGTTGACCTCTACGCCGTAGTCGGTGGAGCCTGCGACCACCACGGCGTCGGGCCGCTCGCGCAACAGCCGCAACGTCTCGGCCAGGGTGCTCTTCCGCAGGAACGTGGCGTCGTCCTGGGCGTATTCGGTGGCGACCGCCGCGGGCGGGTCCTGCTCGCGACGCTGCGCGAGGGGGTCCTCGTCGGTGGGCTCACCGACGGCGAACGCGGCATCGCGAATGGGGCGGTAGCCGGTACAACGACACAGGTTTCCGCTCAGCGCGTGCAGGTCGAAGCCGTTCGGACCGTGCTCGGCGTCGTGGCCTTCGGCCGCGTCGGCGCCGTCCGCCGGGTCGCCGTGCGCGCAGCGGTCGGGCCGGTAGTACTCGGAGGCCATGCTGCAGATGAATCCCGGCGTGCAGTAGCCGCACTGGGAGCCGCCGCGGACGGCCATCTCCTCCTGCACCGGGTGCAGGGTGGGCGCCGTACCGTCTTCGCCGACCGTGGCGAGGCCCTCGGAGGTGATGACCTCCTGGCCGTCCAGCGCCGCCGCCGGGACCAGGCAGGCGTTGACCGCCACCCAGTCGGTGGGCTTGTTCACTCCGGGACGGGCCACCAGGACCGAGCAGGCGCCGCACTCACCCTCGGCGCAGCCCTCCTTGGTACCGGTGAGGCCACGCTCGCGCAGGAAATCCAGCACTGTGGTGTGGGGCGCCGCCGGTGAAATCGGTGTTTCTTTCCCGTTGACCGTGATCCGCGCCTCTGTCATGACAGGCCTTCGTTTCCGTGCGTGATCGGTCGATTCATGATGTTCGCCAATTTCAGGCAGCTTTCTGTGTTCAAGTGCGCCACGTGAAAGAAGCGGGCGCAAAAGGGCACGCAACAGCGACGTGCCGGAAAGTGGTGACGGGAAACCCGGAATGTGCCACAGAGGGGCACATCAGAACGGCGTACTCAGCAGCCGTGCGCGATGCGACCCGGAACCCAGACGGTGCGCTGGGCGAGGCGACCAAGATCAGAGCTGGTGTTCATCTGCCGGTCGCCTCCTTTCGGTCGTTATGGGCCGACGTCTACCGCAAAATAGTGGCCGGGGCCATCGAGGTCAAGGGGTTGACTTCGGCATCTCAAGAGCCGAGGGGATTCCTGTCACCTGCCGCCGAAGAAGCCGCGTCAGTGGTGGTGGCCGTGTCGGCCGAGGGTCTGCACGGGGGTCGCGCCGGGGCGGGTCCACTGGGGCACGGGGCGGCTGGTCGGGCCCCAGGTGGCGTTCCCGTCCGCGTCCGAACGCCAGGACCAGCACGGGCTGCCGCCCTCGGGCCGGCCCTCGGGGTTGTCCTCCCATGCCTCGCCGCGGCCGTAGGGCGTCATGTCGAGCAGGCCGAGGGATCCGTTGACCCGCTCGTTGCCCCGGCCCGTCGTGGAGTAGGTGAGGAAGACGCGGTCGCCGTCGCGCAGGAAGCAGGTGAGGTAGCCCATCTCGCCGCCGACCGGCGCGGCCACGTCGCGCACCGAGTACCAGGGCTGGGTGTAGCCCATGAACTCGACGTAGGAGGCCACCTCGTCCCACGGGCCCGTGGTCAGGACGGCGAACGAGACGCCGCGGGCGTTGAGGTAGACGGCGTCCTTCAGATGCCAGGCCGTGGTGGTGCAGCCCTCGCACTGCCCCTGGTGCGGCGCGCCGTCGTACCACATGTGCTGGTACACCACGAGCTCGTCGCGGCCCTGGAACAGGTCCAGGAACGGGACCGGGCCGTCGGGTCCGACGACCTCGACCGCCCCGTCGAACTCCACCATCGGCAGCCGGCGGCGGGCCGCGGCGAGCGCGTCGCCCTCGCGGGTGTAGGCCTTCTCCCGGACCAGGAGCTCGTCCCGGGCGGCCTGCCAGGTGGCCAGGTCGACGACGGGCGGGCGGCCGGGCAGCGGGGTGGTCGGGTCACTCGGCGTGGTCGTCATGGCGTCCTCCGTGGTGTCTCGTGCCGGGCGGCGTCGTATGACGAGGTCCTACGACGACGACGTCCTACGACACCAGGACAGACCCGCGCCCACGCCGGAACTCATCGCGGTGGGGCGCTCGGGCGTGCGAGACTTCTGGCCGGCCGGGGAGCAAGGAGGCCACCAGAGCGCCGGGGGATCGGTCATGTCGCCATCATTTGCGGCCTTGCTGCTGCCGCTGGCGCTCGTGGTGGGGGCACTCTGGCTCGCGTGCGCTGTTCTCGGCCTGCATGGCCTGCTCCTTGGGCGCATGCCGGGCCGATGGCTGCGGTCGGCATCGGCGTTGTCGCCATCGCCCACGTCGTGAAGCCGACTTCCTGACCGCCGGCCGGCGATCGGCTCCGCCACGCCACCTCACCAGCCCGGGGCACAGCCGGTAGCGGCCGCGCTCAGCCGGCCCGCACCGTGCTCGTCAGGTCCGGGGGCGGTGGGGGTTCGGGGAGGAGGGACTGGAGCTCGATGTTGATGGAGCGCAGGCCTTCCTGTTCGCCGGCGTCGCGGGCGCGTTCGCCTTCGCGGATGAGGCGGTCGGCCCTGGACCGGTGGCGCATGCGGTCGCGGTAGCGGGTGAGGTTGTCGAAGATGAGGGGCTGCAGGACGCCTGCCCGGTCCAGGACGCGGGTGGCGTGCTCGCGCAGTCGCTCGGTGCGGCGGCGCAGGAGGTCGGCGTCGCGGGACTCCACGGCGTCGGCGATGTCACGCTCGTGGAGCGGGAGGTCCTCGCGGTCGGAGGGGCTGCCGTGGGCGACGACCAGGTCACGGACCTCGGTCAGCAACGACTCGGCCCCGCGGACGAGTTCGGGCCAGGTCAGTTCGTCCTCCACGGCGTCCAGGGCGAGCCGCACGTCGAGCAGGCACTTGGCGGCGCGGGCCGCCTCGTCCGGGGCGTGCCGGGCCGCCTGAACCGCCCGGTCCAGCTCGCCGAGCAGGTCCTCGTCGTCCACGCGTCGGAGCAGCAGGTCGGCGACCGGGTTGGGCAGCGAGCCGCAGCGGGCGCGCAGTTCGGCGAGCCTGGCCCGCTCCGCGTCCACGTCCAGGAGCAGTTCGGTGTGGTCGACGGCCGCTTCGCCGACCAGGTTGACGGTGGTCTCGAACGCCTCGTCCAGCAGCGGTACGAAAGCGCTGACCTTCACCAGCCGGGAGGCGTCGATCTCGACGGTGAGCCGTACCTCGCTGCCCGCCGGCACGGTCCGGCTCACCCGGTCGGCGCCGACGTCGATGCGGCCGATGGTCCGGTTGCGGTCGGCACGGGCGCGTTCGCCCTCCAGGACGGGGATGCGGATCAGCCCGCCGCTCGCGCCCCGTTCGACGGTGACGGTGGTGCGCAGCGGTGCGGTGCGCCGTACCGGCAGCCGTGCGCCGCGTTCGACGAGCGGGCGCACCTGGTTGTCGGTGAGGCCGACGCCGAGGGCGTGGGTGAGCATGGGCTCGGTCTCCACGGCGCCGACGGTGTAGGTCAGTTGGTCGGGGGTGAGGCGCTGCCGGGCGCCCGTGGGGTCCGTCAGGATGACCGTGAACGTGTTGCGCCTGCCCGGTTCGGCGCGCAGGGTGCTGGTGAACTCACCGCGTGCGGACAGGGCGATGCGGCCGCTGTGCCAGGGCGGGTCGGACACCTCGTTGAGCAGTTCCACGGACATGCCGGAGGCGGCCGTGCCGTCGGCGGCGGTCACCCGGCCGACCACCACCGGGTCCAGGTCGGGGCTGACCCGCGGGTACTCGCAGCGCAGCGTGAAGGCGCCGGGCTCCGGCACGGGCGCGGTCCAGTCGTCGGGCAGCGGCTGGGCACCGGCGAAGATCGCGGCGCCACGGGCCACGACGGTCATCGGATCGTGCCCGAAGTCCAGCGGGATGCCGAGGCCTTGGCGCGGGTCGGCCAGACGCTCGCGCAGGAAGGGCATGGCGGTCTGCCCGCCCACCATGATCACCTTCTCGATGTCGCCCGCTCCCGCGCCGAGTTCGTCGAGGGCCGTACGGCACAGGTTGACGGACCGGGTGACGAAGGGCTCGGCGAGGCGTTCCACGTCGGCGCGGCGCAGCTCGTGAAAGAACTCGTACCGGCCGCCGGTGTCGTCGACGAGTTCGACGTCGACGTCGGCGGTGTGCGCGCGGGAGAGCCGGATCTTCGCGGTCTCGGCGGCGTGCTTCAGCGCGGCTACGGCCGCCCGCCACCGCGGGTTGCCGCGGGACAGTCCGGCCAGCTTCGGGACCTGGCGGACGGCGGCCGGGATCAGCAGGTCCTCCACGATCCGCCAGTCGACGAGCTTTCCGCCTAGGAAGTTGTCGCCGCAGTGGCCGACGACGGAGAACTCCCCGTCCCGCAGCCGGATCACGGCCGCGTCGAACGTGCCCCCGCCGAAGTCGTACACCAGCCACATCGCGTTCTCGTCGGTGGCCTGGAAGCCGTACGCGTGGGCCGCCGCCGCGGGTTCCTGGAGCAGCCGGGTGAACTCCAGGCCCGCGAGGCCCGCCGCGCGCCGGGTGGCGTCGCAGGCGTTCAGGTCGAACGCGGCCGGCACGGTGATCACCGCCGCGCGGATCTCCTCCTCCAGCCGGGCCGCGACGTCGGCCCGCAGTGCGGAGAGCACCTCGGCGGACATCTGCTCGGGCGTCAGGGTGCGGCCCGCGGCGGGGAACCGCATGTCCTGGCCGGACGTGCCCATGCGCAGTTTGAACTCGGCGCAGGTGTTGTCCGGGTCGCGCTCGCGGCGCTCCCGGGCCGGCCTCCCGACGAAGAGCCGGTCCCGGCGGTCGATCCAGATCGCCGACGGGGTGGTCTCGTCGCCGTCGTTGTTCTTGATCACCTCCGTCTGCACACCGCGCAGTACGGCGACCGCGCTGTTGGTGGTGCCGAGGTCGATCCCGATGTCGATGGTGCTCCTGCTCACTGGTCAGCTCCCCCTGTCTCGTCCGACTCCTCCGGCGGCGTGCCCACGATGACCTCGCCGAGTGCGAGGGGCGTGCCGCGCAGGTACACGGCGGGCCGGACGGTCTCCACGACCTCGTCGCGTTCCAGGCCGGCCATCGGCTGGTAGGCCAGCACCCGCATCCGCAGCCCCGGGTCGAAGGCCGTGCCCTCGTACGACCGGGTCTGTACGCCGCTCTCCACGAGGGCGTCCACCACGGCGTCGAGGTGACGGCGCACCCCGGCGGAGATGCCGTCGGCCGCCTCGATCGCATCGACCTTGTTGCGCAGCCGCCATACGGCCGTGGCGAGCTCGACGAGGGCGTCGGCCTCCAGGGGGACGGGGGCGGTGAGCGCGGGGGGCGCGGGGGTGGGGGTCCCGGCGCCCGATGGGGTGGACGGCATCAGATCACTTCTTCCTGTTCTCCCATTGGTTCACGAGCTCGGTCACGACGAACGTGCCGATGAGGAAGGCGCTGCCGCTCAACCACTTCCCGGCAGTGGTCTCGGGACCCACGAGCAGGGCGGCGCCGATCAGGACCCCCTCTGTCAGCGCGATCAGTGTGAGAAGGAGCGCGAGGGGCCCGCCGCCCCGTCGCCGGCCCGCACCCGACCGAGCCGACGCCCCCCGGCCGGAGACGGTCCGGTGATGTGACGTGAGGGGCCGGTACCCGGCCTCGTACCGAAGGTCCGGGTCCGGTGCGAGCCCGGCCCGGTCCAACAGGTCCATGGCCTCGTACCGGCATCCGGCGCAGCAGGGGATCCCGACGCTTCCCGAGTCCGTGAAGCCGCCCCCGGTGACGGCCAACACCTCGGACGCGCCCACCGACCGGCCGCAGCGGAAGCACTGGCCCGGGGTCCCCACGACCGCCGGGCCGGCCGCCGCCCGCGTGAGCGTGTCGATGTTCTGCCGGATCACCGACCGGGCCTCCTCGCCCGCGGCGAGCGGCAGCACCCTGCGGTAGCCGGGGAGGGCCTTGTCGATGTCGCGGGTGGCGTTGACGTACTCCGTATACAGCCGGCAGGCCGCCATGGCCACCGCGTCGCGGACCTGGTCGGTCTCGGGGGCATGCGGGCGCAGTTCCCGCAGCTCACGCAGGCGCGGCTCGACGGTGTCCAGCAGCCCGGACGCCTGTTCCACGGCCCGCCGCCCCGGTGAGCGGTCGGCGCGCTCCACCGCCTCCTTGCAGTCCAGGAGGATGTCGTTGCTCAGCAGCACGGCGAGGTTCTGCTCGACCAGGGAGCGTACGTGCCCGCTCGCGGCGAGCACGCGCGCCGACCGCAGATGCGCGGCGGCCCTGCTGACGCGGGGGTCGCGGGCGGTGGACTTGTTCGCGGACAGGCTGTTCGCGCAGGCGACGGCGCAGGCGTTGACGGCGGTCGCCACCTCGTCGGCCGCGTCGGACGACACGGGGTGCTCGGCGCCCAGGACGGTGCGCAGCACCCGGACGTCGGCCCTCGTCTCCGTCAGCAAGGAGTCGGCGGCCCGGTCCAGTGTCGACGGATCCGCGCCGGGGCCGGGTATGGCCTCCGTCCGGTGCCGGATCGCGGCGGCGAACGGTGCGGTGACCCGGCGCAGGGCGGCATCCACCACGCCGTCCTTCACCACCCCGGCGTCCGCCAGGCCGGCGTCCACCGCGAAGCCCCACATCAGCGACACGTGTTGGAGGGCGGCGTCCTCGCCCTTCTTCCGCCGGGCCTCGTCCACCGCGAGCCGCGCGTGGAGGTCCAGCAGCACCGCGGGCAGCGCCTCCCTGAGGGCGGTGCCGTCCACCGCGCGCAGCCGGGGGTCGTCGAGTACGCGGATGCGCTCGTCCAGCCGGCGCCAGCAGCCGTCGTCGTCCAGCACCTGGCGCCAGTACCGGTAGGCCCGCTCCCACAGCGTCCGGCGTCCGCGGACTCCGTAGAACTCCTTGGCCTCCAGCGCCTCGGCGTGGTGGAGGACGGCGAGGTTGTGTACGGCGATGCTGCGGGCGTCCGGGGCGTCGGCGTCCTCGGCGACCTCGGCGACCCCGGCACGGGAATTGGCCAGTCGTTCCCACGCCTTACGGGCCTGCGCCAACTCCGTCCCGTCCGTCTCCGGCAGCGGCCAGAACCAGAAGAACTCGTCCACGACCCGCCGTACCGGATCCTCCAGCCGCCGCAGTGCCTCTCGTACGGCGATGTGGTCGGGCACCGGGTCCGGCGGCAACCACCGCGTCTCCCCCGCCGCCGGGCGTCCGGTCGGCTCGGCCCCCAGTGCCTCGGCCGCGCGGGCCTCGGAGACCCGACGCCGCACCACGCGCGGCGTCGCCGTGACCGTCAGCCCGCTGATGCGGAACGCGTTGTGCCGGTACAGCTCCCGGTCCATGGCGTCCTGGAGCCACGCCGGGACCTCCGACCGAGCCATGGGATTCCTCCGCCCGCTGTCCGCCGCCCGCCAACGGCGCCCAGCATGGGGGCGGCCCCACGGGACCGGTCCCGAGTGCGGCCGACGCGGCCCCGTGGCACGTCAGAGACGTGACTCCTCCGGCACGTCGAGCGTCGGCCGCTTCGCCGGGAAGTGTCGTCGGCGCCGGTCCCGCACCGGCCAGAACAGGACATAGGACGTGGATACGACCACGAAGCCCAGGCGGATCAGGCCACGCGTCGCGTCGTCAGGAACGACGAAGACCGTGCCGTACAGGGTGATCAGGCCGATCCAGCTCCACCAGGGCACCAGGCGCCGCTGCCCGATCACGTCCCACAGCAGGGTGCCCAGCAGGACAGAGGCGGTGTAGTACGTGTAGACGCTGGGGTCCAGGGCGATCCGGGCGTTGGCGCCGAGCAGGACGACGGCGGGCCAGCGGCCTCGCCAGACGGCGACGCACCCCAGCACCAGACCCGCCGCGGCCTGTGCGGGGCGGTCCCAGGGCGGGGTCTGCGGATTGTCGACGCCGAGCCAGCGCAGCGCGGACGCGGGCTGGTTGGGGATCGTGAACTCGGCCGCGGCGAACGAATGCGGGGCGCCCAGGAAGAACGGCAGCCAGACGAGCGCGACCAGACCCGCGCACCACAGGCCCGCGCGCAGCCACTGCCCTCGCGGCAGCGCGAGCAGCAGCGGCAGGAAGGCCAGCGCGGTCGGTTTGGAGTCCATGGCCAGGGCCAGGAAGATGCCGGTCGCGGCCGCGTTGCCGCGGGTGAGGGAGCGTACGGCCAGGGCCGTGAAGAACAGCGCAAGGACGTCGTCGAGGTGACCGAAGCGGACGGCGACCTCGATCCACATCGGGATGAAGGCCAGGCCCGCTATCAGCACACGCTGCCGCAGCCGTTGGTGATTGGTCCCGGTGCCCAGGAAGTGCCAGGCGGCGCTGCGGCCTGCCACCACCACGATGATCAGGCCGAGCAGGGACATCAGGGCGGCTGCCAGCAACTGCCCGACGGACTCGGAAAAGGGGTTGAACAGCCCCGCCACCAGAAAGCTGACCGGGCCCATCTGCAGTTCGGGGTGGTGGGCGTACAGGCCCAGACCGCCGTCCGCCCTGCCCGTGCCCGCGTAGAGCAGCTCCCCGCCCGTGCGCAGATAGTGCCAGGAGAACCCCCCGTGCGGCTGGACCACGGCGAACCACACGGTCGTCCAGGCGGCGAGCAGCACCAGGTGCATCCGCTGGCTGATGGCGGGCACGCTCGCCCTCCCTTCGGTCCTGGTCGTCTCGCACGGGGCGCACGCGCACAGGTGGTGCACCCCTTCTTGAGATGGCCGGACCGCGAGGGAGGTTCTTTCGTGACCGAAGTGAATACCGCCATATCCCTGCGGAATTGTCCGTGATCGGTAACGGACGGATCCCTCGGCCGCTTTCCGCCCTCTTGCCTGAGGCAAAGACCCCCACAAGCAATGGCAAGGAACAGAAGACATGGCACGAAGCGGCGGACGGGGATGGTACGGCAAGGTGCTCGCGGCGGCGCTCGGGGTGACCGCGGTGGCCGCCATGACCTCGCTCTGGAACACCCAGCTCGGTTCCACGAAGGGACAGCCCGGCCAGTCGAGCGTCTCGGCGTCTCCGTCCAAGCCGAACAGCCAGGCGCAGGGCCGGAAGACGCCGCCGATATCGGCGGAAATCGCCCATGCCTCCGACGGCGGCGCCCGTAGCGTCAACATCACCATCGACGACGGGCCCGACCCGGTCTGGACCCCTCAGGTGCTTCAGGTGCTGCGGGACAGCGGTGTGAAGGCCACGTTCTGCATGGTGGGTACGCAGGCCCAGGCACACCCGGACCTGGTGAAGGCCGTGGTGGCGGCCGGGCACCGGCTCTGTGACCACACGGTCTCGCACGACGTCACCATGGACCGCAAGTCCGAGGCCTACCAGTCACAGCAGATCCTGGACGCCGAACGCATGATCACCAAGGCGTCCGGGGGCGTCCGCCCGCTGTACTACCGGGCTCCCGGAGGTGCCTTCACCCCCTACAGCCGCCACCTCGCCGCGTCCCACGGAATGCGCCCGCTCGGCTGGAACATCGACTCCAAGGACTTCGAACTGCCCGGCACCGAGGCCATGGTCGCCACCGTCAAGAACGAGATCTCCAACGGCCCGACCCTCCTCTTCCACGACGCGGGCGGAGACCGCTCGCAGACCGTGGCCGCCCTGCGCGAGGTCCTGCCGTGGCTGAAGGAGCAGGGTTACTCCTTCGGCTTCCCCGTGCGCTGACATCTGCTCACGTCTGCTGGAGCAAGACATCTGCTGAAGCTGGACGGTGCCGAGCCGTTCGTGGTTGTCCGACTCGGGGACCATCCGTCACCGCTTCCGTCCCTCCAGGGTCGGATGGATCTCGACTCTTCTGATGGATTCGCCCAAGTCCTGTGCACGAAAGGGTTGGTACGTCTCACCCGTATCAACCCCAAGGACGTTCCGCACGTGCGAAGCAGTCGAATAGCCCTTCTCTCAGCGGTCGGCACCGTCGCCACACTGATACCCGCGCTCGCACCGGCCACGGCATCCGCCGCGGGAAATCCCCTGAGTCAGTACGTTCAGCAGAAACCGGCCTGGCACCGCTGTGACTCGTCGACGCCCGCGGCCTTCCAGTGCGCCACGGTCAAGGTGCCGCTCGACTACAGCCGCCCGAACGGCAAGAAGCTCGATCTCGCGATATCGCGACTGAAGACGAGCAAGAAGGAAGAGCGCCGCGGTGTGCTCCTGCTCAACCCGGGTGGCCCGGGCGGTACGGGCGTCGACCTGCCGCAGCTGTTGGCGAGCGATCTGCCCAAGTCCGTGAAGAACAAGTACGACCTCGTCGGCTTCGACCCGCGAGGCGTCGGCCAGAGCTCCCCCGTCGGCTGCGGCATGACGCCCGACGAGCAGAACTGGGAACGGCCGTACAAGGCCGAGACGTTCGCCAAGGACGTGAAGTGGGCCCGCACCGTCGCCGAGAAGTGCAACACCAGGCAGGGCACCAAGCTGCGCCACATCACCACCCGCAACACCGCCCGGGACATGGACGTGATCCGTGCCGTGCTCGGCGAGAAGAAGATCTCCTACCTGGGGTACTCCTACGGCACCTACCTCGGCGCGGTCTACACGCAGATGTTCCCGGGGCGCGCCGACCGCTTCGTGCTGGACAGCGCTGTCGACCCGGCCCGGATCTGGCGCGGCATGATCCAGGTCTGGGCGGAGGGCAGCGAGCCCGCCTTCACCCGGTGGACCGAGTGGACCGCCGAGCGCAACTCCACCTACAAGCTGGGCGAGACGCCCGAGGCGGTCCGCAAGACCTTCTACGACCTGGTCGCCCAGGCCGACCGCAAGCCGATCGACCTCGACGGCACGAAGCTGACCGGTGACGACATCCGCACCGGCAGCCGTGGCACGTTCTTCAGCGTGCGCGACGCCGCAGAGTCGGTCGTCGAGCTGAAGAAGGCGGCGGCGGGAAGCCGCAGGTCCGCCGCCCCGAAGACCGGCACGCCCACGCCCCAACCGCCGACGTTCGGCCGGGCCGCACCCGAGGACAACGGCGACGCCGCCTTCTGGTCCGTCCTCTGCGCCGACACCCGCGACTGGCCGCGCGACCCCGAGCAGTACCGCGCCGACGCGATCCGGGACAAGGCCACCTACCCGCTGTACGGCGACTTCGCGTCCAACATCAAGCCGTGCGCGTTCTGGAAGCAGACCGGCGGTGAGGCCGCCACGAAGGTCGACAACAAGGTCGGCGCGCTGATCCTGCAGAACGAGTGGGACCCGCAGACCCCGTTGACCTCGGGCCAGGGCCTGCGCCGCGTCATGAAGGGCGCGAAGATGGTCACGGTCGCCGGGGGCGTCGGGCACGGCATCTACGGCTCCAAGTCCTGCGCGGACAAGACGGCGACGGCCTACCTGACCACCGGCAGGCTGCCGGCGACGGACGTGACCTGCCAGGCCACCCCGGCCGCGGGCGAGCGCGCAGGAGCCAATCCGCTGCCGCTGCCGACGGCGCCCGGTATCCCGGGTCTCAGCGGCGAATGAGTCATGGGGCGCGCCGACTGACCGGCCTGACGCTGGTGATGGCGGCGATGGCTGTCGCGTTCTGGCTGGCGCTCGGGCCACCGTCCGACTGGTCGGGCGCCGCGAGAGTCGGCCGCTTCGCCCTCGTCCTGAGCTGCTTCGGGGTGATCGGCGGTGGCGTGCGGCTGATCTTCCCCGACCGGGCGAAGGACGGGCCGACCGAGGCCGGCGGGTGACAGACTCAGGCCCACCAGTCCCTCAACCTCCGGCCCTCGCACGCCCGTTGCCGGTGTAGGCCTGGCCTGCGGGTCCATCCGGATGCGTGCGTCATGGCGTTCAGTGGCTGAACGGCATGACGCCGCATCCGGTCCCTCACTCCCCGCGCGGCTCCCGCACCACCACCACGTCCCCCGCCGCGACGGCCACCGAACCGCCCGTCGTCACCTTGCCGGTGAGGAGTTCGGTGGCGTCCGCGGAGACGGGCACCTCGGCATCCCGGTCCGTGTGGTTGATCAGGAAGAGGTAGTCGGCGTCGGGCCCACGGCGCAGGGCCGCCTCGACGCCCCGAGGGGTCGCGCGCACCGCCTCCACCCCCGCCTCCGTACGGATGCGGTCCACCAACCCCGCCAGGGTCGCCGCGTCCGGCTGCGTGGCGACGTACCAAGTGACGCCCCCACCAAGGGAGTTGCGCGTCACCGCAGGCACCCCCGTCAGCGGGCCGCTCGTGTACGACTCCACCGGCTCGGCACCGGCCAGGCGCACGCGCTCCGACCAGAGGGTCCCTGTGCCGCCGCCGCTCAGCCCCACCGACTCCCCGGGCAGCAGCGGGAACAGCTCGTCGGTCCGCACCCCCAGCGCCTCCCGGAACGCGCCCGGGTAACCGCCCAGCCGGACATGGCAGTTCTCGTCCACCGCCCCGCTGTGGAAGCCCACCGCCAGCGTGCCGCCGTCCGACGCGAAGGACACCAGGTTCGCCGCGCCCTCGTCGTCCACCAGGTACAGCGAGGGGGCCAGCACCACCCGGTAGGCCGACAGATCCGCGTCCGGGCGTACGAAGTCCACCGCGACGCCCGCCCGCCACAGCGGCTCGTACCAGGCACGCACCAGGTCCTGGAAGCGCAGCGACTCGCTCGGCTGGGACGGGAGTTCCATCGCCCAGCGGGCGTTCCAGTCCCAGACGATGGCCACCTGGGCCGTGCCGACGGCGCCGCGTACCTCGCCGAGCGCCCGCAGGTCGGCGCCCAGTCGGACGACGTCACGCCAGATCTGGCTGTCCGTGCCCGCGTGCGGGAGCATCGCCGAGTGCCACTGCTCGGCGCCCGCCTTCGCCGCGCGCCACTGGAAGTAGGCGATGCCGTCCGCGCCGCGCGCGACATGGGCGAGCGCGTTCCGCCGGAGCTCGCCAGGGCCCTTCGCCCGGTTCACCGGCTGCCAGTTGACCGCGCCCGTCGAGTGCTCCATCAGCAGCCACGGGCCGCCCGCGAGGGAGCGCACCAGGTCGCCGCTGAGCGCGATGTCGATCTGCGACTCGGGGTCGGCGGACTGGAGGTAGTGATCGTTGGAGACGACGTCCAGCTTCGGGGCCCAGCGCCAGTAGTCCAGCGCGTCGAAGTTGTACATCACCATGAAGTTGGTGGTGGCGGGGGTATCAGGGGCCGCCTCCAGCAGCACCTCGCGCTCCGCCTCGTACAGCGACAGCAGTGCGTCGCTGCAGAAGCGGCGCCAGTCCAGCTGGTGGGTGGGGTTGGGGACGGCGCCCGTGGGGCGGGGCGGGATGATCTCGTCCCAGTCGTAGTACCACTGGCTCCAGAAGGTGGTGCCCCAGGCGTCGTTGAGGGCGGCCAGGTCGTCGCCGTACCGCGCCCGCAGCCAGCGCCGGAAGGCCGCCGCGCTCTCGTCGCAGTGGCACTCGGCGTTGTGGCAGCCGTACTCGTTGTGGATGTGCCACATCACCACCGCCGGGTGGTCGGCGTAGCGCCGGGCGAGTGCGCCCGCGATACGCAGGGCCGCCTCGCGGTAGGCGGGGCTCGACGGGCAGAACGTCTGGCGGCTGCCGTACGACAGTCCGCGCCCGTCCTTGTCCACCGGCAGCGCCTCGGGGTGGGCCCTGAAGAACCACGCCGGGGGCGCGGCCGTCGGGGTGGCCAGGTCGGCGGCGATGCCGTTCTCGTGGAGCAGGGCGAGGATGCGGTCGAGGCGCGAGAAGTCGTACTCGCCCTCGCGCGGCTCCAGCAGCGCCCACGAGAAGATGTTGACGCTGACCATGTTCACGCCCGCCTCGCGCATGAGGCGTACGTCCTCGGCCCAGACCTCCTCGGGCCACTGCTCGGGGTTGTAGTCACCGCCGTAGGCGATGCCCTCCACCGAAAGCCCGCGGGAACGCTCGCGGGAAGGCTCGCGGGAGGGCTCGCTTGAAAGCTCGCGCGTCATCGGGCGTCCCCCGACAGCAGCCGGCGCGTCGTCTCCACGCCCCACGTGTCCAGCGACAGCAGCCGGTCGCTGGACGCCATCAGGCCGCCCGTCGCCTCGACGTGCGCGGCCCACCGCTCGCGGGTCTCCACCGCCGGGCGCGCCATCAGGCAGTCGGGGTCGTTGATCCAGAAGCGGCCGTGCTGCCACTGACGGCCGACGCCGGTGAACTCGGCGGGGTCCTGCCCGGGTTGGCTGTAGTCGTCGGCCTCGGGGCGGCGGTGCGGGGCCGTGTCGGGGCTGACCCGCATCGCGTCGAACAGGCCGATGGAGGCGAGCAGGGGCGCGCCGCAGCCCAGCAGGTAGGCGTCCTCGCCGATCGCGTCCCGGATCAGCCGGATGCCTTCGCGATACGCAGTCAGCGCGTCCGACTCCGCGTCGTGCCGTACGCCCTCCAGCGCGCCCGCGTAGAGGAAGTCCACCTTGAAGTAGTCGTAGCCCTCGGCGCGCAGCGTCCGGAAGACGTCCGTCAGATACGCCGCCGCCTCGGGGTGCGTGGTGTCCAGGACGCGCAGGTCGTGGCCCCAGTTGCGGCCGGCGTGCGCGAAGTCGCCGTCGGCGGTGCGGACCAGCCACTCGGGGTGCTCGGCGGCCAGGTCGCTCGCGGGGTCGACGAGGAAGGGCGCCGTCCAGATGCCCGCCCGGCGGCCCCGCGCCCTGATCGCGTCCGCGATGCCCGCACGGGAGCGGAAGCGGCCGGAGAGGGTGAGCCAGTCGCCGAGGGCCTTCTGGTAGCCGTCGTCGATCTGGACGACGTCGATGGGCAGGTCGAGGGTGTCCATCGCACGGAGGTTCTCGTGGATGTCGTCCTCGGTGACGGCGGTGAAGTACTCGTACCAGGAGCACCAGACGGTGGGAGCGGGGCTGGGTGCCGGGAGTTGGAGGCTGTCGGCCCACTCGCCCAGCACCGACTGGACGGTGGCGCCCGTCCACTCCTTCACCGGGCCGTCGGCGCTGACCTGAGCCACGCCGTCCGTCACGACCAGCCGGACGGAGGGGACCTCGGTCAGCGGGTCCGTCGCCGCCCACAGGCGGACCGGTGAGCCGTCGCCGGGGTCGAGCGCCAGCAGGCCCTCGCCCTGGAAGGCGCCCTCGGGGACGGTGACGCCGGGGCGGTAGCAGACCGTCGCCCAGTTGTCGTTGGTCGGGCGGTACGGCTTCTCGCCGAGGGCGTAGGAGCCACTGGGGCTCCAGGACTGCCAGCCCTCCTCGTGGACGCGGGCGTTGACGGCGTCCACGGGCACGGAGGCGACGGGGGTGAAGGGGTGGTGCACGGGTGTCTCTTTCAAGAAAGGGGGCTGCCGGCCTCATGAAGGGAGCCGGCAGCCCTTGGTGTCGAGGGCCGTCAGCCCTTGTTGGCGCCCAGCGTCAGACCGCTGACGAACTGCCGCTGGAGCACGAAGTACACGATCAACGTGGGGATCGCGGTGAGCAGGGCGCCCGCGGCCACCAGGTTCGGGTCCGTGAAGTACGCGCCGGAGAGGTTGTTCAGCGCCGAGGTGATCGGCATGTTCTCGCCGGTCGAGATCAGCACCAGGGCCCAGAAGAAGTCGTTGTAGATCCAGATGGACAACAACGTCGCCAGGGCCGCCATCGCCGGACGGCACAGCGGCAGCACGATCTGCCAGTACTGCCGCCACACCGAGGCGCCGTCCACCAGCGCGGCCTCGGTCAGCTCGTGCGGCAGCGTGCGCATGTAGTTGCTGAGCACGAAGGCGCAGAAGCCCGACTGGAACGCGACATGGATGAGGACGAGCCCGAGCGCGGAGTCGTAGAGCTTGCCGCTCATGGTGATGCCGGGCAGGTCGATCAGCAGGTACAGGCGGTACAGCGGGGTGATGATGACCTGCTGCGGGAGCAGGTTGCCCGCCGTGAAGACCAGCAGCAGCGCCAGGTTGACGCGGAAGTCGAAGCGGCTGACGTAGAACGCGACCATCGAGGACAGGAACAGCGTCACCAGCACCGCCGGGACGGCGATGATCATCGTGTTGACGAAGTAGTGGCTCATGTCCGACTGCTGATACGCGTTGATGAAGTTGTCGAAGTTCAGCGTGTCCGGCCAGGACACGTATCCCTTCTCGCTCGTCTCCGCGTACGGCCGCAGCGCCGCGTAGATCGCCCACGCCAGCGGGGCGACCCAGGCCAGCGCCGCGCCGGCGAGGAAGAGGTGGAGCAGGATCCGGGCGGGGCGGACGGGCGTACGGGGCTTGGTCATGGCGTTGATGCTCATGCGCGCCGCTCCTTCCGGAAGGTGGCCACCAGGTAGGGGATGATCACGACGAGGGAGATCAGCAGCAGGACGACCGCGATGGCGGAGCCGTATCCGATGCGGCTGGACTCGCCGATGATGTTGTTGGTGACCAGGATCGAGAGCAACTCGGTGCCCTCGGCGCCCTTGTTGAAGACGAAGACCAGGTCGAAGGCGCGCAACGCCTCGATGATGGTGACGACCAGGACGACGGTGTTGGTGGGCCGCAGCGTCGGGAAGATGACGTTCTTGAACGTCTGCCACTCGTTCGCGCCGTCGAGCGCGGAGGCCTCCCGCAGCGACGGGTCGACGCCCTTCAGACCGGCCAGGTACAGGATCATCATGTAGCCGGCGTGCCGCCAGGACGCGGCGACGAGGATCGCCCAGAGGTTGAGGTCCGGGTCACCGATCCAGTCGATGTACTTGCCGGGCTCGTTGGCCCCGATGAGGCTGTTGATCAGGCCCGTGTCCGGGTTGTAGATCAGCTGCCACACAAACCCGATGACGGCCATCGACAGCACGACGGGCAGGAAGAACGCGGTCTGGTACACCCTGCTGAACCGGATCTTCTTGTCCAGCTGCACGGCCAGGAACAGGCCGAGCGGGGTCGGGATCACGATCAGCACGACGAACCAGACGACGTTGTGCTCGACGGCGGGCCAGAACTGCGGGTTGTTGGTGAACAGTTCCCTGAAGTTGTCGAGCCCGACCCACTTGATCGAGTCGAAGCCGATGCCGTCCCAGGTGGTGAACGCCAGCGTGATGGAGGCGAGGGCGGTCACCCAGACGAGCGCGATGTGCAGAAGGGTCGGCAGACCCGCCATCAGACCGAGGGTGATCCGGTCGCGGCGGGTCAGCAGACGACGGTGCCCGTGCGGCACCTTCTTGGCGGGGGCAGCGCCCGAAGGCGGCACGGCGGCCGCCTCCGGGGTCTCCTTCGTGATGTCGGTCGTCATGAGGCGGCGAAGATCGTCTTCTTCTGGCGCTCGATCGAGGACAGCAGGCTGTCGACGCCCTTGGGGTCACGGACGAACTTCTGCAGCGCGGGCTGCATCACCGTGGAGGTGAAGTCGGGCCGGCTGTCGCGGTCCATGAACTGGGTCAGGGACTTGGCGCCGGCGATCATGTCGTACGCCTTCTTCTGCAGGGCGCTGTACGACGACGTGTCGGCGCCGGTCGCGGCGTGGACCACGCTGGGGTCGGACTTGAGGTAGATGTCCTCGGCGTCGGTGGTGCCGAGGTACTCCAGGAGCTTGACGGCCTGGGCCTTGTTCTTCGGGCTCTTGCTCATCATGAAGCCGTCGGTGGGCGCCTCGACGGTGTCCTGGCCGTAGGCCGGGTCGATCTCCGGGAAGGCGAAGAAGTCGAGGTCCTCCAGGGCGGCCTTGTCGGTGAACTGCTGGGCCACGAAGGTGCCGAGGAGGTACATGCCGGCCTTCTTGGAGGCCAGCGTCTGGGCCGCGTCCTGCCAGGTACGCCCGGTGGCGCCCTCCTGGTGGTAGGGGAGGATCTCGGTCCACAGGTCGAAGACCTTGCGCACCTTGGCGTCGGTCCAGGAGGCCTTGCCGGCCATCAGCTCGACGTGGAAGTCGTAGCCGTTCTGGCGGAAGTTGATCTGGTCGAAGGTGCCGAGCGCGGGCCAGGCGTCCTTGTCACCGAAGGCGATCGGGACGATGCCGTCCTTCTTCATCTGCTTGCACAGCGTCACGAAGTCGTCCCACGTGGTGGGGACTTCGTACCCCTTCTCCTTGAAGACGCTCTTCCGGTAGAAGATCGCCCACGGGTAGGTGTACAGCGGCACGAAGTAGTACTTGCCGTCCTCGCCCTTGCTGAGCTTGTGCATCGCCTCGGGGAAGTTGCCCCCGATGGTCTTCCAGACGTCGTCGATCGGCGTGGCCAGTCCCTTGGCCGCGAAGAACTGCATCCGGTAGCCGGCGAACCAGGTGAACACGTCGTCCGGCGTGCCCTGGAGGTAGGAGTTGATCTGCTCCTGGAAGGTGTTGGAGTCCTTGGTGTTCACGTCGACCGTGATGCCGGACTTCTTCTTGTAGGCCGCGTAGATGTCCGCGAACGCCTTCTTCGGCACGGCGTCGGACGCCTTGGAGCCGAGGGTGACGGTCTTCGGATCGCTCGCCGTGCCACTGCCACCACAGGCGCTCAGCAGCGGGACACCCGCTCCGAGTACGGCGGCGCCGCCTATGCCGCGCAGCAGAGTGCGTCGGCTGGGCGAGGGGAGGGAGAGACCGGAGGGGGAGAGGTCGTGCATCTACGGCTCCTGAGGGCAGGGTTCGATCGTGAGGGTGGGCTCGTCGAAGTCCGTCTTAACCGATCAGAAATCAACTTGACCGAACACGGTGGCGCAATAACAGCCGTATGTCAGGTCATGCGTCAAGAGATGTCGATCGCTGTTTCGGAAACGTGACCGATATCTCGAACCGATCTTGAACCCCTCGAACGTGCTCTACGTGCTCTGCGTGCTCTCCCGGGAGACCGGGGCTAGCGCACGACCACCGTCCGGGTCTCACTCACCTGGTCGACCTCCGACGTCCGCACGGTCACCTTCATCTCCCACTTCCCGGCGATGGGCAGGTTGAGGAAGCTGTTGGCCCAGTAGCCGCCCTTGTCGGTGAGCTCGGCGTCGAGGGGGCCGATGTCCTTGGCGGGGAGGGTGAAGGAGACACGCAGCTCGGGGACGACGGAGACGCCCCCGTCGGGGCCGTAGACGAGGGCCTCGATGGAGTTGTCGCCGACCCGCCCCGGGTCGAGGGTGATCTGGACCTTGCCATGGCCGCCCGGGGTGCCCACGTCGAACGGGACCGTGGTGACGGACGCGCCGATCACCGCGGGCGCCTGCGCCGCCGCCTCGGCCTGCGCCCGGCCGGGCAGGGTGCTGGTGAGGATCGTGGTGACGGCGAGCACGGCGGCGCCGACGGCGACTTCGGCGAGCACGGAGCGGCGCAGGGCGCGGCGGTGCGGGTCGTGCCGCGTGCCCTCGTCGCCCACAGCCGGTGCGGAGGGCTCCGGTGCCTCGCCGGGCGACTCCGGCAGAGGCGGCCCGCCGACGGACTCCGGAACCTTCTCCCGTACGACCGCCTCCACCTCCGCTTCCACCTCCACCTCCGCTCCCGCTTCCGCGTCGCCCGTCGCCAGCCGGGCGGTCCAGCGGCGGGACACGGCCGCCGCCCCGAGGAGCAGGGCCACCGCGGCCAGCTTGAGGAGCAGGAGCCTGCCGTACGTGGTGCCGGTGAGCGCGTCCCAGGAGCCGAGGCCGCGCCAGGACTGGTAGACGCCGGTGACGACCAGGACGGTCACGGAAGCGAACGCGAGGCGCGAGAAGCGGGTGACGGCGGCCGGCGTCAGATGGGCCCGGTACAGCGTGACGAGCAGGGCCGTGAGGCCGCCCAGCCAGACCGCCGTGGCGAGCAGGTGCAGCGCCGAGGACGTCATCGCCGCCGGCACCTGGATGCCCGCGGAGGCGTGCTCGCCGGCGGCCCAGGTCACGGCGAGGCCCGCGGCGAGGGCGGCGCCGGTCCAGCCGTAGGGCCGGCGGCGCCTGGACAGTCGTACGAGATAGCCGGCGGCCACCAGCAGAAGGGCCAGGCGGGCCAGCAGGACGACGCCCGGACGGCTGGTCAGGGTACGACCGAGGGAGTCGGCGCTCAGCGCCCCCAACGGCCCCTCACCCGACTCGTACGGGCCGCGCAGCACCAGCAGGGCCAGGGTGGTGGCGAGGAGGGTCCACCAGCCGGTCCGCAGCAGCCTGGCGAGCACGGGGGCGTCCGGGGGGCGGCAGACGGCCATGAACGTCGCCGTGCCGATGAGCAGGGCGGCGGCGAGGTAGGCCAGATAGCGGGCGATGTTGTAGAGGCTCTTGGTCGCCGGGTCCTCGGTGGGACCGGTGTCGACGGTGGCCGTCGTGAGGGAGCGTTTGCCGACGGAGAAGGTGAACGCTCCGGAGACCGGGTGACTGTCCGCCGACACCACCCGCCAGGCGACGGTGTACGTCCCCTGGGCCAGCTTCGAGGGCAGCGTGACCCGGGCGGTGTCACTGCTGTCCGGACTGTGCTGCGGCTCCCCCGTGCGCAGCCTCCGACCGTCCGGGTCCAGGACGCGGAAGGAGTCCTCCAGCAGACCGACGGACTCCGTGAAGCTCAGGGTGAGGTGGCGGGGCGCCGACTGGAGGAGGCTTCCGTCCCCGGGGTCGGTGGAACGGAGGGCCGCGTGGGCCGACGCGGGTCCTGTGCCACCGAGGAGGAACAGGACCAGCAGGGTGCCCAGCAGCACCAGCCGTTGAAGCCCCCGCCGTCCGCTGGATCGGCGCCGCGGTTGTCGTCGGTCATCGCACCCCACGTGTGTCACATCTCCGTCGTCGGACTTGAGGCCTCGGGGGTAGGTACGGATGGGGAGGCCTTCGGGCTCAGCGCCCGGCGGTGGTTTCGCTCATTGGATCGCGCAAGCCTCAAGTTCCCCTCAGAACCTGAGGAATCGCTTTGCATGGGTCGCTCGCACGGTCATGATCGCAACAGCTGCGAACGACGCGGTTACCCGCGGTGCGGCATGCAAGCCCGGCCACCGGTATCACGCCACCTCTGGGAGAAGTGACATGTTTCGCCGAACTCTGGCCGCCCTGAGCCTTCTCTCGGCTGTTGCGGTGGGTTGCGTCCAGGGAAGTGGTGTACGGGTTCGACCTGATCCGGGGGTTTGCTCCGGCTTCTGGCTGATGCCCGCATAGATGAACGGCCACCGGCT
>NZ_JBITCM010000025.1:0-144508 GCF_044453205.1 Streptomyces sp. NPDC051738 | reverse complement strand
ATCGCGCTGACCTGGGATTTCGACAGCTGGGTGACGCCGAGGGACTCGGCGAGCTTCTCGACCCGGCGGGTGGACACGCCGAGCAGGTAGGCGGTGGCAACGACCGAGATGAGGGCCTGTTCGGCCCGCCGTCGGCGTTCCAGGAGCCACTGCGGGAAGTAACTGCCGGACCTGAGCTTGGGGATGGCGAGTTCGACGGTGCCCGCGCGGGTGTCCCACTCGCGCGGGCGGTATCCGTTGCGGTGGTTGACTCTCTCGTCGCTGACCTGCCCGTATTCGGCGTTGCAGAGGGCGTCGGCCTCCGCGGACATGAGCGCGTCGGCGAACGTCTTGACCATCGCGCGCAGCAGATCGGGACTCGCCGCGGCGAGGTTGTCCTCGGCGAGGACGTGCAGGGGCAGACTGTCGGGTGCGGTCATCGTGCTGGTCTCCTTCGGGCTTCGACACCTCGAAGATCAGCCGGTGGCCGTTCATCTATGCGGGCACCATCCCGACGCCGGAGCAAACCCCCGGATCAGGTCGAACCCGTACACCATCTCCATGGACGCAACCTGGCCTTGCTCGACCCGGCCGAACCGGCAACCGCCCCTCGACGTCTCCGTGTTAGGGGACGGAGGCTTCATGACACAGGGATTGCACAGTGGCACGGACCATTCGTCAGACAACTTGAACTCAGGGCTCCAAGCACCAGGAGGCGACTGTGCTGGCTGTCGGCGCGGTCGGCGCGATGTGCCTCGAGATCGCCATCCTGGTCCTGCTCATCACCGTCCGACCAGTCCACATCGACACAGTGACCGCCGAAGGCCGGTCTCGTTGGGCGACTCTGGAACCCGAGGCGCTGTGCGATCCAATGCGCGCGGATCTGCGAGCCGAGAGGGTCTCATTCAGAGCCGCGGCCGAGTACGAAGTACCTCGCAGTGGCTGTTCAGGTTGCCTCGTGGTGCAGATGGATGAGCCCTTCGATGGAGCCCAGGCGGGCCTGCAGGGCGCGGTCCGGGGTTGAGGTTGTGGTGAAGGCCAGTCCGAGGCGGTCGCTGACGAGCCGGACCAACTCCTCGGCGTTGTAGACGTCCTGAAGTGCCTTGCGGGCGCCTGGCTGGGCCGACCGCCCATGTCAGCGCAGCGGCGTCAGCGTGACCCGGCGGCGATGCAGATCGATGCCGGTGACTTCTACGTCCAGTTCGTCACCGGCGTCGGGGAACGCCGAATCCGGGAGGGCGTCGCGGTGCACCAGCCCTTCGACGCCCTCGGCGACGCGTACGAGCACGCCGAACGGGACCGCCTCGGTGACCGAGCCGCGGACGACCCGGCCCAGCCCGTGCCGTGCGAACTCCCTCAGCGGATCCGGCTCCAGGGCCGCGAGCGACAGCCGGACCTGGGGACGGAAGAGCTCGAACGCGAGGACCTCGGCGACGACCTCCTGGCCGACGTGGACCACCTCGCTGGGGAAGTCGATGCGGTGCCGGGAGAGTTCGGGGAAGGTGATGAAGCCCTCGGTGCCGTCGAGGTCCACGAACACGCCGAAGTCCTGGACGCTGCTGACGACTCCCCGTACGACCTGCCCCAGCTCGAAGTTCCGCCACGTGGTCTCGGTCCCGGCGAGCCGGCGCCGGGTGCCCACCAGCGTGGCGAGGTCCTCGGCGAGCGGGATCTCGACGATCTCCAGCGCGGGATGCCGCAGCCAGTACAGCCGGGCCCGGTCCACCGCGCCCTCGTGCAGCGGCGGCCAGTCGGTGGCCGGGGTGAAGTCGTCGATCACGATCCGGCCGGCCGGGGCGAGGAGCCGGGCCGGGTCCGCCGGGGTGTCCTCCTCGGCCTTGGCCGTGCCACCCCCGTCCAGGACGAGCAGGTCGTACGGCGCCCGCTCCTCGATCCGCCGCCAGTCGCCGCACACCACCTCCACCTCGGGCCGGTCGGCGAACACCTCGGCGGCGACCCGGGCCCGCCCCGGATCCCGCTCCACACTGACCAGCCGTACGCCCGCCCGCGCCCCCTCCGCGAGCCAGGCCAGCCCCACCCCGCAGCCTGTGCCTGTCTCCCCGATCACCTGGTCGGCACCACCGGCCAGGGCTTGCAGCAGGCGGCCCTGTTCCGGTCGACAGGAGTAGGGGAAGCCGTGGACACGGGCCGCGGTGAGGGCTCGCTCGACGAGTGGGGGGAGGTGAAGTGCCGTGTCGTAGGCGTCCGTTCCGGAGATCGACATGACACCTTCTACCACGGCCGCCGACTCGCTCATCCGACCGTGCCGTTCGCCGTCCGAGACGCCGGAACCGTGCACAGTGCGCACGTCATGAACTCCTCACGGAAGCCGGCGTCATGGCCAACTCGACGCAGAGCCGAGGGCGGTGCCGATGGCCCGTCCGCGTTGTCAGTGACGGGTCGTAACCTCCTCTCCTATGGCGATCAACGACGAGAAGATCACACGGCTGGAGACCGCCGCGACCGCAGGCGATGCCCGGGCTGCTCGGGAGCTGGGACGGCTGCTGAGCCTGACTGTGACGGATGACCCGGAGGCGGACCAGACCTGGCCCGAAGAGCGGTGGCTGCGTGCCGTGTTGAAGGCAGATCCCCATGACGTCGAGCCCCTGATGCTGCTGACCGGGCGGCTGGCCCAGCAGGTCTCCTACTGGGAGAACGGGCTGGAGATGAACCCCGACATGGTGGGGGAATGCGGTGAGGACGAGGGGACCGTCGAGCGGCGCCGGACTGAGGCGCAGGAGCTGTACGCCCGGATACGCGCGATCGGTCCCGGTGTTGATGCCGAAGCGGGACTGGACGAGCTGGCCGTCTTGCTCGGGCTGAGTGACAAGCCTCCTGCGGAGGACACGTACAGCTTCTACCTGCTGCAGGACGAGGTGTGGAGCGGGTCCGTGGTGCACGCCGCCATCATCGTCGCCTCCGACCCCGACGAAATCCGCTGGGCCTGCGACAGATGGCTCACGCTCTCTGACGGCGGATTCGGCGGTCCGCCCACCCTGCTCACTTACGTGGACGGCTCCGAAGTGAGCTCCATCGACCTCGGCGAGCACTCCACGGACGGCGTGATGGACTGGGCGACCGTCGCCGTCCCCGAGCTGACCGGTACCCGGCTGCCCCCAGGACTACCCGTCCCGGGCCGAGACCTGTACTACGGCTTCTCAGCGCGGGTCGAGTAGGCGACGTCCCTCCCTCCCCTCATGCCGCCCCCTCCACCACATCCGCCACCACACAACTCACGTTGTCCGGCCCACCCGCCTCGTTCGCCGCGGCGATCAGTGCGTGTACGGCGGCATCCGGGGCCACGGCGGACGTGAGGAGGTGGCGGATGCTCGCGTCGGGGACGACTCGGGAGAGGCCGTCCGAGCAGAGGAGGTAGCGGTCGCCGGGGGCGGTGTCCTGGAGGCGGAGGTCGGGGGTCGCGGGGGTGGTCGGGGAGAGGGACTTGAGGAGCAGCATGCGTTGGGGGTGGGTCGTGGCCTCCTCCGGGGTCAGGCGGCCCTCGTCGATCATCGACTGGACCACCGTGTGGTCGTCGGTGATGCGGAACAGGGCGCCGTCGCGGAGCAGGTAGGCGCGGGAGTCGCCGATGTGGACCAGGGCCAGGCGGGAGCCCGTCCACAGCAGGGCCGTCAGCGTCGTGCCGGCGTCCTGTGCGGAACCGGCGCCGGCGTCGTTCGCCGCGTCCCGCACCGCCTCCGTCGCCCCGCGCACCGCCTCCTCCAGCAGGTTCAGGACGTCGCCCGCCGGGAGGTGCTCGTCCGTGTCCAGGAAGCGCAGTGCCTCCACCGCCGCGCCGCTCACGGGCGCGCCCGCGGGGCCGTAGCCGTCGGCCACCGCGAGCAGTCGGGTGCCGGCGTAGGCGGTGTCCTGGTTGGCGGGGCGGACCCGGCCTCGGTCCGAGTGGGCGGAGTAGCGCAGTTCCAGCATGGTGGTGTCCTTCCTCGGTTCTGTGAGCAGTTGTCCGACGAGGAACTCGGCGAGGTCGCGCCGCGCGGCCGTCTCCGCCTCGACCTGCGCCCAGTAGGCACGGATCTCGACGGCGGCGTCGGGCGGTCGCAGTGCGCACACCTCACGGATGCGGGCCAGCGGCATGCCGAGTCGGCGCAGCCATGCCACCAGGCGGGCCTGCTCCAGCTGGGCGACGGCGTAGTAGCGGTACCCGGTGTCCGGGTCGACCCGGCTGGGCTTCAGCAGCTCCAGCTCGTCGTACAGCCGCAGTGCCTTCGGCGACAGCCGGCAGGCCTTCGCGAAGGCCCCGATCGTCAGCATGTCCTCGCGCGTCACTATCGTCGACCGGTCCTTCCGCATCCCAAGCTCTTCCGCATCCCAAGCTCTTCCGCATCCCGAGCCCTTCCGGTTCCTCGCACCGATGCTGTGGGTTCACCGAAGGTGAAGGTCAAGGGGCCTGTCCCGGTTCCGAAACCGCTTGTTAGCCTGCGAAGCGCTCAACCGTCACCGATGGAGGAATCCGCCGTGCCCCGCATAGCCCTCGTCACCTGCCGCCCCGGCCCCGACATCAGCGTCGACCGCGACCTCCCGGTACTGGTGCGGGCGCTGCGGGAAGCCGGCGCCGAGGCCGACTCCGTGTACTGGGACGACGACGCCGTCGACTGGGGTGGCTACGACCTCGCCGTGATCCGGTCCACCTGGGACTACAGCTGGCGGTCGGCGCAGTTCCTGGCGTGGGCGGAGCGATGCGGCAAGGAGACGCGGCTCGCGAACCCCGCCGAGGTGGTGCGGTGGAACGCCGACAAGCGGTACCTCGGCGCGCTCGCCGAGGCCGGGGTGCCCGTCGTGCCGACCCGGTACTTCGCGCCCGGTGACATCCCTGAGCTTCCCAAGGACATCGAGTACGTCGTCAAGCCCACCTCCGGCGCGGGCGCGCGGTTCGCCGCCCGGTACACGCCCGACGACCACGACACGGCCGTACGGCAGCTCACGCGCATGCACGCCGAGGGGTTCACCGCGATGGTGCAGCCGTATGTGAAGGGCATCGACGTCAGCGGGGAGAGGGCCCTGCAGTTCTACGGCGGGCGCCTGCTGCACGCCAGCCGCAAGGGAGCTGTCCTCAGCCTCGGGACGCCGTACGACGAGCGGAAGGTCGCCCATCCCGGCCTCGAACCCTGGACCCCGACCCCGGCCGAACTCGCCGTCGCCGAGCGCGCCCTGGCCGCCGTACCGGAGGCTTCGGAGTTGCTGTACGCGCGCGTGGACCTCGTCGACGGGGAGGACGGGCCGGGTGGGGAGCCGCGGGTGATGGAGCTGGAGCTCGTCGAGCCGAATCTTTTCCTGTCGCTGCACAGCGGGTCGGTCGCGGGTGTGGTGGAGGCGATCCTGGCGGCTGCCGCCGGTCGCTAGAGATCTTCGGGCGAGGCTCTCCCAGCCAGGACTGTTCAGGACCTATTCAGGTCCAGTCGCGTCGTCGGCCGCGCGGCTGGCCAGCCGTTCGTAACGCTGCCTGGCGGCCTGCGGAGTGCCGAGCCCGAGTCCGAAAGCGATCTCCTGCCAGGTCATGCCGCGACCCCGTGCCATCTGGAGGAGTCCGGTTTCCAGTTCGTCCATCTCCCCTCGAACCAGTGGGACAAGGCTCAGCGCGGCGGTGATGTCGGCGCGGTCCACCTCCGGTTCGCCGTCATCCGGCTGTGCGGCCCCGCTGAGCAGGAACGACACGAGCCTGACGGCCTCGTGCGGCGCGATGACCGAAGGATGGACCTGTCGGTGGCGTTGCTTGTCGGTGGTTGCGTGTCGCTCGGCGATGCGAAACAGGGAGGCGGCGACGCGGTGCGCTCGCGCCTGCTCCGGCTGCGGAGGCGTGAAGGGGTCCGGGTGCTTATCAGGAGTCGACGACATGAGTCGAGCGTCAGACACGCACGACTTGATGTCAACTAGTTATTTTAAACAACCTGTTCAACTGGTCCCGGGTCTGTTCGACGGGTCTGTTCGGCGGGTCTGTTCAACGGATCTGTTCAAGAGACCCGTTCATCCCATCCGCTGCTCCACCCGCTGCAACAACCCCCAAGTGAACTCAGCGACCACCTCCCGCCCCACCCCCTCCCCGTCCGGCGCCGTGAACGCCAGCCCCCACCGCGTCGGCGCCGTGCCCTCCAGTGGCCGGGCGGGTGCGAAGGCGCGGGCCGTCTCGTCGACCGTGCAGGACCAGGGGGTGAGGTCGGACAGGGTGCGCAGGGTCGGGCCCGGTGCTCCCGGGGCGCGTACCAGCCACTCGTTCCAGACCGAGCCGTTCGGGGCGAGCAGTACCTCGAAGCGCAGGTCGGGCCAGAGCGGGACCGGCCACAGCCAGGCCTCGCACTCCAGGTCGCCGACCTTGCGGGTGACGACGGACTCGGGGGCGCCCAGCACCGAGCGGTACCGGGAGGCGGCCCCGCGTGCGCGCGGCGAGCGGACCATCGCCTGCCAGCGCTTGTTCGCCTCGCGCATCTCCGCGAGGGAGACGCCCAGTTGGCGTCGGGCGTCGTCCACCAGATCGGGATTGTGGTCGGCCATGCGGCGCAGCAGCACGAGCTGGAAGTCGCGCGGGGTGAAGGGGCCGGCGGGGTTCGTTCCGCCGCTAGCGGGGTGTTTTCCGGGTCCGGAGGGCATGGTGCCCATCGTCGTCGATCGGGCGGCGGCCGTCGGGGAGAAAGAGGACGGAGTTGACGTACCGCGGCCCGCGGAAGGGCAGGATCCGGCGCAGCAGGCCCTGGGTGACGACGTACGAGGTCTCCGCCTGGTGGGCCTCCAGCGGGAAGCGGCTCAGGGGCACCCAGTCGCGGCCGGGCAGCACCCAGCCGTCGTAGCCGAGCAGGGAGAGATACGTCAGCACCGGGGCGATCGGCTGGATGCGGGACTCCAGTTCGATGAACAGGGCGGGCCGGTCACGCGCCAGGACGCCGGTCGCGCCGCGCAGCACCGCGAGCTCGCTGCCGTCCACGTCGACCTTGACGAACCCGACGTCCTTGAGGCCGAGTTCGTCGAGGGTGACACAGCTGACCGGCAGCGCCGTGGCGTGGATGTCCCGGCGGACCAGCGAGGACACGCCCCGGTCGCCCGCGTCGTGCGGCGGCAGCCAGAGCCGGGCCGCGCCGGGGCGCTCGGCCGCCGCGGCCTGCACGATCCGGACGTTGGGCGGGGCCGTCGCCGCCAGCAGCCGCGCCAGATGAGGAACCGGCTCCACGGTCACCACCCGCCGGGCCCGTCTCGACAGCCGTCGCGTCCACGGGCCGTACCACCCGCCGACGTCCACGGCCGTCCCGCACCCGGCGGGACACAGCTCCGCCAGCCGGGCCAGCTCCGGCTCGAAGCGCGGGTACACGGCCCGGGCGACGGCGGCGACCAGGCGGGTGGGCAACAGCGGGGCGATGCTCGCGGTGAGGGTCATGGGGCCATCCGTTTGAGGAGGTCTTCGTGCTCGTCGTCGGAGACCTGCTCCCCGGAGGCCGGCAGCAGCTGCGGGATGCCGTCGACGATCGGGTAGCGGCGGCGCAGGCGCGGGTTGTACAGCGCCTCGGCCGGGTCCGCGGTGTCCTCCGGGGCGACGAGGTGCAGCGGGCCCTTGTCGAGGGGGCACGCCAGGATCTGCAGCAGGGGGTCGTCGGGTTTCATGGTGGTGTCAACTCCTTGGCACCGATGGGGGGTTGAGGTGAGGGCGGGGGCTCGGGGCGGCGGTCGTGCCGCGGCATCGACAGCAGTACGGCGACGGCGAGCGCCGTACCCGCGACCCGCAGCGCCAGCCGCAGCGGATCCTCGGGCAGCGATTCGCCGAACGACAGCGTGCCGAGCACGGCCGTGTAGAGGCTGGTCACCGTCGTGCACACCGGCACGATCAGCGAGGCCCGGCAGCGCTGCAGCGCCGCCTGCGACATGACCAGCCCGAACGCGCCGGTGAAGAGCAGGAGATACGGGTACGGGGAGCCCAGCAGGTCCAGCAGCGCGCCGCCGAGATCGCTCGTCGTCAGGTAGCTCGACACCCCCTTGATGGCCAGTGAGCTCACCCCATACAGCAGCCCCACCGCCACGCCGTACTCGACGCCGGTCGTCGGCAGCCGGTGCCGGTGCCGGGTCCTGCGCTCGGCGGAGTTGTACAGCCACACGCCCGCGGCCAGCGACGGCACGCACACCAGCAGGATCAGCGGGTACGGCGCGGCTTGGCTGACCGTCTCCGAACCCTCCCGCAGCGACAGCACGACCATCAGCAGGGCGGCGAGGATCGCCCCGAGCGCGTACCGCTCCCGCCCGCTGGTCTCCTCGCCCAGCAGCCGCGCGGAGAGCAGCACGAGCAGCACGAGACCGGAGACGAAGATGCCCTGCGCGGCGGCGATCGGCAGCGTGCGGTAGACGACGAGCTGGGCGCCGAACCCGGCGGCGAGGGCGAGCGAACCGCCGATCCACAGCGGGCTGCCGAGCACCAGCCGCAGCAGGCGCGCGGGTTGCCGGATGCTCACCTGCGGAAGTGCGGTCAGCGCCCGTTTCTCCAGGACGAAACCGAGGCTGTACAGGGTGTTCGCCAGCAGGGCCGCGGCCACTCCCCACCACATGGTCCACCCCCCTAGGTCCGTCGGGCGTGCAGCAGCAGGATCGACGCGAGCGACGGCCGGGCGCAGGCCAGCCGGTCGAGCGGGCGCAGCGGACGCGGTACGCCGTGGAAGGGCGCGCCCGCGAGCCGTACGACGTCGAAGCCGGACGCGGCCACGAACTCCCGCAGCGCACGGGCGGTGTAGAGCCGCAGATGCCCCACGACCTCCCGTCCCGGGCGCCCGTGGATCGCCCGCAGACTGACCTCCGAGAACACCGGCTGCACCCCGGCCAGCAGCAGGGCGCGGTTGTACCAGGCGGCCAGGTTCGGGGTGGAGAGCATCAGATGGCCGCCGGGACGCAGCACACGGCGGATCTCGTCCAGCGCGGCGTCCGGGTCGACGAGGTGCTCGATCACCTCGCTGAACAGCACGGCGTCGGCGGAGCCGGACCGGAACGGCAGTCCGCCGTCGGTGAGTTCACCGCGGACGGCGTACGGGATGTGGGTGCGGGCCCGGCGCAGGGCGTCCTGGGACCAGTCGATGCCGACGATGCGGTGGCCGGGGAGGAAGGGGGCGGCGGTGGCCGCGGCGGTTCCGTCGCCGCAGCCGATGTCGAGGATCGTGCGCGTCCGTTCGGCGGACGCCGGCCCCAGGGCCTCGGCGAGCATGCGGGCCTGGCGGCGGCTGCGGGGGGTGCCGGAGGCGACGGGCACGGCGGGGTTCTCGTAGAAGTCGCGCAGTTCGGGGGGCTTCACGGGGGAAGTCGTCACGGTGTCACCTCCGTGGTGTGCAGGTAGTGCTCGAAGAGGTCCCTCAGATGGGCGCCGTCGCCGTGGCTGAGCAGGGCCCGCGACCAGCGCAGGGCGAGGTGCAGGCGGCCCGCCGTGGAGGCGGTGGTGACGGTGAGGCCGCGGGGCATCCGGGCGGGCGCCGAGAACCACACGGCGTGTGCGCGGCCGGTCTCCTCACCGAAGTCCAGGGGGTAGGGGATACGGCCGATGTTGCTGAGGAGGGTCGTCGAGGTCCAGGGCGCGGCGGCTCTGCGCAGGCCGCGGGTGAGGGCGGCACGGACGGCGACGGGGGCCCAGGGAGCGGTGAGGAGGGAGGCACCGTGGCCCAGTTGGGGGCGGGGGAGGGACTTCAGGGCGCGGGTGCGGGTGGCCGTGCGGTGCAGGAGGGTGGGCATGTCGGCGGGGGCGTGGGCCGCCAACTCGCCTGGGGTGAAGGGGACTTCGACCAGACGGGTGCCGTTGCCGATGGGCATGGTGGCGTCGCGGGGGCGGTCGTCCACGGGCATGGTGATGCGGAGGGGGCGGGGGTGAGCGCCGTGCTCTCTGTTCCAGTGGGCGATGGTCAGGGCCGTGGTCACCATGAGCTGGTCGTTGACCGTGTAGGGGGAGCCCTTGGGGCGGTGGGGGAGGGGGAGTTCGGTCACCAGCATGCCGTTGCCGGGGGAGGGCTCGGGGGTGCCGGGGGCCACTCGGGCGGGGGGTGACCAGTTGGACGGCGTTTCCTCGGTGTAGGGCTGGGCCTCGGTCGCGCGGGTGGGAGGTGCGGCGGGGGAGTTGTCCTTGCCGCTGTAGAGCTCGGCGGCGGTCGCCAGGACGCGGAGGCAGGCGGGGCCGTCGAGGGCGGTGTGGTTGATGGTGAGGAAGAGGACGGTTCCCTGTGCCGGGCGCGGCTGCGGACCGTCGCCTCCGCGCGGCCGCACGCCTACGGCATCAGTGGCTTCGCTCCCCTCGACCGCCCCCGCCCCCTCCACCACCTCGACCCTGATCGGCGGCGACAAGGACAAGGGCGGTGCCTGAGTCAGCGCCCGGGTCCGCGCATCGCGCAACGCGTCCCGCCCCGGCGCCGGAAAGCCCACCACCTCCACATCCGGCTCCGCCGTCAGCTCCCACTCGTACCGCCGCCGGTACCACCGCCCCGGCGCCTCCCGCATGAGGATCCGCGGATGCCGGCGCAGCGCCTCCGCGAAGGCCGTACGCAGTCGCCCCGCCTCCAACGCCCCCGGCAGATGGACCTCGATATGCACCGTCTCCGGCTCCTCCTCCTGGAGACAGTGCCGGGCGACTTCGTCCACGACGGGGAACGGCACCCGAACCGGCGGCCGAAGCGGACCGTCGGCACGTGCGGGCTGCTGCAACGCGGTCATGTGGCCTCGCCCTTCCCGGC
Source organism: Streptomyces sp. NPDC051738 (assembly GCF_044453205.1). Lineage (NCBI taxonomy): Bacteria > Bacillati > Actinomycetota > Actinomycetes > Kitasatosporales > Streptomycetaceae > Streptomyces > Streptomyces sp. NPDC051738. The sequence goes on along the minus strand of NZ_JBITCM010000025.1, from coordinate 133,841 downwards.
ATCGTCGGACGCCGACCCGTCGTCGGGCCCGGTCGCCCGGAACCTCGGCTTACGGGGCGCGATCCGCGCGGTCGGCGGATCCGGCACCGGCCCACCGGGGCCGCGGGCGGAGAGGGTCGGCCCCGAGTCGGGGGGCGGGGCTGTCGGACCGGAGGGCCTGGAGGGGCCGGGGGCTCCGGGGGGCCCGGGGAGTTCGGGGGACTCGGAGGCCGAGGGAGCTCCGGTTGCCCCGGAGGGCTCGGTCCCCAGCGGACTGCGCCCCCGCTCACGGTGCGGCAACGGCCGCATCGGCGCCTCTGGGACGCCGAAGCCCGGAACCCCGCCACCTCCGGCGGCCGACGGCAGCACGGCCGTGTCGCCGGGCCCACCCGCTCCTCGGCCCGGTCCGCCCGCTTCTCCAGCCGCCCCCTCCCGCTCCCGCACCCCGACCACACCCGCGAACAGCCCGATCAGCGCCAGCAGTTGAGCCGCCCGACCGAAGGCGCCCTCTCCTGCCCCCACCGGCGACCCAGCCCCGACGGCCGCGGCAACCCCCGCTCCCGCAAGGGCCACCAACGCGATCGGCACCAGCAGGACATGCCGTCGCCACGCCACCACCGCAAGCGCCGGCACCAGCAGCGCGAACCACCCGGCGATGAACACCGCGACCACCGTCACGGCCACCGTGCCCAGCCACAGTCCCGGCAACGGCGGAGCGGCCTGCGGTTCGTCGGGGTTCGGGGCGCGGCGGCGCCACAGCGCCAGTCCGGCCAGCAGCGCGAGTGCGACCGCGCTGCCGATCAGCCCGCCCTCGTACAGCACCGCCGGCTCGTACGACAGCTCGACCGTGCCCCCGGCGCCCGCCGGGATCCGCCAGCCCTGCTGCCAGCCGTCCAGCCGGACCGGCGTCAGTTCCTTGCCGTTCAGCGTGGCGTGCCAGCCGTCGTTGAAGTTCTCGTACGTCGTCAGGTAGCTCGCCGCCCCCGACCCGACGCTCACCGCGCGCCGGTCGCCGAGCCAGTCCCGTATCTCCAGGTCACGCGCCGCCGTCGAGGCATCGGCGACCGTGCCGCGCGTCAGTGTCACGTCGGTGAGCGCGAGGGGGCCGGCGTCGCCGCCCTCGACCTGGTGGTCACCGGCGGTCAGCTGCAACTCGGCGTCGTCACGCCCGCGCTGACAGAGCGTCACATCCACGCGGCGCCGTTCCACCAGGTCCCGTACGGTTCCGCGCACGCTCGTCTCGTGCAGCTTCCCGTCCACCGACACCACCGGCCCGTCCCCGCACGGCAGCGAGAACGTCCGGGTGGCCTTCGGCTTCGGGGTCCGGTACTGGTCGAGGGCCGGGATGTAGGCCTCGGTCAGGCCCACGGGCAGTTGCAGATCCTCGCCCACCATCGGGTTGTAGAGGGTCAGCGGCGCCGTCTGGGTGATCGTGATGTCCAGCCGGTCGGTGGTGATCGGCGGGAAGCGGACGATGCCGTTCTCGTCGACGCCCGCGATCGCCGCGCCGTCCGGGGAGCTGATGTGGACTTCGGTGGGACGGGTGGACAGCCCGCCGGCGGGTGCCAGCACGACCTCCCCGACCGCCTGCTTTCCGGGCCAGCTCAGGTGGATGGTCGGCCGGTCGCCCGCGATCCACGCCGTGGTCAGGTCGCCGTCGGTGAGGTTGCGCGGCGACAGACCCGCCCCCAGCCGTGCCGTGGAGTCGGCGGTCGCGACGATCCGGTTCTGCTGGTCCGGCGCCACCTCGTACAGCAGCTTGTCCAGCTCCTCGCCCGGCACCGGGACCGCGCTCGCCCGTATCTCGTACGTCCCCGCCGTGGACGTGGTGAAGCGCCGGTGCAGGCCGGCCTCCGTGCCCGTCGGGGACAACCCGGTCGGGTCGGCCGTACGGGACAGGGAGACGATCTCGGCGCCGGCGCCGGACCCCTTGGCGTCGGTGGGCAGCCGCAGCAGCCGGGTCACCTGCACGTCCGGCAGATCGATCTCGGAGAAACCGGCCCCGGTCAGCCCGGCCCGCCGGGACACGGAGTCCGTGATCGTCAGCTTCATCCAACTCGTCTCGCCCGCAGGCGACTTGATGCTCTGCGCACTGCCGTCCGGCCGGAGGAACGAGTTCACCGACCCCTTCTCCGTCTCCACCCGCACCCGCGTCGGCGCCTCCCGCACACCCTCCTGCGGCAGCGGTGTCACCTTGAACGACGACGGCATGTCGTACGACCCACCCGCGAACGCGATCCGCAGCCACTCCCCGTCCGGCGACCCCTCCGAGCCCTCGGTCCAGGCCGTGTCCGGGTTGCCGTCGAAGGCGTTCACCGGATCGAACTGCGGAAGATGGAAGAGCCAGCTGCCGTACGACGACGCCGTCACCGACCGCGCCCCGCGCAGCTCGGCCACCGTCTGGTGGTCGAGGCCGCTGGTGGGCAGGATCTGGTGCGGACTCTCGCCCGCGTCCTGGGCGGCGTCGGGCGCGTTGCGCTCATCGCGGGTGTACGTGTACGAGGTGTTGGCGTTGATCAGCCCGAACCGTGTGTCCGCGCGCCGCAGCCCGTCACCGACGACCTGCACCGACGGCGAGCCGAGACCGGGATGGTTGTCGCCGGTCAACACGCTTGCCCGGCCCCGCAGTTCGGACGCCACCGGCAGCAGCGACTCGGGACCGCCGGAGACGACGGCCGTGTCGGCGACCGGCTGCAGCCCGGCCTGATGCGGGCGCGGCACGTCCTCGCCCACCGGCTTGTAGATCTCCACCGCCCGCTGCTGCGGATACAGCCCCTCCACCTGGAGCGGGGTGTCCGGAGCGATCGTCCCGATGGTCGAAACGGGCCCCAGGCCGGTGACCCGCTCGTACCCGGACTGTTCCAGGGTCCGCTTCACCGTCGTCGTGGGGACCTGCCCGATCTGGTCGGGATCGAGGTCGTTGCGGACGACGACGTAATAGATGCCCGCCCGGCTCAAGTAGTCCGCCAGCCCCGGCACTTCGCCACCACTCACCAGCGCCTGCTCGACGGCGTCCAGGGCGCGCCGGTTGCCCGGAGTGCCGAAGGGGACGTAGTCGCGCTGCGCCCAGCGCGAGTCGGCGACGACGTCGAGGGGCTGGTCGATGGTGGAGCCCCAGGTGTAGATGCCGTGCGCGGTCGCCGGGACGACGAGGGCGCGGGCGTCGGGGGAGTACTTCTCCATCCAGTCGGCCGTGGCCTGCCAGTACTTGGGGATCTCCTTGAAGGAACCCGGGTTGAGGATCGACCCGTTGAGATACGGCCACATCAGCCCCGGCAGCACCAGCACGGCCGCGATCAGCGCGGCGAACCGCCGCCCCCGCACCGGCCGCGCCCCGCGCGCCTCGGCCGCCACGCCCACCAGATGGGCGAGGCCCAGCGCCAGCGCCAGGGCGAGCCCCGTCTGGAACTTGTAGATGTTCCGGAAGGGAACGAGCCCGCCGTCCAGCCAGTCCTGTACGACCCCGTGGAAGGGCGCGCCGAACGCCCCGCCGTACCCGGCGAGCAGGATCAACGCGACCGTCACCACGGTCAGCACCAGCCACCGCCGCTCCGGCATGTCCCGCCGCGCCAGCCCCGCGAGCCCCAGCCCGGCCGCGAGCGCCGAGCAGACGATCACGACGGCGGACGCGGCGACGGTCCAGCCGGCCGGCAGCCAGGCGTCCCCGAAGTGCAGATAGGCGACCCAGTTCCCGGCCCCGCGCAGGGCCTCGGTCGCCGACATGGTCTCGGTCGTGGTCTGCGAACTCTCCACGTAGGGAAGGAAGTTCTCGCCGTACGTGCCGAGGAGCAGCAGCGGGACGACCCACCAGGCGGTCGCCAGAATCACCCCGGGCACCCACCACGCGATCAGCTTCCGCTGCCGTGGCCCGGCCGGCCGGGACAGCAGATACAGCCCGACGGGCAGCAGCGAGGCCAGGGTGGAGGCGGCGTTGACGCCCCCCATGAAGGGGATGATCAACGCCGACCGCAGCGCGGCGACCCGCGCGGCGTACCGCTCATTGGTCAGCGGCAGCAGCACCCACGGCAGAAACGCACCGGGCAGCGCGGCAGCGGACGTAGAGCCCACGACGATGGTGAAGACGGGCCACAACGCATAGACGACCGCGGCAACCAGCCGCGACCGCCCGCTCCCCACCCGCAGCCGCTCGGCCAGCCGCAGCGCACCCCAGAAGGCGACCGACACGATCAGCGACAGCCACAACCGCTCCGCGAGCCACACCGGCAGCCGTACGACATCGGCCAGCCAGTAGAACGGCAGCATCGGCCACAGGTAGCCCGAGTACTGGTTCTGGATCCCGCCGAAACTGCCCTCGTCCTGCCACAACTGCCCGAGATCGGCGAGGAACTGCCCGGGATCGACGGTCACACCCAGCTTGGTGTCGAACGTCTGCCGCCCCGGCTGCACCGCCACCAACAGCACGAACACCACGGCCCAGAACCCCAGCAGCCAGCGCCGCGACCGCGGCCCCTCGGGCGGGCCCGAGGCGGGTACGGAGGTCGGCACGGCTGCCGGGGGAGGAGCCTGGACCGTGGTCGTCGTCATGGTGGGCACCGCCTGAGGATGAGGAGGAGGTTCCAGGTCGCGAACTCGCGGATACCGGGCGCCTTGACGACGGTCTCCGCGAGGAACGGCCAGTAGCGGGAGCGCGCCGACACGACCTCGACGTCGTCGCGGGCGCGGACCTGCCGCAGGGTGGTGCCGATGTGCACGGCGAAGAGGTTCTCGCCGAGGGTGTGCTTGGCCGCCCGTCCGGTACGCCGCGCATAGCGGGCACGGGCCCGCTCGGCACCGAGGTAGTGCCAGGGCGCCCACTCATGACCGCCCCAGGGGGACAGCCAGTTGGTGAACGACACGTAGATCAGCCCACCGGGCCGGGTCACCCGCGCCAGCTCACTCAGAAAGGTCTGCGGATCGGCCACATGCTCCAGCACATTGGAGGAGAAGGTGACGTCAGCGACGCCGTCCCGCAGGGGCAGCAGATACCCGTCGGCGACAACGGCTGAGTCGGGCGGTTTCTCGCCGAGTTCCCGCACATCGGGCTCGAAGAGATAGGCATGAGCACCCCGCCGCCGAAACTCCTCGACGAAGTACCCACTCCCACCCCCGACGTCCACGACGGTACGCCCGGCGACAGCCCCGTCGTATGCCTCGACCTGATCAACGGCATCACGCGCGAGCAGCGAATAGCAGGCGTCGGGATCGTCCTGCTCATGAAGGAAGGCCCGAAAGAGAGCAAGGGACCGCCGAAAGGAGGGGTCCTTCATATCGCCGGGCTGTGGAGCGCCCCGATAGGGGCGCGGGGAACTGCGCGACAAGCCACGAACAACCGGCACTCGCGAGACGGCCTTGCCCCTACGACGCATAGGCGTCATGGCCCTTCACCGCCTCGGCGGCGACCGCCCCGAACTGCCTCACCGTCCGATCCCACCGATACCGCGCAGACCGATCCCGCGCAGCCTTCCCCATCAACTCCCGCCGCCGCCCGGACAACGCCAGCGCACACCAGGCAGCGGCGAACGAAGACTCTCCCTGCGCCAACACCCCGGTCTCCCCGTCCACGACGGAATCCCGAAGCCCAGGCACATCAAAGGCAATGGTCGGCGTCTCCCGAGCCGCGGCCTCGGTGACGACAAGCCCCCACCCCTCAACGGCAGAGGGATGCATCAGCATCCAGGCCTCGCACAGCAGCCGGTGCTTCTCGGCCTCGGAGACATGCCCGGTGAACTCGACACCGGGCCCGGCGAGCCGCTCAAGAGACGCCCGCTCGGGCCCGTCCCCGACAATGACCAGCCGCCCACCGGTAACGGGCCGCACCCGCTCCCAGAGCCGCAGCAGCAGATCGATCCGCTTGTACTCGACCAGCCGGCCCACGGCCACGAACAGCGGTTCCGGCGAACGCGCGCCGCGCGGCCCCGGCTCCTCCACCCCGTTGTGCACGACACGGATCCGCTCCCGCTCGACGCCGATCCCGCGCAGCGCCTGCGCCGTGGACGGTGACACGGCCACCAGCAGACTCCGCCGCTGCGCCCCGGTCAGCGCCCAGTGCTCCAGTCTTCGGCCGAGCCGAGCGGCAGGCGCCATCGCCCCGCCGAACCGCATCTTCCACAGATCGGTGTGCACATGGTTGACCAGGCACAATGTCGGCCCGGAATGCCAGAGGGGGGCGAAGTACGGCATCCCGTTGCAGACCTCGACCAGCAGATCGCAGTCGCCCACCTGACGGGCGAAGGCGGATCTGGCGCGCAGGTAGTGGCCGTAGGAACCGCCGGCCGACACGACCCGGTAGTCGCGGTAGGCCGCGGGGCCTCCGCACAGCAGGGTGACCTGGTGGCCGAGCCGGGTCAGCCCGTCGGCAAGGCGGTCGACCAGCAGCTCGGAGCCGCCGGCGGCCTCGTTGCCCAGGTCACGGTGGGCGAGAAAAACGATTCGGCGCGGATGTGGGGGGAGCGCCGGAGGGTGCTGCGGTGCCAAGGGGAGACTGGCACGGTGGGGGTCCCCCCGCTCGAGCGAATTCGAGAGTGGGGGAGGGGAAGGCACGTGCTGGGGCATGGGTGCTCCAACTCGTCTCAGGGTGCGGAACTCAGCGTGGGGGAGGGAGGGTTTGCGTTCCCGTGGGGGGAATCGGGGTTTCTTGGGTCTCTTACGGTCACTTTGCGTGGGGTGTGGACAGGCTGTGTCCGGGTGGGGGTGGACAGTTTTCGCCCAGCCGTTCGCCAGGGCTACTCACCGGCGTGACAATTTCCGGCTTTGTTAGAGCTGACGTCACATCACATCGTGAGCGAGGGCTGGGGCATCTCGACCGTCCCCGGAGAATCCGGCCGCTTACGCCCTCGTACCACCAAAACGCCACCCACCACCGCAAGTGCGAATCCCGCCCCAGCAGTCCCGAGCGGCAGCGTCTCGCTCACCATACGCAGCAGCCCGCTGTCCCGTTTCGCCTGCCGCACGGCATCCTTCTGCGTGGCCGTGGTGAACGCGATCTTCTCGCTGTCGAGCAGCACCGCCGCGTCGTTGTCGCCGCCGGGCGCCCGCAGCGTACGGCGCGGACCGGTCTGGGCGTAGATCACCCGGCCGGTGCGCTGGTCCACGACCAGCTTGAACCTGTGGTTGGAGTACCACTCCTCGGCCAGCACCTGCGGCCGGTTCGGCTGGTCGACGATGCTGCCGGGGACGAGCCGGGTGCCGACCTTGCGGGGCGCGACCGTGGCGGTGAACCGGTAGCCGGTGTAGCCCTGGACCTTCTCGGTGCCGTCGTAGCGCATGGTGACCGTCGTGCCGCCGGTGTTGTCCCACCACTGGTAGGAGCGTTTCTGCACGTCGAACGGGAACTTCAGATAGGCCTCGCCCTCGATGTACGGCGTCTCCTCGCAGCAGTGCACCGGCCTGTTCGTCTTCCGGTCCATCACCCAGCGGTGCGGGGTGAAGTCCAGCGCGTCGTGCGGGTCGGCGGCCGGCAGCGACTTGTCGGTGTCGACGGTGGTGATCACGTCCCAGACGCCGTTGCCGCTGCGCTCACTTTCCGCCACATTGCCGCGCACCCGCTGGGTGACGGTGATTTTCTGGTCCGGCACGGTCTCGATCTTGTCGGTGTCGAAGACGCTGCCGGTGCCCTTGTAAACGGCGGTGGTGTCGATGTCGATGGGGTTCACGGCGGCACGCGGGGTCACGTACCAGGCCAGCATGGGCGCCAGTACCAGCAGAAACGTGCCGATGCCCAGCAGGATCAGCGAGAGAGGTGAGGCTGTACGGCGCATCCGGCACTCCTGGGGTTTGACGCACACTTCGGTGCACGGTCGTTGCCTGGCCGTTCTTGGGCCGGGAACCGTAGGCGTAGCTTGACTGAGTGTCAATGTCCCTTCGGTCTTGACGGGCTGTCACGGCTTGTCGAGACTGGGCCCGACAGGCAGGGGTCGGATCGGACTTGTGACCCGGGGTGGGGACCTCCGGACAGAGAGGCTGACCCTGCGATGTCCAGACTGCTCGCCGCCGCGCTGACCGTCGCGCTCGCCGCCGTACTCGCGGTGGGTGCCGCGCTCGGCGTCGTCGCGCTGCTGGAAGCGACGCCCGACCAGCCGAACACTCCCCTGATCACGTACGAGCAAGCGGGCCAGGGGAGTTGACCGTGGCCGCAACCCGCTCGACGACTTCACCGACTTCACCGACCTCCCTGGCCTCCACGACGTCCCCGGCCGCGCCCGTCCGCTCGGCCTGGCACGACGTACCCCGCTTCCAGGTCCGCCGTTTCGCGGAGCTGGCCATGGCGGACGCCCCAACCCTCGCCGAGGAGATCCTCAGCGAGATCCGGCGCGAGTACCCGCATCTGCCCGTCGTCCTCGACGAGTCGGGCGAGCCGATGGCCCTGGTCGGCATCCGGCGCGCGATCGAGGTGTTCGTGCAGCACCTGGAGACGTCCGAGGGCCGCCTGAGCGTCCCGCCGGGCGTCTTCCAGGAGTTCGGCCGGGGCGAGGGCCTGGGCGGCCGCTCCCTGGACTCGCTCCAGGCGATCTACCGGATGGGCGTACGGCTGGCCTGGCGCCGTTTCGCCGAGATCGGCCAGCGCGTCGACATTCCGCCGCCCGCGATGTACGAGCTGGTCGACGCGGGTTACGAGTACCTGGACGGCCTGGTCGACCAGTCGGTGCGCGGGTACGCGGAGGCGGCGGCACGGCAGGCCGGCGAACGGCTGCGCCTGCAACGCCGCCTGATGGAACTCCTGCTGGCCGAACACCACCGGGGCGATCCGGCGGACGCGCTGACAGAGCGGGCGGCCCGGATCGGCTGGTCCCCGTTGCCCGAGAAGGTCGCGGTGGGGGTGCTGCTGCGCCCGGCGCGGGAGGCGGTGGCACCGGCCGTGGGGCAGGGGGTGCTGCTCGACATGGAGTACGAGCAGCCGCGCATGGTCGTCCCCGAACCGGACGCCGCCGGCCGTCCCGAACTGCTGCACCGGGCACTGTCCGGCTGGGCGGGCGCGATCGGCCCCCCGGTCCCGCTCGCCGACGCGGCGAAGTCGCTGCGCTGGGCCGAGGCGGCCGTACGCCTGATGGAACGGCGGCTGCTGCCGGCCGGCGAGGTCCTGTACTGCACCGAACACACCGAGGCCCTCGTGCTCCTGCAGCCCGAGGAGCTGATCGACGACCTGGCGGTGCGCTGCCTGGCACCGCTGGAGCACTGCGGGCCCACGCACGGGCGGCGGCTCGCGGAGACGTTACTGGCGTGGCTGGAGACCAGGGGCGGGGCGCCGGAAGTGGCGGCCCGCCTCGGGGTTCATCCCCAGACGGTCCGCTATCGGCTGCGGCAGATCCGGGAGTTGTGGGGCGGCGAGATGGACGACCCGGATCGGCGGTTCGAGCTGGAACTGGTGCTGCGGGCCCAGCGGTTGAAGGGGGCGCTGGGGGAGCCGCGCAGGTAGCTGTACAGGTTCTGGCGGCCACGCGAGATCACCGAGTTCGACAATTGACATCCTCCGCCACTCAGAAGAGGGGGATTCCAACCCAGGCGGGTTGAAGTTCACGGACGCTCGACCGCTGTGTGGGCGGTGTCGTCCCTCCGGCACAGGCTTGGCGCCTGGGATGGGGGATCCCACCCTGTCCTGCCGCGACGTTGACTGCTGCGTTCTCATCCGCATTGCAGGTGAAGTTGCAGAAGGAACAGGCGAACTCGGCTTGGTTCTTGCGCGAGTTCTTATCTATCCATCCACAGGCACTGCACTGCAGAGACGTGTACGGGGCGGGGATGTCTTCGACCCGGCCGGGGGCCTTCTCCGCGGTGCGGCGGCGCAGAAGGCCCCAGCCTTGGGTGAGGATCGCCCGGTTCAGTCCAGCCTTCTGCGTCACGCGTCGGCCGGGCTGGTCGACCGTTCCCCGGGCGGAGGCGGTCATCTTCTTGATGTTCAGCTTCTCGAACCGGATGACGTCACAGGTTCGGGCGAGCATCGTCGAGTTCTTCTCGCACCAGTCCTTGCGCCGGTTCGCCTCCCGCGCCTTGAGCTTGGCGACCTTGGCGTACTCGGCAGTCTTCTCCGGGCTGCCCTTCTTGGCCCGTGTCGCTCGCCGCTGGTGCTTACGGATCTGCGCCCGCTCCTTCGCCGTGAGCTGCGGGCAGTTCAGCTTCCGCCCGTCCGACAGGGCGGCGGTGATGGTCACGCCCCGGTCGATGCCGACGACCACGCCCGTGCCGGGCATGGCGATCGGCTGAGGGATCACGGCGAAGGCGATGTGCCACTGCCCGTTCTTGAGCGTGACCCGGAAGGTCTTCGCCTTGGGCAATGCGGTGCGGGTGAGACGGAAGCGGACCCAGCCGCAGCCGGGTACTTTGATCTGTGCCCAGTGCCGGTTGAGCTTGCACACCGTCACAGACCGGCCCATGACCTGCTTGCCGGTCTTGGTGTTGAGCCTCGGCGAGCCGTTCTCGTGGCACTCAGGAACGCGTTCGGTGCCGATGACGCGGAAGCCCTCGTGCCGGTACTTCTTGCGCCAGGTCGGCTCACCGAATCCGGAGTTGAACTTTGCAGCCTTGGCCTTGGAGAAGTCCCTCAAGGCCTGCTGCTGCACGTCGGCATTCCCCTCGCGTAGCCACTCGCTGGCTGCGCGGGCCTCGGTGAGCTGGCGACTTTGCTCCGCGAAGCCGGGAGCGGACATGCGGCCCGGCTTCCAGAATGCGTGCTGCTCTACGGCCAGGTTCCATACGTACCGGGCATGCGCGCAGTGCCGGAGCATCACTTGCTCCTGCTGCGGCGTGGGGTACATCCGAAACCTCGACATGACATCACAGTACCATCATTTTGAGCTCAAGCTGATGTCTGGGAGGTATAAACATGCCGGTACGGTGAGGCCATGAAGCAACTGACCCTCCGCCTTCCCGACGACCTCCATGCTTGGTTGAAGGCGCTTGCTGAACGCGAGCACCGCTCTCTGCATGCCCAACTCCTCCACATGCTCCAGGCTGAACGGGGCAGTAAGTCCGACCCCGGTACTCGCTAACACTGTCCTTCGTGACCCTTCCGGCGCGGCGGTGGTCGGCAGGTCGGGACGCAGGTCAGGTGGTCTGACGGGCGGGCTCCGGGTCCATCGGCTTGGGGCTGGTGGCTGCACGCAGCCTCCGTCCACGCTGCGTCAGACCCCAGGGCTTGAGGATCGAGATCACCGTCATGAAGACGTACGCGGACAGCGACACGATCGGCCCCATCATGAGGTCGGTGGCGTCGGGCAGCGGCTCGCCCGCGGTGACGGCGGCGACGGTGGTGCCCAGGCCGGGGCGCAGGGCGAAGGCTGTGGCGGCGGTCGTGGCCAGGGTCAGCCAGAACTTGACGTAGACCCACCGGTGCCGCGCCAGCCCCCACTGCGTGCCCAGGGCCAGCGCGAGTCCGCTGATCAGCGTGAGGAACGCGACGGGCAGCAGGAGCCAGTCGGCGAACAGCTTCATGGCCCGTACGGAAGCCTCCACGGTCGCCGGGGAGCCAGTCGTGCCCGCGGTGATCGCGAGCGCGAGCAGCCCGAGCGTGAGGCCGAGCCAGCTCGCGGCGGCGATGACATGGATGACCAGCACGGCCCGACGGGCGGGACGGCCCAGCTTCTTGGGTGACGCGGAGGAGGTCGCAGACGTGGAAGACATGGACAACACCGTGCCGGGCGGGAAGAACGAGTACGTCTGACAGGGGGAGAAACCCCTTGTACTGCCGTGGGAGTATCCGACGACACCCGGACTGCTCCCGCGCGCCGACCGACCGCAGAGCACGCGCTCTCGAACGGATTCGAGCAGAGGAGACCTGATGAGCCAACCGACGCCCCACCCCGCCGTGCGACAGCTGGACCTCTTCGTGGGCGAGTGGGACATGTGGGCCGCGGGCCGCACCGTCGGCCCCATCCGGACGGAATTCGCCTGGCTGGAGGGCGGCGCCTTCCTCGTCCAGCGCGCGGACGTCACCCCCGAGACGTCCCTCCCCGGCGAGTGGGCCGCCCACGCCCCCTTCCCCACCGTCGCCCTGACCGGCTACGACGACACGGCCGAGGAGTACACGGTCCTGTACGCCGACGGCCGCGGCGTGTCCCGCGTGTACCGAGGCAGCATGACCGACCGCACCTGGCGCCAGTGGCGCTCAGCCCCCGGCTTTCACCAGCGCCTCACCGCCACCGTCAGCGCCGACGGCATGACGATCGAGGGCGGCTGGGAGCAGTCACCCGACGGGGAGGAGTGGACGACGGACTTCGATGTGACGTTTGTCCGCCGGGGGAAGCCCTAAAGCGGAGGGATCTTGTCAGAGAGGCAGCGCAGCCCCATTGCCGGGGCAAACGCAATTTGAGTAGCCTGTGTTCGTTATCCCGATCGGCTGTTGAAATCTCGAACGCAGCCTTTACTGACACCCAAGGGAGGGCGCCGGACGTGGGACGCCTCGTACCAGCCGTGACCCGGGCTCTCGACATTCTCGAGCTTTTCCTCGACGGGGACGGCACACTCTCCGCCCCCGACATCGTGCGCAAGCTCCAGCTGCCGCGCACCACCGTGCATGAGCTGGTGACCACTCTCGCCGCCCGGTCGTACATCGTCCAGGTGCCGGGTCAGCCGGGACGGTACCGGCTCGGTGTGCGGCCGTACCAGCTCGGCAGTCGCTATGCCGAGCAGCTCGACCTCGCGGCCGAGGGGCAGCAGGTCGCCCGGTCCGTCGCCGAGACCTGTGACGAGACCGTGCACGTGGCCATCCTCGAAGGCACCGACGTGATCTACATCGCCAAGGTCGACTCGACGCACGCGGTGCGGATGGTCTCCGCCGCCGGGCGTCGGCTGCCCGCGCACTGCACCTCCGTCGGCAAGATGCTGCTGGCCTCCCTTCCCGAGCCGGAGCTCACCGCGCGGATCCCCGACGATGCCGAGCTCGTCGCCATGACACCGAACAGCATCACCGACCCCGGCGCCCTGCGCGAGGCCCTTGCCGCGATTCGGGAGCGGGCGATCGCCGTCGAGAGCCGGGAGTCCAACCCGGACGTGTCCTGCGTGGCGGCACCGGTGCACGACCGGACCGGCAAGGTCGTCGCCGCGCTCTCGATCTCCGTGCCCATGATCCGCTGGAGCGACGACCGCCGCGTCGAGCTGGAGCAGCTCGCCGCCAAGGGGGCCGCCGAGCTGTCGGAGCGTCTCGGGCACCGGAGCGTGGCATGAGGGCGACGGCGTACGAGGTCGCGGTGCGGGCGGAAGCCGAGCTCGGTGAGGGGCCGACCTGGGATCCGGAGAGCGGGCGGCTCATCTGGATCGACATCCTCGGGGCCCGGATACACACCTACGACCCCGTCTCGGGCCGACGCTCCGTCCGTACGACCCCGCAGCACGTCGGCGCCGTCAAGCCGCGCGTCGGCGGTGGCCTCGTCCTGAACCTCAGGGACGGCGTGGGGCTGCTGGACGCGGACGACAGCTTCCGCTGGCTGCGCCGCGAGGCCGTTGCCGGTCGCCGCGCCAACGACGCCGCCGTCGCTCCCGACGGCTCCCTGTGGGCCGGCACCATGCGCTACGACGAGGCACCGGGCGGCGGCACCCTGTCCCGGCTCACCGGTGACGGCTCGGCCGAGGTGATCCTCGACGACGTGGCGGTGAGCAACGGCACCGGCTGGAGCCCGGACGGGCGGCTCATGTACTACATCGACTCGCCGACGCGTCGGGTCGACGTCTTCGACCATGAGGGCGGGCGGGCCGTGAACCGGCGGACGTTCGTCACGATCGAGGACGGCGCCGGCTTCCCCGACGGGCTCACCGTCGACGCCGAGGGCTGCGTCTGGGTGGCCCTGTGGGAGGGCGCGGCCGTACGCCGCTACACGCCGGCCGGCGAGCTGGACCGCATCGTCCGGCTTCCGGTGCCCCGCGTCACGGCCTGCGCCTTCGCCGGCCCCGACCTGACCGACCTGTACATCACGACGGCCCGCGTCGGCCTGGCCTCACCGCCCGCGCTGGCCGGCTCGGTGTTCGTGGTGCCGGGCGCGGGGAAGGGCCTGGCGCAACCGGCGTTCGCCGGCTGACCCGCCCGGGGGCTGGGGGCGAACTTCCACCCCCGGCCGGGCTACCGCAACCCACCCGCCTTCATCTCCTCCGCGGTCAACGGCGGCCCGCTCAGCGCCGGCTTGAGCGGGCCGGCCAGGGCCGCCAGCAGCACGGACGGGGCCAGCAGCGTCTCCGCCCCCCGCTCCAGGGACGTCACATCCGTCACCCGCCGGGCGATCCGCCCGTTCCCGGTGGCCGTGTGCATCAGTCGGCCGACGTACGCGGCCACGAGTCGCTCCCTGAGTGTGGGGCCGTGCTCCGTCGCACCCGGGTAGAACACGTCCTGGCCGATGGCCATGTCCCAGGCGGCGCCGACCGGGCGGGCCACCGCACGCTGGACGGCGCGCGCCACTCCTGGCGCCGCCCAGCCCTGACGGCGCATCACATTCCGTAGGATCAGGGCGCTTTGGGCGGCGACCGCCAGCCCGTGCCCGTACACCGGGTTGAACGCGGCGAGCGCGTCGCCGAGGACGACGAAGTTCTCCGGCCACACCGGCATCCGCTCGTAGAAGTACCGGCGGTTGACCGTGCTCCGGGTGACCGACACATCGGACAGTGGCTCGGCGTTGTCGAGCAGGTCGCCGATCAGCGGGTGCCGCAGCTCCTCGCGGGCGAACCGGACGAAGTCGTCGGCGTCGGCGGAGGGTTCGCCGCCGCGGGTGCCGGACAGGGTGACGATCCAGCGGCCGTCCTCGATGGGCAGCAGGAAGCCCGCGCGGCCGGGCCGCCCGTCGCGCGGGTCGGGCTGCACGTTGACGACCGGGAAGCCGTCCCGGGCCTGCTCGGGGGCGAGGTAGAGCCGACTGGCGTACGCCAGGCCGGAGTCGACCTCGCGCTGCTGCGGTGCGGGCAGCCCGAGGTCGGTCAGCCACCGGTGTGCCCCGGACCCGCGGCCGGTGGCGTCGACGACCAGGCCGGCCTCCAGGGTGCGTTCGGCGCCGTCGTGCGTCCGGATCCGTACGCCGGTCACGGCAGGGTCCGTGCCGACGGCGCCCGTACCGGCTCCCGTGTCGACGGCTCCCGCACCGACCAGCCCCAACGCCTCGGCCCGCTCGACCAGTTCGATCCGCTCGTCGGCGAGGACCTGCGCGCGGATGGTCGCGTCCAGCAGGTCCCGCCCGGCCAGGATCACATGGTGCGACTCGGGCCAGCGCCGGAACCAGCCCCGCGCCGACAGGGCGACCATGTCCGTCGTGACGGGCAGCCGGTGCGCCCCGGCACCGTGGAGCGCCTCGGTGATCCCGGGCAGTAGTTCCGCCACGGCCCGCGCCCCGCCCGACCACAGCATGTGGGCGTGCCGCGCCTGTGGCAGGCCCTTGCGGGGAGCGGCTCCCTCCGGCAGGACGTCGCGTTCGACGACGATGACCCGGTCCACGAACTCGGCCAGGGCGCGGGCCGCGAGCATGCCGGTATGGGATCCCCCGAGGACGACGGCCGTTCTGGCCCCGGGGGTGTGCTGTTCAGTCATGCGCGAGCTTTCTCTGCCTGGGCGGCCGCGCGGGCGCGTACCGCGTTGATGTCGTCGGGGTGGCGGAGGGCTCGGGACACGGCCTGGATCTCCCGCAGCAGATACGCGGTGTCCGGGCCGGACGGTGCGGCGGCGCTCTCGGCCTCGGGGGACCGCTTGCGGGTGTCGACGGCGTCCACGATCGTCACGGCCGCGGCGAGGGCCTCGGCCCGGGCGGGCACGAAACCGAGGGCCAGGGCCGCGTCGTACGACCGGCCGCGCAGGTCCTCGTCGAGGTGCCGGGACAACTGGAGGAGCCCGTCGCGGATGAACGTCTCGCGGCGGATCAGGCGCAACTCCCCGGTGCCGCGCAGGGCGAAGGGCTCGCGTCCGCCGGTGACGGACCGCATCAGCAGGTAGAGCGGCCGCAGCCGCAGGCGGTGCAGCCGGATCCGCCCTTGCTCGTGCAGGTACTGGCCGGCGTGCGGGATGATGAAGCCGACGGCGACCAGCGAGGCGGAGACGGAAGCGGCCGACGGTGCCAGGTCGGTGCTGAGCCAGTCCAGGTCGTGGCCCAGCCACCGGGCGACGACGGCGGTCAGCTTGGACGCGTCGAAGAACAGGTTCGTCGCGTAGCCGACCCCCAGGAACCTGAGCCCCCAGCGCAGCCAGGCGTCGAGGCCGTCGGTGCGGATCCAGTTCCAGATCAGCCGGGCCGTGACGGCGCAGGCCACGGTGTGCGCGAGGAGGTAGAGCAGGATCATCTCGCGCATGAAGGGCGTGGTGGCGTAGTACGTGTCGAGGTCCCGGAGCCGTTCCACGGGGGCGTCGGCGAGCGCGAAGAGGCTCCACAGGGTGGCCACCACACCCGCGTACACGGAGACGACCCAGCGGGTCGCGCGGCGGGTCGCCGTCGAGTCGTCGGAGAGGCCGTTGCGCCAGGCGATGATCAGCAGCAGCCAGGACGCGCAGAGCGCGGTGATCAGGGAGTACACCCAGGGCGCCGAGATGTTCGGCACGCCGGTGACGCGGTTGGTCCAGGCGATGGTGTTCGGGGCCGCGAAGACGAACACGGCGCAGGCGAACAGCAGCAGTCCGCCGACGGCGCGCAGCAGCGGGTCCCGCCACATCTTGACGATGCTCGGCAGCTTGATCGCCAGGGCGGCGGTCAGGATGACGGTCGGGATCCAGAACGAGATGTACATGTCGCCGAGGAGACCAGAGGGTTCCCGGGCCGCAAGGCCGGTCACGGCGCTGTCCCTCCGCTGTCGCCCCCGCGATACCCCATCGACCGCTGCACCGGCCCGAGCGGCGCGTCCGGCCCGGCCCTCGACAGCAACGGCCGGAAGGCGGCGGCCAGTCGGTGCCCGAAGTCGTCGGCCTCGGCCTCGTCCCGCTGCCGGGAGCCGTCGCGGGCGGCCACCGCGAGGGCGATGTCCTTCCACCCGGGCCGGTCGGCGAGCGCGTGCACGGCCGCCGTACCGGCGGTGTGGTCGTGACCGTGTCCGGCGTGCAGATGCCACAACTCATGGCCGAGGATGACCAGTTGCTGTACCGCCTCGGCCCGCTCCTCGACGATGACCAGGTCGAAGTCCTGGAACTCCACCCACAGCCCGGTCACTTCGATCTCGTCGGGGAACCGCTCGAAGCGCAGCTCGACGGGCCGCCCGCCGCGCCGCGCGCTCATCTCCGCGCACAGCGCGTGGCACACCTCGCGTACGTCGGCCGGGGGGTGAGGTCTGGCCCGTACGGCCGCGCTCAGCTCGGAAGCCAGGTCGCGCATGGTCGAGGCGCGGTGAGAGCGCCGCGACCGCAGCAGCGAAGCGACCCGGGTCGCCCATGTGCGGGCGCCCGCGATGTCCATCGCACCCCCTGTTCCTCCGCCGCTCGGCGGGCCGTTCGAGCGTACGCGTCCCGCGGTCCCGAGTCATGCGATACAGCGACCGTAGTTCAACGAGGAACGAGGCGTGCTGAGGAAGGCCGGGATGCGTTGTCTTTCGGCCGCGGGTTCGTGGGGGCTGGTCGCGCGGTTCCCCGCGCCCCTTGGCGGCGTTGCCGACCCGCCGGTGACTTCGGGACGGTCGCCCAGTCCTCGATCACCTCTCGGAATTCGTGCACTAGGCATTGACTAGAAAGCGCTTGCCGCCTACGGTCCCGTTCGAAGTTACGTGCATAATTCGATATCTCGAACAGTTAGGGCAGGGAATGGGACAACCTGGCCTCAACCGCAGGCAACTTCTGGCCACCGCGGGCGGGTTGACGGTGGCCGGCAGCTTCGGCTTCGCCGCGCTCGGCACCGGTGCCGACGCGCTCGCCTCCAGCGCCGGCACCCGGGTGCGGTACTGGAACCTCTTCAGCGGCGGCGACGGCTCCAACATGATCGCGATGCTGGACGCCTTCCGTAAGGCGAACCCCGGCATCGACGTGAAGGACTCGACCCTCCAGTGGGGCAACCCCTTCTACACCAAGCTCGCCATGGCCGCCGCCGGCAACCGCGCCCCGGACCTCGGCGTCATGCACCTCGGCCGCGTCACCGGCTTCTCGCCCGGCCGGCTCCTGGACCCCTGGGACGTCGACCTGCTCGCCAAGTACGGCGTACGGGAGGCGGACTTCAACCCCGCGCTGTGGAAGCGCGCCGTCATCGACGGCAAGCTCTACGCCCTCCCGCTCGACATCCACGTCCAGCTCTGCTTCTACCGCAAGGACGTGCTGAAGAAGGCGGGCCTGCTCGGCGCCGACGGCCGGATCGTGCCCGTGACGTCGGCCGACGAGTGGTTCGACGTGCTCAAGGAGGCCAAGAAGGCCACCAGGAAGGGCCTGCAGACCATCGGCCTGTGGATCAACGACCAGAACTTCCAGTGGTGGTTCTTCGTCGCCTTCTACACCCAGCTCGGCGGCACCTGGTTCAACGCCGCCCAGACGGAGGTCACCTTCGACACCGACAAGGCCGTCCAGGTCCTTGAGTTCCTGCGCCGCCACGTCACCGACGGGTACGCCGACCCGGGCCTGGGCTCCGTCGGCGCCGAACAGTTCCTCAACGGCGCACCCTTCGCCTGGGAGGGCAACTGGTCGGTGCCGGTCTACTCGGGCGCCGAGCTCGACTACGGCGCGACCCCGCTGCCGCCCGTCTTCGGCAGGCAGGCCACCCACGCCGAGTCGCACGCCTTCGTCCTGCCGCACCAGTCCGACCGCGGCGGCGCCACCAACGAGGCGGCCCACCGACTCGCCGCCTACGTCGTCCAGCATGCCCAGCAGTGGGCGGCCGGCGGCCACATCCCCGCCTACACACCGACCCTGTCCACGGCGGCGTACAAGAAGCTGAACCCGCAGAGCGAGTACGCCTCCGCCATGGACCACCAGGCCACCGAGCCGAAGGTGTGGTTCGCGGGCTCCACCGGCATCCTCGCCCAGCGCGTGGGCCCCATCGTCGTCTCCTCGACGGTGGGCTCGGCGGGGCCGGAGGCCGCGGCGGGCCGGATGCGGAGCGAGCTCACCAAGCTGCTCGCGATGAAGAACCCCATGGACGGCCAGACCGCGGCGCAGGGAGGTACGGCAGCATGATGGCGACCAGCGCCCAGACCGTCATCGCACCGGCGCGCACCAGGAGCACCGCGATCGGCGCCACCCTCCGCCGGGGCCAGGGCTTCCAGCACGGCGGCTGGTTCGTCGCCCCGTTCCTCGCCCTGTTCGCCCTCTTCGTGATCTGGCCGCTGCTGCGCGGCGTCTACCTCAGCTTCACGGACGCCAACATCACGGGCGACGGCGAGAGCTTCATAGGCCTCGACAACTACCGCGAGGCCCTGAAGGACCCCCTGATGTGGGACGCGCTCGGCCACAGCGCGTACTTCACCCTCCTCGTCGTGCCCTGCATCACGGTCCTCGCCTTCCTCCTCGCGATGCTCGCCCACCACATCGAGCGCGGCAAATGGCTGTGGCGCCTGTGCTTCTTCGCGCCCTTCCTGCTCCCCTCCACCGTCGCCGGCAACCTCTGGCAGTGGCTGTTCAACCCCGGCACGGGAATGATCAACCATGTCTTCGGCATCGAGACGCCCTGGCTGACGGACAAGTCGTACGCGATGCTCGCCATCGTCATCACCACCCTGTGGTGGACGGTCGGCTTCAGCTTCCTGCTCTACCTCGCCGCGCTCCAGTCCATCCCCGACCACCTCTACGAGGCCGCCAAGCTCGACGGCGCGAACGCCTGGCACCGCATGGTCCACATCACCCTGCCGATGCTGCGCAACATCACGGGCCTGGTCGTCGCGCTGCAGATCCTGGCCTCGCTCCAGGTCTTCGACCAGGCGGTCGTGATGATGGACTTCGGCCCCGGCCCGGAGAACTCGACCCGCACCTTCGTCCAGTACACCCTCGAAGAGGGCTTCACCAGCTACCGCGTGGGCTACGCCTCCGCGATCTCCATCATCTTCTTCGTGATCATCGCGGCCGTCGCGCTCGCCCGTATGTGGCTGCTGCGCAACCGTGAGGAGGGCGCACGATGACGACCACCAGAGCATGGACGCCGAGCCAGATCATCCTGACCCTCCTCGCCACGGCCGTCTCGGCCGTCTTCCTCGCGCCCTTCGCCTGGAGCCTGTT
This sequence comes from Streptomyces sp. NPDC051738, assembly GCF_044453205.1. Taxonomy (NCBI): domain Bacteria; kingdom Bacillati; phylum Actinomycetota; class Actinomycetes; order Kitasatosporales; family Streptomycetaceae; genus Streptomyces; species Streptomyces sp. NPDC051738. The sequence goes on along the minus strand of NZ_JBITCM010000025.1, from coordinate 113,794 downwards.
CACCTCGCTCAAGTCCGAGACCGAGGCCGTGGAGGTCCCTCCGCGCTGGCTGCCGAAGGACTGGACGGGCCAGGCGTGGACGGCCCTGTTCGAGACCGGCAACATCACGAACTGGTTCGTGAACTCCCTGGTCGTCTCCGTCTGCGTGACGTCCGTGGTCCTGCTGGTGAGCGCGCTGGCCGGATACGGCTTCGCCCGCACCGAGTTCCGCGGCAAGAGCGTCCTGATGGGCGTGGTGATGGCGGGCCTGATGATCTCCCCGGCGGTCCTGGGGGTCCCCCTCTTCACCACCGTCCAGCAGATGGGGATGGTCGACACCTACTGGGGCATGATCCTGCCGCAGTGCGCGCCCGCCGCGATGGTCTACATCCTCTACAAGTTCTTCCAGGGCATCCCGCGCGAACTGGAGGAGGCCGCGTTCATCGACGGCGCGGGCCGCTGGCGCGTCTTCTTCACCATCGTCGTCCCGCTCGCCCGCCCCTCCCTGGCGGCGGTTGGCATCTTCACCTTCATCGCCTCGTGGAACAACTTCCTGTGGCCCTACATGGTGACCAACAACCCCGACCTGATGACCATGCCGAACGGCATCGCGACCGTCATGAACTCCTACGGCATCCAGTGGGCCCAGCTCATGGCCGGCGGCCTGATGGCGGGCCTGCCCCTGATCGTCGTCTTCGTCTTCTTCCAGCGGCAGATCGTGGCGGGCGTGGCCCACACGGGGTTGGCGGGCCAGTGAGAGCACACAGAACGCTGACGGCCGTGCTGGCGGCGGCCTTCCTGGCCTTCCTCCCCAACACGGCGCAGGCGGAGCAGCGGAGTTACCCCGCCCCCCGGCCCCTCACCGGCCAGGAGATCATCCACGATCCGACCGTCCTGAGGCTGAAGTCCGGCCAGTACGTGGCGTACTCGACCGGCGGCGTCATCGGCGCCCGCCTCTCCAAGGACCGCGTGCACTGGACGGACGAGGGCAACGCCTTCGCCGAGCCGCCGAGTTGGTGGTACGAGTACAACGACACGGGCGACCCCTGGGCCCCCGACATCTCCTACCGCCAGGGCCGCCACTGGCTCTACTACGCGGTCTCCTCCTGGGGCACCAACCACTCGGCGATCGGCGTCGCGACCTCCCGCTCCGGCCTCCCCGGCACCTGGACGGACCACGGCAAGGTGTTCGCGTCGGAGACGACCGACACCTGGAACGCCATCGACCCCGCGCTCATCCAGGCCGACGGCAGGCTCTGGATGTCCTTCGGCTCGTACTGGACGGGCATCCGCATGGTCGAACTGAACCCGAGAACGGGCAAGGCGCTGGAGAAAGCCCCGGTCCACCACCTGGCGACCCGCCCGGACGCCCCGTACGCGGTCGAGGGCCCGTACATCGTCAGGCACGGCCGCCACTACTACCTCTTCGCGTCGTACGACGCCTGCTGCGCGGGCGTGAACTCGACGTACAAGATCAAGGTCGGCAGATCGACGTCCGTGACGGGCCCGTACACCGACAGCAAGGGCAAGCCGATGCTGGAGGGCGGGGGAGACCTACTCCTGGCAGGCCACGGCAGGTATATCGGCACGGGCGGCCAGTCGGTGTTCCGGGCGAAGGGCCAGGACTGGCTGGCGTACCACTACTACGACGCGGAGGACGAGGGCACGCCCAAGCTGGGCCTGAACAAACTGCACTGGACGGCCAACGGCTGGCCGATCGCCCTCTAGGGGCGCGGGGCTGTGTCCGATATGCGGCTCCGCCGCGCGGGCGCGACCAGCCCCCACGACCCGCAGCCGCCAACGATTCAGAACCACCCCCTTGGAAAGGCGAACATGCACACCGCCCGTTTCACCCTCGACCCCGCCTTCACCATCGGCGAAGTCAACCCCCGCCTCTTCGGCAGCTTCGTAGAACACCTCGGCCGCTGCGTCTACACCGGCATCTTCGAACCCGACCACCCCACAGCCGACGAGAAGGGCCTGCGCCAAGACGTCCTGAACCTGGTCCGCGAACTCGGCGTCACAGCCATCCGCTACCCCGGTGGCAACTTCGTCTCGGGCTACAAGTGGGAGGACTCGGTAGGCCCCGCAGAAGACCGCCCCCGCCGCCTCGACCTCGCCTGGCACTCGACGGAGTCCAACCGGTTCGGCCTCGCCGAGTACATCGACTTCCTCCGCAAGGTCGGCCCCCAGGCCGAGCCCATGATGGCCATCAACCTCGGCACCCGGGGCGTCGCGGAGGCCCTCGAACTCCAGGAGTACGCCAACCACCCCGAAGGCACGGCCCTCTCCGACCTCCGTGCGGCCCACGGCGACAAGGACCCCTTCGGCATCCGGCTCTGGTGCCTCGGCAACGAGATGGACGGCCCCTGGCAGACCGGCCACAAGACGGCCGAGGAGTACGGCCGTGTCGCCGCCGAGACGGCCCGCGCGATGCGCCAGATGGACCCGAAGGTCGAACTGGTCGCCTGCGGCTCCTCCAGCCAGTCCATGCCGACCTTCGCCGAGTGGGAGGCGACGGTCCTCAAGGAGACGTACGACCTCGTCGACTACGTCTCTCTCCACGCCTACTACTGGCCGGAGAACGGTGACGTCGACTCCTTCCTCGCCTCGGCCGTCGACATGGAGTCCTTCATCGAGAACGTGGTCGCGACCGCGGACCACGTGGGCGCGCGGCTCAAGTCGAAGAAGAAGATCAACCTGTCCTTCGACGAGTGGAACGTCTGGTACCTGCCGGAGTGGGAGGAGCACGCCAAGTCGCTGGAGGACTGGCCGGAGGCCCCCCGGCTCCTGGAGGACAACTACAGCGTCATGGACGCGGTCGTCTTCGGCTCGCTCCTCATCGCGCTGCTGCGCCACGCCGACCGCGTCACCGTCGCCTGCCTCGCGCAGCTCGTCAACGTCATCGCCCCGATCATGACCGAGCCGGGCGGCCCGGCCTGGAGGCAGACGACGTTCTTCCCCTTCGCGCAGGCCGCCAAGTACGGCCGCGGCGAGGTCCTGGACGTCCGGGTGGACTCCCCGACGTACGAGACGAAGAAGTACGGCGAGGCCGACCTGCTGCACGCCACGGCCGTGCGCGCCGAGGACGGCACGGTCACCGTCTTCGCCGTGAACCGCAGCCGCACCGAGGCCCTCCCGCTCGAAGTCGCCCTGAGCGGGCTGGACCTGACGAACATCGTCGAGCACAGCGCCCTCGCGGACGCCGACCCGGACGCCCGCAACACCCTCGACGACCCCGAGCGCGTCACCCCGCACCCGGTCGAGGGCACGGCGCTGAAGGACGGCCGCCTCACCGCCGTACTGGAACCGATGTCCTGGAATGTGATCAGGCTGGGCTGAGGGGTTCTGGAGCGGAGACACGCTTCTCTGAGACGCGCGTCTCTGTATTCGGACACGCTCAGCCCGCCCTCAGTTTGATGCCCTAGAGTCCGGTCCCGTCCAGCCATCCCTACCAACCCGGTAGGAAACCTCGGAAAGACGGGACCGGCCGCATGCGCACGCTGATACTGCTCGCCCTCGCCGGCCTCGGGGCCCAGCTCGTGGACGGCAGCCTCGGTATGGCCTACGGCGTGACGTCGACGACGTTGATGCTGGCCATGGGCACCAACCCGGCCGCCGTCTCGGCCACGGTGCACCTCGCCGAGATCGGTACGACGTTGATGTCGGGCGCCTCGCACTGGCGGTTCGGGAACGTCGACTGGAAGGTCGTGGGGAAGATCGGCGTCCCCGGCGCGATCGGTTCCTTCCTCGGTGCGACCGTCCTGTCGAAGCTGTCGACCGACGTGGCCGCGCCGCTGATGTCCCTGATCCTGCTGGGCCTCGGCGTGTACGTCATGTCCCGGTTCACCTTCCGCGGCCTGCCCAAGGACCGGATGGGCCTGCCCCTGCGGCGCCGCTTCCTGACCCCGCTCGGCCTGGTCGCCGGATTCCTCGACGCGACCGGTGGCGGCGGCTGGGGGCCGGTCGGTACGCCCGCACTGCTCGCCTCCGGGAGGATGGAGCCGCGCAAGGTCATCGGCTCGATCGACACCAGCGAGTTCCTGGTGGCGGTCGCCGCGAGCCTCGGTTTCCTCTTCTCGCTGGGCTCGCAGGGCATCGACTTCACGTGGGTCGCCGCCTTCCTCGTCGGCGGGCTGGTCGCCGCGCCGATCGCCGCATGGCTGGTGCGCATCCTGCCGCCGCGGATCCTGGGCTCGGCGGTCGGCGGCGTCATCCTCGTCACCAACGTCCGCACGCTGCTGAAGAGCGACTGGATCGCGGCGTCGGGAGCCACGTCCGCCGTGGTGTACGTCGTCCTGTACGCGCTGTGGGCCGCCGCCCTGGCGTACTCGATCCGCGCCCACCTGAAGGAAGGGAAGGCGGCCGGGACCGAGGCCGCCGAGGAGCGGCAGCCCGTCAGCGCCTGACCGATCGGTCCGGGGGCTTCGACCGATCGGTGTCAGTCGGTGCTGACGCCCACTGTCAAGGTCGCCTTGTAGCCGTCCGAGACGCTGTCGCCGAGCGCGGTCAGGGTCAGCAGGCCGGAGGACGCGCCGCCGTCGTCGTAGATGCCGTCGTTCTCCAGCAGGGTCTCGGGCGTGGTGTTCTCCGTGTACGGCGAGGTCGCCTGGATCTCCGTGTTGATGTCCTGGTCGAAGAAGAGCTGCCCGGTGTGAATGATCTCGCCGCCTGTGTACGAGTCATCGGTGAGCGTCACGTCCGTGTGCACCCGCATATGGACGTGGACCGCGCGTGAGACGTAGTGCCCCGGCCAGATGGACGTGATGCCGCACTGGCCGCTGTCGTCGGTCATCTGACCGCCGCGCAGGAACTTGCCGTTGTCCTCCTCCTCGTGGCCGTTTCCGCCGACGAAGCCGGAGTACTCGCCGAGGTGGTCGCAGTGCCAGATCTCCAGCAGGGCGTTCGCGAGCGGCGCGCAGTCGTTGGAGACGTCGACGACGGTGAAGGTGTACTGAACCTCGAAGCCCTCCTTGTCCTCCCGGATGTCCTCGCGCACGAGGGCGCCTTCGAGGGAGTACGGACCCTCGGTGACCTCGGCGTTGAGGACGCAGACGCCGTCCGTGGCGGAGGTGGAGGCCTCCGTCGCGGCGGTGGTCGACGTGCCGCTCTCCTGGGTCGTGGTGCCGGTCGTGGTGTCGGCCGACGCGAGGCCGGCGACCGCGAGGCCGCCCACCGCGGCGACGGCGCTACCGCCGATCAGGACGCGCCGGCGCCGGACCCCGGGGTCCTTGCGGTGCCGGCTCGGCTGTTGCTCACTGTGTTCCGAGTGGTGCTCTGTGTTTCCCGTCATGTGAAGGAAATTAGGGGCCTGGCTGAGGAACGGCTTAATGTGCGGCTGTGAATGAGCTGGGGATGGATCGCTCAACTCGGTTGTAAATGGCTGGAGTTCACCCTGGCCGACCCTCATGGGGCTCCCTACGATTCCAACGCCTCCGACCTTCACAGGAACCTCACTCTTTCTTCAAAGATTCAACGAGGCGAGGCAGGCCGAACGGATCGAGGCACAGCCACCCCCCAACCCCAGGGAGAGATCCATGGCGCGTAGATCCATAGCACGTAGACCCATGGCACGTGGGCTCCTGAGATATCTGCTGAGCGGCGGCGCGCTGGCCGCTCTGCTCACCGCCGCGCTGCCCGCGCACGCGGCCCCGTCCTCGGCGGGCGGGTTCGACGACCCGCCGCCGGACAAGATCATCATCAAGGTCGCCACGGTGAACGGCTCCGGCTGTCCGCAGGGCACCACGGCGGTCGCCGTCTCGGAGGACAACACCGCCTTCACGGTTACCTACAGCGACTACCTCGCCCAGGCCGGCGGCAACTCCGATCCCACGGCGTTCCGCAAGAACTGCCAGCTCAGCCTGGTCGTGCACGTCCCTGGCGGCTTCACCTACGCCATCGCCAGCGCCGACTACCGCGGCTTCGCCGCCCTCCAGCCCGGCGCGAGCGCCATCCAGCGAGCCTCGTACTACTTCCAGGGCTCCCCGAACACGCAGTTCCGCAACCACCCCTTCAGTGGCCCCCTCAACGACAACTGGCAGGCCACCGACGAGACCGACTGGGCCCAACTGGTCTGGGCGCCCTGTGGAGTTCAGCGCAACTTCAACATCAACACCGAGCTGCGGGTGAACCTCGGCTCGTCGTCGCCGAGCAAGGTCAGCTTCATGACCATGGACTCGACGGACGGGGACATCAGCACGGTCTACCACATCGCGTGGAAGGAGTGCCCGGGCAAGTAGCCCCTGCGTGCGGGGCGCGTGCGTCGCGGGGCGCATGCGTCGCGGGGCGCATGCGTCGGGCCGCGCCCGCTGGATGGCAGCGGGCGCGGCCTGTTCGTCGCTCCTCGGCGTCAGATCAGTTCTCCACCCCCAGGGTCAGCGTCCCCGCGTAGCCGGCCGACGGTGAACTGCCCAGCGCGGTGAGCGTGAGCAGCCCGGACGCGGCGCCTCCGTCGTCGTAGATCGAGTCCTGGGCGAGGGTGGTGCGGGTGACCGTGTTGGCCGAGTACGGCGACAGCGCGGCGACTCTCGTCGTGATCGCCTCGTCGAAGAAGAGCTGTCCGGTGTGGAGTTCCTGGCCGCCCTCGAAGGAGCCGTCGTCGGTCAGGGTGACGTCCGTGTGCACCTTGATGTGGATGTGGACGCAGCGGCCTCTGTACCACCCCGGGTAGACGGTGGTGATCCTGGCGACGCCGCTGGAGTCGGTCAGGATCCCGCCGCGCAGGAAGGTGCCGTTGTCGGGCTCGTCATGGCCGTTGTTGCCGACGAAGCCGGAGTACTCGCCGAGGGCGTCGGAGTGCCAGATCTCGACGAGGGCGTTGCCGAGCGGAGCGCAGGTGTCGTCGTCGACGACGGTGAGGGTCAGCTCCAGCGGGAATCCCGTCTTGTCCTCGCTGATGTCGGCGCGGACGAGCTGTCCGTCGAGGTAGTAGGGGCCTTCGGTCATCTCCTTCGTGAGGGTGCAGACGGCCGCGGCGGCGACGGGGGCCGTGGTGGCCGCCTCGGCTGTGGGGGCTTCAGGCGCGGCGGCGGCGACGGCGAGGGTGGCGGCCGTGGCGCCGGTGGCGATCAGTACGGTGCGGCGCCTGATCCGGGTGGGGGTTGCTGCCTCTGCTGTGCCTGTTGAAGATGAGTCTGTCATGGACACGGCACCGTAGGGAGGGATGCTGTTGATGGGCTGTCAGTTCGGCAAAGTGAATGTTCGTCAAGTTCGTTGTGCGACATCGTGGGCCCCGGCCTCTTTCCGGACGGGCGCGCGGACCTCGTCGTCTGCAACCCGCCCTGGATTCCGGCCCGGCCCACCTCCAGCGTGGAGCAAGGCGTCCACGACGCGGGCGGCGGCATGCTCCGCACCTTCCTGGACGGACTCACAGCCCATCTCGAACCGGGGGGGGTGAAGGCTGGCTCATCCTGTCGGACCTGGCCGAGCACCTCGGACTCAGGACGCGCGGCGAACTGCTGGCCGGCATCGAAGCGGCGGGCCTGCGCGTGGTGGACAGAACCGACACCAGGCTGCGGCATCCACGAGCGAGGGACACCGCCGATCCGCTGCATGCCGCCCGCGCCGCGGAGATTACGTCGCTGTGGCGTCTCGTCGCGAACTGACGTGACGGTAAGCGTCGATGTTTCGACTCAGATCGAAGGCGGGTGCGGGTGTGGTGCGCGGATCGCAGGCTGGTCGTCGTACGCACGACAACGGGGAAAGGAAGCACCTCATGTCCATCATGCCCCTCCGCACGCGCCGTCTCGGCCTCGGTCTGGCCGCCGTCGTCGGCACCGCCGCCATGCTGGCGATTCCGACGTCCGCCCAGGCGGCCGGGGACCCGGCCACCTGGCCGTGCGACCCGTCCGAGTTCTGCATCTACCACGACGCCCAGGGCGGCGGCGCGCACTACTCGCTGTCGGACGGCGTGTCCAACCTGGGCCAGCTGGCGGGCGGTCTCAATGACCACGTGTGGTCGGTGAAGAACATCTCCGGCGACGACTGGTGCCTGTACCGGGATGCCGACCACGAGAACGAGATCCAGGTGATCCTGGACGGTCAGGCCATCGACCTCGCCTCGCCCGTCCGGGACCAGGTGACCTCCGTCGAGGAGTGCTGAGGGCCCAATTTCGCGCCCCTTGAGCGTCCTTGAGCGCCCCGCCGCACACGGTCGTGCGGCGGGGCGTCGGTCTTGGCGAGCGCCGTGCGTCTGTGGGCGACCCCGTGACTTCTGAGGGTGCCAAGAGGCCGGGAACGCCGCAGCATGTGAGTGCAGACCGAACGGGGATGGCTCATATGGCGGTACGTATTCACTTCACCGACGCAGACCTCGCCCAGATCAGGCTGGCGCCGGCGCCCGATCCCATGTGGGAGGCGCTGCTCAGCATGCACATGCTGCAGACCGACACCGGGGCGGCCGTCTTCGGCGGCTGGCGGCGCAGAATACGCCGCGAACTGCCCGCAGATGTACGCCCGTTGCTCCGACTCGCTCCACCCGTCGGCTACTCGGCGGACTTCCTCACCCCGACGGCCGGCACGGGCGGCCTGGACGCCGGGGTCGGCGCCCTGCTGTCGACGCCCCGGGGACGGTTCCGCGGCGACCTGCTGGAACTGTCCCGCGCGGGCCGGGGCCTGCCACCCTGGGCGAGGCCGCTCGCCGACGGCGACAAGGAGGCCGTCGCCCATCTGGCGCGCTCGTTCCGGGGGTACTTCGAGACGGCGCTGGCGCCCTGGTGGGGCCGGGTGCGGGCCCGCTTCGACGCCGAACGCGCCATCCACAGCCGGTACTTGGCCGACGGCGACCACGGCGACCAAGGTGACCTCGGCGGGTTGTTGAGTACGCTGCACGCCGGTCTGGTCTGGCGGAAGCCGGTCCTGGAGGTCACGGGCGTGGGCGCCGACCGGGACGTACACCTCGACGGGCGCGGACTGCTGGTCCTCCCGTCGTACTTCTGCTGGCGCAAGCCGACGCTGCTGAGGGATCCGGCGCTACCGTGCGTCGTGGTCTACCCGATGACGCACGGGACGATGCTGGGCGGCGGCGCGTCCGGGCTCCGCTCCTTGAACGCCCTCCTCGGACGTACCCGCGCCGGGATCCTCGAACTGGTCGCGGACCACGGGCTGACGACGACCGAGCTCGCCCATGACGCGGGGATCTCACCGGCGACGGCCAGCCATCATGTCGGCGTTCTGCGGAAGGCGGGGTTGCTCAGCACGTGCAAGGCGGGGAAGACCGTACTGCACTCGGTCACGCCGTTGGGGATGGCGCTGCTGGACGGACGTGCGTGAGGAACTCCGTCCAGGTGGTGGGGGAGAGGGTGAGGTGGGGGCCTGCCCGGTGCTTGGAGTCGCGGACGTGGATGGTGTGGGGGCAGGTGGCGACCTCGACGCAGTCGTCGCCGGATGCGCTGCTGTAGCTGCTCTTGAACCAGGTCATCTCGGACGTGCTCATAGGTCTCCTCGCATCCGCTGCAACAGGCTCATGGAGTCCTTCGGGGTGAGAGCCTGTGAACGCATCCTGGCATACCGGCTCTGGAGCACGCTGACCAGTTTCCGGTCGGAGATCAACTGTCCGCTCTCCTGCCCTTCGCAGTAGGCGAACCACTTGTTGTCAGGGGTTTCCAGAAGCCGCATGGGGCCCTGAAGCCCGGCATGCGACTCCTGCACGAGGGGGATGACCTGGATCTCGATGTTCCGTAGCTTGGCGATCTCCAGTACGTGGTCGATGAGTTCGCGCGTCACGTCCACCCCACCTGTGCGCCGTAGGAACAGGTGCTCTTCAAGAATGAAACTGAACGCGGTGTTCGGCCGCTCCCGCAGTAGTTGCTGTCGCTCCGCTCGTGCGGTCCAGCGTTCCTCGATCTGTGCGTCGTTCAACGGCGGCAGTTGGTCGGCGGCCAGGGCCTCCACGTAGGCCTTCGTCTGCAACAGTCCCGGAATCATTCGGCATTCGTACGTGCACAGCGTGACGGCCGTTGTCTCCAGCAGCGCCCACCGCCGAAACCACGCCGCCAACCCCGGCTGCCGAGCCAGATGCTTGGCCGCGTTCCGTACAGCCCCCGTATTCCCCAGCACCCCCTCCGACCGTTCCGGGAACGTCGGATCCGGCATTCGCCGCCCCTGCTCCACCGAAGCCACGGTGTGTTTGGACAGCCCCACCAGATCCCCGAACTCCTCCCGGCTCAGCCCCGCATGCTCCCGCAACGCCTGGACGACCGCCCCGAACGTCCGCAGACTGTCCGACGACTCCGGCTCGCCACCCGTACCCGTACCCACCGCACCATCGACCACAGTCGGCCACCTCCCGCACACATGGTCACGGTCAGTCACGCGTACTGTCCAGCCCGTAACCGCGTACGCTCGCGCAGCGTACGCGCCGCTCACCTGGTGAACTGCCTCCCGCACCCGCCAGATTGGGCCCATGCCCGCACCTCACACCCCCCAACCCCCGCTCACCGTACGTACGTTCACCCAGCGCCTCAGCGCCACCCCGCGCGGCGCCCGCCTCGCCCGGCACCTCGCCCTGACCCAACTCCACGCCTGGGGCATCCCGCACGGCAGCAGGGCCTCCGACGCCGTCGCCGTGATCGTCGCCGAGCTGGCCGCCAATGCCGTCACCCACGGCCGCGTCCCCGGACGGGACTTCGAGCTGCGTCTGTCGCTCCCGACGGGCAGCATCCGTATCGAGGTCAGCGACACCCGCGCCGAGACCTGGCCGCCGAAACCCGGGGACGTACGACCTTCGTGCCCCCTCGACGAACACGGCCGAGGCCTCGTCCTCGTCGAGGCGTTGGCCGACCGGTGGGAGGTGGTGGACCGAGAGACGGCGCCCGGGAAGACCCTCCGTGCCGAGGTGGACTTGCCGGGGTGGCTGTCGCTCAACGGCGTGGGCCAACCGGCTTAGGGCCAGAGCCCGTCCAGCCGCAAGCGCACGGCGTACAGCCCCTCGGGACTTCCCACGACGAGCAGCCCCTCGGGAGTCAGGGCGAGCGCGCCGCAGGAGTGCAGCAGCGGCAGGACGCGCATCCGGCCGGAGAACACATGCCACAGGTGGACCTCCGCGTCGCTCCAGGCGACGGCCAGCACCGGACCGACGGAGGTGTCGGCCGCCGCGAGCGCCGTGGCCAAGGACCCGCGCTGCTCCACGGGGACCGGCATGGGATCGCCCGAGGTCTCCCACAGTCGTACCGAGCCGTCGAGCGCCGCACTGAAGGTGAGCGTCAGATTGTCGGCGGCGATGTGGAGGCAGACGGCGGCGGTGACCGGCCGCTCGTGCACGCGGCAGGAGAGCGGGGTGTCCTGATACTCGCTCAGAGACCATGTGTGGAGGCTGCCGCCTTGGTCGCCGACGATCGCGTACGGGCTCTGCGCGCCGCCGCTGCCGAGTGCGGTGACCTGGGATCCGTCGTCGGCGAGGGCGGCCGAACCGTGGTGCTCCGCGATCTGGTCGAGCATGAACCCGGCGATGGGATCGTCCTCGGGTGCGAGCGGCAGCAGCGCACCGGTCTGGTCGAGCAGCAGCATCGCGTGGGCGTCGCGTGGAGCGACGGAGACGGGGCGGGCGGAGGGCGGTGAGCCGGTCGCTGCGGCTGCGGCTGCGGATGCGGATGCGGTGCCGGTGTCCATGTCGTACGTCCGGATCCGCCCCGTGACGTCGGCCGTCAGCAGGTGTCGTTCGTCGTCGCCCGGCGCCGGTGCCAGCGCGGCGACCGGGAGATCGGGCCGGGCCCACACCGCCGACCACCAGTGGCGTTGGGCGAGGGGGCGCAGGAACTCGGCCAGGGCCGCGTCCGTACCCACGGCGGCGGCGTGCAGCAGGGCGGCGCGCTCGGCGCTGTCGGCGTGATGTGCCGTCAGCTCGGGGGCGGCGCGCTGCCACACCTCGCGGAGGCGGCCGGGGGCCGGGATACGCGTGTCGGCGAGCGTTGCGGTGAGCGCGGTGGCCGAGCCGTGCACCAGGAAACCGGGGTCGGCCAACAGGCCGCGTACGGCGGCTCCTTCGCCGTCGGCGTCGGCTCGCAGGGCTGCGTCGAGGATGTGACGGTGGACGGGGGCGGACGCCTGGGACCAGTCGGGCCGGCCGTCGGGCGTGCGCGGGACGGTCGCGGCAAGCTCCGCGAACGAGTGCTTCCCGGGGCTGGGGCTCTGTTGGCCGCCGGGCACGACGGTGGGGTTGCCGCCGCCCAGGTCGATGATCTCGGCACCGTCTGCCCCGTCTGCGGGCAGCAGCCCGGAGTCGCCGATCTCCACGGCGGCGCGGAGGTGGGGGAGTTCCAGCAAGGGCTCCAACAGCTCGGCGACCAGGGTCGCCGGTGCCGCCGCCGGCAGATCCGCGGGACCCGCCCCGGACCGGTGCAGATCGGCTACGAGCAGCAGCAACGGCCGCTCGTCCCGGCTCACCCGGTCCAGCAGACGCGCGGGGGAGAGGGGGCCGTAGCCGAGCTGGCGTCCCAGTTCCCAGGCGCAGGTCTGGGCGGTGAGTCCCTCGGTCAGGAGGGTGGCGTGGACGGTGGGACCGGCGGTCGTCCGTGGCTGTCCGGTCGCGGTCGACCCGGTCGACCCGGCCAGGAACCAGGCGAGCAGATGGCTCTTGCCGCTGCCCTCGGCACCCCGCACCAGCAACAGCCGGGACCTGGCCCCGCTGTCGTCGGCCGCCCAGGCGAGCAGCTGCTGCCCGGCGGCCCGCTTGTCGTCGTCGAGCGGCGGCCAGCCGGCCATGTCCGGTATGGCGGTGTCTACGGTCATGGTGAGCTGCTCCCCTCTTCTCGCGTCCCGGGTGTCCTACTGCGGCGGCTGCTCGGCCGCCTCGCGCAGCAGCCGGATGCCCTCGGCACGGGAGTCGGCCGTCTCGCCGTAGGGGAAGTTGTGCGTGAGCTGCGCCTCGGGGAAGACCTGCCCGAGCCACAGTGAGCAGTAGTGGCCGGGCATGAAGCAGGCCTCCAACTCGGTGTGGATGCGCAGTACTTGCTCCGGCGCGACACCCGCGGCCCGCAGCCGGTCCCAGAGCCGCTCCTCCGGGTGGATGCCGATGTCGCCGGCCTGCGTGACGATCTGCTTCTCGCCCTGCCCGTCGACGATCTCGAACGCGGTGAACCACTCCGCGCTCGCGGTGTCCCTGATGTCGTCGAGAACGAGCGGCCACCAGTTCTCGCGCCCCGCGAAGGCTTGGGGGTCGATGCCCCGCAACCGTTCCTCCAGCTCGGCGTACGCGGCGGCGGCCTCCCGCGGCTGGTCGGTGCCGACGATCACGGCGAGGGCCCGGTCGAGCGCGGCGAGCGACTCGGCGAACGCCTCCGGAGCCGCGTTCACGAACCTCAACTCCTCGTTCCAGTCGAGGAGTACGGCGTGCACGACGCCCTCGGGGTCGGCGCAGATCTCGAACCCCCGGTCGAAGCCGAGCCGCGCCCACTGCAGGCACTCCTCCCGCACGACCGTACGCCCGACGGACTCCGCGAACTCCTGCAGCAGGACGGCGTCGTCGTGGGCGGTGGCGAAGTACGGCCCGACCTGGACGGGCACGGAGACCTCCGCGAGGCGCCGCACGCTCGGGACCGCACCGGCCGCATCACCGACAGCCTCCTGCCGGAACTGCCGGACGCTGCCTGCGGGGACTGTCATGGGTAACTCCGCCTAACCAATGGACTCGTACACGTTCGAGAGAACAACATCCCACGCGGGCATGCGAGGCGCGTCCTCGGCCTCCCAGTCGAACGCCTCCGACCAGGCGGGCTCCACCCCCTCGAAGGGCAGCGGGTCAGCCCGGGCCATCCGTTCCCGCAGGGACATCGCCACACCCTCCGAGTCGGGGATCTCGTCGGACACGGTGAAGTCGTAGTTGGGGCGCTCGACTTCGAGCAGGTAGATGAAATAGACGAAGGAGTCGAGACTCTGGTTCAGCGGATGTGCCCCGTACTCGCCGTCCGGTAGGCAATACACCATCCCGGACACGGGGTCCAGGGCCACACAGTCGTAGAAGATCGACCCGATGACGAGCCAGTTCTCCCAGCCGTTCGGCATGTTCTCGTAGTCGGAGGAGTAGCGAAGCTCCGCACATCGGCGAAACCGATTCGGGGTCTCTCCCTCGAAGAGCGCTCCGTCGACCAGGAAAAAGGAAGCCCGGTCGTCCGGCAGGCCGACGCCCGTCAGGATCGCGCGGGCCGACTCGTGGAGGCAGGCGGGGAGGCCGTCCTCCTTCACTCTGATGATCTTCCTGGGCGGAAAGACCGATTCCAACATTGAGCGGTTGACGAGCCGATGCATTACCTGTCCATTAACTGCGTGTGGCGGGCTATCACGTCTTGGGATAGGCGACATACTCAAGAATGTTGTGCCAGCGGGAATGGCTCACTCCCAGAGCCTCCGGATCGATCGCGCTCATTTGGTAGATCTGGAACTCGTCCCCCGGAAGGCAGTAAACGACACCCGTGACTCCGTCCAGGGCGATGTCGTCGTAGGGGGATCATCCCGACCCGATCGACTCGTGGACTTCGTGGAGGACGCGCTCCCAGGTCGGCATGGGCGGCGCATCGTCGGCCCACCAGTCGAACGTTTCCGACCAGGCGGGCTCCACCCCTTCGAAGGGAGCGGGATCGGCCTGGATCATCAGCTCTCGCAGATGTACCGCAGCACCGTCGGAGTTGGAAACGTCGCTCGAGACGTCGTAGTCATAGTTGGGGCGCTCCACTTCCAAGAGGTAGAGGAAGTAAGCGAGAGTGTCGAGGTTCTGGTTAAGCACGCGTACTTCTGGGTGACCGTCCGGCAGGCAGTAGAGCGTTCCGGTAGCGGGGTCCAGAACCACGGCGTCGGACAGAATCTCTCCTAGGACAATCAAGTTTTCCGCGCCATCTGGGAGGCTCTCAAAAGGGGTGAGGTCTATATCCCGACCCAGCCTCAAACCGTCGGGTGACTCGCTTTCGATGAACCCGACGTCGATGAGAAACCAGGCACTCCGGACCCTGGGGAGTCCGATCCCGGTCAGGAAAGACTTTGCGGCCCCCTGGAGGTTCGAGGGCAGCCTGTCATCGCTCGCTCTCATGAGCCGCATTGAGGGGAATGCTGATTCCATCATCGCGCGGTCGACGAGCCTGGGCACCTTAGTAAAGCGACTCGTAGACATTGTGCAGAACGCGATCCCAGGTAGGCATGTGCGGCGCATCATTGGCTTCCCAGTCGAACGCCTCCGACCAGCCGGGTTCTACCCCCTCGAAGGAAACCGGATCAATGCGGATCATGCTCTCGCGAAGATGCGCAGCGACCCCCTCCGAGTCAGGAATTTCCTCAGATACCGCGAAATCATAATTTGGGCGTTCGGTCTCGAGTAGGTACAGGAAATAGGCGAAAGAGTCGAGGCTCTGGTTGAGCATGTATACCGTTACGTCATTGTCTGGCAAGCAGTACACTGCCCCGGATGCGGGATCCAGAATCACGCCGTCGTAGGGAACCTCCCCGAGAATTATCCAGTCAGCCCCCTCCTTCGGCATGTTCTTGTAGCGAGAGAGGTGATTGATTTCCCGACACAGCCGTGGTCCGTTAGGTGATTTTTCTTCAATCAGTCCCGGATCCATCATGAACCAGGAGTTCCTCAGGCGCGGGAGACCAACCTCTGTGAGAAACCGGCGGGCGGACTCATGAAGTCCGGAAGGGAGCTTGTCTGCCTTTAGTCGGACAATCTTTTCCGGAGGGAACACAGATTCCATCATCGCGCGGTCGACGAGTCGAGACATGCTTACTCTCTTGTCTGCTTGGCCAGGTTTTCCTGCGACCGTACAGAGTAGCCGAGCGTGTGGCGTACGGTCAATTGTGGCTCCGCTTCTTCGGGTTGAGGCCGTTGAGGTATTGCTCCATCTGTGCGTTCCCTTGTTTCTTCGAATCTTCAGTCGCGCCATATTCAACGGTATGGGAAACTTGCACGCTGTCTGGAAGGTGATGTGACATCCATGCGCTGCAGTCCCTGGCGCCACTCCCTGTTGTGCATGGTTCTCGCTCGGTATAGAGCTCAGTCATTCTGTCGGTTGCGCCAGCATCTAGAAAAGGTATCCCCACCTGTCGCTCTGAATGCTGACCGGGAAACTTACTGCGCCCGACAAGGATGAATCCGTCCTGATCGCCTAGTTGTCCATATCTCGCTGCAGCATAGTTCCGACTGCTGAATTTTCCTTTTCGATACTGTCCATAGTCCCTGTTGGCCTGCCGTGCCAACTGCGTGGCCTGTGACAGATCGGTGCTTCCGAATTCGACCTGCTGTGACGGCTTCTTATGCCGAACTTCCGGCAGTGCATAATTGACTGCCTTCCTGTCCTCGACGAAGCCTTCACTGTCGAGCCGGAGTGGGCCAAGCCGTGCCCGGTCCTCGTCGGTCAGATCCTGGTGTCCCGCAGAGGTGAGGCGCGTAACCCTGCCCTCGTCGTCGACGTGGAAGACAGGGGTGTTCCCATGTGACGTCTTGCTGATGCTCTGCAGCTCGGTCGCGATGTCGTCGTCGTTGGACCGGTGACGCTTGGCCATCTTGTTCAGGCCGTTGGTCATGTTCTCGTCGAGGTGCTTGGCGGACCGCTTGACGCCCTTCTCGATGCCGTCGATGACCTGGTCCAGCATGGCGTTGGCGGCGTCGGCGATCGGGTCCTTGCCCTTGGTGCGGCCGTGTGTGGACTTGGCTCGGGAGAGTTTGCCGCCGGCGCCGTCGCGGATCTTGCCGCCCGCGCCCTTGAGTTGGGTGCCCGCGCGGTCGTAGGAGGCGAGGTCCATGCTGAACTGGCCTCCGCCTCCGCCCAGATCGCCCATGCCGCCACTGGGACCGTTCGCGCTGGCCAGCTGCATTGCCCCGCCCGACTTGGCACTGTCAATGCCCGCGTCCAGGCCGTCCTTGCCCGCCTTTGCGGTCTGGCTGAGGTCGACGCCGTTCTGTACGCCGAGGGCGTTGCCGCCCAACTGGACCACCAGGTCGCCCGCCATGGAGCCGATGGCTTCGTAGACGGGGCCCATCGCGACCTCGATCACCCGTGAGGCGACCTCCTCGCACACCTCCTGGAAGATACGTTTGACCGCGACCCGGGTGACCTGGGTCGCCGCCAGACCACCCAGCGCCGACAGCCCCAGGGTGACCGTGGACGCGGCGATCGCCGCCGCGATCTCGGCCGCCAGGATGCCCAGTTGCGTGATGGCCGCCAGCTTGGCGCCCTCGATCAGGACGGCCACCCCGTCCAGCGCGGTCGCCGCGAGCCGGCCCGCTTCGGCGAGGTTGGACAGGTGGATGTCCTTGACCTTGCTCCAGTGCCGTTCGAGCGCCTGGACGGCCAGGCCCTCGTTGGTCCCGATCAGGTCGGCGATCGCCGCGTGGGCGTCGGCGGCGCCGTCATCGATGTCGGCCGCGAACTCCCGCATGGCCTGGGCCATTTCGCGGTAGTCGTCCTCGTCGACGTTCGGCCAGTTGACGCCTATCAGATCAAGGGCCTCGTCCAGATAGCCCGGAAGAGTGACACCCGCAAGAACCCCCGTTCGAAACCTACTTGAGGGAACGTAACTTCGAACGGCCGGTACCAGCAAGCTCGTTCAGGCGCTCTGGACTTGTTCTGTGACATCAGTGATGCAGGGCACCCGTGTGCGGCGCGGCCGTTGCTGTGTGGGCCATTGACGCGCAAGTGATTCGATTCTACGTTCCCGTCCGAAGTGACGATCGTTGTTCGGTATACGGAACAGGAGCGTCCCCCCATGAGCCGCACGAGCCCCATGAGTTCCACGAGCCGCAAACGCACCGCACTCCTCGCCCTCCCCGCCGCCGTCCTCCTCGCCCTCATCCCGTCCTCGGCGTCGGCCTACCCCAACCCCGGCCGGGTCACCGGCTCCGTCGTCACGCACGACCCGTCGATGATCCGCACCTCGTCCGGGCAGTACCTGCTCTACGCCACCGGCGGCGGCATCGCCAACAAGACGTCGTCGGACCGCACCGCCTTCAGCGCGGGCGCCGACGCCTTCGGTAGCCGCCCCGGCTGGTGGTCGACCTACTCCTCCGTGCCGGAGGCCTGGGCGCCGGACATCTCGTACCAGGGCGGCAAGTACCTGATGTACTACTCCGTCTCGAAGTTCGGCTCGAACACCTCCGCCATCGGTCTCGCCGGCTCCACCACCGGTCAGCCGGGCAGCTGGACCGACTACGGCACCGTCTACACGTCCAGTTCCTCAAGCGACTACAACGCCATCGACCCGAACCTCTTCGTCGACGGCGACGGCAAGTGGTGGCTGTCCTTCGGCAGTTGGTGGACCGGCATCAAGATGATCCAGATCAACCCCTCCACGGGGAAGCAGCTGTCGTCCAACACCACCCGGTACTCGCTCGCCTCCCGCCCGACCGGCACCAAGGCCGTCGAGGCCCCCTTCATCGTCAAGCGCGGCAGCTACTACTACCTCTTCGCCTCGTACGACACCTGCTGCGCGGGCACCAGCAGCACCTACAAGGTGAAGGTCGGCCGCGCCACCAGCGTCACCGGGCCGTATGTCGACAAGAACGGCGTCTCGATGATGAACAACGGCGGGACGCCGGTCCTGGAGTCGCACGGCAGCGTCATCGGCCCCGGCGGGCAGTCGATCATGAATGACGCCGACGGGGACCTGATCGTCTACCACTACTACGACGGCAACGACAACGGCACGCCCAAGCTGGGCATCAACCTTTTGAACTGGAGCACCGGATGGCCCGTCGCCTACTGACCCTGCTGGCGGCCCTGCTGCTGGCCCTGTCGCTCGGGCAGCCGTCCGCGAGCGCGGCGTCCTTCACCAACCCGGTCAAGACGCAGAAGGGCGCCGACCCCTGGATCTCGTACCACAACGGCAACTACTACCTGGTGACGACGAGTTGGACCGACGTCATCACCATCCGCAAGTCCACCACCCTCGCGGGCCTGGCCACCGCGCCCAGCGTCCAGGTGTGGAAGGGCGACGCGGCCTCGCGGTGCTGCAACATCTGGGCCCCGGAACTCCACTTCATCAACGGCCGCTGGTACCTGTACTACGTCGCCGGGCAGAACGTCTCCGACTACATCCCGACCCAGCGCACCCACGTCCTGGAGAGCGCCGGCTCCGACCCCATGGGGCCGTACACCTACAGGAACCAGCTCAACTCGGCCTGGATGCTGGACCCGACGGTCGCCACCATCAACGGCCAGCTCTACCTCTTCGGCAGCGCGAGCGGCGGCACGCAGAACCTCGTCGCGGCCCGGATGTCCAACCCGTACACCCTCGCGACCGGCTTCTCCACCGTCTCCACGCCGACCTACGACTGGGAGCGCAACGGCACGGTCAACGAGGGCCCGGAGATCCTCCAGCGCGGCGGGAAGACCTTCCTCATCTACTCGGGCAGCGGCTGCTGGACACCCGACTACAAGCTGGGCCAGCTCACTCTGACGGGCAGCGACCCGCTCTCCGCCGCCTCCTGGACGAAGAAGTCGACGCCCGTCTTCCAGCGCAATGACGCGAACGGGGTGTACGGGCCCGGCCACAACGGCTTCTTCACCTCACCCGACGGCACAGAGAACTGGATCGTCTACCACGCCAACGACTCCGCCTCCGACGGCTGCGACAACGGCCGTACCGCCCGCGCCCAGAAGTTCACCTGGAACTCCGACGGCACCCCGAACCTCGGCACCCCGGTCCGGCTGGGCGCTGCCCTGACCGGCCCGTCCGGTGAGCCCGCCACCGCCTCCACCACGTACACGATCACCAACCGCAACAGCGGCAAGTGCCTTGACGCGGCCGGGAGTTCGACGGCCGACGGTGCCAACGTCCAGCAGTGGTCCTGCAGCGGCGGCAACAACCAGAAGTGGCGCCTGGAGGACCTCGGCGACGACACCCACCGCCTGGTGAACGTCGCCACCGGCAAGGTCCTCGACACCGAGAACTGCTCGTCCGCCGACGGCGCCGACCTGCGCCAGTGGTCCTGGCTCGACGACACCTGCCAGCGCTTCCGGTTCATCGCCACGGACGGCGGCTACGTCCGTATCGCCAACCAGGCGACAGGCAAGGTGGCCGACGTGGCGGACTGCGGGACGGCGGACGGGGCGGACGTACGCCAGTGGAGCTGGTTGGGCAACAACTGCCAGCAGTGGCGCCTCAACCCGGCGTAGGACAGCAAACCAAGGGGCGCGGGGCCGTATTCGATTTGCGGCTACCGCCGCGTGGGCGCGACCAGCCACAACGAACCCGCAGTCGCCGAAGCACCCGCGCCCTCTACGGCGAGAAGGCGCTACCCGACCTGCCCCATCCCCGCCGCATTGGGCCAGCTCTGACTGTTGGGCCACCCGGTCGCCGGGGCGGGGGTCAGGCCGGGCCCCGTGGTACCCCGAACCTGCGCGGCCGTGAGCCCACCCCGGGCCGGCACGCCCGGCGGCGTGGGGCTGGGCATCGCCGCCGCGGCGGGCGCCATGGGCGACGGGAACGGTGCCGGAGCGGCGGGGGCGGGAGCGGGCATCGGTGCCACCGGAGCCGGCATCGGCGCCACCGGAGCCGGCGCCGGCATCGGTGCCGGAGCGACGGGCATCGGCGCCGGCATCGGCATCTGCGCGGCCGCGGCCGCCGGCTGCGGCTGGGCCGCCGCGGGCATCCCGGCACCGACACCCATGGCCTGAGCGGCGAGGCCCTGCATGCCCGCGCCGTTGGTGGAGCCGACCAGCCGGTCCACGGCCGCCGTACCCGAGCTGTAGTTGGTCCCTGTACCCAGCTCGGGTACGGCGGCTCCCCTCCTGGTCCCGTAGAGCACCTGTTCCAGGCCGGACACCAGGCGACGCACGTCCACCTGGGGGCGCACCACGAGTCGCAGGAAGCGGCTGGACGAACCGATCTTGTTGCCGCACTCGCGGACCAGGATGCGGTGCTCGGTGAGCAGCCGGTCGCGGACCACGGTGCCCTCGGCGCCCACGGGGAGGCGCACGAAGAGGAAGTTGCCCTGGGACGGGTACACCGTCAGACCGGGCAGCGAGGAGAGCTGGCTGGCCATGTCGAGGCGGTCCTTGCGCACCTGATGGAGGCTCTGCGCGTACTCGGCGCCGTGGTTCTTGAGCATGAACACCACGTGCTCGGCGAAGGCGTTGAGGTTCCACTTCGGCAGCATCGAGCGGACCATCCCGGCCAGCGCCGGGTTGGCGACGAGGTAGCCGAAGCGGATGCCGTGCAGGCCGAAGTTCTTGCCGAGGCTGCGGAGCACGATGACGTTAGGGCGCAGCATCGCTTCCTGCACGACCGACGGCTCCTGCTCGGCGTCGGCGAACTCCAGGAACGACTCGTCGATGATGACCAGGTCCAGGTCGGCCATCGCGTCCATGAACTGCACGAGCGCGTGCTTGTGGAGGTAGCCGCCGTCGGGGTTGTTCGGGTTGCAGATGACCGCCACCCGGGTGCCCCTGGCCCGGATGAACTCGGCGTACTGGGCGAGGTCCAGGGCGAATCCGCTGGACTCCTGGAGCGGGAACATGTCGACCCGCTTGCCGGTCTCCATCGGCTGGTCGGTCCAGCGGCCGAACGTGGGGACGGGGATGGCGAGGGACTCCCGGACCATCAGGTGGTCGATCCAGGTGATCAGCTCCGTGGAGCCGTTGCCCATCGCCACGCACTGCGGCGGAAGCTGGAGCAGGCTGCACAGCTCGGACGTGATCGTGTCGGCGCTGCTCGGGTAGTACGTGATGATGTCCCGCAGCCGCGACGCCATGTCCTGGAACATCTCCGGCGTCGGGAAGTACGGGTTGCAGGGGATACAGAAGTCGACCGGACCGGCTCCGTCGCCGCCCTCACGCGTCAGCGCCGCCATCGACGGGCTGTGTGCCGCGGTACTGCGGAACAGCGAGGTGACGTTGTCGGCCATGGAACCTCCGTATGAGGGCGGGCCCGGCGGGGACGACCGGGCCCGTCGTCTTGGGTGGCCCGCGCGGGGGAGCACGGGCCGCCCATACATACGGAGGCTGGGGTGGCGCTGTTCAACCACTGAGAAATCGGTAAGAACTTGTGTGCCACCTGTGAAGAACCGTCAGAAGGGGCGGGTCAAGGGTGTTGCGAGGCCTCAGCGGCTGAACGAGTGCACCGTCGTCGAACGGTACGTCTGCCCAGGTCGCAGTAGCGTCGACGGGAACGACGGCTTGTTCGGCGAGTCCGGGAAGTGCTGCGTCTCCAGGCACAGCGCGTCGCCCTGCCGGTAGGTGCGGCCGGACGGGCCGACGAGGGTGCCGTCGAGGAAGTTGCCGGAGTAGAACTGCAGGCCCGGCTCGGTGGTCGCCATCCGCAGGGTGCGGCCCGAGGACGGGTCCTTCAGGGTCGCGATCCACTCGGGGCGCGGCGAAATGCCCTTGTCGAGCACCCAGTTGTGGTCGATGCCCTTGCCGTACAGCAGCTGCTGGTCGGCTTCCCGCAGGTCCTCGCCTATTCGCTTGGTGCGGCGGAAGTCGAAGGGGGTGCCCGCGACGGGGGCCAGCTCACCGGTGGGGATGAGGCCCGAGTCGACGGGGGTGTAGCGGGACGCGGCGATCTTCAGCTCGTGGTTCTCGATCGTGCCGCTGCCCTCGCCGGCGAGGTTCCAGTACACGTGGCTGGTGAGGTTGACGACCGTGGCCTTGTCGGTGGTGGCCTCGTAGTCGATGCGCCAGTCGCCGTGCCGGGTGAGGGTGTACGTCACCTTCACCTTGAGCGTGCCCGGGTAGCCCATCTCGCCGTCGACCGACGTGTAGTACAGGTACAGGCCGACGTCCGAGCCCTTGGTGAACGGCTCGATGTCCCACACGTGCTTGTCGAAGCCCTTGGCGCCGCCGTGCAGGCTGTTCACGCCGTCGTTGACGTCGACCTGGTAGGCCTTGCCGTCGATGGCGAACTGGCCCTTGCCGATGCGGTTGCCGTACCGGCCGATCAGGGCGCCGAAGTACGGGCTCTTGGCGACGTAGTCCTCGATGTTGTCGAAGCCCAGGGAGACGTTGGCGAGTCGGCCGCGGCGGTCCGGGATCTCCAGCGACTGCACGATGCCGCCGTAGGAGAGGACCTTCATCCGCGTGCCGCCGTTCGCCAGCGACCAGCTGTGGACCTCCGTGCCGTCGGCGAGGGTGCCGAAGAGGGACTTCACCGGCGTATTGCCTCCGTCGCTGAAAAGAACAGGGCCCCGCCTTCCGGCGGGGCCCTCCTGCTGTACTTACGAACCGACCTTGCGCTTGTTCCATACGTCGAACCCGACCGCCGCGAGCAGCACCAGGCCCTTGATGACCTGCTGCCAGTCGGTGCCGATGCCGACGAGGTTCATACCGTTGTTCAGCACGCCCAGGACCAGGCCACCGATGATCGCGCCGAGGACGGTGCCGACGCCGCCGCTCATGGACGCGCCGCCGATGAACGAGGCCGCGATGGCCTCCAGCTCGAAGTTGAGGCCGGCCTTGGGAGAGGCCGCGTTGAAGCGGGCGGCGAAGACCAGACCCGCCAGGGCCGCGAGCATGCCCATGTTCAGGAAGACCAGGAAGGTGACCTTCTTGTCCTTCACACCCGACAGCTTGGCCGCGGGCAGGTTGCCGCCGATCGCGTAGATGTGGCGGCCGATGATCGCGTTGCGCATCACGTAACCGAAGCCCACGAGCAGCACGCCCAGGATGAGCAGCACGATCGGGGCGCCCTTGTAGCTGGCCAGCAGCATCGTCAGCGTGAGGATCGCGGCGCCGAGCGCGATCAGCTTCAGCACGAAGAGCTTGAAGGGCGGGACGTCCAGGGAGAACTCCTGCTGCCGGCGGCGGTCCCGGAACTCCTGGAAGACCACGAACGCGATCATCGCGAAGCCGAGCAGCAGGGTGAGGTTGTGGTAGTTGGTGTTCGGGCCGATCTCGGGCAGGAAGCCGTTGGAGACCTTCTGCAGACCCTCGGGGAACGGGCCGAGCGTCTGGCCCTCCAGGAAGATCTCGGTGAGACCGCGGAAGATCAGCATGCCCGCGAGGGTCACGATGAAGGATGGTATGCCGCCGTACGCGATGAAGAACCCTTGCGCGGCACCCGCGAGGGCGCCCATCGCGAGGCAGAGGATCACGGCGATCGGCCATGGCATGTCGTTCTTGACCATGAACACGGCCGCCATCGAGCCGACGAACGCCGTCAACGAGCCGACGGACAGGTCGATATGGCCCGCGATGATGACCAGCATCATGCCGATCGCGAGGATCAGGATGTAGCTGTTCTGCAGCACCAGGTTGGAGACGTTGCGCGGCAGCAGCAGGTCGCCGTCGGTCCACACGGCGAACAGCACCACGATCAGGCCGAGGGCGATCAGCATGCCGTACTGCCGCATGTTGCGGCGCATACCGTCCAGCACCAGCTGGAGCAGGCCGTCGCCCGTGGCCCCTCCGCTCTTGCCCGGCGGCGCGGGGGCCGGGGTCTTGGCGGTCACATCCGTGCTCATCGGGATACCTCTTTGTCCTTTGTCATCTGACGCATCAGCGATTCCTGCGAGGCCTCGGCCCGCGAGAACTCACCGGTCAGCCGCCCCGCGGCCATCGTGTAGATGCGGTCACACATGCCGAGCAGCTCGGGCAGCTCGGAGGAGATGAAGACGACCGCCTTGCCCTGGGCCGCCAACTGGTCGATGACCGTGTAGATCTCGTACTTGGCACCGACGTCGATGCCACGCGTCGGCTCGTCCAGGATCAGCACGTCCGGACCCGCGAAGATCCACTTGCTGAGGACGACCTTCTGCTGGTTGCCGCCGGACAGCTTGCCCACCGGCTCGAAGACGGTCGGCGCCTTGATGTTCATGGACTTGCGGAAGCCCTCGGCGACCTGCCGCTCCCCGTGCTCGTCGACCACGCCCCGCTTGGCGACCTTGCCCAGCGCGCTGAGCGAGATGTTGCGGTTGATGGTGTCGATGAGGTTGAGGCCGTAGTGCTTGCGGTCCTCGGTGACGTACGCGATGCCGTGCTTGACCGCCTCGGGGACGGACTTCGTACGGATCTCCGTGCCGTCCTTGAGGACCGTGCCGCCCGCGTACCGGCCGTAGGTGCGCCCGAAGACGTTCATCGCGAGCTCGGTGCGGCCGGCGCCCATCAGGCCCGCGATGCCGACGATCTCCCCGCGCCGCACGGACAGCGACACATCGTCGACCACCTTGCGCTGCTGGTCGATCGGGTGGTGCACGGTCCAGTTGCGGATCTCCAGCGCGGGGGCCGCGCCCTTCTCCGGCTCGTGCGGGGTGCGGTCGGGGAAGCGGTGCTCCAGGTCCCGGCCGACCATCCCGCTGATGATCCGGTCCTCGGTGGTCTCCGCGGCCTTCACGTTCAGGGTCTCGATGGTCTGGCCGTCGCGCAGGATCGTCACCGAGTCGGCGACCTTGCGGATCTCGTTGAGCTTGTGGGAGATGATGATCGAGGTGATGCCCTGGTTCTTCAACTCCAGGATCAGATCCAGGAGTTTGTCGCTGTCCTCGTCGTTCAGGGCCGCGGTCGGCTCATCCAGGATGAGCAGCTTCACCTTCTTCGACAGCGCCTTCGCGATCTCCACGAGCTGCTGCTTGCCCACGCCGATGTCGGCGACGCGGGTGTCCGGGTGGTCGGACAGGCCGACCCGGCGCAGCAGTTCGGTGGCGTGCCGCAGGGTCTCCCGCCAGTCGATGAACCCGCCCTTGGCGTGCTCGTTGCCGAGGAAGATGTTCTCCGCGAGGGAGAGGTAGGGCGACAGCGCCAGTTCCTGGTGGATGATGACGATGCCGCGGTGCTCGCTCGCGCGGATGTCCTTGAACTCGCAGACTTCGCCCTCGAAGAGGATGTCCCCTTCGTAGGTGCCGTGCGGGTGGACGCCGGAGAGGACCTTCATCAGGGTCGACTTACCGGCGCCGTTCTCCCCGCAGATGGCGTGGACCTCGCCCTGCTGGACGGTCAGCGTGACGTCCGACAGCGCCTTGACGCCGGGAAAGGTCTTGACGATCGAGCGCATTTCCAGGACGGGTCCCGCCATGGTCGTGCCTTCCAATCAGAGTGGGCCGGCGGTTACTTGAGGTCGCTTTCCTTGATGTAGCCGGAGTCGACCACCGTCTTCTGGTAGTTGGTCTTGTCGACGCTGACCGGCGTGAGCAGGTAGGCGGGGACGACCTTGGAACCGTTGTCGTAGGTCTTGGTGTCGTTGACCTCGGGCTTCTTCTTGTTGAGCACCGCGTCGACCATGTTCGAGGCCACCTTGGCGAGCTCACGGGTGTCCTTGTAGACGGTCATCGACTGCTCGTCGGCGATGATCGACTTCACCGAGGCGACCTCGGCGTCCTGGCCGGTGACGATCGGCAGCGGCTTGCTCTTGGAGCCGTAGTCGTCCGACTTCAGCGCCGAGAGGATGCCGATGGAGATGCCGTCGTACGGCGAGAGGACCGCGTCGACCCGGCCCGAGCGGTACTTCGAGGTCAGGATGTCGTCCATGCGCTTCTGGGCGGTGCCGCCGTCCCAGCGCAGGGTGGTGACCTGGTTCAGCGCGGTCTGGCCGGACTTGACGACGAGCTGCTTCTTGTCGATGTACGGCTGCAGGACGTTCATCGCGCCCTGGAAGAAGTAGCGCGTGTTGTTGTCGTCGTTGGAGCCGGCGAACAGCTCGATGTTGAACGGGCCCTTCTTGGAGCCGTCCTTCAGGCCGAGCTTCTCGACGATGTAGCTGCCCTGGAGCTCGCCGACCTTCTCGTTGTCGAACGACGCGTAGTAGTCGACGTTCTTGGTGCCGAGGATGAGGCGGTCGTAGGAGATCACCGGGATGTTGGCGTCGGCGGCCTGCTGGAGCACGTTGTTCATCGACTTGTTGTCGATGGCCGCGACGATCAGCGCCTTCACGCCCTGCGTGATCAGGTTCTCGATCTGACCGACCTGCTGGTCCGGGTCGTCCTCGCCGAAGACCAGCTTGGTCTTGTAGCCCTTGGACTCCAGGTCCGCGACGACGTTCTTGCCGTCGGCGATCCAGCGCTCCGAGGACTTGGTCGGCATCGCGATGCCGATGGTCGCGCCTTCGGTGCTGCCCGAGTCCTCCTTGGAGCCGCCCTCGCCGCTCTGGCCGCAGGCGGACAGGGTCAGGGCGAGCGAGGCGGCGGAGGCTATGGCGGCGAGTGCGGCTCTGCGAGTACGCATGGTCATCATCCTTGATGTGTGTGTGGCAGGGCTCGGTCTGGCGATGCGAAGACGCTGCCGCGAGGGCTGTGCTGGTTGACCGAGGGTGTGTCGGATTGTGTTCGACTGCGTCGTCTTCTGTGAAGAGGGTTTGTCCGGAACGTTATGCGGGAGTTTCGAAACGCTTCAGCGTCCCGGGCAGCCGTGAACCGAGAGGCGCCATGTCGCCGTCAGCTCCGTGCCGTGCGAGCAGGTCCAGTGCCAGGCGGCCGCGCCGGACGCGTTCCTTGGCGGTGGCCAGCGTCAGGTCCCGCATGTGGTGGCCGTACGGGTAGATGCCGGGGGCCTTGGAGAGCCCGAACTTCAGGTAGAGCGGTGCGCCGCGCCGGATCAGCTCGGCGACCTCGTACATCCGGATGTAGCCGCCGAGATCGTCGGGGGCCTCGATGTACATGTCCATGGGGGCGGCGGAGACGCGGCGGATCTCGGTGAGGTGATCCAGCGTCAGATCGCTGGGCACGTTGATCGAGTCGCCACCGAGGTTCTCGTACACGGCGTACGCCGTCGGGTTGACCGGACCGATCAGCGCCGACACCTTGAGCGTCGTGTCGGCCGGCAGGATCCCCTCGACCCGCGCCCGGTGCAGCGTCCACAGCACACCCTCGTCGGCGACGAGGAGGCACTTCACGCCCAGCTCCGTGGCGCGTACGGCGTCCTCGACGCACCCGGCGACCGCGTCGTGGCCCCGGGCGCGCAGTCCGGCGCCCTTGGAGTCGGTACGGGTGGAGCCGCCGATGTCCCAGGTGCCGCGCGGGCCGGTGAACAGGCAGAGCTCGATGTCGCGCTCGGCGGTCGCCTCTACCATCTCGGTGATCTCGGCGTCGGTGAGCATCCAGATGCCGCTGCCCTGGCTGATCCGGTGGATCGGCACATCGAGCCGCGAGGACTCCTTGAGGACCACGGCGAGCGCCTCGGGGCCCTCCACGGAGGGCACCTCGGTGCGCCAGCGGCCACCGCCGGGGAAGGTGTGCGGAGAGGCGTCGGAGGGATCGAGGGCGGGCGCCCCCAGGCCGAGTGCGGCGAGAGCCTGCTCGCCGGGTCGGCGTGGCGTCGGAGCGGTGGTGTCGGTCACAAGCTGTCCTTATGTTCGATATTTCGGACGACGGTCGCGGCTCTGGTCGTGCGGGGCTTTGGGTGTACGCCGGTACGAAGTCGTCAGGTACCCCGTACCGGCGTACGGCTCAGGGGTGTGTCACGGCCGCAGCAGGACCTTTCCGACCTTCGGGTCGCCGGACCCCACCAACTCGATGGCCTGCGCGAACTCCGCCAGCGGCAGCTCGTGCGTGACCAGCGGCAGCGGGTCGAGGAGTCCCGCCCCGAAGACCCGCACGGTGTGTGCCCAGGCCTCCGGCGCCGCGCCGAACACGGTCTGCACCTCCAGCTGCCGTACGACGAGATCGGTCGGGTCGAGCCCGTCCGCGCCCGGCGCCGGGATGCCCGTCAGGACCAGCCGTCCACCGCGGCGCAGCAGGGCGGCGGCGGTGCGCGCCGCGTCCGCGGACCCGGCGGTCTCGATGACGACGTCGAAGTCGTCGGGGAGTTGCTCGTCCTTGGTGCGGAAGTCCGTGGCGCCGAACCGCCTGGACAGCTCGGCCCGGTCCGGACGCGTCCCCACGACGAGCAGCTCGGCCGGCGAGCCCGCCTTCAGGAACTGAACGGCGAACATGCCGAGCGTCCCCGTGCCCACCACGGCCACCCGTTCGCCCGGCACCGCGTTCGCCTTGAGCGCGGCGGCCGCGATGCACGCGGCCGGCTCCAGCAGCGCCGCCGCCGTCAGATCCGCGTCGTCCGGCAGTACGTGCAGCAGCCGGGCCGGAAGCGTGAGTGTGGTGGCCATGGCGCCCGGCTGGGTGAAGCCGGTCTCCTCGTAGCCCGCCGTGCACAGTGTGGTCTCGCCCGCGTGGCAGCGGTCGCAGACCTGGCAGTTCCGGAAGCCCTCGCCCACGACCTTGCGGCCCACCAGGCTCGAAGGGACGCCGTCACCGACCGCCGTCACCGTCCCGGACCACTCGTGGCCCGGCGTGAGCGGATAACGGACGTACCCCTCCGGCCGGTTGCCCTGGAAGACCTCGCGGTCACTGCCGCAGATCCCCGAGGCGTGCACCCGGACCAGGGCCTCGCCCGCTTCCGGCTGCCGGGGCTCGTGCGGGACGAGCCGATGCTCGCCCGGAGCCTCGATCACGACGGCGGTGCTCACTGGGTCCTCCCGATGCCGGGCCGGCGGGTGTGGGCGCTCACTCAGTGCCCTTGGGCTTGCGCTGCTCCCAGCCGTCGGCCCACAGGTCGAACCGGGCCTGCTGCTGCGGGAACTCCGCGGCGGCGTCGACGTCCAGCTCCACACCGAGACCGGGCTCGTGGGAAAGGTGGAAGCAGCCGTCCTCGGGGTTCACCTGGGGGGCGCCCTTGACGACCTTCTTGATCTCCGCGTCCGCGAAGTCGTTGAAGTGCTCAAGGATTTTGAAGTTGGGGGCGGTGAAGCCGACCTGGAGGGAGGCGGCGGTCAGCACGGGCCCGCCCACGTTGTGAGGCGCGACCAGCATGTAGTGCGTCTCCGCGGTGGCGGCCAGCTTACGGGTCTCCCAGATGCCGCCGATGTGGCCGACGTCCGGCTGGATGATGTCCACGGCCTGGCTCTCGAAGAGCTCCCGGAACTCGATGCGATCGTGGATGCGCTCACCCGTGGCGACCGGCATGTCGACCTTGGCGGCGACCTTCTCCAGCGCCTTCAGGTTCTCCGGCGGCACCGGCTCCTCCAGCCACGCGGGCTTGAAGGGCGCCAGCTCCTTGGCCAGGCGGACGGCCGTGGCGGGGGAGAACCGGCCGTGCATCTCCAGCATCAGCTCGGCGTCCGGGCCGATGGCGTCGCGTACGGCCTCGATCAGGGAGACCGCGTAGAGGCTCTGCTTGTGGTCGAGCTCGAAGTGGCCCGTTCCGAACGGGTCGATCTTGAGCGCCCGGTAACCGCGCTCCATGACCCCCTGGGCCGCCTTGTGGTACGCCTCGGGCGTCCGCTCGGTGGTGTACCAGCCGTTGGCGTACGCCTTGACCTTGTCGGTGACCTTGCCGCCGAGCAGCTGCCAGACCGGCACGCCGAGCGCCTTGCCCTTGATGTCCCAGCAGGCCATCTCGATCACGGCGATGCCGGACATCACGATTTCGCCGGCCCGGCCGTAGTCTCCGTACTTCATCCGCTTGACGAGATCCTCGACAGCGAACGGGTCGGAGCCGAGAATGTGATTGTTCTTCGCCTCGTGCAGATAGCCGAGCAGCGCGTCGGTGTGGCCCAGCATGCGGGTCTCGCCGACGCCGGTGAGTCCCTCGTCGGTGTGCACCTGGACGTAGGTCAGGTTCCGCCACGGCGTCCCTACCACGTGCGTGCTGATTCCCGTGATGCGCACGGTACTCCCTGTCCTCTTCGATCCGTTCGAAATATCGTCACTCGTTCGAAATGCTGGTCGCGACAGTAGGGACGACCACATGCGAGTGTCAATGGGTCTACAAACAACGGTTTCGACGCGTCGGCGGAGACGGCCGGCGAGGCGGATGCGACGGGGTGTGCCACGAGGGTCGCCGGGCTCTTCGAGGGTGCGTGCATGCCTCCCATGGTGGTACTCGGAGGGCTCTTGACCAGGTGAAACGCCCTCGACCCCGCAACCTCCGCCGCCCGTCGCGTTATTCAACCGTGACGACTTCTCTGACGCAGCACTCTTGACCGGCATGAATTGTTAGCGCTCACAATGACGTCCGCATTCACCAGTCGGCCCCGACGGCATGCAAGGAGGTGTGAGCGTCGTGTCAGCAGTGCTTCAACTCGCCTTCCCGCCTCATGCCGTTGGCCCTTCCGGAACACCGGCATGACGCCGCCGGAGCCGAACCATCGGCCCTCGGTACAGGTCTTATCGGCAGACGACCGCCAAGGAGGTGCGGCTGTGACCCACGCGCAGCTTCGGCCGCCCACCATGGCCGACGTGGCACGCCAGGCCGGTGTGTCCCACCAGACCGTGTCCCGCGTGCTGGGGGGCCACCCCAATGTGAGGGACGAGACACGGGCCAAGGTGCTGCGCGCGATCGAGGAGATGGGCTACCGCCGTAACTTCTCCGCACGGGCCCTGGCGACCCGGCGCACCCGGACCCTGGGTGTGGTCGCCTCCAACACCACGCTCTACGGTCCGGCCAGTACGTTGTTCGCGCTGGAGGAGGCGGCGCGTGCCGAGGGCTATCTGGTCTCGACGGTCAGTCTGCGCAGGCTGACGGTGGAGACGCTGTCCGAGGCCCTGGACCGCCTCAGCGAGGGCGGGGTGGAGGGGGTCATCGCCATCGCCCCGCAGCGGTCGGCGGTCGAGGCCCTCGCCGAACTCCGCCACCCGTTCCCGGTGGTGGCCGTGGGCACCGGCTCGGGCGCCGGGGTCCCCAGCGTCAACGTGGATCAGAATCTGGGCGCACGGCTGGCCACCGGCCATCTGCTCGCCGCAGGCCACCGCAGGGTCTGGCATCTCGCCGGGCCCGAGGACTGGCAGGAGGCGGTGGACCGGGTCGACGGCTGGCGGGCGACCCTCGAAGAGGCGGACGTGGAACCACCGATGCTGCTGCGGGGGGACTGGAGCCCGCTGTCGGGGTACCGGGCCGGCCAGGAACTGGCGGGCTGGGTGGGGCGCGGCCTGACCGCCGTCTTCGTGGCCAACGACCAGATGGCGCTGGGGGTGTTGCGGGCGCTGCGTGAGGCGGGCGTGCGTACGCCCCAGGACGTCGCGGTGGCCGGCTTCGACGACATTCCGGAGTCGGAGTTCTTCGCCCCGCCGCTCACCACCGTCCGGCAGGACTTCGCGACGGTGGGCAAGCGGAGCATCGCCCTGCTGCTGGACCTGATCGAGGGCCGTACCCCCTCCGGGGCGTCCCAGGTCTCCATCGAACCCCAACTCGTCGTCCGCGCAAGCACGTTCCCGTACCTTCCTCAGCCGGGACCCGCTCCCGGCTGACACCGCACCACCCCGGTCGCCGTTCGCCCTTCGGGCAAGCATGACCGATATTTCGAACAATGATCGACAGGTTGGACGCAGCGCAGCCGGTCCACACGAGTACCAGACGAGTACCAGCGGTCCATCCCCGGGCCGGCTCTTCAAAGGAGAAGAACATGCTCAACAGACGGAACTTCCTCACCGCGGCGGTCGGCGTCGCGGCCACGGCCGGTCTGGCGGCCTGCGCCAAGGAGGACGGCTCCTCCTCCAGCTCCTCCTCCGGCGGCAGCAAGACGATCACCCTCGGCTTCTCCCAGGTCGGCTCCGAGAGCGGCTGGCGCAGCGCCAACACCGACTCGGTGAAGTCGGCCGCCAAGGAGGCGGGCTACAAGCTGCAGTTCTCCGACGCGCAGCAGAAGCAGGAGAACCAGATCTCCGCGATCCGCAGCTTCATCGCGCAGAAGGTGGACGTCATCGCCTTCTCGCCGGTGGTCGTCACCGGCTGGGACGCCGTGCTCAAGGAGGCCCAGTCGGCGAAGATCCCGGTCGTCCTGACCGACCGGTCCGTCGAGAGCGACGAGTCCCTGTTCGCCACCCTGGTCGGCTCCGACTTCACCGACGAGGGCCGCCGCGCCGCCAAGATCCTTCAGAAGGTCCTGGAGAAGGCCGGCCACAAGGGCAAGGTGAAGATCGCCCAGCTGGAGGGCACCACCGGTGCCGCCCCCGCGATCGAGCGCGCCAAGGGCTTCAAGGAGGTCATGGACGCGGAGCACAAGGACGACTGGGAGATCGTCGCCAGCCAGACCGGTGACTTCACCCGGGCCGGCGGCAAGCAGGTCATGGCGGCCTTCCTGCAGTCCAACCCGGACATCAACGTCCTCTACGCGCACAACGACGACATGGGCCTCGGCGCCATCCAGGCCATCGAGGCGGCCGGCAAGAAGCCCGGCAAGGACATCCTCATCGTCACGGTCGACGGTGTGAAGGACGGCTTCATCGCCATGTCCGAAGGCAAGATCAACGCGATCGTCGAGTGCAACCCGCTGCTCGGCCCCCAGCTGATGGAGGTCGTGAAGACGGTCCACGAGGGCGGCAAGGTCGAGCGCTGGATCAAGACCGAGGAGAGCGACTTCATGCAGGACCAGGCCAAGGACGCGCTCCCCACCCGTCAGTACTGACCGACCGCACCCACCGGCAGGGAGCCTCCGGCCGACCGGCGACCATCCGGTCCCGGGAGGCTCCCTGCGGGCCTGAACCATTTCAATGAGGAGCGCTGCCATGGCAGAGCCGCGGCCCGTCCTGGAGATGACGGGCATTGTCAAGGAGTTTCCGGGGGTACGGGCTCTGTCGGGCGTCGACTTCCGGCTCTTCCCCGGCGAGATCCACGCCCTCATGGGCGAGAACGGGGCCGGGAAGTCCACCCTCATCAAGGTGCTGACCGGGGTCCATTCCCTGGACGGCGGCACGATCACCCTCGACGGCAAGGCCGTACGGATCGGCAGCCCGCTGCAGGCGCAGCACGCCGGCATCAGCACGGTCTACCAGGAGGTCAACCTCTGCCCCAACCTCTCGGTGGCGGAGAACATCTTCATCGGCCGTGAACCCACCCGCGCGGGCCGCATCCAGTGGAAGCAGCTGCGCAAGGACGCCGCGAAGATGGTCGACCGGCTCGGCCTCGACATCGACGTGACGGCGCCGCTGTCCTCGTACCCGCTGGCCGTGCAGCAACTGGTCGCGATCGTACGGTCGGTGGGCCACGGCGACAGCGACGGCGAGGGCTCCGGCACCAAGGTGCTCGTCCTGGACGAGCCCACCTCCAGCCTCGACCGCGACGAGGTCCTCGAACTGTTCCGCCTGATGCGGCGGCTGCGGGACGAGGGCGTCGCGATCCTCTTCGTGTCGCACTTCCTCGACCAGATCTACGAGATCTGCGACCGCATGACCGTGCTGCGCAACGGCACCCTGGTCGGCGAGCACATGGTGGCCGACCTCGACCAGGTCGGGCTGATCGAGCTGATGATCGGCAAGGCCCTGGACCAGCTGGAGGAGCTGCACGAGCACCAGCTGCGCTCCGACGTCGGCGAGACGCTCGTCAAGGCCGAGGGCCTCGGCCGCACCGGCGGTATCGCCCCCTTCGACCTGGAGATCAAGAAGGGCGAGGTGCTCGGCCTCGCCGGACTGCTCGGCTCGGGCCGCACCGAACTGGCCCGGCTGCTGTTCGGCGCCGACCAGCCCGACAGCGGCAAGGTGACCGTCGCCGGCAAGCAGGTCTCGATGAGCGCCCCCAACGACGCCATCGGCGCCGGTGTCGCGTTCTGCTCGGAGAACCGCAAGACCGAGGGCCTCGTCCCCGACCTCACGGTGCGCGAGAACATCATCCTCGCCCTCCAGGCGTCCCGCGGCTGGACCCGGCCCATCCCGGCATCCCAGCGCGACGAACTCGTCGCCAAGTACATCAAGGCCCTCGACATCCGCCCCGCCAACCCCGAGGCCCGCGTCGGCCAGTTGAGCGGCGGCAACCAGCAGAAGGTGCTGCTCGCCCGCTGGCTGATCACCCAGCCGAAGCTGCTGATCCTCGACGAGCCCACGCGCGGCATCGACGTCGGCGCCAAGGCCGAGATCCAGAAGCTCGTGGTCTCCCTCTCCGAGGACGGCATGTCCGTGCTGTACATCGCGGCCGAACTGGAGGAGGTGCTCCGGCTCAGCCACACCATCGGAGTGCTGCGCGACCGCAAGCTCGTGGCACAGCTGACCAACGGGCCGGAGATCACCACCAGCAAGATCCTGGAGACCATCGCGAGCGGAGAGCACCAGTGACTACCCCGGCAGTGACCACCCCCTCCCGCTGGCGAACACTGACGCACCACCACCTGTTCTGGCCGGTCGCGGTCCTGATCGCCCTGCTGCTCGTCAACGTCCCCTTCACACCCGACTTCTTCGCGATCCGGATGGCGGACGGCCACCTCTACGGCAGCCTCGTCTCGATCGTGCTGTTCGGCTCGCCGCTGATCCTCGTGGCGGTCGGCATGACCCTGGTCATCGCCACCGGCGGCATCGACCTCTCCGTCGGCGCCGTGGTCGCCATCACCGGCGCCCTGACCTGTTCGTACATCAGCGACCAGGCCGACCAGAACGCGCTGGCGGGGGTCTTCCTCGCCATGGGCATCGGCCTGGTGGCGGCAGTGGTCTGTGGCCTGTGGAACGGCTTCCTGGTCGCCCGGATGGGCATCCAGCCCATCATCGCGACCCTCATCATCATGGTCGCCGGACGCGGTGTCGCCCAGCTGATCACCGACGGCCAGATCATCACCATCAACAGCGAGCCGTACAAGCTCATCGGCGGCGGCTACTGGCTGACCCTGCCCTTCTCCATCTTCGTGGTGGCCGCGGTCGTCGCCATCACGGTGGCGCTGACCCGTAAGACGGCGCTCGGCCTGCTCGTCGAGTCGGTCGGCGGCAACGCCGAGGCCAGCCGCCTGGTCGGCATCCGCTCCCGGCGCATCAAGATCATGGTGTACATGTTCTGCGCCCTGTGCGCGGGCATCGCCGGCCTGATGATCAGCTCCAACACCTCTGCCGCGGACGGCAACAACGCCGGCCTGTGGATCGAGCTGGACGCGATCCTCGCGGTCGTCATCGGCGGCACCTCGCTGCTCGGCGGCCGGTTCTCCATCGGCGGCACCGTGATCGGCGCCCTCGTCATCCAGACCCTGACCACCACGATCTACACCATCGGCGTGCCCACCCAGACCAACCTGGTCTTCAAGGCCGTCGTCGTCATCGTCGTCTGCCTGCTGCAGTCCCCGAAGTTCCGGGCCAAGGTCTTCGGCGCGAAGGGACGCGCCCGGACCATCGCCCCGGCGGAGCCCGCCACCCCGGCCGACGCCGCCCCGAAGATGGAGGTGTCGCGATGAGCGCGACCACCAAGACCCGTACGGCAGCGGAAGGCCGTACGCCGTCCACGCCGGCCCAGGCGTCCAAGGCCGCGCGCCTGCTCGGAGACCGGCGGCTGCCCGTCCTGGTCACGGCCGGACTGTTCCTCGCGATGTACATCGGCGGTCTCAGCCGCTACCAGAACTACGGTTTCGGTGAACCGCAGGTCTTCCTCAACCTGTTCATCGACAACGGCTATCTGCTGGTCGCCGCCGTCGGCGCCACCTTTGTCATCCTGTCCGGCGGCATCGACCTGTCCGTCGGTTCGCTGATCGGCTTCACCACCATGTTCACGGCGTGGCTGGTGGAGCGCCAGGGCCTGCCGCTGATGCTGGTCATCCCGCTCGCCCTGGGTGTGGGCGCGTTCGGCGGCTTCCTCATGGGCTATGTGATCCACAACTTCGAGATCCAGCCGTTCATCGTGACCCTCGCCGGCCTCTTCCTCTTCCGGGGCCTGTGCCTGGTCATCAGCAAGGAGTCCATCTCCATCAGCGACTCCACGGTGAGCAGCATGGCCCAGACCCGGGTGTCGATCGGACTGGGGGAGCTGTCGATCGGCGCCCTCGTCGCCCTGGTCGTCCTCGCCGCCGCCTTCTACATACTCCACTACACGCGCTTCGGCCGCCGGGTGTACGCGGTCGGCGGCAACGAGCAGTCGGCGCTGCTGATGGGGCTTCCGCTGGGCGGCACGAAGATCGCCGTGTACACGGTGAGCGGCTTCTGCTCGGCGCTGGCCGGCCTGCTGTTCATGCTGTACATCCAGTCCGGTGACCCGCTGCACGCCGTCGGCATGGAACTCGACGCGATCGCCGCGGTCGTCATCGGCGGCACGCTGCTGACGGGCGGCTCCGGTTACGTCCTGGGCACGCTGTTCGGTGTCCTCGTGCTGGGCCTGATCAAGAGCATCATCCAGTTCGAGGGCACGCTCAGCTCCTGGTGGACGAAGATCGCCACGGGTGTGCTGCTGTGCGCGTTCATCCTGATCCAGCGGGCGATGACGACGCGCAAGCAAACATAGGACGGACCTGGGCACTTGGGCCGACGCGGCCCGTCGCACGGCGAACCTGCGACGGGCCGCGTGACGTTGCCGTAGGCACCCGGCGCGGAGGATCGCGCCGAATGGTCGGGCTTGACCCCCACCGACCAAACTGGAAAGGCCAGTTCCGCACACAACCTTCACAGCAGCCGCTAGGAAAGGCGTGGGTCGGTTCCTTAGTCTTCCCGCGTCATGGACTACTGCCACCCGTGCCGACGGCACCTGAATGGCGCCCTCGCCTGCCCGGGGTGCGGCGCCACGGTCGAACAGCTACGTGTGCACGCGGGCGCGGGTGACGCGTATCCGCAGATGCCGCCCATGGCCCAGCAGATACCCGCCCAGACGTACGCGGGGCAGTACGACGGGCAGTACGACGGGCAGTACGGGGGTGCCGCGTACGGCGACGGCGGTGCCTACGCCGGTGGCGAGCACGGCGGCGGTGACTACGGCGGTCCTCTCTACCGGGACGAGTACGCCGCCCCCGAGGTGGAGTACCGGGACGACGCGGGCGCCCAGGACGGCCACGACGACGCGCGCGACGGCCAGCGCGACGGCCCGCGTGGGCGCGACGACGAGCGTGCTGACGACCGTGATGGCGACCACGCTGACGACCGTGATGGCGACGACTGGGACGACGACGAGTCCGAGGGCGGAGTCAGCCGTCGCGATCGCAAGGCCGCCGCGCATCGGCGCCGCCGTCGCCGGGCCCTGCTGATCGCTGCGGGGTTCGTCCTGGCCGCGGGCGGTCTGAGCCTGGCGGAGCTCGGTATGGACGCGCCGGGCAGCAGCCCGAAGCCGGCCGCGGCCGGGGACGAGTCCGCGGAGGGCGCGGCGTCGGAGGAGGTGTCCGCGTCCCCGGACGTGACGGACGGGGCGACGCGGACGGACGGGGACTCGCCGTCGCCGGATCCGTCGAAGTCTCCCTCGGCTTCGAAGTCGCCGAAGGACAAGGACGACAAGAAGGGCGAGGACAAGACCCCCGACGAAAACTCCCAGTCGGCGACGACGGGCGGCGGCGGTTCCGGTTCCTCCGACCCGGGCCCCACGGCCACCTCCGATCCGCAGACCCAGGAGCCGACGGCGGACCCGACCACGTCGGACCCGACCCCGGACCCGTCGCCGTCGGAGACCTGCAACCGGTTCCTCTGGTGGTGCACCTGACCCGTTGGCGGTGTACCTGATCCGTCGGTGGTGCACCTGACTCGTTCGCCTTCGCGAATCTCAGGGGGTGCGAGGGTCGGCGGGACGACCGGCGGGACGGGACCGGGGGAACGCCAGCCGCCCCAGGCTCCGCCAGTCCATCCGCGGCTTCGCCCCGGGCACTCCGGGCCGCTTGCGCGGCACCCGCACGCGCAGGGCGCCGGGTGAGATACGGCAGGTGACCGGCGTGGGCAGCAGGAGGGCCTCGCCGTCGACGCCGACCGGGATGTCGGGGGCGTCGGAGTCGACCACCACCTCGGTCTCGGCCAGCAGGGTGAGCCCGCGCGCCTGCCGGCCCCGCAGCAGCCCGGCCGCCTGAGCCGCGTTGTCGACCTTGACGCCGGCCACGCCCAGGACCCCGGAGTCCAGCCGGGGACGGCGGCCGAGTCCGGCGGCGTCGCCGAGCTGGTAGGCGTTGTTGCTGATCAGGACCCCTTGGGGAGCGTCCATGAGCACGTCGCCCGCGCGGACGGTCAGGCGTGGCCCGACCTGATGGGTCAGCAGGTCCGGAAGCTCCCGGAGGATGGTGTGCACCTTGTCGTCGCGGTAGGCGGGGCTCTGCACGACCGCCGCGTACACGCCGAAGGACGCGTTGTTGACGAAGACGCGCTCACCGATGAGGCCCAGGTCGATGCGGAGTTCGACCCCGTCGGTGAGGGCGTCGAGGCAGGTCGAC
Source organism: Streptomyces sp. NPDC051738 (assembly GCF_044453205.1). Taxonomy (NCBI): domain Bacteria; kingdom Bacillati; phylum Actinomycetota; class Actinomycetes; order Kitasatosporales; family Streptomycetaceae; genus Streptomyces; species Streptomyces sp. NPDC051738. The sequence continues at coordinate 74,905 of NZ_JBITCM010000025.1, read as the reverse complement.
GGGTCGGCCCGGTCGAGGCCGAGGTCCATGGCGAAGTGGTTGCGGGTGCCGGCGGAGATCACCACGAACGGCAGCCCGTGCCGCGCCGCCACACCCGCCACCAGCGCCTGCGTGCCGTCGCCCCCGGCGACCCCCAGCAGATCCGCGCCCCGCGCCACGCCCCCTCGGGCGAGCTCGGCGACGTCCTGCGGGTGGGCCGGATCGAGTACGGCGACCTCGGCGCCCAGTGCCCGCGCCTTGGCCACGAGGTCGAATCTGCCGACCTTTCCGCCCCCTGAGCGCGGATTCATGATCAGGAACGGTGCGGCGGGCGCCGGGGTCGGATGCTCCCGGGGGCCGCTCCGCCCGGCGTCCGCGGCGAGGGCGGCCCGCCCGATCAGCATCGCCGCGAGCCACAGCGCGAGGGCGGACAGCGCTGCCCACAGCAGGCCCACCGCCGCGTAGTTCAGCAGCACCGCCAGCGGCAGCAGCGCGGCGAGGGCGGCGGCCAGCGCCCGGGCCAGGCCGCGTCGGGAGAGGGCCCACCACAGCGCGGCCGCGGTGGCGACGAGCCCGGCCAGGCCGACGGCCAGCAGCCCGAGGCTCCTGACTCCGGCGGCGGCCAGCAGCAGGGCGACCGCGCCGACCGCGACCAGGAGTGCCAGGCGCGCCGCCCACCGCTGTGCCGCCGCATCGGGACGACCGGCCGTGCCGGACGTCCGCGCGGGCATCCGCGTACCGCCCACGGGGGCATCCCACCGCCCGGACCCCGGCCCCACATCACCTGTTACGGGTGATCCGGCCGGGGGCGCCCGGCTGTGACCCTGCGGGCAAGGAGGTCCGGTCATGGCCACGATGCACGACGCTCCGAGTTCCCCGACGCAGGACGATCCGTTCTCCGCGATGAGCAGCGGCCCGCTCTCCCCGGCCGAGCGCGCGGCACTCGGCAAGGAGGCACGCGCGCACATGCCGCGTTCCGCCCACGCCGCCTACGAGCCCGACGAGAAACGGCCGGACCCCGTCGACATCATCGAGCGGCAGTCCGCCGACCGCGTCCCCGAACTGGTCCCCGTCCGCTACGGCCGGATGCTCGAATCGCCGTTCCGCTTCTACCGGGGAGCCGCGTCGATCATGGCGTCCGACCTCGGCGCCGGACCGCACACCGGGCTGTACGTCCAGCTGTGCGGCGACGCGCACCTGCTGAACTTCCGGCTCCTCGCCTCCCCGGAGCGCCATCTCGTCTTCGACATCAACGACTTCGACGAGACCCTGCCCGGCCCCTTCGAGTGGGACGTCAAGCGGCTCTCCGCGAGCCTGGTGATCGCCGGCCGGGCCAACGGGTTCCCGGCGAAGCAGTGCGACACCCTCGTGCGGGCCGGAGTGCAGGGCTACCGCGAGCGCATGCGGGAGTTCGCCGAGCTGCGCACCCTCGACATCTGGTACGCGCGGGACGACCTGGACCAGCTCACGGCGCTGCTGCCCGAACGGCCGGGCAAGGAGGACAGGCAGCGGGTCTCCCAGGCGGCGGCGAAGGCCCGTACCCGCACCAGCCTCCAGGCGGCCGCCAAGCTGACCCGGGTCGTGGACGGCACCCACCGGATCATCTCGGATCCCCCGTTGATCACCCCCCTCGCCGAACTGATGCCAGGCACGGAGGGCGAGGAACTGACGCAGAACCTGCGGGACCTGGTCACCGAGTACACCCACACCCTGTCGACGGAGCGGCGGCATCTGCTGCGCCGGTTCCACGTGACCGACATGGCGCGCAAGGTCGTCGGCGTGGGCAGCGTCGGCACCCGCTGCTGGATCATCCTGCTGCTCGGCCGCGACGACCAGGACCCGCTCCTCCTCCAGGCCAAGGAGGCGGGCACCTCGGTCCTCGCCCCCTACTGCGGTGCAAGCCCCTACGAGAACCAGGGCGAGCGGGTGGTGGCCGGGCAGCGGCTCATGCAGGCCGCCAGCGACATCTTCCTCGGCTGGCAGCACGTCACGGGGTTCGACGGCCGTGAACGCGACTTCTACGTACGGCAGTTGCGGGACTGGAAGGGCATCGCCCGCCCCGAGACCATGGACGCCGGCACGCTGGGTCTCTTCGCCCGGCTGTGCGGCGCCTCGCTGGCCCGGTCCCACGCCCGCTCGGGCGACCCGATCGCCATCGCCGCCTACCTCGGCCGCGGCGACGGCTTCGACCGGGCCCTGGTGGAGTTCGCCCGGTCCTACGCCGACCAGAACGAACGCGACCACCAGGCGCTCACCGACGCGGTGGCCGAAGGACGCGTCATGGCCCGGACCGACCTGACGGCGTGACACCGGCCCCTTCCGGCACGGACGCCCCTTCCCGCAACCCGCGCCCACCGGCGGCGGCCGAGGCACGCGCATACCAGCGGCCGTACCACTTGGCGAGCGGCGCGGCCGAGACACCCTCCAGCAGGATGCTGAGGGCGACGGTGACGGCGACCACCCGGCCCAGCGTCTCGGCTCCCGGCACATGCTCCTCGACCACGAGCAGCGCCAGGACGATGGAGGCGAGACCGCGCGGCCCGAACCAGCCGATGTAAGCCACCGTCGGCCACCGCAGGCCGCTCCCGGCCAAGGCGACGGCCACGGGGAGCATCCGTACGACCGTCAGGCTGAGCCCGGCGTACAGGACGATCTCCCAGGTCAGGTGCTGCAGTGCCGGGCCGAGCAGCACCGCCCCGAAGACCATCACGCTGATCGCTGCCAGCAGCCCGCCGAGGATTTCGGCGAACTCGGGCGTGCGGTCCGGGCCCTGCGGCATGCCGACGGGCTGGTGGCGCCGCACGGCGTGTCCGAAGGCGAATCCGGCGACCCAGGCCGCGATGAAGCCGCTGCCCTCGGTGAGCACGGCCAGTTCATACGCGGATACGGCGACCCCGAGCACATACACCTGCGCCCAGTCCCGGGCGATCCAGCCGCGCGCCCGGGCCGCCCGCAGCAGCCGCCCGCCGAGGTCGCCGGCCAGCAGGCCCAGGGCGGTGCTGAGCAGCAGGGAGCGCCAGAAGGCGCCCGCGATGCCTTCCTGGGCATAGGACGTGCCGGGGACGCCGGCGGCGAAGACGATGAAGAACGGCAGGATCAGGCCGTCGTTCAGGCCGCTCTCCACGTTGAGACCGTGGCGGACGAGCGGCGGCACGGAGGGCTCGGACACGGCCGTCTTGCCCACGGCGGCGTCGGTCGGCGCGAGGATCGCAGCCACCAGGGCCAGCTCCCACACGGTCAGCCCGGGCAGCAGCGGCCACGCCAGCAGCCAGCCCGCGGCGATGGAGAGCGGGAGGCCGATGCCGAGCAGCCGGCCGGGCATGAAGCCGCCCGTATCAAGGTCGCGACGCCGGACGGCCATGGCGTCGGTGAACAGGACCAGGGTCAGGGCGGCTTCCATCAGAGCCGTGATCGGGGCGGCGTAGTGCTCGATGTCCACGACGTCGAGGAGGGCGGGACCGATGAGCAGGCCGCTCCCCGTGAACACGATCGCCGACGTGGCCGGCGTGCCCGACAGCCGACGCGATCCGAGGGCGTAGGCGGCGGTGACACCCGCCACCGCCAGCCCCGCCCAGGCACCACCGCTCATCGCGTCGACCTCCTCGGGCCCCGGCGCCCGGGTCCCAGTGATCCATGGCAGCAGGGCGGCGCCCGGCGCGTCCTCACCCTTCGAGGGTGACGACGGGCGCGGCCGTCGTGGATCAGGCTCGGTGGTGTACGGCTGCGCGCCGCAGCCCGGTGAGGAAAGGAGGCCGGCCATGGCCACCAGCGCTCGTCCCCAGCAGCGTGCGGGGACGCAGGCGGCCGCAAGCGGCCTGACGCTGTTCGCCGGAGTGATGCTGTTCATCTCCGGGATCCTCGACGTCTTCCGCGGGATCATGGCGATCGCCGAGGACGACGTGTACGTCTCCACCCCCAACTACGTCTTCAAGTTCGACCTGACCAGCTGGGGCTGGATCCACCTGCTGTTCGGGGCCATCGCCGTGGTCGTGAGCTTCGGTCTGTTCGCGGCCAAGCCGTGGGCGAGGGTTGTCGGCGTCGGCATCGCGGCCCTGCTGATCATCGCCAACTTCCTGTCCATCCCGTACTACCCGGTCTGGTCGCTCACACTGATCGCGCTGTACGCGTTCATCATCTGGGCGCTGTGCGTGGTGAAGCGGGACCCACTGGGCTAGGACCCGGGCAACGCGCTGCTCGCGGCCTGCTGCCGGGTCGGGACGTCGTCGGCCACCCGTGAGGGGTGATGCCGGACGGAACGGCCCGGCGCACCGTGAAGGCCTCGGGATCCCACCTGCCGCCGGAGGCGACCATGGACTACCCCCTGCTCGACGTCTTCCTCACCATGCTCTGGTTCTTCCTGTGGGTCATGTGGATCATGCTGCTGGTCCGCGTGGTCGTGGACATCTTCCGGGACGACACGCTCAGCGGCTGGGGGAAGGCGGGCTGGACGCTGATGGTGTGCGCGCTTCCGTTCCTCGGCGTCTTCGTCTACCTGGTCGCCCGCGGGCGCGGCATGGGCGAGCGCGAACTGCGCCACGCCCGGGACCGCGAGCGGGCGTTCCGCGCCTACGTCCAGGAGGCCGCAGCACCGGCCCCGAAGGCGCCGGGCGCCAAGGCGGACGAGCTGGGCAGGCTGGCCGCGCTGCACGACCAGGGCGCCATCACCGACGGTGAGTACGAGCAGGCCAAGTCCAAGGTGCTGGCCGGCTGAGAGCCGCTGCCATATCCCCGACGCGCAGTCAGGGCGCGTCCTCGGCCGATGCCGAGGGCGCGCCGTTCGCTTGCGGTTCCCGCGGCAGCAGTTCCGCGGCGACGAGGCCGGCGATGCCCAAGGCTCCCAGGGTGATCAGCGCGACGGCGTAGGCGCCGCGGGTGAGTCCGGAGATGAGGATCGTGCCCGCGATCGCCGTACCGAAGGACGAGCCGAGGTTGGACACGCTGCGGGACAGGCCGGAGATCTCGCCCTGCTGCTCCTCGGGGAAGCTCGACTGGACGACGTTGACCGACGGGGTGAGCATCACGCCCAGGCCGAGCCCGATCAGCAGGAGCCCGGGGGCGTAGACCCAGGGGTTGGTGAAGCTGCCGGCCAGGGCGATCAGGACCGCGATGCCGACGATGGCCAGGAAGAAGCCGCTGATGATGAGCGTGCGCTGCGGCCGCAGGCGGGCGAGGCGCTCGGCGGCCAGGGACGAGGCGAGCAACCCGAGCGTGGCGGCCGTGAAGATGACCCCGGTCTCGATGGCGTTGTAGCCGCGGACGACCTGGAGGTAGGCGGCCACCGTGAACGACGTGCCCATGAGCAGCAGCCACTGGACGTTCTGGGTGACGAGTCCGAGGTTGGACGTGCGGTTGCGGAACAGGCTGAGGGACAGCAGCGGCTCCCGGCCGGACGCCTCCTCGGCGCGGGTCCGGCGGAAGAACCACCACAGCACGGGGGCGCCCGCGGCGATCATGCCGATCATCAGCCACACGTTGTTGTCCGCCGCCAGGATGCCCATCACGATCAGGACCAGGCCGGCGGCGGAGAGGACCGCCCCGACGGTGTCGAAGGAGCGGCTCGGATCCGGGGGCAGCGGGTCCTCGATCCCGCGGCTGAGGACGACGATCACCGCGATGACCAGCGCCTGGAAGACGAAGGCCGCCCGCCAGCTGATCCCCGTGGTGATGAGTCCGCCGATCAGCGGTCCGGCAGCTGCCCCGATGCCGCCCAGCCCCATGATCACTCCGAAGGCACGGGCCCGGGACGTCATGTCCGGGTAGAGGAGCGTGGCGAGGATGTAGACGGGAGGGATGAGCAGGGCGGTGCCGATGCCCTCCAGGATCGAGTTGCCGAGGATCAGCACGCCGAGGCCCGGGGCGACGGCGCACAGCAGGGCGCCGACGGCGTAGACGACCAGGCCCGCCAGGAAGCAGCGTTTACGGCCGTAGAGGTCGGTGAGCTTGCCGCCGGGGATCATCAGCGCGGCCATGACCAGCAGGAAGAGCGTGATCGACACCTGCACGCCCTGCACGGTGGTGTCCAGGTCCTCGCTGATGTCGTTGATCATCACGTTCATGTTGGAGCCGGCGAAGCTGCAGATGAACTGGGCCAGTGCGAGAGCGGCGAGGACGCTTCCGTGCCCGCTGTGCGACCGCTGCTCCAGGTCGGTGTCACTCACCGTCGTCGCCTCCGACCGCCGCCGGGGCGCCAGGTACCCGGTGATCAGGATCACCGCTGAAACGGCTCACCCTCATCGTTCGGGAGCGCCCGCGAGGGGGCTTCACCCCTGACAGGTGAGCTCTCCGGCGGCGGGCTTGCGGCGGGCCCGAGCGGGACTCCCGCCGCGCCGTGCCCCGGAGGGCGGCACCCCACCCGCTCCGGGTGATGCCCTCCGCGCCCGGCAGGCGCAGCGTGGACACATCAGGCTCCGAGTACCGCCGTGGCGCCACGGCGGCCGGCATGTGGAGGCAACAGTGGACGACTATCCGCTGCTCAACGCGTTCCTGACCATGCTCTGGTTCTTCCTGTGGGTCCTGTGGTTCGTGATGCTGTTCCGAGTCTTCGGTGACATCTTCCGGGACCACGAGCTGAGCGGATGGGCCAAGGCGGGCTGGACGCTCTTCGTCTGTGTGCTGCCGTTCCTCGGCATCTTCGTCTACCTCATCGCCCGAGGCCGCGGCATGGGCGAACGCGACGTACGCCAGATGCAGCGGCAGGAGGAGCAGTTCCGCTCCTACGTCCAGGAGGCGGCGGTCGGGGCCCCGGCGACCGGGCCGACCCACGTGGACGAGCTGACGAAGCTCGCCGGACTGCACGACCACGGCGACATCACCGACGCCGAGTACGAGCGGGCCAAGGCGAAGGTGCTCGCGGGGTGAGCCGTACGACGCCTGCGACCGCCGGCCGCTCATTCCGGGAGCCGGCGGAACTCCACGATGTGCAGGCCCAGCGACTGGAACCGAATCAACAGGCCGTACAGATGCGCCTCGTCGTTGACCTGGCCGTACAGCACGGTCTGATGAGGGACGACGAAGCTGTCCAGCTCGGGGAACGCCGTGGTCAGCTCGTTCGACATCTGCCCGTCGACGCGGATCTCGTAGAGCATGTCCTCATGCTGGGGGGCCGGGGGACCGGTGGCATCACCCGAGCGAGGTGACAGGCCCGGGCCGAAGCGGACGCGCTCGGAACAGCTCCGCTCGCGTCAGAGCAGCCCCAGTTCGCGGGCCCGGCGGACCGCCTCGCCACGCCGGGTGGCGGCGAGCTTGCGGTAGATGCTCTTGAGGTGGGTCTTCACCGTGTTGACCGACAGATGCAGATCGGCGGCGATCTCCTCGGTCGACATCAGCTGGGCCAACCGCTCCAGGACGTCCCGCTCCCGCGCGCTGAGCGGCTCCGGGCGCGGGCTCGCCGACTCCTCCCGCGGCTCCCGCCGCTGCCCGTCGACGGCCCGCCGTGAGAGCCGGTCGGTCAGCCAGGTGTGCTCCCGGGCGAGCGCGGGCCGCTGGAGCAGCAGCCGTCCGACCCACGGCCCGGCCTCCAGGAACGGTCGCCGCAGGTGATGCGGGCGGGCGGCGGCCAGCGCCTTCAGCAGCAGGCTCTGCGCGGTGGCGGAGTCGCCGAGCGCGTCGACGGCCTGCGCGCGGGTCAGCAGGGCCCACACGTCGATGACCGGTCCCCGGTCGTGCTGGTCGGGGAGTGCGTCGAGGATCCGCAGCGCCCGTTCGCCCTCGCCCGCGGCCGCCCTCGCCCGGGCCTCGGCCACCAGGCTCTCCGGGCCGTGCGCCGGCTGTTCCTCGAAGACCTTCACCGCGGCCCGCGGATCGCCGTCGGCCAACCGCACCGTGGCCGTGGCCATGGCGATGCGGTCGCTCACCCACGGGGAGGGCTCGACGGAGACCAGAGGCTGCTCCGCCATGTCGTCCAGGGCCAGGAGCGCCGACCGCGCGTCCCCGCGCGCGCAGAGCAGCCGGGAACGCAGGATCGCCAGCTCCACGGCCACGAGGGGATCGCGGGCGGCACCGGAGGTCGCGGCCGCCAGATCGAGATGGCCCCGCGCATCCGCCAGATCGTCGCGGTCGATCGCTACGGCGGCCAGCACCAGCTGCGCCATCCCGGTCCGGCCGGACAGCGGCAGCCCCGAGTGCTCCGCCTCCGCGATCGCGCCCCGGGCGTGCGTCTCGGCCCGGCCGGGACGGCCGTACAGGAAGTCGATCAGTGCCAGCCGGCTGAGCGCCTCGTGCCGGGGGAGGGCCGTCGAGGGACCCTGGGCGGACCGGACGGCGTCGGACAGCGTGGCGCGGGCGGCGTCGAAGCGGCCCGCCCACAACTGGGCCGAGCCGAGGTCGGTGAGCATGAGGGCCGTCAGCTCCGGACACCGCTCCAGCCGGTCGGCGGGCAGGGAGCGCTCCGCCTCCACCGCGGCCCGCGCCGCCGTCTCCGCCAGGTCCGCCGAGCCCGCCACCCGGGCGGCCAGCACCCGCAGCACCGCACAGCTCAGCCGGACCGCAGCCGCGTCGCCGCCCGGCAGGTGCTCCTCCGCACGCCGCAGATAGATCACACCCCGGTCGACGTCGTGGCGGGCCAGTTCCCGCGCCGCGCGCACCAGGTCGGGGGCGGGGCCGGACGCCTCGGGCGCCATCCTGGCGAACAGGCCGTCCAGCCGCTCGGCGGCCAGCCCCGTCAGCAGCCGGCCGATCGCCAGATGGTCGATGAACTCGGCGGCGGCCAGCTCCCAGTCACCCGCGTCCGCCGCGTGCGGCAGGGCCTCGTCGAGCAGGCCCGCCCGGATCAGCCACCGGGCGGCCGTACGGTGCAGCTCGGGCTCCAGGCCGGGATGGCGGACGCCCAGATGCACCCGCAGGATCTCGGCGAAGAGCGGGTGCAGCCGGTACCACGAGTGCCCGATGGGCTCGACGAACGCGTTCGCCCGCTGCAACTCCTCCAGGATCGGCTCCGCGTCGTCCCGCCCGGTGAGGGCGTTGGCCAGATCGGGGTGCGTCTCCTCCAGGATGCTGGTGCGCAGCAGCAGGTCCTGGGTCTCGGCGGGGTGGGCGCGCAGCACCTCGCCCAGCAGGAAGTCGGCGACCGTGCTGTGCCCCGGCTCGAACTCCTTCAGGAAGCTCTCCGGATCACCGGCCCGCTGCGCGGCCAGGGTGCACAGCCGCAGCCCCGCCGCCCAGCCCCCGGTGCGGTCGGTCAGCACCCGCGCGGCCTCCGCCGAGAGTGGCAGCCCGTGCCGGTCGACCAGGGCGGCCGTCTCCTCGGCGCGGAAGGCCAGGTCGTCGGCGCGGATGTCGACGAGTTCACCGGCGGCCCGATAGCGGTGCAGCGGCAGCAGCGGCTCCGTACGGCTGATGACCACCAGGCGCAGTCCCTCGCCGGCGTGGCGCAGCACGAACTGGAGCCCGTCTGCCACCTCCGCGCAGCCGGCCACCCGGTCGAACTCGTCCAGGACGAGGACCACCCGGGTCTCCCGCCCGTTCAGCCAGGCCGCGAGCCGGGCCAGCAGCGAGTGGTCCACCTCGCCGGGGCGGGCCGGGCTGCCGATGGACTCGGGGAGGTCGACCCCGTGGTGCCGGAAGGCATGCAGGACGTAGGCCCAGAAGACGCCGGGCGCGCTGTCCTCCGGCTCCACCGTCAGCCAGGCGACGTCCCCCGGCGCGCAGGCCGCGATCCAGTCGGCGACCAGCAGCGTCTTGCCCGCCCCCGCAGGGCCGTTGACCAGCGTCAGCGGACTGCGCGCACCCTCGGTGAGCTGCTCGACGAGCCGCTCCCGGCGTACGAACGTCCCGGGGACCGTCGGCACGGTGAGCCGTGCGGCGAGCACCGGATCGCCATTCGGGGCCAACGCCGTCACGCTGGGATCGCCGTGGCCCTCTCCGACGGAGTACGACATCACGCCCATCACAGACCTTATGGATGCCCGAGCATGGGGGTCCGGGGGTTAGCCCCCGGGGGAACGCAGCACACCCACGCTCTGATCCTCGCCTCGGACCAGGAAGCCCGCAAGTGACGCCTCAGCCGTCAGACCGGACCCGGGTCCGCGCCCAGCATCCGCCGCAGCAGATCCCGCAGCGCCTGCCGTTCCTCCTCGGACAGCCCCGCGAGGGGTTCCCGGGCGAACCGCAGGGAGTCGCGCAGGCTGCGGGCCACCCGACGGCCCTCCTCGGTGGCCGCCGCCAGCTTCACCCGCCGGTCCGCCGGGTCCGGGCGGCGCTCCACCAGGCCCCGGGACTCCAGCCGGTCCACGATGCCGGTCACGTTCGACGGCTCGCACCGCAGCTTCTGCGCCAGCTTCCGCATGGGCAGCGGCTCCAGCGACAGCAGGCTCAGCAGCCGGGCCTGCGCGCCGGTGAGGGTGTGGTCGGCGGCGGCCTCGTCGTACTCCTCGTGGTAGCGGGCCACGACCGAGCCGATGAGGTCGACGACCTCAAGGGTCAGCTCATCGGGGCGGTGGGTGTTCTGTGGAGTGGCCATGCTCTCAGGGTAACCCCGTTACTTGACATCATGAAATATTCAGGAGCATGGTTGTTTCAGGTACTGAAGTAAAAACGCGCTGCGAAGCGCGAACCCGCGAAGCGTGAACCGGAAAGGCGCACCCCCCATGAGCAACCGCGAATGGCACCTCCTCTCCCGCCCCGTCGGCTGGCCCAAGGACGAGGACTTCGCCCTGGTCGAGGCCGAGATGCCGGCCCCCGGCGAGGGTCAGGTGCTGGTCCGGAACAAGTACCTCTCCGTCGACCCGTACATGCGCGGCCGCATGTCGGCGGCCAAGTCCTACGTCGCCCCCTTCGAGCTCGGCAAGGTCATGCAGGGCGGCGCGGTGGGTGAGGTCGTCGAGTCCAACGCCGAGGGCATCGCCGTCGGCGACCACGTCCTGCACTTCTTCGGCTGGCGCGAGTTCGCCGCGGTGGACGCGAAGACCGCCGTCAAGGTCGACCCGGAGGCGGCGCCGCTCTCCACGTACCTCGGCGTCCTCGGCATGACCGGCCTCACCGCCTACGCCGGCCTCCTGCGCACCGCCGCCTTCAAGGAGGGCGACTCGGTCTTCGTGTCCGGCGCCGCGGGTGCCGTCGGCAGCCAGGTCGGCCAGATCGCCAAGCTCAAGGGCGCCTCCCGGGTCATCGGCTCCGCCGGGTCCGACGAGAAGGTCAAGCTCCTGGTGGAGGAGTACGGCTTCGACGCCGCGTTCAACTACAAGAACGGCTCGGTGAACGAGCAGCTGCGCGAGGCCGCCCCCGACGGCATCGACGTCTACTTCGACAACGTCGGCGGCGACCACCTGGAGGCCGCCATCGGGCAGCTCAACCTCCACGGCCGGATCGCCATCTGCGGCATGATCTCGGTCTACAACAACACCGAGCCCGCCCCCGGCCCGAAGAACCTCGCCCGCCTCATCGCGACCCGCGGTCGCATCGAGGGCCTCCTCGTCGGCGACCACTACGACCTCCAGCCCCAGTTCGTCCAGGAGGTCGGCCCCTGGGTCGCCTCGGGTCAGCTCAAGTACCGCGAGACGGTCGTCGAGGGCATCGAGAACAACCTGGAGGCGTTCCTCGGGGTTCTGCGCGGCGACAACACCGGAAAGATGATCGTCAAGCTCTGAGGTCATCGACCGGTCTCCTCCTGGCCTTCTGCGGCTTTCCGGTATGCGGTAACTTCTTTCCGAAACCGTCGTCGATCGTGGGCGCGAGTCGCGCGGCGGACCGAGGAGGAGAAGACACCGCATGTCCATCCAGCAGACCGACGTCCTCTACACCGCTGTAGCCACCGCCGAGAACGGCCGCGACGGCCGGGTCGCCACCGACGACGGCAAGCTCGACGTCGTCGTCAACCCGCCCAAGGAGATGGGCGGCAGCGGCGCCGGCACCAACCCGGAGCAGCTGTTCGCGGCCGGCTACAGCGCCTGCTTCCAGGGCGCCCTGGGCGTGGTCGCCCGCCAGGAGCAGGCCGACATCTCCGGCTCGACGGTGACCGCGAAGGTCGGCATCGGCAAGAACGACGACGGTTTCGGGATCATCGTGGAGATCTCGGCACAGATCCCGAACGTCGACGCGCAGACTGCCCGGGACCTGCTTGAGAAGGCCCACCAGGTCTGCCCGTACTCGAAGGCGACGCGCGGCAACATCAGCGTGACGCTGGTCTGACACCGCTCGTTGCACACAGCGGAGGCCGCACCCCTGGACGTGGGGTGCGGCCTTTGCGCTGATGGCTCGGTCGCCTCCGGGGCGCCGCATGCCGGTGTCGTCGGCCCAGCGAGGTTGGTGGGCCGTTGCTCTTGGCTCTTGTCCACCTTCAGCTCAGGCCCCGGGCCTGCACTGTGCTCAGCTCGCCAGCGCCGCCCGATGCGCTGCCCTCACCAGCCGTACGTTCTCCGGGGCCGCCCCGCCGGGGAAGGAGCAGCGGCGGCGGGTGTAGCCGTAGGTCAGGCCGCTGCGGGGGTCCGCGAAGGCCTGGGAGCCGCCTGCTCCGCTGTGGCCGAAGGCGCCGGCGCCCAGGTACGGGTACACGTAGTCGGAGACCGCCTGGAAGCCGAGGCCGAAGGACTTGTGCGTGCGGGCCACCAGGTCGTAGCCGGTCGAGTGGATCTGGCCGACCTCGGCGATGGTGTCCGGTTTCAGGAGCGGCGGGCGGCCGTCCACTTCACTGATGGTCGCCGCGTACATTCCGGCCAGCCCGCGCGCCGCCGCGACCCCACCCGCCGACGCGGGCCCCTTCGCGCGCACCGCGCGGGAGTTGGGGTAGTCCGCCAGCTCGCCCGGATTCGGCACATGGGTGTTGAACGCGATCGACGCCAGGGTGTGCGGACCCGTCGGCTCCGAGTCCAGTACGGCCTGCTGCTCCGGTGTCGGGGCCATCGGCTGCACCGGGCGGTAGCGGGGCTCCAGTTCCTCGGGGAGGCCGAGGTGGAAGTCGAGGCCGTATGGCGCCCGCACCCGCTCCTCGTACACCTCCTGGAGCCTGCGCCCGGTAGCCCGTCGTACGACCTCGCCGGTGAGCGCGCCGATGGTGAACGCGTGGTAGCCGTAGGCCGTGCCGGGGCGCCAGAACGGCCGCTGGTCCGCGAGCCGCTCGGCGACGGCCTGGTCGTCGGCCAGCTCGTCCCCGGTGAACCCGGCGTCGACGCCGACCAGCCCCGCACGGTGTGCGATCAGGTCACGCAGGGTCAGGCCGCCCTTGCCCTCGACCCCGAACTCCGGCCAGTAGTACGTCACCTTGCGGTCCAGCTCCAGCGTGCCCTCCTGCACGAGGAGCGCGACCACGAGGTGAGCGGCGCCCTTGGTGGAGGAGTACACGCCGTAGAGGGAGTCGGCCTCGCAGCCGTCACCGGTCCACAGGTCGACGACCTTCCGGCCGTGCACGTAGGCACACAACTGTCCCTCGTAGTCGGGGAGTTCCCGCCCCACGAACGCGGCGAACTCCTCGCGCACCTCCGCGAAGCCGTCCGCGACGGTGCCGTGGATCCCTTGCGTCATCCGCTCTCCTCAATCTGAGCCGCTTGCGAGTGCCATGGTGAACAATGCCCGCCCCACCTGCGCGAATTCCCCCTTCGGGTGGTCCCGGAAGAGTGGTTCGGTGCCGAAGAGCACCGCGCGCGGGCCGCTGACCACCGAGGCCTGCCCCGCCGCGTCCGCCGGACCGCCGGAGCCGTCCTGCGAGGGCCGCCAGTGCCCGGAGACCAGCGGGTTCCCGGTCGCGTACGACTGCTCCACCCGGACCGCGGGCCCGAGATCCGTGAACCACACCGGCGCGTACACGAAGCCGTGGTCCGGGGCGCCGGACATCACAGCACTGCGCGAGTTCACGACCCGCACCACACCGTTGGCGTCCCCGTTGCCCTCGACCGGCTTCGCGGCCAGCAGGTCGGTCGCCGAGCTGAGCCCGGCACCTGTGGCACCACGGCCGACCAGACCATGCCGGTCGAGGAAGGCGTCGAGGGCGGTAAGGGCGCCGGGCGTCAGATCGCCGTGATCGAGCCCCGTCGACACGAACAGCACGTCCACCGACGACCAGTCGAACCCGGCGTTCAACACGTCCGTCGAGACCGGCGTGACCTCGAAGTTCATCTCCCGCAGCGCGAACAGCTCACCCGACGTGACGGCGGCGGCGACACGGGTGCGGTGCAGCGGGGCGGTGCCGGTGAGCTTGGTCGCCTGGAAGACGACGTCATACGTACGGGCGGCCTCCGCGGCCTGGCGCCGCGCCGAGCCCGGCACGATCGCACTGCCGTCGGCGGCGCGGCGCGCCTCGACGCCCTTGCGCAGCAGCGAGTTGAGAGCGGCGATCTCGTTCGGGTCGTCGAGCCGCAGCCGCAGGTCACCGCGCGGGGCGACGTAGGCGACGGGGGCCGCCGCACGGACGGGACGCAGGACGCCGTACGGCACACCCGGCAGCGTTCCGACGGACGCGCCCCACAGCCGGCCGAGGCTCCAGCCCGAGATGTCGTACATCACCGAGACCTTGTCGCTGATGTCCCGCCCGTCCGCGAGCAGCACGTTCGCGAGCCCGCGCTTGGGCTGGCGCATGTCGACGACGTACGACCCCTTGGCGTACGTCCTGCCGCCGAGCCGGAAGGAGTGTGCCGCGCGGGTGACCCTGACGTCATTGGCGAGGAGATGGTCGACGAGCCGGGCGGCGGCGGTGGCGGAGCGCTGGGCGCCTGTGCCGGTTGCGGCCGGGATGACGTACGCGCGGGGGAAGCGGGTCGTGTAGACGTCCTCGGGGCCGATGCCGGGGACGCCCGGGACGGTCTCCTCGGACACCGGCACCTGCGCGGCGCCCGCGGCTCCCCGCCGGAAGACCTCGATCTGGTCGGCGACCAGCGAGGTGCGCCTCGTCTGCACGAAGTCGAGGGTGGCGCGCAGGGCGGCTCCGGCGACGTCCACGTTGATCGCGGACCGGCGGCGCAGCTCGGCGGTGGGCAGGGTGTCGTACTCCTCGTTGTTCACCGCCATCGGGATCTCCACCGTGTGCGCGGCGACCGTGCCGTGGAAGGCCGCGTACTGCGGGGTGAAGATCGGCGGCCAGTCGTCCCAGCCCTCCTCCTGGTCCCGGAACGGGATCTGCGCGGGCTCGACGCCGTCCTTCGCGGGCGTGTATCCGAGGCCGTTGACGGCGGCCTCCATGCCGAGGGCGTTGGCGTAGGTGTTCTTCAGGAAGAGGTCGTACTCGTAGTTCTCGCCGTGCGGGGGAGTGGTGGGCTCGATGAGGGTGCCGTTGACATAGCCGTGCAGGTCGAGCATGACGGCCGGCTGCTTGTCGATCTGGATCTGCCGCATCGCCCGCACCTCGGGCTGCGAGGCGGTCACGAAGTCCCGGTTCATGTCGAAGCCGTTGGCATTCGTCCGCGTGCCCGCGATACGGCCGTCCGGATTGGCGGTGATGTTGAAGTAGAGGCGGCTGTGGGCGAGCAGATCGCGCGTCCTGCCGTCGTCGGCTTTGGCGAGCCGCTCGATGAGCTTGAGGGAGGCGTCGGTGCCCTCCCACTCGTTGCCGTGGATGTTGTTGTTGAAGAAGACGGGGGCTTTGTACGCCTTCTTGATCTCCGGGGACTTGGCGGCGAGGGCGGGAGCGCTCTCGATGAGCTCGCGCATCCTCGCCTGGGCGCGGGTCTGACGGGCCGTCTCCGGGGCGGTGACGGTGACGAGATAGAGCCGGTGCCCGCCGGCCGAGCGGCCCGCGACCTCGACGCTCACCCGGTCGCCGAGGGCCTGGAGGGCGTTCAGCTTCGGCGCGATGGCGTGGTACGGGGTGAGGCCCAGCTTGATCGACTTGTCGGCCGGGTTCTCGGGGTCCGGGGTGAGGACCTGGCGGCGGGGATAGCCGCGGCTGTCGTCACCGATCGCCTCGGAGGCGGCACCGGCGCCGGTCAGGGCCCGCTGGGCGGCGCTCGTGGGCGTCAGAGCCGCGTGCCGGTCGAGCGCGGCCTCGCGGTGCGGGGGTTCGGGCCGGGCGACGGCGGCGTGCGGGGTGAGCAGCAGGGAGCCGGCCGTGGCGAGGGCGAGGGTGGTGATCAGAACGGGTCTCGCAGGAACGGTTCTCGTCGTGCGCACGCGTACCTCCTTCTGAGGTTCCAAAGATCGGTACGGCGAGGTCTACCTGTTCGACTCAACGGCAACAAGAGGGAGTTGGCGTCACGGATGCCTCGGACGGCCCATATGGGGGCATCCGGAGGCGGCATGCTGTGAGTGGCACAGGCGGCGGCAGGACCAACGGCTCAACGACGAGGAGAGCCCTCATGGCCACGATCCCCACGCTCCCCATCCTCCCCAGCAGGGACGACGTACTCCGCATGGCACGCAGCACGACCGACATCACGGGCCAACTCCTGGACACGGCCGGGAACATCACCCGTATCGCGATCAACACCTTCGACCCCAGAGACGGTTCCGGCGCCGAGGTCCTGCGCGTACTGCGGCAGACCACCGCCGAACTGGCCGAGGCGAGCGCGTCGCCGCAGGCCCAGGAGGCGTTCTACCGCATAGTCGAGACCCTCACCCGCCTCGGCACCAGCGGCGCGCCCCTGGCGGTCCACCCGGTGAGCGAACCGGCGCACGCCCTGCTCACGGCGCTGGGCGACAGCCTGCTGCCGGTGCTGGACGCGGTGGAGCCGGCGGTCGAGGAGTTCGCGGCGGCACTCGGCGAGTTGGTCGAGGCGACCTCGCCCCTCCTCCCGGCGACGGCGGGCGTGGCGGCGGGTGTGCTGCTGGCCCTGACCCCGCTGCTGCGCTCCGCGGCCGAGGTACTGCGCGAGTCGTCCCCGGAACTCCGCCGCATGGCCGAGGCGTTGACGGCCGCTCTCGCCCCGCTGATGCCCCTCCAGGTGGCCCTGGCCGAACGCGCGGCCGCCGCAGGCGCGAACGTCGTCCGGGCGACCCTCCCACCCCTCGCCGACCTCACGGAGGCAGCGGCGGCGACCACGAAGGCGGCCCGCCCGGCCCTGATCGCCGGCGAGGAGTTCCTGGTGGCCGCCCTGGAACGCCTGCAGCCCCTCCTGCTGACCGGGGCGTCGCGCGCGGGGCGGGTGGCACGGGAGGTGGCGGTACGGGTGTCGGCGGCGGTGAGTCCGGCGGCGGAGCAGGGGGTGGTGGTGGCGGTCACTCCCGCGTGAGGCGGTGGCCGGTCACCGGTGACCGGGCTCCGAAACGACCGTGACTCCCGTGTGACACGCCCCGACTAGAGTTCCCCCATGCGCGATCTTGGTGCCGGTTTCAGATATCTCCTCAAGGGCCAGCGATGGGTGGCCCGGCACGGCAAGCAGTACGGCTTCGGGCTGATCCCGGGCCTGATCACCCTGGTGCTCTACGCGGCCGCGCTGGTCGCGCTCGCGCTCTGGGGCCAGGACTTCGTGGCCTGGTCGACGCCGTTCGCCGACGACTGGTCGAGCCCCTGGCAGGGCCTGTTCCGTGGCTTCCTCACGGCCGTCCTGTTCGTCCTGGGCCTGCTCCTCTCGGTCGTCACCTTCACCGCCGTGACGCTCCTGATCGGCCAGCCCTTCTACGAGAACCTCTCCGAGAAGGTCGACCGGGACGTCTCCCCCGACGGCACGGCCCCCGAGTCCGGCCTGCCGCTCTGGCGCGAGCTGTGGATCTCGGGCCGCGACAGCCTGCGCATCGTGCTGCGCGCCGCGGTCTGGGGCGTGCTGCTCTTCGCCCTCGGCTTCATCCCGGTCATCGGCCAGACGGTCGTACCGGTCGTCGGCGTCATCGTCACCGGCTTCTTCCTCACCGAGGAACTCACGGCGGTCGCCCTACAACGCCGCCGAGTGGAAGCCCGCGACCGCCTCACCCTCCTCCGCTCCCGAAAGCCCCTGATCTGGGGCTTCGGCACGCCCCTCGCCGCGGCCTTCCTGGTGCCGTTCGTCGCGGTGTTCCTGATGCCGGGGGCGGTGGCCGGGGCGACGCTGATGGCGCGGGAGCTGATGGGGGAGGAGACCAAGGAGGGGCAGGACGGGCAGGAGGGGCGTTCGCTTCCAGATGCCGGTCCAGGCAATTTCAGCGCGTCCGGCGTTTGAGGACGGGCGAGGCAGGGCGATCACTCCCGACGCCGGCCACGTTACTCAGCCTGTCCGGCGTTTGAGGACGAGGCCCTTTCGGGGCCGAAGCGGGGGTCCGGGGGCGGCAGCCCCCGGGGACGGGACGGGTAGGGGCGGCGGGGGCGAAAACCTCTCGACGCCCACACCACCCCCGCGCACCTACGACCCCGACGCCGCACCCACCGCCGTCGCCACAATCGCCCGCACCTGCCCCACGATGTCCCCCCGATTCCGCACGAACTCCGGATCCGTCACCACCCCCGTAGCCGGATCCGTGTTCCCCACCCCGAACTGCAGCACAGGCGTGTGCACATGCCCACCCGGCAACGCATCGTGCAGCCCCAGCCGATCCCGCAGCAGCGTGGCCCGGTAGGCGATCTCGTTGGAGAGATAGTCCCCACCACCCCCGGCCCGCGCGGTGGACCCCGCCGTCGGCCCGCCCGGCCGCACGACCGCCTCCGTCCCGCCCGCCGGAATCTCGGTCACGCTCGTGTTGTCGTACACGGGAAACCGCCCGGTGCTCGCGGCGACGATCGACGCGTACGGCAGCGTCGTCGACGTCCACTGCGGCTGCGAGGCCGGATCGGCGACCGGCACGGTCTCGGTACGCGAGACGTTCTCGTTGTCGGGGAAACCACCCCGCCAGGCCCCGTTGGTCCGCTCGATGTCGAACCTCCCGACCCGCCCCTGGCTCACGGTCGTGAACAGATCGACCTGCTTCAGATACGGCCGAAGCGTCCGCTCCACCGTCCCCTCCGCGAAGTCCTGCCACCGCACGGGGAACACGGCGGTCTCCACCCGCGCAGGCCCGTCCGCCGTCTCGATCACCGTGCCGTCGAGGGCGAGCGCGGTGGCCCCGGACGGGTTGGAGATACGGATGTCCCGGTCGAGGGTGAAGGGATCGAACCCGGTGACAAGGACCCGCTTGATCCCCGTGCCTCCCTCAGTCCCCTTGCCCCCCTTGATCCCTTCGCTGCCGTGCGGGTAGCGAATGTCCCCCTGCCCGCGCGAGCCCCGCTCCAACGCGTCCAGCAGCGCCCCCCGCTGACCGTCACTCAACCCGAACCCCGGCTCCCAGGTCCGCACCTCCCGCGTCATCGACAACCGCGCCCAGTACAACGGCCGATCGTCGCCCCGGCTCAGATCACCGCCCGCCGGTCCCCGGCCCTGCACCCGGTCGACGGCCCGCCGCCACAGCGCCGACCCCTCGCGTACGACGACGAGGCGGGCCTGCGCGTAGGAGCGCGCGGCACCGAGGTCACGGGCGAACTCCGCCGTGGCGGCGTCGAATCCGGAGCGGCGCAGGATCTCCTGCGGGACCGCCTTGTCGAGGCGCTGTTCCTCGACGGTCGGCGTGGGCGCCGTCTCGGCGGCGGCCGCCCCGGTCGTCGGGGCCGAGAAGCCGGCCAGCAGGGCGAGGCCGAGGACGCCGATCCGAACACGTATGGAATTCAAGGGAGTTCCGGTCCTTCCGTCACGGTGGGGGGTGAGCAGTGCGTGCGTGGTGCGGGACGCGGGAAGTATCGCGTGGCGGGAGTGGTCTACGCCATGGCCCACGAGGGGGGGGGCGCGACCGGCACGGCCCGCCCGACACCCCCGGCCGGAGGCCCCCGCCGCCGTCAGTCCGGATCCGTCGGGCTCTCGCCCAGCAGCCTGAGGAAGTCGCGGAACGCCCCCGGCATGTCCACCGACTCGGGGTCCAGGAGCCACTGGTACTGCAACCCGTCCATCACGGCGACCAGCAACGGAGCCGTACGCTCCGGCGTCAGCCCGTTCGGGAGCCGGTCGCCGTACTCGGCGCGCAGGACCTTCGCCATGCTCGCCCGCACGCGCGTGTAACGCTCGGTGAAGTACTCGCGCGCCGGGTGCCCCTCCGTTACGCTCTCGCCGAGCAGCGCCGAGAAGGTCTGGATGATCGCGGGGCGCATCGCGTTGTACTCGACGAGTGAGGCGAGCAGGTCGACCCGCCACCGGGTGTCGGGCACGGCGTCCCACTGGTCCCGCTCCTGGAGCACGGCGACGAGCAGCGCGTCCTTGGTCGGGAAGTAGTGCAGCAGCCCCTGCTGGGTGAGCCCGACCCGCTCCGCGACCGCGCCCATGCTCGCCCCCCGGTAACCGCGCTCGGCGATCACCTCCAGCGCCGCCCGGACGATCTCGGCACGGCGCGCCCCTTTTTGCGGCTAAACCGCCGCCGCTCTCGCGGACGTGGTTGCTCGCCGTGGGGGGTTCCTCAATTGATGGTTGCGGTTTCGAGGCCTTCGCAGGTGCCGAGGAAGGATGGAGACACGCCCGGACTCAACGAGGAGGCACCGCGATGGCGGGAACCCGCACCCAGGCCGACGCAGCACGCGAGGCGGTCGTCGAGGCCGCTCTCGCCCGGCTCGACCTCGACGCGAAGGCGCGGCTGCTCTCCGGCCAGGACACCTGGACCCTGCCCGCGCTCCCCGAGATCGGCCTGCCCTCCCTTGTCATGTCCGACGGCCCGATCGGCGTCCGGGGTGTCCGCTGGACCGCCGACGACCCGTCCGTCGCGCTGCCCTCACCCACCGCCCTCGCCGCCACCTGGGACCCCGAACTCGCCCGCAGGGCAGGGGTGTTGCTCGCTCAAGAGGCCCGCCGCAAGGGCGTCCATGTGCTGCTCGCCCCGACCGTCAATCTGCATCGCTCCCCGCTCGGCGGCCGGCACTTCGAGGCGTACAGCGAGGACCCGTATCTGACGGGGGTGATCGGCGCGGGCTATGTGAGCGGCGTCCAGTCCGGCGGCGTCGGCACCACCGTCAAGCACTTCGTCGCCAACGACGCCGAGACCGAGCGCTTCACCGTGAACAACACCGTGAGCGAACGCGCCCTGCGCGAGCTGTACCTGGCGCCCTTCGAGATCATCGTCGAGAACGCCCACCCCTGGGGCATCATGACCGCCTACAACACGGTCAACGGCACGACCATGACCGAGCACCACCACCTCGTGAACGAGGTCCTGCGCGGCGAGTGGGGCTTCGACGGCTACAACGTCTCCGACTGGACGGCAGCCCGCAACACCGTCGCCGCCATCGAGGGCGGCCTCGACGTCGCCATGCCCGGCCCGCTGACCGTCTACGGCGAACCCCTCGCCCAGGCCGTCCGAGACGGCAAGGTGGCCGAGGCCAAGGTCGACGACGCCGTACGCAATGTGCTCCGGCTGGCCGCCCGCGTCGGCATCCTGCGCGGCGCCGAACCGGTCGTCACCGACCTGCCCGACGCCGTCGACGGCACCGCACTGGCCCGCGAGATCGCCCACCGCTCCTTCGTCCTGGTCCGCAACCAGGGCGCCCTCCCGCTGCGGCCGAACGGCACGGTCGCCCTCATCGGCGCCGCCGCCCGCGACGCCCGCGTCCTCGGCGGCGGCTCCGCCACCGTCTTCCCCGACCGCATCGTCTCCCCACTCGACGGTCTCACCGCCGCCCTCCCCGAGGGCGCCGTCAGCTACGCCGTCGGCGCCGACCCGAACACCGAACTCGGCGTCGCCGACAAGGGCTTCGAGCTGCGCGCCGTCTGCCGGGACGCGGACGGGAACGTCATCGGCACGGGGTCGGCGCCGAACGGGCTGATCCAGTGGATGGGCTCCGACCTCCCCGAGGGCGTCACCCACGACACCCTGCACACCGTCGAGCTGACCGGCACCTTCACCCCGCGCGACACCGGCCCGCACACCTTCGGCATCAAGGGCATCGGCTCCTTCACGCTCACGGTCGACGGCACGACGTACTACGACGACGTCCAGCGCCCCGCCAAGGACGACCCCTTCGCCGCCTTCTTCGGCGCCCCCGTACCCCGCGCCCGGCCCGAACTCACCGCCGGCGAACCCGTCGACGTATCCCTCACCCACGCCGTCGAGTTCCCCGAGGACACCCCGATGAAGGTGGTCGGCTTCACGCTCGCCCACCAGGAGCCCCAGCGTGACGCCGACGAGCTGATCGCCGAGGCCGTCGAGGCCGCCCGGGGCGCCGACACGGCCGTCGTCGTGGTCGCCACCACCGACCGCGTCGAGTCGGAGGGCTTCGACCGCACGGACCTGACACTGCCCGGCCGCCAGGACGACCTGGTCCGCGCCGTCGCCGCCGCCAACCCGAACACCGTCGTGGTCGTCAACTCCGGCTCCCCGGTGGAACTGCCGTGGCGCGAGGACGTCGCCGCCGTGCTGCTCAGCTGGTTCCCCGGCCAGGAGGGCGGCGCGGCCCTTGCGGACGTCCTCACGGGCGCGCGGGAGCCGGGCGGCCGACTGCCCACCACCTGGGGCTCCCTGGCCGACGCCCCGGTCAGCCAGGTCGTCCCGTCCGCCGGTGAACTCCCGTACACCGAGGGCGCCTTCATCGGCTACCGCGCCTGGGAGAAGGCGGGCCGCCTCCCGTCGTACCCCTTCGGGCACGGCCTCGGCTACACCGACTGGACGTACGAGTCCGTCGAGGCCGAGGGTACGACGGTCACGGTCCGCGTCCGCAACTCCGGCGAGCGCCCGGGGCGGGAGGTCGTGCAGGTCTATCTGGCGCCGGTCGAGCCCGACGCCGACCGCCCGGCGCGGTGGCTGGCCGGGTTCGCGGGTGTGGAGGCGGGGCCGGGGGAGACGGCCGAAGCGGTGATCGACCTTCCGCGCCGTGCCTTCGAGACATGGGACGAGACGGCCAATTCGTGGACCTATGTGAAGGGTTCGTACGAGATCCAGGTGAGTCGCTCGATCACCGACCGCCGAGTGACGGCGACGATTAACGTCTGACCCGGGAGAAGTACCCCAGGAACAGTCCCGGTCCGGGTCCTGACGCCCGGGCCGGGGCTTCTGGCGGCAACTCAGCGGGCTGAGAAGCCGTACACCGTCTCCGAACGGAACACCTCACCCGGCCGCAGCACCGTGCTCGGGAACTCCGGCCGGTTCGGGGAGTCCGGGAAGTGCTGCGTCTCCAGCGCGATCCCGTCGCCCGGGGCGAACGGCTCGGTCAGATGGTCGGCCGTGTAAAGCTGGAGGCCGGGCTCGGTGGTCGCCACCGTCAGCGCCCGCCCGGTCGACGGGTCGTACAACTCCGCGACCTGCTCCGGGCTCCCCGTCACCCCCTTGTCGAGCACGAAGTTGTGGTCGTACCCCGCGCCCACCTTCCGAGCCTCCCGGAAGTCGAAGCGGGTGCCCGCGACCTCGTCCAGGGAACCGGTCGGGATGAGATCCGCGTCGACGGGGGTGAACCGGGAGGCGGCCAGCCGCAGTTCATGGCCGCCCGCGCTGCCGGACCCCGCCCCGGCGAGGTTGAAGTAGCCGTGGTTGGTCAGGTTCACCACGGTCGGCGCGTCCGTCACCGCCTCGTACGCGATCCCGAGCGCGCCGTCGGACGACAGGGTGTACGTCGCCGACACCTCCAGCCGCCCGGGGAAGCCCTCCTCGCCGTGCGGACTGACCCGGCTGAGCCGCACCCCGTGCTCGACCGGCGTCACCTCCCACACCCGCTTGTCGAAGCCGTGCTCTCCGCCGTGCAGGGAGCCTGGCGGGTTGTTGGGTTCGAGGGCGTACGTCACGTCGTCCAGCGGGAAGCGACCGCCCGCGATCCGGTTGGCGTACCGCCCGATGAGGGCGCCGAAATAGGGCCCCGGGTGGGACAGATAACCGTCGAGGTCGGCGAAGCCCAGGACCACGTTCGCCGTACGCCCGTCCCGGTCCGGCACCTCCAGCGACTGCACGATCCCGCCGTACGACAGCACCCGTACCCGCACGCCCGCGCGCTCCAGGGTCCAGCGCCGGATCTCGGTGCCGTCGGATAGTGTGCCGAAGTGTTCGCTCATGAGCGAAACACTAGTTCGTGACGGTCCGGTAGGCGATCTCGGCCAGCCGCGCCTGACCGTCCACACTCGGGTGGAACCAGTCCCACTGGCTCAGTTGCCGGGCGCCGAAGCGGAACTCGTACACCGCGCCGTCGTCGAAACGACACCGGCGGTCCTTCTCACAGATCTCCTCCAGCACCTTGTTGTACGCCTCGACCCGCCCCTGCACCGACGCGCGCCGCTGGTTCGCCGTCGTGGTGAGGGAGTCGGGGTCACCGAGCATCGACGGGCAGATGCCGAGCTTCCACACCTGCTTGCTCAGCGGGTTCGTACGGCCCTGCTCCCACAGCCGCTTCAGATCCGGCACGCTCGCGACGTACACCTGCGCCTTCGGCAGGGCGTCCCGCAGAGTGCTCATGGCGTCCTCGAACTGGGTCCGGAAGTCGGCTACCGAGGTCATCGCGTCGGCCGTGTCCCGGCAGGCGTCGTTGGCCCCCGCCATCACCGCAACCAACTCCGGCTTGTGCGTCACCGCTCGGCCCATCTGCCGGGCCACGTCCGCCATCCGCGCCCCGGTCACCGCGTAGTTCCAGCTCCGCTCGGCCGCCTTCGCCTTCCCCAGCAGCCGTACGGCCAGACTGTCGACCTGCGCACTGCTGCCCGTCGCCCACGAGACCTCGGGGCAGTCCGACAGGACCGTACAGGCGTCGAAACCGGTCGTGATGGAGTCGCCCACGGCCGCGATCGACGCGGGGCTGCGGTCCCAGGCCGGGGTCGGCTTCGGCGACGGCCGCGCGCTCTGCGCCTCGGTGCCGGACGGGGCGGGGGAGTTGCCGCCGACGGCGTCACACCCGGCGACGCCCAGCACGGCCCCCGCGGTCACGGCGGCGAACACAGCACGCGCAACGTGCCGACGCTTCCGCATACCTGGTCCATCCCCTCGTAAGCCCCGTCATGGTTTCCAACCAATAACAACGCACAAGGGTTCCCACCCGGCTCATGCAACGGCTCACACCCGTACAAGCGTCCTGCCGGGTGAATGGCGGACGTTTGGCGGCATCGGGAGCGACGGTACGTCACACTCCTTGCGCCGCCGCACGGTAGCCTCGCCATCAACGTGGCTGCCCGGCCACGATCGTCCGCCAGTTCGCAAGATGTCCGCTCTGCCCGGAGGTACCGGTGACGACACGTGGAGTTCTGTACGTGCACTCCGCGCCGCGCGCGCTGTGCCCGCACGTCGAATGGGCCGTCGCCGGCGTCCTCGGCACGCGCGTCAACCTCGACTGGATCCGGCAGCCCGCCGCGCCCGGCACCTGGCGCTCGGAGTTCAGCTGGCAGGGCGAGGTCGGCACGGCCTCCAAACTGGCGTCGGCCCTGCGCGGCTGGCACTTGCTGCGCTTCGAGGTCACGGCCGAGCCCTGCCCCACGGCCGAGGGCGAGCGCTACAGCTGCACGCCCGACCTGGGCATCTTCCACGCGGTGACGGGCATCCACGGCGACATCCTGATCCCCGAGGACCGCTTGAGGGCGGCCCTGGCCCGCTCACAGCGCGACGAGACCGACCTGGAAGCGGAGATCGCCAAGCTCCTGGGCAAGCCGTGGGACGACGAGTTGGAGCCGTTCCGGTACGCGGGCGAGGGAGCCCCGGTCCGCTGGTTGCACCAGGTGGTCTGAAGCTCGGACACATGAAGGGCCCCCACCTTTTCGGGTGGGGGCCCTTCATGTACGTATGGACGCTTCTCAGATGGTCCTGAACGCCAGCACCACGTTGTGCCCACCGAACCCGAACGAGTCGTTCAACGCGGCGATCCGCCCATCCACCGGCAACTTCCGCGCCTCACCACGCACGACGTCGGCATTCGCCTCGGCCTCCGGGTCGAGGTTCTCGACGTTGATGGTCGGCGGAGCCACCCGGTGGTACAGCGCCAGCACCGTCGCCACCGTCTCGACACCACCGGCACCACCCAGCAGATGCCCGGTCATCGACTTGGTCGCGGACACCGCCATGTGATCGGCATCGTCGCCGAACACCTTCCGCAGCGCCTTCAACTCGGCGATGTCACCGGCAGGCGTAGACGTCGCGTGCGCGTTGACGTGCACGATCTCCGCCGGGTCGAGGTCGTTGCGGTCCAGCAGGTTCTGCAGGGCCTGCGAGATGCCGCGCCCCTCGGGCTCCGGCTGCACGATGTCGTGCGCGTCGGCGGAGATGCCCTGCCCGACCGCCTCGGCGTACACGCGCGCACCGCGCTTCGCGGCGTGCTCGGCGGATTCCAGGACGACGACACCGGCGCCCTCACCGAGGACGAAGCCGTCGCGGGCGACGTCGTAGGGACGCGACGCGCCCTGCGGGTTCTCGTTGTTCTTGGACATCGCCATCATGTTGCCGAACGCGGCGATCGGCAGCGGATGGATCGCCGCCTCCGTGCCACCCGCGACGACGATGTCGGCGCGGCCGGTGCGGATCATCTCGATGGCGTAGCCGATGGCCTCGGCACCCGACGCGCAGGCGGAGACCGGCGTGTGCACGCCCGCACGGGCGCCCACGGCCAGACCCACGTTGGCGGAGGGGCTGTTCGGCATCAGCATGGGGACGGTGTGCGGGGAGACGCGGCGTACGCCCTTCTCCTTGAGCACGTCGTACTGGTCGAGCAGCGTCGTCACGCCGCCGATGCCGGAGGCGATGACCGCACCGAGGCGGTCGGGGTCGACGGTCGGGTCCTCGCCGGCCTTGGCCTCGAACCCGGCGTCCGCCCATGCCTCCTTGGCCGCGATCAGCGCGAACTGCGCCGAGCGGTCCAGTCGGCGGGCCTGCGGCCGCGGGATGACCTCGGTCGGCTCCACGGCGACCGGCGCCGCGATACGGACCGCCTGCTCGGCGGCCCACTCCTGCTCCAGGGGCTTGACGCCGGAACGTCCGGCGACCAGGCCCTCCCAGGTAGAGGCTACGTCGCCACCCAGCGGTGTGGTTGCGCCGATACCGGTGACGACCACGGTGCGATTGGTCGAGCTCACGGGAATTCTTTCTCCAACGGAATGGGGATTCAGCGGCGCCACCGCCGGGTGGCGGGGCAGTTCAGCCCGAAGGCCTGATCGGTGGGATCAGCCCTGGTGCTTGAGGATGTAGTCGGTCGCGTCGCCCACGGTCTTGAGGTTCTTGACGTCCTCGTCGGGGATCTTGACGTCGAAGCGCTCCTCGGCGGCGACGACGACCTCGACCATGGACAGCGAGTCGACGTCCAGGTCGTCGGTGAAGGACTTGTCCGACTGGACGTCCTCAACCGGGATGCCGGCGATCTCGTTCACGATGTCGGCGAGACCGGCGACGATCTCTTCCTGAGTGGCGGCCATGTTGGCGCTCCTTCGTAGTTGTTCAGGGTTGTTCAGCGAGCTGGCGCCCGCCGCGGCAGCGGCAGGTGGTGCCTTTTCCCGTACCGGTTCGCATGATCCGGCACGGAGTGCCTAGGGGAGAGTAACGACCGTGGCGGCGTATGC
This sequence comes from Streptomyces sp. NPDC051738, assembly GCF_044453205.1. Lineage (NCBI taxonomy): Bacteria > Bacillati > Actinomycetota > Actinomycetes > Kitasatosporales > Streptomycetaceae > Streptomyces > Streptomyces sp. NPDC051738. Next base: position 47,645 of record NZ_JBITCM010000025.1, on the reverse strand, counting down.
GAGACCCGCCCCGAATCCGATGACCAGTGCGGTGTCGCCGCTCTTCGCCTCGCCGGTCGCCAGGAGCCGCTCCATCGCGAGCGGGATCGAGGCGGCCGAGGTGTTGCCGGTGGTGCGCACGTCGCGGGCGACCGTGACGTGCTCCGGCAGCTTGAGTGTCTTCACCATCGAGTCGATGATCCGCTCGTTGGCCTGGTGCGGAATGAAGACGTCCAGGTCGTCCGGGGTGATCCCGGCCGCGTCCAGCGCCTGCTGGGCGACCTTCGCCATCTCGAACACGGCCCAGCGGAACACCGCCTGGCCCTCCTGCGTGATCGCAGGGAACTTGTCGACCGCGCCATCGCGGTAGTCCGTCCACGGCACCGTCTGCCTGATCGCATCGGACTTGTCGCCTTCGGAGCCCCACACGGTCGGGCCCATGTGCGGCTCCTGGGACGGGCCCACGACGACCGCGCCGGCACCGTCGCCGAACAGGAAGGCCGTCGCCCGGTCCTCCAGGTCGGTCAGGTCGGACAGCCGCTCCACGCCGATGACGAGGACGTACTCGGCGGAGCCCTCGACGATCATGCCCTTGGCCAGGGCGAGGGCGTAGCCGAAGCCCGCGCAGCCGGCGGAGATGTCGAAGGCGGGGGCCTTGTTCGTGCCGAGCTTGTCGGCGATCTCCGTGGCGACGGCCGGGGTCTGCTTGAAGTGCGAGACGGTCGAGACGATCACGCCGCCGATCTGCTCGATGGAGATCCCGGCGTCGGCGATCGCCTTGCCGGACGCCTCGACCGACATCGCGGCGACCGTCTCCTCGTCGTTCGCCCAGTGCCGCGTCTCGATGCCGGAGCGCGAACGGATCCACTCGTCGGACGAGTCGATCGTCTCCAGGATCACCTCGTTGGGCACCACCCGGGTCGGACGGTAGCCGCCGACACCGAGGATGCGCGCGTACGGGGCGCCCTTGCTGGGCTTCAGCTTCGACATGCTCTCGGGCTCCTTGTCAGGCACTGTGCTCTGCGATGAGCTCGCGAGCCGCGTCCAGGTCGTCGGGGGTCTTCAGCGCCAGGGTCTGCACGCCGGGCAGCGCACGCTTGGCCAGACCGGTCAGGGTGCCGCCCGGGCACACCTCGATCAGGGCCGTGACGCCGAGCGCCTTGAAGGTCTCCATGCACAGGTCCCAGCGGACCGGGTTGGCGACCTGCCCGATGAGGCGCCGCAGCACCTCGGCGCCGGTGGCGACCGCCTGACCGTCCTTGTTGGACACGTAGGTCAGCTTCGGGTCGGCGGGGGCGAGCCCCTCGGCGGCCTCGGCCAGCTTGTCGACGGCGGGGGCCATGTGGAGCGTGTGGAAGGCACCCGCCACCTTCAGCGGGACGACCTTGCGCACGCCCTCGGGCTTGTCCTCGTTCAGCGCGGCGAGCTGCTCCATCGTGCCGGCGGCGACGATCTGGCCGGCGCCGTTGATGTTCGCCGGGGTCAGGCCGAGCTTCTCCAGGTGCGCGACGCTCACCTCGGGGTCGCCGCCGAGCAGCGCCGACATACCGGTCTCGGTGATCGCGGCGGCCTCGGCCATGGCCAGGCCACGGGCGCGCACCAGCCGGACGGTCTCCTCGTCGGGGAGCACCCCGGCGAGCGCGGCCGCGGTCAGCTCACCGACGCTGTGCCCCGCGATGGCGCCGACCTTGCGCGGCAGCTCGGCGGGGTCGTCGAACAGCGAGTACGCGGAGGCCAGTCCGGCGGCCACCAGCAGCGGCTGCGCCACCGCGGTGTCGCGGATCTCCTCCGCGTCGCCCTCGGTGCCGTAACGGACGAGATCGAGCTGCACGGCGTCGGACCATGCCTCCAGGGCACCGCGGACACCGGGCAGTTCGAGCCAGGGGGTGAGGAAGCCGGGCGTCTGGGCGCCCTGGCCGGGAGCGACGAGTACGAGCACTCTCACACTCTCTCTTGGGGACGGCCGACGCCGCCCGTGGGGACAAGGACGAAGAACACGAGGGGGTTTTGTGGGCCCCCGACAAAAGCCTAGAGCTGGAGATCGCCGTCGACCAGACGCCCCAGGATCAGCGCGATGCGCAGAGTGAACGCGGAGCGTACATCGGACGGCGACCAGCCGGTGACGTCAGTCACACGTCGAAGCCGGTAGCGCACGGTGTTGGGATGCACGAAGAGCATCCGCGCCGCGCCCTCCAGACTGCTCGCCTGTTCGAGATAGACGGACAGCGTCTCCAGAAGAGCCGACCCGGCCTCCTCCAGCGGTCTGTAGATCTCCTCCACCAACTGCTCGCGCGCGCTGGGATCGCCCGCGATGGCGCGCTCCGGGAGCAGATCGTCGGCGAGCACCGGCCGCGGGGCGTCCTGCCAGGCGGTGCACGCCTTCAGCCCGGCCGCCGCGGCCTGCGCGGACCGGGTGGCGGCCAGCAGATCGGGTACGACGGGCCCCGCGACGACCGGCCCGGCGGCGTACGGCCCGATCAGCGACTTGGCCACGGCGATCGGATTGTCGCTGCCGCCCGCGATGACGACGAGCCGGTCCCCGAGCACCCCGGTGAGCACCTGGAGCTTGGCGTGCCGGGCGGCCCGCCGGATCGCCTCGACGGTCAGCTCGCTGTCCCCGTCGGGCGCCGTCCCGAGCACCACGCACACATGCTCGGGCGAGTTCCACCCGAGGGCGGCGGCCCGCGACACGGCACCCTCGTCGGCCTCGCCGCTGAGCACGGCGTTCACGACGAGCGACTCAAGACGCGCGTCCCAGGCACCGCGTGCCTCGGCGGCCTGGGCGTAGACCTGGGCGGTGGCGAAGGCGATCTCCCGGGCGTAGACGAGCAGCGCCTCCCGCAGCACGTTCTCGTCGCCGGGCGCCGCCACCTCGTCGATGGCCGACTCCATGACCTCGATGGTCGTCCGGACCATCTCGACGGTCTGCCGCAGCGTGATGGCCCGGGTCAGCTCGCGCGGGGCCGTCCCGAAGACGTCCGTGGAGATCGCCTGCGGCGCGTCCGGATGCCGGAACCACTCGGTGAAGGCGGCGATACCGGCCTGGGCGACGAGACCGATCCAGGAACGGTTCTCCGGGGGCATGGCCCGGTACCACGGCAGTGTCTCGTCCATCCGCGCGATGGCCTGCGCGGCGAGAGAACCGGCTGACTTCTCGAGCCGCTTCAGGGTCGCGGAGTGCGCGTGGACGTCGTGCACGGAGGCTGGGGACTTACTGGCTTCGGGTTCGGGCACGGGGACAAGACTGCCTTATCCGGACGCGAGCGCGTGCCAGAGGGGTCGCGGGTGAGCTCCTCGGCAGGTCCCGGACAAGGTCCCCGATGGGTCTACGGTGGTGCCCGTGATGGACGTACGGCGCGCCGCGGAGCGCTACCCCGGAGGGGATGAGGCAGCGGGCATCGCGTCACGCCACGCCTTCTCCTTCGGCCCGCACTACGACCCCGACAACCTCCGCTTCGGCGCGATGATCGCCTGCAACGAGGAGCGGCTCGCCCCCGGCGCCGGCTTCGACGAGCACCCGCACAGCCACACCGAGATCGTCACATGGGTGGTCGAGGGCGAGCTGACCCACCGAGACTCCACCGGCCACGAGACCCGGGTCCGCCCCGGGGACGTCCAGCGGCTCAGCTCGGCGGGCGGCGTACGGCACGTGGAGCGCAACGACGCCGAGACGCCGCTGACCTTCGTGCAGACCTGGCTGGCCCCGCTGTCGCCGGGCGGCGACCCGTCGTACGAGATCGTCCACGGCATCGCGGACTCGACGCCGTACGCCGTCCCGGAGGCGGGCGCGATGCTCCATATACGGCGGCTGGGGGCGGGGGAGCGGACGGCGGTGCCGGACGCGGCGTATGTGTACGTGCATGTCGTGCGCGGTGAAGTGCGCCTGGACGGCGAGGAGTTGGCGGCCGGCGACGCGGCGCGCGTCACGGACGCCAAGGACGTGGAGGCGGTGGCGGTGAGCGCGGCGGAACTGCTGGTCTGGGAGCTGGCCGGATAGGCGTGGGGCCCGAGGTGCCGCAGTGGTCCAGGGGGCGTCCAATGGCCCGCGCTGGGCGTCAACGGCAAGGTGCCCATCGAGAGCTATGTGCCGATGATGATGTTCGCCATCATCTTCGGGCTGAGCATGGAGTACGAGATCTTCCTGCTGTCCCGGGTGCACGAGGCGTGGCTGCGCACCGGGGACGCGAAGGGCGCGGTCGCGCACGCGCTGGAGATCACCGCGCGCGTGATCACCTGCGCGGCGCTGATCATGGTGAGCGTCTTCGCTGCCTTCATCATCGGCGACAACATCGTGGTCAAGATGCTGGTCCTGGGCCTCGCCGTCAGCGTGCTCATCGACGCCACCGTGGTCCGGCTGCTCATGGTGCCCGCCGTGATGACCCTGCTGGGCCGGCACGCCTGGTGGACGCCCCGGTGGCTGGACAGGATCCTGCCGCACATCGACACGGAGGGAACGGGCGAGGAACTCGGCGCCCTCCCGGAGCCCGGGGCGGACCGTCAGGGCGGCTGACCGCGCCTACCGCCCGACCTCGGCGAGCACCGCGTCCGTGAACGGCGGCCACACCTCGACCGCCCACGGCCCGAAGGCCCGGTCCGTCAGCGCGACACAGGCCGCGCCCGCCGCCGGGTCGATCCACAGGAACGTACCCGACTGCCCGAAGTGCCCGAACGCGCGCGGCGAGGACGCCGAACCCGTCCAGTGCGGCGACTTCCCGTCACGGATCTCGAAGCCGAGGCCCCAGTCGTTCGGGTTCTGGTGCCCGTACCCCGGCAGCACGCCCTTCGTCCCCGGGTACTGCACGGTCATCGCCTCGGCGACCGTCCTCGGGTCCAGCAGCCGCGGCGCCTGCACCTCCGCCGCGAACCGCAGCAGATCCTCGACCGTCGACACCCCGTCCTTCGCGGGCGAGCCCTCAAGACTCGTCGACGTCATCCCGAGCGGCTCCAGCACCGCCTGCCGCAGATACTCCGCGAACGGAATGTCCGTCGCCTTGGCGACATGGTCCCCGAGCTGCTCGAACCCGGCGTTGGAGTACAGCCGCCGCTCCCCGGGCGGGGCCGTCACCCGGTGCTCGTCGAAGGCCAGCCCCGAGGTGTGCGCGAGCAGATGCCGCACCGTCGCCCCCGCCGGCCCGGCCGCCTCGTCGAACTCGACCGCACCCTCCTCGTAGGCGACGAGCACGGCGTACGCGGCCAACGGCTTGGTGACCGAGGCGAGGGGGAAGCGGTGGGCAACGGGGCCGTGGGTCCCGAGGACCGTCCCGTCGGCCCGCACCACACCCGCCGCTGCGGTGGGAACCGGCCAGTTCTCGATCAACGCGAGGCTCTGCAAGGACATGGGAACGACCCTATGCCGCTCAGAGCGTCAGAATCATCGTGGGGTCCGGCTTGTGGACGAAGCCGAGGGAGGCGTAGAGCGGCTCGGCCTCAGCGGACGCGGTGAGCATCACCTGCCCGGCGCCCCGCTCGCGGAACCACGCCAGCAGTTCGTCCATGCACGCACGCGCGTACCCGCGACGCCGCGCCTCGGGATCGGTGGCGACGCTGAAGACGTACCCGGCCAGCCCGTGCGGATTGCCGGCCTTCCCGATCCGGTAGTCGACGGTCCCGACCACCAGCGCGGCCAGCGCCTCCGGCCGGTCCGGGTGGTCGACGACGAACGCGGCGAAATCCCCGTCCGCCTCGCTCAGCTTCCCTCTCAGCACCGGAAGGGACGCCGTATGCCACTCCGTGGAGCCGTCCCCACCGGGCAGCGAGTCGATCATCACCTGACGCAGACGCAACACTTCCTCCGCGTCCTCGGGCGTGGCACGTCGTACAAGACTCATACGCCGCACGCTAACCACGGCGATCACGCCACGTCCCCCGCTTTTCTTACCGTTTCCGCTTGCTTGGAGCGCACTCCAAGGCCATAGCGTTGAGCACATGACGGTGATGGAGACCACGAGTACCAGGACCGACAGCTGCGCCGCCCCGCCCCACCCGCACCGGCGCCCGGAAGGCCAGGACAGCTACACGATCAGCGAGGTCGTCGTCTTCACCGGTCTGACGGCCCACACCCTGCGCTGGTACGAGCGGATCGGCCTCATGCCGCACGTCGACCGTTCCCACACCGGCCAGCGCCGCTACTGCAACCGCGACCTGGACTGGCTCGACCTCGTCGGCAAGCTGCGGCTGACCGGCATGCCCGTCGCCGACATGGTCCGGTACGCCGAGCTGGTGCGCGAGGGCGACCACACCTTCGGCGAGCGGTTCGAACTCCTCGAAGAGACCCGCCGCGACGTCCTCGCCCGGATCGCCGAGCTGCAGGACACGCTGGCCGTACTCGACCGGAAGATCAGTTTCTACGCGGACGCGGGGCGTCTGTACGAGCAGGACAAGTACCAGCAGGACAAGCACCAGCAGGAGAAGACGGAGCAGGCCGGATGACGAACAGCAGCAGGATCGCGACCGCACGACTCGGCGCGCAGGGCCCCGAGGTGGGCGTCCAGGGCCTCGGCTGCATGGGCATGAGCTTCGCGTACGGCCCCTCGGACGCGGACGCGTCCAGGGCGACCCTGGAACGCGCACTGGAGCTCGGTGTCACCCTCTACGACACGGCGGACGCGTACGGCGCGGGCGAGAACGAGAAGTTCCTCTCCCCCTTCTTCAAGGCGCACCGCGACGAGGTCGTCATCGCCACGAAGTTCGCCCTGGCGATCCACCCGGACGACCCGACGAAGCGGATCATCCGCAACGACACGCCCTACATACGGCAGTGCGTCGAGGCCAGCCTGAAGCGCCTGGACGTCGACGCCATCGACCTCTACTACATGCACCGCCGCGACGTGAACGTCCCCATCGAGGAGACCGTCGGCGTCATGGCCGAGCTGGTCAGCGAGGGCAAGGTCAAGCACCTGGGCCTGAGCGAGGTGACGGCCGGCGAACTGCGGGACGCGCACGCCGTGCACCCGATCGCGGCCGTCCAGTCCGAGTGGTCGCTCTTCAGCCGCGACATCGAGGCGAACGTGGTCCCGGCGGCCCGCGAACTGGGCGTGACCCTGGTGCCGTACTCCCCGCTGGGCCGCGGCTTCCTCACCGGTTCCTTCGCCAAGGCCGAGGACCTGACCACGGACGACTTCCGCCGCCAACAGCCCCGCTTCACGGGCGAGAACGCGGCGGCGAACGCCGCCCTGCTGGACCCGATCCGCACGGTCGCCGAGTCCCACGGCGCCTCCCTGGGCCAGATCGCCCTGGCCTGGGTCCAGCAACAGGCGGCCGTACACCACCTCCCGGTCATCCCGATCCCGGGCACGCGCAAGCCGGCGCGGGTGGAGGAGAACACGGCGGCCGCCCGAATCGCGCTGACCGAGGACGAGTTGGCCCTGCTGGAGCCGATCGCATCGAAGGTGGCGGGCAACAGGTACACGGACATGTCCTTCACCTCGGCGGGCAGGGAGTAACGCCCCTCGGCGGGCAGGAGTATCGCCCTTCGAAGGGCGGGGAGTAACGCCCCCGCCCTTCCAGGCGCCGGGATCTGCAACGCCCTAAGGGGCGCGGGGAACTGCGCGACCAGCCACAACCGGCCCGCAGCCAACCGACAACCGCCCCCGGCAGACGCGTAGTCCTACAACTCCGCCAACAACTGGGCCTTCTTGGAGGAGAACTCCTCATCCGTCACCAGCCCAGCCTGATGAAGTTCCCCCAGGTGACGAATCCGCTCGGCGATATCGGCAGGATCCCGGCGCGGCACAGCCGCAGCCGGGACAGCCGCCCCACCCGCGGAGCGAACCGCCGCCAAGACAGCGGCAGCGAACGGCAACGACTCATGCACCGGCCCATACCCCAGCCCGAACACCACGGTCGCCGGATCCTGATCCGCCTGCACCGCCTGCCCCTCGCCCGAGTCCCGCCGCAACAGCCGTAGATGGCCCTCGAACACCTCCGGCGACCGCCACTCGACCCCACTCAGCTCGGCCACCGAAAAGCTCTGGTCCCCGGCCTTCCACTTCGCCGAGGACGCCCCCGTCCAGAACCACCGGAACCGAACGACGCTCCCGTCGAAGGACGCCTTCCCGTCATACGCCTTGAACTGCAACGGCACTTCGGGCGCGGCAACGAGGAACTCTTCCGTCGGTCCGGACTCCGTCAGCTGCGCCCGCAACTCGTCGGCGTAGTACTCAGCGAGAGCGTCCCGCTCGGCCGGCAGCACCAGCCGATAAGGATCCCCGCCCTCCTTCAGCTGCCCGGCCGCCGCCTCCATCAACGGATCGGCGCCCGCCCGCAACTCGATGCGCAGCGCGACGGTCCCGCGCTTCCCGGGCGACAGCGTCACCCCGGCGATCGCATCGAGGGGAACACGTCGTTCGCCCAAAGCCTGAAAGAGCTTGGGCGTTCGAATCCCCCGTTCGTAACGGATGAGCACGGAGTCGGACTCGAACTCCCAGGCGGCATGAAATCCGGCCAGTACGTCACCCATGCGGCTCATCGTATGCGGCACGCGCTCCTCCGTCGCCACCCCGCGCAGACCGCAGTTCCTGCGCTTCTACGCGCGTCCGGCCGACGCCGTGTCGGACAAACCCGCCCGACAGGCCTCGGCATCGTCAGCACACCGCACCGACCCGTACGCGCCAACCCCGATCTCGGCGAAGTTCGCCACGCTGTCCGTACCCGGCTCGAAATAGCCGCCGTGTCCCTTCGCCTCCCGGGCCGACAGCACCCGCGCCCCGAACACCGCCGACACCGGGTCCTCCCCGTGTCCCAGCCCGCCGACCTCCAGATACGGCACGTCCTGGACCCAGTCGTCCGCGTCCCGCATCGCCCACACGCGCGCGGACGTGCGCAGATGGGAGGCCTTGGCGACCCGCATGCCGGGGCTGCCGGCCACCGCTATGTCGGCCACCCGCTGGGGCAGCGTGCGCGCGGCCAGGCCGCACAGCACCGAGCCGTAGCTGTGGCAGAACAGGGAAACCGGTGAGCCGCCGGGCAGCCCCCGCACCAGCGCGTTCAGGCGTACGGCCCCGGGCGCGGCCCGCATCGCGGTCGCCGAGTCGATGCCGAGGCCGTCCGGCGCGGTGTAGTCGGCCCAGGCGATCACGGCCGTACGCGTCGAAGGGCTCGCCGCGCGCTCGGCCGCGTACAGGGACTCCGCCATGCCGACGGGGGCCGAGTACTTGCGGCTGGTGCGCTGGAAGTTCAGCAGGTTGGTGTCGACGCCGGGGACGACGACCGAGATCCGCTCGGCCTTCGTCAGGTCGCCGAACACCTCCGCGGCGCGCCCGGAACCCTCCGGGTCGAAGGCGAGGATGTGCCGGTCCGCGTGCATCATCGCCTCGAAGCGGTGCATACGGCGGCCCGCCTCACGCTGCCCGTCCAGCGTGAGCCCGCTGTCGTGCATGCGTTTGCGCTCGACCGTGCGCGCCTCGTCCAGCGCGATGCGGTTGGCGCGGTAGCGAAGCTCGACGGGGGCGCCGTTCATGTTGCCGACCGCGAGCGGGTAGCGGACGGCGAGGGTGCCGCGCTGCTGGTCGGTGAGCGAGGCGAAGAAACGGGCGAGCCGGGTGGGGGAGGAGTCCGCGGCCGGCAGCCGGTGTCCGGCGATGCTGCCGTGCTCCCAGGCGCTGAGCGAGGCCTGGAGCGGTGGGGTGCTCCGGTGATGGCGCAGGGCGGTCCAACCGGTGGTCGCCAGCATCACGAACACCACGGCCAGCGCGAGCAGTGCGCGCCAGACGTTCAGCTGCGGGGACGTGTCGAAGGAAGTCACTGGGAGGACACACTAGGAGAACGAGAGGGTCTCGCGTTAACCAAGTGACAGGTATCACGTTTCGATCACGGCCGCGTGAACGTGCCCATGACCTCAGCGTGTTCGCCAGCTCTCACTGAGTGCGGGACCCACCTGTTCGAGATGCGAGACGGTCAGTGCCCGCATGGCGTCGAGGCTGAAGTCCTCGCCCGTACTCCACTGACGCTCCGTCAGTCGCATCACCCCGCCGAAGACGGCCACCGCCAGCCGGGGCCGCGGATCGGCGTCGATGTCGACACCCTCGCGCTCGGCGAGGATACGCGCGATCGCCTCCTCGATCTCCACCGAGCGCCGCAGATGGGCGGCGAGCAGGACCGGCGTCGACTCGACCACCTGGTACATGCGCAGATACAGCCCGATCGGTACGACGGCCTCGATCACGTCGTTGAGTGTGTCCCAGCTCTCCAGTACGGACTGCCGCAGCGCCTCCATGGGTGCCTCGTGCGGCGGGCGCTCGCGCACCGCCTCCAGGAAGTGCGCGACCGTGATGTCCTGCAGGGCGAGGGCGGCCTCCTCCTTGCCGGCGAAGTAGCGGAAGAAGGTGCGCTGCGAGACGTCGACGGCGTCGGCGATGTCGTCGACGGTCGTGTGCTCGTAGCCCTGGGTGGTGAACAGCTCCAGCGCGGTGCGCAGCAGCGCGTCCCGGGTGCGCTGTTTCTTGCGTTCGCGCAGTGTTTCCATGGGTGTCAGTTACCGACTTGTGAATTGGTTTGTCAATTGTCAGTGGCTGTCATTAGCCTCGAACACATGACTAGTCAGACCACCATCGAAACGACGGGGTCGGGGGGCAAGGCACCAGCAGCTCCGTCGGACGCCGGGCCGGCCAAGGGGTTGCGCGGACACCCTTGGTTCACCCTGATCACCGTCGCAGTGGGGGTCATGATGGTGGCCCTCGACGGCACCATCGTGGCCATTGCCAACCCGGCCATCCAGAAGGACCTCGGCGCCACCTTCGCCCAGGTGCAGTGGATCACCAACGGCTACTTCCTCGCTCTCGCCGTCTCCCTGATCACCGCCGGCAAGCTCGGCGACCGGTTCGGGCACCGCCAGACCTTCCTGATCGGCGTGGTCGGCTTCGCCGCCGCCTCCGGTGCGATCGGGCTGTCCAGCAGCATCGGCGCGGTCGTCGTCTTCCGCGTCCTCCAGGGCCTGTTCGGCGCGCTGCTGATGCCGGCCGCGCTCGGCCTGCTGCGGGCCACCTTCCCGGCCGAGAAGCTCAACATGGCCATCGGTATCTGGGGCATGGTCATCGGCGCGTCCACCGCGGGCGGTCCGATCCTCGGCGGTGTCCTCGTCGAGCACGTCAACTGGCAGTCGGTGTTCTTCATCAACGTGCCGGTCGGCATCCTCGCCGTCGTCCTAGGCGTCGTGATCCTGCTCGACCACAGGGCCGAGAACGCCCCGCGCTCCTTCGACGTCTTGGGCATCGGCCTCCTCTCGGCCGCGATGTTCTGCCTCGTCTGGGCCCTGATCAAGGCCCCGGAGTGGGGCTGGGGCTCCGGCCAGACGTGGCTGTTCATAGCCGGGTCGGTGCTGGGCTTCGCGCTCTTCGCCTTCTGGGAGACGAAGGTGAAGGAGCCGCTGATCCCGCTGGCGCTGTTCCGCTCCGTCCCGCTGTCGGCGGGCGTCGTCCTGATGGTCCTGATGGCCATCGCGTTCATGGGCGGCCTGTTCTTCGTGACGTTCTACCTCCAGAACGTCCATGGCATGAGCCCGATCGACGCGGGTCTGCACCTCCTGCCCCTCACCGGCATGATGATCGTCGGCTCCCCGCTCGCGGGCGCGATGATCACCAAGCTGGGCCCGCGGATCCCGCTGGCGGGCGGCATGGCGGCCACCGCGATCGCCATGTACGGCATGTCCACGCTGGAGACGGACACCGGCAGCGGCATCATGTCGCTCTGGTTCGCCCTGCTCGGCCTCGGCCTAGCGCCGGTCATGGTCGGCGCGACGGAGGTCATCGTCGGCAACGCGCCCATGGAGCTGTCCGGCGTGGCCGGCGGTCTCCAGCAGGCCGCGATGCAGATCGGCGGCAGCCTCGGTACGGCCGTCCTGGGCGCCGTGATGGCCTCCAAGGTCGACAGCGACCTCGCCGGCAACTGGACCTCCGCGGGGCTTCCGCCGCTGACAGCGGCCCAGGAGGCGCAGGCCTCCGAGGCGGTCCAGGTGGGCGTGCCGCCCCTGGCTCCGGGCACCCCGGACGCCATCGCCGCGAAGATCACGGACGTCGCGCACGACACGTTCATCTCGGGCATGAGCCTGGCGTCGCTGGTCGCGGCGGGGGTGGCGGTCGTGGCGGTGTTCGTGGCGTTCCTCACGAAGCGGGGGGAGAACGCGGAGGCGGGCGCGGGCGCCGCGCACATCTAGCCCGCGGCTGGCTGGGCCGGTGCGGCTGCGCCGTAGGGGCCGAGGCCGGCTGCGGACTGCGGGGCGTGGGGTGGCTGGTCGCGCAGTTCCCCGCGCCCCTTGGGTCGGCACGCCGGCGTCGGCCCAAGCCGCACCGGCCCCGCACCATCGCTTTTCGACGCCGGTCCCGTCATTTCAGCCCGTTGGGGGTGCCCCCTCTGGGGGAGTTTGAGGACGAGGCCCCTTCAGGGCCGATGCGGGGGTCCGGGGGCGGCAGCCCCCGGGGACGGGACGGGTAGGGGCGGCGGGGGCGAACAACCCTCGACGCTCGCCCCCGACAGCGAGGCGACCTCCGCCCGCAGCGCGCGGACCTCCTCCGTCAGTACCCGTATCGCCTCCGTCTGGCGGCGCTCCTCCACGTCGTCCATCTCGAACCGCGCTATGAACCACGCGGCGATGTTCGCGGTCACCACACCCAGCAGCGCGATTCCCGACAGCATCAGGCCCACCGCGAGCATCCGCCCCACGCCCGTGGTCGGCGCGTGATCCCCGTAGCCGACGGTCGTCATCGTCGTGAACGACCACCACACCGCGTCACCCAGCGTCTTGATGTTCCCGTTCGGCGAGTCCCGCTCGACGGACAGCACCGCCAGCGACCCGAACATCAACAGCCCGACCACCGCACCGGCGACATACGTCGTGAGCCGCACCTGCGACGCCATCCGGGCACGCTGCCCGACGAGCAGCAGCGTGGACACGAGCCGCAGCAGCCGTAGCGGCTGGAGCAGCGGCAGTACCACCGCGCACAGGTCGAGCCAGTGACCGCGTACGAACTCCGCGCGCCGCTCGGCGAGGACGAGCCGGACGACGTAGTCCAGCGCGAACGCGCCCCACACCACCCACTCCACCGCGAGGCACGCGGACACCACCTCATCGCCCGCGTCGGGGTCGACGATCGGCACGGCATAGGCCACGGCGAACGCCAACGCCAGAGCGAACAGCGGCCGCTGGGTACGCCGTTCCCAACGGACTTGTGCGGGAGCTTCCTTCATGGCCGCATCGTAGGAAATGTGAAGGGGCGGTGTGCCCGCAGGTCACCCACGGGCACACCACCCCATCGAGCCGTTGACGCCGGAGCCGCAGTTACGCGTCGCCGCCCGCGGCACCCGGGTCCGCCGCCGAGACGTCCAGCAGCTGGTACCGGTCGATCGCCTGCTTCAGCGCCGAACGGTCCACCTTCCCCTCCTTCGCCAGCTCCGTCAGCACCCCCACCACGATCGACTGCGCGTCGATGTGGAAGAAGCGGCGCGCCGCACCGCGGGTGTCGGCGAAGCCGAAGCCGTCCGCGCCCAGCGACTGGTACGTCCCCGGCACCCAGCGGGCGATCTGGTCCGGCACCGACCGCATCCAGTCGGAGACGGCCACGAACGGCCCCTCGGCGCCGCTCAGTTTGCGCGTCACCCACGGCACGCGCTGCTCCTCCTCGGGGTGCAGCAGGTTGTGCCGCTCGCACTCGACGGCCTCGCGCCGCAGCTCGTTCCAGGAGGTCGCCGACCAGACGTCGGCCTTGACGTTCCACTCCTCGGCGAGGATCTTCTGCGCCTCGACCGCCCACGGAACCGCCACACCGGACGCGATGATCTGCGCCGGGATCGACCCGGCCGTGCCCGCGCCGACGCGGTGGACGCCCTTGAGGATGCCCTCGACGTCGACGTCCTCCGGCTCGGCCGGGTGCTGGATCGGCTCGTTGTAGACGGTGAGGTAGTAGAAGACGTCCTCGCCGTGCGGGTGTTCGGCCGAACCGCCGTACATCCGGCGCAGACCGTCCTGCACGATGTGCGCGATCTCGTACGAGTACGCCGGGTCGTACGCGACACAGCCCGGGTTCGTCGAGGCGAGCAGCTGCGAGTGGCCGTCCGCGTGCTGCAGGCCCTCGCCGGTCAGCGTCGTACGGCCGGCGGTCGCGCCCAGCACGAAACCGCGCGCCAGCTGGTCCGCCATCTGCCAGAACTGGTCGCCGGTGCGCTGGAATCCGAACATCGAGTAGAAGACGTAGACGGGGATCAGCGGCTCGCCGTGGGTGGCGTACGCCGAACCCGCCGCGATCAGCGAGGCCGTACAGCCCGCCTCCGAGATGCCGTCGTGCAGCATCTGGCCCTGCGGCGACTCCTTGTACGCGAGCAGCAGCTCGCGGTCGACCGACTCGTACTGCTGGCCAAGCGGGTTGTAGATCTTCGCGCTCGGGAAGAACGAGTCCATGCCGAACGTGCGGTACTCGTCCGGCGCGATCAGCACGAACCGCCTGCCGATCTCCTTGTCCCGCATGAGGTCCTTGAGGAGCCGGACAAAGGCCATGGTCGTCGCGATCGACTGGTGGCCCGAGCCCTTCTTCACGGTCGCGTACGTCTTGTCGTCCGGCAGCGCCAGCGGCTTGGAGCGCACGACACGCGTCGGGACGTAACCGCCGAGCCCCTTGCGGCGGTCGTGCATGTACTGGAGCTCCTCGGAGCTGCGCCCGGGGTGGTAGTACGGCGGGAGCCCGCTCTCCAGGTCCTTGTCGGCGATCGGCAGGTGCAGCCGGTCGCGGAAGCGCTTGAGGTCGTCGACCGTCAGCTTCTTCATCTGGTGCGTGGCGTTGCGGCCCTCGAAGTTGGGACCGAGCGTCCAGCCCTTGATCGTCTTGGCGAGGATCACCGTCGGCTGGCCCTTGTGGGCGCGGGCGGCCGAGTAGGCGGCGTAGATCTTGCGGTGGTCGTGACCGCCGCGGCCCAGGTGCAGGATCTGGTCGTCGGTCATGCCCTCGACCATCGCGCGCAGCCGCTGGTCGTCACCGAAGAAGTGGTCGCGGATGTAGCCGCCGGTCTCGGTGGCGTACGTCTGGAACTGACCGTCCGGCGTGGTGTTCATCCGGTTGACCAGGATGCCGTCGCGGTCCTGCGCGAGCAGCGGGTCCCAGGTGCGGTCCCAGATGAGCTTGATCACGTTCCAGCCGGCGCCCCGGAAGATCGACTCCAGCTCCTGGATGACCTTGCCGTTGCCGC
Organism: Streptomyces sp. NPDC051738; assembly: GCF_044453205.1. Classification (NCBI taxonomy): domain Bacteria; kingdom Bacillati; phylum Actinomycetota; class Actinomycetes; order Kitasatosporales; family Streptomycetaceae; genus Streptomyces; species Streptomyces sp. NPDC051738. The sequence continues at coordinate 32,498 of NZ_JBITCM010000025.1, read as the reverse complement.
GCACCGGGCCGTCCAGGCGCTGCAGGTTGCAGTTCACGACGAAGGTCAGGTTGTCCAGGCCCTCGCGCGCGGCGATGGACAGCTGGCCGAGCGACTCCGGCTCGTCCATCTCGCCGTCGCCGAGGAACGCCCACACATGCGACTTGGAGGTGTCCGCGATACCGCGCGCCTCCATGTAGCGGTTCATCCGCGCCTGGTAGATCGCGCCGATCGGGCCGAGGCCCATGGACACGGTCGGGAACTCCCAGAAGTCCGGCATCAGCCGCGGGTGCGGGTAGCTGGACAGCCCGTACGGCGCCTTCGACTTCTCCTGCCGGAAGGCGTCGAGGTTCTCCTCGTTCAGCCGGTCCAGCAGGTACGCGCGCGCGTAGATGCCCGGAGAGGCGTGGCCCTGGAAGAAGACCTGGTCGCCGCCGTCGCCCTCGTCCTTGCCGCGGAAGAAGTGGTTGAAGCCCACGTCGTAGAGCGAGGCGGAGGAGGCGAAGGTGGCGATGTGGCCGCCGACGCCGATACCGGGGCGCTGCGCCCTCGACACCATGACCGCGGCGTTCCACCGGGTCGCGTTGAGGATCTTGCGCTCGATCTCCTCGTTGCCCGGGAAGAAGGGCTCGCTCTTGGTGGGGATCGTGTTGACGTAGTCCGTGCTGCGCATCTCGGGCACGGCCACACGCTTCTCGCGGGCCCGCTCGATCAGCCGAAGCATCAGGTAGCGGGCCCGCTCACGGCCGCGCTCGTCCACGGCGGCGTCGAGGGAGTCGAGCCACTCCTGGGTTTCCTCGGGGTCGAAGTCAGGAACCTGACTCGGAAGGCCGCCAATGATGATCGGGTTGCGATCGGATCCGGAAGCCACGCTGTTCCTTACCTGTCAGAGGGCTGTGTTTCTGGGGATTCTGAGTGCCTGCACCGCTCCCCATCGTGTACCTAGGGGGGCCAAACGTCATCTCTACTGTGGGGTAACAGGGGGCTTTGTAAACGGCTGACTGCCCACGCATGGTTCCCAAACGCACAAAGGGGGCAGATTGGTGTGGCACGCGTCACCTTGAGACGATGATGGTGTGCCTGAAGTTGCGGTGACACGTTCCGGAACGTCACCGTTTCGGCGGTCTGAACGGCCGGGTACTTGCGCGATCCGTCCCGCCCGTGTGGACTACGGCCAATGCTTCGCGCACGCGCGTGGCTGAGTTATTCCCAAGACATGATCAGGAGGCAACCCGTGAGCGCGACCGCGGACCACGCGGAGGAGCGGACGAGCCCTGCCGTCAGGCTGGGGTTCCAGCCCGAGCAGGTGGTCCAGGAGATCGGCTACGACGACGACGTAGACCAGGAACTCCGCCAGTCCATTGAGGAAGTCGTCGGCAGCGAGCTCGTGGACGAGGACTACGACGACGTTGCCGATGCCGTGGTGCTGTGGTTCCGCGACGAGGACGGCGACCTGACGGATGCGCTGGTGGACGCCACCACGTACATCGAAGAGGGTGGCTCGATCCTGCTGCTCACGCCGAAGACCGGACGTGACGGCTACGTGGAGCCCAGCGACATCTCGGAAGCCGCGACCACGGCGGGTCTGTCGGCGTCCAAGAGTGTCAGCGTCGGCAAGGACTGGAGCGGCAGCCGGCTGGTGACGCCCAAGGCAGCCAAGTCCAAGAAGTAACCGGTGACGGTGCCGGGCCGGGCCGACAAGCCCGGCCCGGCCTCCTGCACGGGCCGCGGTGGCCGCTGCATAGGGTGGGTTCCACCCGAACAGCCCCACCGAAGGGACATCCACGCGATGGCGATCCAGGTCGGCGACAAGGCCCCCGACTTCGAGCTCAAGGACAACCACGGCAGGGCCGTGAAGCTCTCCGACTTCCGTGGTTCAAAGAACGTCGTCCTGCTCTTCTACCCCTTCGCCTTCACCGGCGTGTGCACCGGCGAGCTGTGCGAGGTGCGCGACAACCTGCCGCAGTTCGCCGACCGCGACACCCAGGTGCTCGCCGTCTCCAACGACTCCATCCACACCCTGCGCGTCTTCGCCGAGCAGGAGGGCCTGGAGTACCCGCTGCTCAGCGACTTCTGGCCGCACGGCGAGGTCAGCCGCGCCTACGGCGTCTTCGCCGAGGACAAGGGCTGCGCGGTGCGCGGCACCTTCGTCATCGACAAGGAGGGCGTCGTCCGGTGGACGGTCGAGAACGCGCTCCCGGACGCCCGTGACCTCAACGAGTACGTCAAGGCACTCGACACCCTCTGAACCCTCTGATCCCGACCCGATCCCGACACCTGTGATTCTTCGGTATCAAGGCCTGCGACCTACGGGAACCCGTCACTAGGATCGAGTCGTTGATCCGATATCAAACGCACGGCGGGGCTCCCCGCCCCTGGAAACCAATGGAGGACTCGTGGGAGTCAGCCTCAGCAAGGGCGGCAACGTATCACTGAGCAAGGAGGCGCCCGGTCTCACCGCGGTCATCGTCGGTCTGGGGTGGGACATCCGCACCACGACCGGCACCGACTTCGACCTGGACGCCAGCGCGCTGCTGCTGAACCCGGAGGGCAAGGTCGGCAGCGACGCGAACTTCGTCTTCTTCAACAACCTCAAGAGCGCCGACGGCTCGGTCGAGCACACCGGCGACAACCTCACCGGTGAGGGCGAGGGCGACGACGAGCAGATCAAGATCAACCTCGCGGGCGTCCCGGCCGACGTCGAGAAGATCGTCTTCCCGGTCTCGATCTACGACGCCGAGAACCGCCAGCAGTCCTTCGGCCAGGTGCGCAACGCGTTCATCCGCGTCGTGAACCAGGCCGGCGGCGCCGAGATCGCGCGCTACGACCTCAGCGAGGACGCGTCCACCGAGACCGCGATGGTCTTCGGCGAGCTGTACCGGCACGGCGCGGAGTGGAAGTTCCGCGCCATCGGCCAGGGCTACGCCTCGGGCCTGCGCGGCATCGCGCAGGACTTCGGTGTGAACGTCTGAGTTCGAATCCGAGGGTGGCCGTCCAGGACACCACTGGCTGGGTCCGGCGCCGCATCCGTTTGGGTGCGGCGCCGGATGCGCAGGACAACCAAAGAAGCAATACGCGGGGAGGACCAGCATCATGGGCGTCACGCTCGCCAAGGGAGGAAACGTCTCCCTGTCCAAGGCCGCACCGAATCTCACCCAGGTGATGATCGGGCTCGGCTGGGACGCACGCTCCACCACCGGAGCCGACTTCGACCTCGACGCCAGCGCCCTGATGTGCAACAGCGGACGGGTCCTGGGTGATGAGTGGTTCGTCTTCTACAACCAGCTCAAGAGCCCGGACGGCTCGGTGGAGCACACCGGGGACAACCTCACCGGCGAGGGCGACGGCGACGACGAGTCGCTCCTGATCGACCTCTCCAAGGTGCCGGCCCACTGCGACAAGATCGTCTTCCCGGTCTCCATCCATATGGCCGACGAGCGCGGCCAGACCTTCGGCCAGGTCTCCAACGCCTTCATCCGCGTGGTCAACCAGGCCGACGGCCAGGAGCTCGCCCGCTACGACCTGAGCGAGGACGCCTCCACCGAGACCGCCATGATCTTCGGCGAGGTCTACCGCTACCAGGGAGAATGGAAGTTCCGGGCGGTGGGACAGGGGTACGCGTCGGGCCTGAGGGGCATCGCGCTGGACTTCGGGGTCAACGTCTCATAACGCGATATGAGCAAAAGCCGGGGCCCGGTGGGGTGCGAAGGGGAGCCGACTAGACTTCGGCTTCAAAAGTTCGTAAAGCCGAGTGCGGCGCGGGGGAGCCCCGTACACACAGGATTGGGTAGCCAGTGGTTCTGAAAACCTTCGGTTGGTCGTTCGCGGTCACCGCGCTCGGCCTGGTTGCAGCGGTCCTCTTCGGGGGGTGGACCGCTTTCGGCATCGTGGCGATCCTCTCTGTCCTCGAGATCTCGCTGTCCTTCGACAACGCGGTGGTCAACGCCGGAATCCTGAAGAAGATGAACGCCTTCTGGCAGAAGATCTTCCTCACCATCGGCATCCTGATCGCCGTCTTCGGTATGCGACTGGTCTTCCCCGTCGTGATCGTCGCGGTCAGCGCCGGCCTCGGGCCGATCGAGGCGGTCGACCTCGCGCTCAGCGACAAGGACCAGTACCAGCAGCTCGTCACCGACGCCCACCCGGCGATCGCCGCGTTCGGTGGCATGTTCCTGCTGATGATCTTCCTGGACTTCATCTTCGAGGACCGGGACATCAAGTGGCTGGGCTGGCTGGAGCGCCCGCTGGCCAAGCTCGGCAAGGTCGACATGCTGTCGGTCTGCATCGCGCTGATCGTTCTGCTGATCTCGGCGCTGACCTTCGCGACCAACGCCCACCAGCACGGCGGCGCGCACGTCGACAAGGCGGAGACGGTTCTGCTCTCCGGTATCGGGGGCCTGATCACGTACATGATCGTGGGTGGTCTCTCTGGCTACTTCGAGGACAAGCTCGAAGAGGAGGAGGAACGCGAGCACGAGGCGGAGGAAGAGGCCGTGCGGGCCGGTAAGCCCCGCTCGGCGGTCGCCCTGGCCGGCAAGGCCGCGTTCTTCATGTTCCTCTACCTCGAGGTCCTGGACGCGTCCTTCTCCTTCGACGGCGTGATCGGCGCCTTCGCCATCACCAACGACATCGTCCTGATGGCGCTGGGTCTCGGTATCGGCGCGATGTACGTCCGGTCGCTCACCGTGTACCTGGTGCGTCAGGGCACCCTCGACGAGTACGTCTACCTGGAGCACGGCGCCCACTACGCGATCGGCGCGCTCGCCATGATCCTGCTGGTCACCATCCAGTACGAGATCCCCGAGCTCATCACCGGCTCGATCGGTGTGATCCTGATCGGCTGGTCCTTCTGGTCCTCGGTGCGCCGCAACCGTGCGCTGGCGGCAGCGGAGGGAAAAGCGGAGACCTCGGACGAGAAGACTGAGGTCTCGTCCGGGGTGTGACACCCCTGCGGGTGAGGAACGCTCTGAGCGGGGCGGCCGGGCCTCCGGCCGCCCCGCCGGTTTTTCCAGGTGACCGCGGTTCCCTCGTGGTGAACGCGGTTCTTTCGTGGGACGTGGGGGCGGAATGGGCTTCTTGGACGGACTCTGGCGGGGCCGGGCGGCCGAGTTCGACTCGGGCAGCGCGTCGTCGAACTCGATCGAGCTGACGAAGCGGCACGACCGGGTTTCGCTCACCAAGCAGGGCGCGGCGACCGGTCATCTCCGGGTCAACCTGGCCTGGCGTATGCGGACGTCGGACATCGGGGGCTCGCAGCGGGAGAGCCTGCTGCGGCACCCCTTCAAGGCGCTCAGGCCGCCGGAGGTGCTCGGTCACAGCCAGAGCATGGTCAACGTGGACCTCGACCTCGGGTGCCTGTACGAGCTGGCCGACGGCACGAAGGGGGTCGTCCAGCCGCTGGGCGGGTTCCTCGGGGACGTCAACGCGCCGCCGTACGTGAAGCTCAGCGGGGACGACCGGTTCGGGTCGGCGTCAGGGGAGACGATGTACGTCAACCTTGATCATCGGGAGGCCATCAAGCGGCTGCTGGTCTTTGTGTACATCTACGACCAGACGCCGGCGTTCGACCGTACGCATGCGATCGTCACGCTGTATCCGAGCAATGGGCCCCGGATCGAGATAGGTCTCGATGAGCGGCATCCGCAGGCCAGGTCCTGCGCGGTGGTGATGATCGAGAACGTGAAGGGGGAGCTGTGGGTGCGGCGTGAGGTGAAGTTCGTCTACGGGTTCCAGGCCGAATTGGATCGGTTGTTCGGGTGGGGGTTGCAGTGGGGGCGCGGATACAAGACGAAAGCGGAACGCTGACGCTGGGTCTTGGCCGAGGCGCCTGAGAGCTCGGGGCCTTGTGTTGTGTGGCGGCTGCGAGTCGGTTGTGGTTGATCGCGCCCACACGGCGGAGCCGCACATCGATACAGCCCCGCGCCCCTGGAGGGCGTGTCCCTTACCGGCCGATGAACTGAGGGCCCTGTGGCGGCAGGCGGAAACCCTCGTGGTGGGGGACCGTCACCGGGGGCGGGTAGCCGTAGCCCGACTGGGCCGTGGCCGGCTGGCTGGTCGGCTGGGGGTAGCCGTAGGCCGGCTGGGTCGGTGGGGGCTGCTGGGGGTAGCCGTAGGCCGCCTGGGGCGGGACCGTGGTCGTCGGCTGCTCCGGGGGGAGCGGCTGGGAGACCTCGGGTGCGGGGGCGGGGCCGTCCAGGGTGTCCGACTCGTCCACCGAGATGCCGAAGTCCACGGCCAGGCCCCTGAGACCGTCCGAATAGCCCTCGCCCAGGGCGCGGAACTTCCAGCCCTCGCCGCGGCGGTACAGCTCGCCGCAGATCAGCGCGGTCTCCTGGCCCGTCTCCGGCTTGATGTCGAAGTACGCCAGCGGATCGGCGTCGGCGGCCGTCGCGTCGTACAGCAGGATGCGCAGATCCCGTACGCGGTCGAAGGCGACGCCGTCCGCCGAAGCGACCAGCAGAATCTGGCCGACGCCGGACTCGACACCGGCGAGATCTGTCTGGATGGTGTCCGTGAGGCCCTCGGTGAGCCGCTTCTTGCCGAGTCGCCAGACCTTCCCGGAGGGGTGCCGGGGCTGGTTGTAGAAGATGAAGTCCTCGTCGGAGCGCACACGACCTTCGGGGCCGAGGAGCAGAGCCGAGGCGTCGACATCCGGGACCCCCTGCCCGGGCGTCCAGCGCAGCACGGCGCGTACCGTCGTGGCTTCGAGCGGGACGTTCGACCCCTTCAACATCGCGTGCGTCATGTCGTCAATCCTGCCCTCTCCGTCCTGCTCACGACAACGCGGGGGTACGACGGGCCGTGCGCGGGCGTGTTTGTCCGCGTTACCAGAAATTCATGCCCTGCGGGAACCCCTGACATGGGTATCTACGTACTATTACCGGCCACCTGTGAACGGATCACAGGGACCACTGAACCAGCACGGGGGAGTTCTATGCGTCATTTCGGGCAGATCGCCCCAGAGGTGCGACAGCGCCTCTTCCATCGGGAGCCGTGCGAGTTCTCCGCCGACTCCCCGGCCCGGCTGCTCGCCGTGGCCCTGGGCGCCACGCTCTACAGTCCGGCAACCCGGCCGCGGCTGGCCGACGACATCCTCAAGCAGACCGCACGAGGCGTGGTCTCGATGGTGCTGTGCCTGGAGGACTCGATCGGTGACGAGGACGTGGCGGAGGGCGAGGAGAACCTGGTCCGGCAGTTCACCGACCTCGCCGGACGGGAGGGCGTCGGCGATCTGCCGCTGCTCTTCGTTCGGGTCCGTACGCCCGAACAGATCCCCGATCTCGTACGCCGGCTCGGCCCCGCCGTCCGGTTGCTGTCCGGATTCGTACTGCCGAAGTTCACCGAAGAGCGCGGCATGCCCTTCCTGGAGGCCCTCGCGAGCGCCGAGGCGGCGAGCGGGCGACGGCTGTTCGCCATGCCGGTGCTGGAGTCGCCCGAGCTGCTCTACCGCGAGTCGCGCGTGGAGACCCTGGAGGGCATCTCCCGCGCCGTCGACAAGTACCGGGAACGGGTGCTGGCGCTGCGGCTGGGCGTCACCGACTTCTGCTCGTCGTACGGGCTGCGCCGCGCCCCCGACATGACCGCGTACGACGTCCAGATCGTCGCCTCCGTGATCTCCGACGTGGTGAACATGCTGGGCAGGGCCGACGGCACCGGGTTCACGGTGACCGGGCCGGTATGGGAGTACTTCCGGGTGCAGGAACGTATGTTCAAGCCCCAGCTGCGCCGCAGTCCCTTCCTGGAGGGCCAGGCCGAGGAGTTGCGCGAGGCCCTCATCGAGCACGCCATGGACGGCCTCCTGCGCGAGATCACGCTCGACCACGCCAACGGCCTGCTCGGCAAGACCTGCATCCACCCCTCGCACGTGCTGCCCGTGCACGCACTGTCCGTGGTCAGTCACGAGGAGTTCAGTGATGCCCAGGACATCCTGCGGCCCGAGCGCTGCGGCGGGGGTGTACTTCGGTCGCAGTACACGAACAAGATGAATGAAGTGAAGCCGCATCGCGCCTGGGCCGAGCGGACCGTGCTGCGGGCCGAGGTGTTCGGCGTGGCCAACGAGGACATCGGCTTCGTGGAGCTGCTCGCCGCCGGGATTCCGGCCTGAACGGGCCACCGGTTTCTGTCCACCGGGTCACCGGTTTCTATCCATAGGGACGCATGAACAACGCAGTGAACGACGGGGTCTGGTCCGGCAGCTGGGTCGCCGAGCGGCTCGGAGTCCAGCTCGTGGGCGACGACGAGCTCACGGAGATGCTGGGGCTCGCCCTGCGCCGTAACCCCAAGCGGGCGCATCTGCTGGTCTCCAACGTGCTCGGCAAGCACGTACCGCAGTCACCGTCCGTGGTGTACGGCGCCGGCCTCGCCCTCGGCCGCCGGGTGCGGGAACTTCTCGGCGCCGAGGAGGCGGCCGGCGCGGTCGTCCTCGGCTACGCGGAGACGGCGACCGGGCTCGGCCACTCCGTCGCGGACGGTATCGGCCTCGCCCCGTACCTGCACTCCACCCGCCGGCCGGTCGCCGGGGTCGCCCGCGCGGGCGGCTTCGAGGAGTCCCACTCGCACGCCACGTCCCACCTGCTGCTGCCGGAGGACCCGACGCTGCTGGTCGGGGACGGGCCGCTGGTGCTGGTCGACGACGAGTTCTCCACGGGGAACACGGTGTTGAACACCGTGCGCGATCTTCATGAGCGGTATCCGCGGCGGCGGTACGTCGTGGTGGCGCTGGTGGATATGCGCTCGGCGGCGGACGCCGGGCGGCTGGAGGAGTTCGCGCGGGAGATCGGCGCGCGGGTTGATCTGGTGGCGGCGGCTTCGGGGACCGTACGGCTGCCGGAGGGGGTGTTGGAGAAGGGGCAGGCGTTGGTGGCGCGGTACGAGGCGGAGAGTGCCGCGCGGGGTCCTGTGTCGTCTGCGGCGCCGTCGGGGCTGGTCGCGCAGTTCCCCGCGCCCCTGGAGGGCGAGGCAGGCGCCGCCGGCTTTGAAGGAGACGGTCGTACTACCCCCCTAGGGGCGCGGGGAACTGCGCGACCAGCCCCCTCCGGCCCGCACCCGGACGACAACCGCACCCACCCCCACATCACCCGCATAGACCTGCGCTGGCCCCAGGGCCTCCCCGACGGCGGCCGGCACGGCTTCACCCCGGCGCACCGGGAACGGCTGGAGGCCGCCCTCCCCGCCATGGCTGCCCGCCTGGCAGAGGCCCTCCCCGCCGACGCGCACCGCGTGCTCACACTCGGCTTCGAGGAGCTGATGTACACCCCGCTCAGGCTCGCCCGCGAGCTGGAGCAGGTCGCGGGCGTCGAGGTCCGCTACTCCACCACCACCCGCTCACCCGTCCTCGCGGTCGACGACCCCGGCTACGCGATACGCACCCGCCTCGTCTTCCCGGCCCACGACGACCCGGCCGACGGCCCCGGCGAGCGCTACGCCTACAACGTCGCGGGTGCCGGCTTCGACGCCGTCATAGCCGTCGTCGACTCGATCGCCGACACCCCCGAACTACACGCCCCCGACGGCCTGTTGGCCCAGCTGGCAGCCCACGCTCCACAGGTCCTGCTGGCGGTCGTACCGTCGTACGTCCCCGGACCCCTGGCCATCCCCGAAAGGCACTCCATGCTGCCCGAGCCCCTCCGCGGCCCCGCCTTCTCCTCGTACGCCCCCGAAGAGGTCGGCTGGCTGCTCCAGGACCTCTCGGACGTGACGCTGGAGGCGCCGACCGAGGAGCGCGAGGAGGCCATCCAGAGCGGCGGCGCGCACTACGCCGAGTCGCTGCCGGTGGAGTACCAGCCCAGCGAGCAGTACCAGGCGCTGTTCCACACCGCGCTGGAGGAGTCGGCGGCACGGCTGGCGCAGGCAGTCGGCGCGGTCACCGAACTCGTCCTAGCCGAACGCTCGCCGCGCCCCGTCCTCGTCTCCCTCGCCCGCGCCGGCACCCCCGTCGGCGTCCTCATGCGCCGCTGGGCCCAGTTCCGGCACGGCCTCGAACTCCCGCACTACGCCGTGTCCATCGTGCGCGGCCGCGGCATCGACGCCAACGCGCTGCGCTGGCTGGCCGAGCACCACGACCCACGGGACATCGTCTTCGTCGACGGCTGGACCGGCAAGGGCGCGATCACCCGCGAACTGACCGCTGCGATAGGGGAGTTCGAGGCCTCCGACGGCATCACCGGCTTCGACCCGGAGATCGCCGTACTGGCCGACCCGGGCTCGTGCGTGCGGACGTACGGCACCCGCGACGACTACCTCATCCCCTCCGCGTGCCTCAACTCCACGGTCTCCGGCCTCATTTCGCGTACGGTCCTGCGCGCGGACCTGGTCGGCCCGCACGACTACCACGGCGCGAAGTTCTACCGCGAACTCGCCGGCACCGACGTCTCCGTGGCCTTCCTGGACGCCGTGGAGGCCCGCTTCCCGGAGGTCCTGGACGCGGTCGACGCGACGGCCAAGGAACTGCTGTCCGCCGACCGCGCGCCGACCTGGGAGGGCTGGGCGGCCGTCGAGCGCATCAGCGAGGAGTACGGCATCCACGACGTGAACCTCGTCAAGCCGGGCGTCGGCGAGACCACGCGGGTGCTGCTGCGCCGGGTGCCGTGGAAGATCCTGGCGCGGGCCGGAGCCGGCGCCGACCTGGACCATGTCCGACTGCTGGCCGAACAGAGAGGGGTTCCGGTGGAAGAGGTCGCCGAACTGCCGTACACCTGCGTGGGGTTGATCCACCCCAAGTACACGCGGGGCGCGACGGGCGCCGACGGCAAGGCGGTGAACGTCTGATGCCGGTACTGGTGGCGAGCGACCTCGACCGTACGCTCATCTACTCCGCCGCGGCCCTCGCGCTGACCATGCCGGACCCGCGGGCGCCCAGGCTGCTGTGCGTGGAGGTGCACGAGAGCAAGCCGCTGTCGTACATGACCGAGACGGCGGCCCAACTGCTGACCGACCTCGGCGACGCGGCGGTCTTCGTGCCGACGACGACCCGCACCCGCAAGCAGTACCAGCGCATCAATCTGCCGGGCCCCGAGCCGAAGTACGCGATCTGCGCCAACGGCGGCCATCTGCTGGTCGACGGCGTCTCCGACCCCGACTGGAACGCACACGTCCAGGCCCGGCTGGCCGAACAGTGCGCGCCGCTCGCGGAGGTGCAGGACCACCTGATGGCGTCGGCGTCCCCGGCCTGGGTGCGCAAGCACCGGATCGCCGAGGACCTCTTCGCCTACCTGGTCGTGGAGCGCGAGCTGCTGCCCGAGGAGTGGGTGAAGGAGCTCGCGGTGTGGGCGGAGAACCGCGGCTGGACGGTGTCGCTCCAGGGCCGCAAGATCTACGCCGTCCCGAAGCCGCTCACCAAGAGCTCCGCCATGCGTGAGGTCGCCCGACGCACGGGCGCGGACCTGACACTGGCGGCGGGCGACTCCCTCCTCGACGCCGACCTGCTGCTGGCCGCCGACCAGGGCTGGCGCCCGGGGCACGGTGAGCTGGCGGACGCCGACTTCACCGCCCCGGCGATCAGCGCGCTGCCGGAGCGGGGCGTGCTGGCGGGTGAGCGAATCCTGCGGGAGTTCTTGAAGGCAACCCGCACGGAAGCGCCCTAGTCTTTTAGGGGCGCGGGGCTGTATCAATATGCGGCTCCGCCGCATGGGCGCGACAAGCCCCCACGCACCCGCAGCAAACAACGCACCGGTCTTACCTAGCCGCAGCAGCCCCCACCACAACACCCACCGCCCCCGCCGCCGGCAGGCCTCGGCGCCGCGGGGGCGCTGGCCGTACCGCCCACAGCCACCGTCGACAGAAGCTTCACCGTGTCCTCATGCCCCGCAGGGCAGCTCGCGGGCGCGGAGGACTCCGCCATCGGACGGCTCAGTTCGAACGTGTCGCCGCAGCTGCGGCAGCGGTACTCGTAGCGAGGCATGCGCACAGGTTAGCCCGGTCAGTGGGCGCCGCCGCGTTCCTCGCGGATCTGCGCGACGACCCGGGCCACCGTCTGCCGTACCGCCTCCATCTCGGTCAGGAAGTGCCAGTAGTCCGGATGGCGCCCCTCCAGCGTGCCGATCGCCCGCTCCAGCCGGGCCACGGAGTCGTCCAGGGGGCGCGCGTGCCGCGGGTCGGGCGTGTTCCGGCCCGCCATGGCGAGGCGCTGGGCGTCCCGTATCGCGAAACGGGTCCGGTCGATCTCCTGCTGCGGGTCCTTCTGCACGGCGTTCAGCCGGCGCAGCCGGTCCCCGGCGGCGGACACCGACTCGTCGGTACTGTTCAGCAGCGCACGGACCGTCGACAGCAGTGCGGTGGCGTCCGGCCAGCGCTGGTCGTCGCGCGCGGCCTGGGCCTCCTTCAGCTTCAGCTCCGCCTGCCGTACGTTCTCCCCGGCACCGTCCGGCACGTTCTGCAGGTCCTGCCAGCAGGCCGCCGTGAACCGCCGCCGCAGCTCGCTCAGCATCGGCTCGACCTGCCCGGCACGAGTGGTGAGCGCCTGCGCGCGCGTGCGCAGCGAGACCAGCCGGTGGTCGATCTCGGCCGCCCGCTCCGGCAGCCGCTCGGCCTCCACCCGGACCGCCTCGGCCTCCCGCGCGACCCGCTCGGCACGCTCCAGCGTCTGCGGGACGCCATGCTGCCCGGCGCCCTGGTTCAGCTTGGTCAGCTCCGGGGCGAGGGCGGCGAGCCGGGCCGCGAGGTCGTCCGCCTTCAGCGCCGACGCCCGTACGGCATCGAGGGCGTTCGAGGCGGCGAGCAGGCCCTGGCGGGCGCGCTCGACGGCCGGGGCGAGACGGGCCAGCTGGGTCTCGGCCTTGCCGAGCAGCGGCCCGAGCCCGTCCGCGAACCGGTCCAGCTCGCGCTTGACGTTGTCGAGCTCGTCCTTGGCCCTGGTCAGCTCGGTACGCGCGTGTGCGGCGACCGAGGCCTCCAGGTCGTCACGGTCGAGGTCGTGGGCGTCGACCGCCTGGATGTACTGGTGGCTGGCCTCGTCGATACGCCGCCCGAGCGCCTCGAAGTCGGTGAGCGCACGGCGGGCGGCGGGGGTGGCGTCGACGGCCGCGATCGTCTCGATCGAGATCCGCAGATCCCGCTGGGCTGTGTCCAGCTCGTAGAACGCGGCCGCAGCGGCATCCTTCGCGGCCTGCGCCTCGGCCCGCTGACTCTCGCCCCGCCCACCGAACCAGCGCCGGGTACCGCCACCGGCGAAGGCGGCGGGGAGGGCGAGGGCGGCGACGAGCGGGAGGGCGACGACCAGGGTGAGCGTGTCACGGAGGACGTGAAGCGAGCCGGGCGAAATCCGGCGTACGGCCTGACTTACGGGCTGACGCGCGGCCGGATGATCGGGCTGTTGGACCTCCCGCGCGAGACGGCGCTGGCGCCGGCGCTGTGCGCGCGGCACTGACGGCGAGTACGGCTGCGGAGGTGTCGCCGTCACATCCCTCTCCCGTGCTGTCATTCACCCTGCCCGGTGTCATTCTCCCACCGGTTTAGGACGAACACACGGGCCGGTTAGTTCGCGGTTCGGACCGTGACTTTTCCGTCGTCGGTGCGGGCGGAGACCACATGGGGGCTCGTCTTGTCGCGGGGCACGGACACGTCCACCGAACCGTCACCGGTCTCGGTCGTCACGGCGTACCTGGCACGCGGCAGCTCGATCGTGAGGGAGCCGTCGCCACTGTGGGTCTCCACCAGGTCCGGTACGGCGCCGAGTTCGAGCCGCACCGAGCCGTCAGCGGTCTTCGCCTTCACCTCCCGCGAGGAGACATCGGAGACCCGCACGGAACCATCACCCGTCTCCAGGTCCAGCGGACCGCTGGAGTCGGTGACATGCACGGACCCGTCCCCCGTGTGAATGCGCAGCGCGTCCCGGAACCCGCTCGCCCGCACGCTCCCGTCCCCGTCCTCGACCTTCACGGTGACCCCGCGCGGCACCTCGATGCGGTGCTTGGTCGAGCAGTTGGCGATCACGCCCGAGCACTTCTCCCGCAGCACCAGCCGGTCGTCCTCCATCGCCCACGTCACCTTGGGATCCGATCCGACCGCGACCGACCCCTGAAACCACCGGGTGACCTCCACCGAGCCCGCCTTGTTCCCCTCAGCGGCGACGATCTCCAGCGCCGAGTCGTCGGAGTCGACGGTCAGCGTCCGCCCCTCCAACGCGAAGGACCGGCGCTCAGGCTCCGTATCGTCCGAGGCAGAGGCCCCACAGGCGGCCACTCCGGCAACGAGCATCACGACGACTCCGGCGACGGTGACGGTGCGGCCGGGACGGGTACGGGCCATGACGATCTCCCCCTGGGACTTGCCTGGGACCGACCCCGCGGCCCAGGACTTCGATGGTCCTTCGACCGTACGGACCCCGGGCCCGCCGCGGGATCCGGGCCGCTCCCGGATCCAAGGTGGGGATAACCCCAGGAGTCCTCCGGACTTCCCTGGACTTCCCCGGACTTCCCGGACCGTCCCGACGGGTTTGCGGGACATGGCCCCTGGCAAGGTAGGCTGTCGACTCATTCTCGGGTGCGTAGCTCAGGGGTAGAGCGCCTGCCTTACAAGCAGGATGTCGGCGGTTCGAAACCGTCCGCGCCCACCACAGCAGAGGACCCCGCCGTTCGCGGTCGGGGTCCTCTGCGTTTTCAGTTCCCTTCCGCCGTCGGCGCCTCATGGGCGTGCTTGAGCTTCATGCGGGCGTCGACGCGCTCCGTGCCGGCCATCTCCGCCCAGAAGCGGTGGCCGCTGACGAAGACGGCGAGTTCGTGTTCGCGTCGGCGGAGCTTCTCCACCTCGGCCTGTTCGTCCTCCGTCCAGCCGGGGGAGGCGGGGCGCTCGACCTTGCGCCAGCCGTTGTCGTCGCTGAATCCGTCCAGGGGCGCGACCGACCAGGGCAGCCGCCTCAGCAGGGCCGACAGCTCGGCCCGGACCTGATGCAGCTCCTCCTGGCCGGCGAGGAGGTCACTCGGGAAGTCATAGGGCGTAGCCACGGCGCAATGCTACGCCTGTTCGAATTTGGGTTGCGAGCGTCTTTGGGGGGTTCATGCGAACGGGTGTCTGGGCGTGGCTCATGGTGCTCTACGCCACCCTCGCCCGAGCGCCCCGGCCAGCCGAGTCCGGCGAAACCCGGTAGCTCTTCGGGGCGGGCTCTGCATAAGTTCGGCGGCATGGTTGACGACTGCTTCGGGCATCCACGACTCGCCGCGATCTACGATCCGCTCGACCCCGACCGCAGTGATCTCGATGCCTACCTCCGGATGACGGAAGAGTTCGGGGCGCACCAAGTTCTGGACATCGGTTGCGGCACGGGGGTGTTCGCACTTCTCCTGGCCGACCGCGGAGTTGATGTCGTCGGCATCGATCCCGCCCGGGCCTCCCTCGACGTAGCCCGGGCCAAACCGGGCAGTGAGCGAGTGCGCTGGATCTGCGGTGACGCGACAGCCCTCCCGCCGCTGAAGGTCGACCTCGCGACTATGACAGCGAATGTCGCCCAGGCCATCGTTGATCCGGACATCTGGCAGAAGACGCTGCGGGGAGCCTACGAGGCACTACGGCCCGGCGGGCATCTGGCCTTCGAGACCCGTGATCCGGCCAGGCGCGGCTGGGAAGAGTGGATCCGCGAGAACTCCTACCGCGTGACGGAGATCCCGGGCGTCGGTTCCGTCGAGAGCTGGGTCCAGCTGATCGAGGTGAGCCGGCCCCTGGTGACCTTCCGCTCGACCTACGTCTTCGCAGCCGACGGACAGGTGCTGACCTCGGATTCGACGCTCCGCTTCCGAGAGCGCGAAGAGGTCGAGACGGACCTGGCCGCCCACGGCTACGTGGTGCAGGACGTGCGCGATGCGCCTGACCGGCCAGGCAGAGAGTTCGTCTTCCTCGCACGACGCCCCTGATCCCCGGCGATCCACCTCACTCTGACGCCCGCGCGGTGTTGTCGTGGTGGTCGGGCTCGTGGGAGTCAGGGAATTCGTGGGTCGGCGGCGGGCTCTGGTGGGCCTGAAGTATCCGTCCCAGGCGGGCCAGTGGGGACAGGGCCATCAGTACGGGAGACAGCAGCATGCCTGTGGCCGTGACCAGGAGGCTGGTGCGCAGGCCCCACTCCTCCGCGAGGAATCCGCCGAGGAGTGAGCCGAGTGGGGTCAGCCCCATGCCGACGAACGTGATCGTCGCGGCCGCACGAGCCTGCATCCCGTCCGGAGTGACCGCCTGCCGGACGGCCATGACCGTGACATTCACCAACTGGCCGCCGGTGCCGAACACGAAGTTGATCGCAAGGAGGACGGGAATCGTCAGTGCGGGGGAGCCGTGCAGCGCGGGTACGCACATGTACGCGCCGTCGCCGAGTGCCGCCGCGGACACGAGCACCGCACCGTAGCCGAACCGGCCCGGCAGACGGGCGGCCAGCACCGAGCCCAGGAGCGCGCCCGGACCCGCGGCCGCGAGCGACAGCCCGACGGCGGTGCCCGACAGGTGCAGTTCCCGAGGGAGGAAGAGCAGGTAGACGGTCATCGTGGCCGCCAAGGAGAACTGGAAGGCGGCCGAGGCGAGGCACACGGCCCGCAGCGAGGTGTCGCCCGCGACGAAACGGAGGCCCTCATGGATCCGCCGCCATATGCGAGGGGGCCGTGCCGAGCCTTCCAAGCCTTCCAAGCGCGGGCCTTCCGGGCCTCCTGAGCCTTCCGAGCCTTCCGAGCGCTCCGGGAGCGATTCGGTCCGACGGATCCGTCGGATCGACAGGAACGACAGCGCGAAGAACAGCGCGCTGGAGGCGGCGGCGATCGGCGCCGACAGCAGTGACACCAACGCACCGCCGAGGGCGGGACCGCCGATCTGCGCCGCGGACCGGCTGCCCTCCAGTGCGCTGTTGCCCCGCACCAGCTGATCGCGTTTCACCAGCCGTACGAGAGAGGTCTGGTAGGCCACGTCGAAGAACACCGACAGGGTCCCGACGGCGAAGGCGACCGCGAGCAGCGCGGGCAGCCCGAGCCAGCCGAGGATGCCGGCCAACGCCGCGGCGCCCAGGGCCAGGGTCCGGCCGGCGTCCGTCAGCACCATCACCGTGAGGGTCCGCCATCTGTCCACCCACGCGCCGACGAAGAGCGAGAGCAACAGGATCGGCGCCTGCCCCACCGCGCGCAGGACGCCCAACTGGCCGGCACCGGCGTCGAGTGTCAGGACGGCCAGGAGCGGCAACACCAACAGGCTTGTGTGTTCGCCGAGTTGGGAGGCCGTCTGGCCCACCCAGAGTCTACGGAAGTCGCCGTCCCGCCACAGGCTTGACGGGGCAGGTCGACTGGAATCGGATACAGAGGAGGAGGAAGAAGAAGCGGACGGCACGGGGATCCCTTGGGTTGCCGACGACGAGGCCCGTCCCCCGGCGCGCAACAGGCGCACCGATGGTTCGGGCAGGAGAAGGCTCGCTGTGCCGCAACATCAAGGGCAGCACGCGATGACAGGCCGATCACGGCCTACAACGTCAACGCGCGCTCGGAAGACCGACCATGTTCAAGCTCCTCGTGGGGCACTCGCCGTACCCGAATCCGAACCTCGGATCTGAACCTCGGATCCGAACCCCGGATCCGAATCTCGGATCGGAGTCTCGATTCCGAACACTAGCCTTCGGCGGCCAGGCAGGAAAAACGGTTTCAGTCCAGGTCGGACATGTCGAGTACGAAGCGGTAGCGGACGTCGTTGCGTCGGAGGCGGTCGAGGGCCTCGTTCACTCGCGCCGAGGGGAGCAGTTCGATGTCGGCGGTTATGCCGTGCGCACCGCAGAAGTCCAGCATGGCGGCGGTCGCCGGCCTTCCGCCGCTGCCCGCGGAGCTGAGCTTCTTGCGGCCCACGAGCAGGTCGGTGGTCTCCACGGTGACGGTTCCCAGGTGCCCGAGGTGGCTGAGCGTCCCGTCCATGGCGACCAGGCGCAGGTAGGGGCCGAGATCGTGCGGGGCGGAGATCGTGTCGACGACGACGTCGAACCGGTCGCGGGCGTCGGCCATCTGTTCCGGGTCCGTCGAGACGATGAGGCCGTGGGCGCCGAGGCGGCGAGCGTCGTCGGCCTTGCCCGGTGAGCGGCTGATCACCGAGGTGTCGGCGCCGAGCGCCACGGCGATCTTGACCGCGAGGTGGCCCAGGCCGCCCAGTCCCGCCACCGCGACGCGGGTTCCCGGCCCTACGCCGAGGGTGTGCAGCGGCTCCCAGACCGTGATCCCGGCGCAGAGCAGCGGAGCTGCGGCGGCCGGATCCAGGCCGGCGGGGAGAGGGTGGGCGAAACGGTCGCGGACTACGTACTCGCGGGAGTAGCCCCCTAGCGTGGCCGATCCGTCGTGCCGGTCGATGCCGTCGTAGGTCAGGGTCGGGAAGGCGTGGCAGAAGTTCTCCTGGCCGGCCCGGCACATGGTGCACTCGCCGCACGAATCGACGATGTTGCCCACGGCTACCGGGTCGCCGACGGTGAAGCGGGTGACCGCGGGGCCGGTCTCGGTCACCACGCCCGTGAACTCGTGCCCCGGCACCGATTCCAGGGTTCCGGCCGGCAGCGGAAGCCGACCGCGGTCAGGAGTCCGGTGTGTCGGTCCTCGTCGATGGCGTCGACCAGGACCTGGATGTCGACACAGTCTTTGGCTGCAAGGCCCGGCACAGCAGTGGATCCGACGTGGTCGACTGCGCGGGCATGGTCGCCGAGGGCGCCGCGCAGTGTCCTGGCCAACTGCTCGAAGTCCACCGCCCATTGTGGTTGGTAGTCCAGCACCGCCACCGGAGCCGATTCATCGGGAAAGGGCATGCCTACAGCATGGCTTGCGCCGTTCAGTCTGCGATCAGTCTGCGATGGCTGATCCAACGTGCTGGCGGACCGAGCGGTGCTTCGGGCAGGCTCTCGCGCATGGTCTCGGTATTGCAGAACGTGGCGATCGACTGCGCGGATGCCTACAAACTGGCTCGGTTCTGGAGTGAGGTGCTCGGTTGTCCGCTGCATCAGGAGGACAAGCCAGGTGATCCGGAGACCGAGGTGATGCTGCCGGAGGGCCCGCTGCTGCACTTCAACCAGGTGCCGGAACCGAAGACGATCAAGAACAGGCTTCATCTGTGCCTGCGTCCGAAGACGACGCGCGAGGAGGAGGTCGAGCGGCTGCTGAACCTCGGGGCCACCCTCGTCGACGATCGCCGGGAACCCGATGGTGCCGGCTGGGCTGTCCTCGCGGACCCTGAGGGCAATGAGTTCTGTGTTCTGCGCAGTGCGGCCGAGCGCGCGGCGATGTCTTCTTGAGGCACACAGGTACACAGGTACACAGGCGCAACGGCGCGGCCGGATGCCTGCGGTACCTCGTCGCGTCCATGCGGTGATGGCCGCGACGAGGATGGTCGCTTCGTAACGCGCCGCGAGCTTGTGGTCGCTAGGGGGCGAGCTCCCTCAACTCCCGTACCAGGCGGGCCGTTACCGGCGCGGGTACCCCGTGGCGGTCCGCCGCGCGCAGCAACGCGCCGCCGATGGCGTCCAGTTCGAGGGGGCGGCCCGCCTCGGCGTCCCGTTGCATCGAGGACTTCGTGCCCGGCGGGCAGGCGTCGTAGCGGGCCAGGGACTGGGCGGGGTCGGCGGGGCCGCCGGAGGCGTGGCTGATGGCCGCCGTCTCCTCGACCAGGGCGATCAACTCCTCACGGTGGCGGGTGCGTACCTCGCCGAGGGGGAGGGCGTGGCGGGTGGTGAGCAGGGCGAAGGGGGCCAGGAAGGACATCTTCGCCCAGAGGGTCGCCGTCTCGTCGGGGAGGACGCGGGTGGTGGGGCCGGCCGCGGCCAGGGCCTGCGCGAGGGCGTCCAGGCGGACGCGGGGTGCCGTGTCGCCGGCGAGGTCGATCTCGGCGAACGGGCTGGCGTGCTCGATCTCCCCGGGGGCGACGCGGGTCGACTCCGCGCGGATGACGGCGGGGGCGACGCGGTCGGGGCCGTATCGGGCGCGCAGGGCCTGCGGGTGTTCCACGCCGTTCAGGAACGGTACGACGAGGGCGTCGCCCAGTGCGGTGGGCGGGACGCGGGTCAGGGCCGTGTCGAGGGCGGTGGCCTTGACCGTGATCAGGCAGGCGTCGACCGGTTCGCGGAGCTCGGTGTCCGCCTCGACCTCGGCCGTGAAGTCGCCGAACAGGCCGCTGCGGACGCGGATTCCGGTCGTACGCAGGGTCTCGGCGGTCTCGTCGCCGGCCAGGCAGATGACGCGGTGGCCGGACCTGGACAGAAGCGCGGCGAGCAGGCCGCCTATGCCGCCCGGGCCCAGTACGGCGACGGTGAGCCGGCCGTTCGCCGCCGTGCCGTTCGCCATCGTCTCGTTCGCCGTCGTGTCGTTCTCTGTCGTGCCGGTCGGCGTCTCGCCGTTCGTTGTTTCGCCGTTCGCCATCATGCGATTCCTCTCGTCGGTCGGCCCCTCAGCGGTGGCCGCCTCTGAGGTGATCATGGCAGGCGGACCCCTCTCCGGGGGAGACTGGGCGCATGTGCCGCAGTATCAAGACGCTTCGTCCGCCCGTGTTGCCCGAAGAGGCGACTGAGGAAGAGATCCGGGCCGCCGCCCTGCAGTACGTGCGCAAGGTCTCCGGCTTCCGGGCCCCGGCCGCCCACAACCGCGAGGTCTTCGACCACGCCGTCGACGTGATCGCGCAGGCCACGGCCGATCTGCTCGACGGGCTGGAGGTGAGGGGGGCCGGGGTGGCGCGCAAGGCCGGGTAGCGCCGGGGCGGGCGAGTGCTCCCCGGGGACAGTAGGCGCGGAGCCGTCCCGGGAGTGGTGCAGGTCTGGCCGTCCCGGAGGTGGCGCAGGCTGCTCGCCCCCCGAGGTGGTGCGTGGTCCGCACCCCCGCAGTCGACCTGCGTCCCGTCGGCCTCTGAGGTGGCCCGAGGCCCGCCGATCCCACGGCTGGCGTGCAGCCCGCCCACAGCCGACCCGCGCCTCACCACAGCCGACCCGAGGCCCAACCCACCCCCTACGCCGGCGTCCGCCGCATCAGATACGTCGCCACCGCCCCGGCTCCGAACAGAGCCGCTACCGACACCCCCGTCGCCAGCCACGTCGCGCCCAGCCACTGGGCGCCGAAGTAGCCGAGGGCGACGCTGTAGGTCGCCCAGGTGAGGCCTGCCAGGGCGGACCAGGGGAGGAAGTCGCGGGTGCTGCGGTGGGTGGCGCCGGCTCCCAGGGAGACGACCGAGCGGCCTGCGGGGGCGAAGCGGGCCAGGACCACCAGGGCTCCGCCGCCCCGGGCCAGGGCCGTGCCGAGACGTTCCTGCGCTGCTGTCAGGCGGCGGGAGCGGGCGATCGCGCGGTCGAGCCGGGCGCCGCCGCGGCGGGCGAGGCGGTAGGCGACGAGGTCGCCGAGGACGGAGGCCGTCGCGGCGCAGAGCGTGAGGGCCAGGATGTCCGGGACCTCGCCGGGGACCCGGCCGGTCGCGGCGCCCGAGCCCGCGGCCGCCGCCGTAGCGGCCATGATCACCAGAAGGCCGCTGGGCAGGACCGGCAGGAACACGTCCAGCAGGACCGACAGTCCCACGACCACATAGATCCATGGGCCCGCCGTAAGCGAACCCACGTCCTCGAATCCATCGAGCACCGCAACTCCCCGTTAACCCCCGTGGCCAGACCGTGCCGCGACGTCCTGGGGGAGCGGCAGGGGCGGCCTATGACAGCCATACAGCGTACGCGTGGGGTGTGACAGGAGCTTCATCGGGGGCTCGTGGGATCGGCACAGCATGTTCACCCGGCTGTCCCCGAACAGCCAACGGCAGCCAGGTGGTCGAGTGCGGCCAATGACCGTCAATGACCGTCAACGTCAACGTCAACGTCAACGTCAACGGCGCCCGCCCCGCATCGGCCTGAAGCCTCGCGGGTGCGGGCGCCGCCCGGGTCACAAGCCGCAGCTGTCAGGCCGCCACCGGCGTCTGGTCCGTCGCCGTGCTGCTCTGTGCGCCGGAGCGCTTGGCGAACAGTCGGTCCAGGCCGAACGCGCCGGAGCCGGTGAAGATCAGCAGGAACATGGCCCAGCAGTACATGGCGGCGCCTTCGCCGCTGTTCTCGATGGGCCACAGCGCCTGGGGCTGGTGGACCTTGAAGTACGCGTAGGCCATGGCGCCGGAGGATATGAACGCCGCGGCGCGCGTGCCGAGGCCGAGCAGGACCAGGCTGCCGCCGACGAGCTCGATCACGGCGGCGTACCAGCTGGGCCAGGCGCCGGCCTCCGGGGTCTCGCCGCCGAAGGTACCGAAGAGCGAGTTGGCGCCGTGGCAGGCGAAGAGCAGGCCGACGGCGATGCGGAACAGGCCGATGGCATACGGCTGGGCGCTGTTAAGGCGTCCGGTCATGTGGGGGACTCCCTCGGTCTGACTAGTTGGCCGTTTCCGATAAGGAACGGCGTGGGGACGGATACTGATCGGTAGCCCCACGTTAGGCAAGCCTAATCAATACTTGCAAGTTCAACATTTGGCCAAAGTTCGACCTCATTTCCCCCATCTGTCCCGGCAGTAACCGCACGTAGCGCCGCCCGTGCCACCGCGTCAGCATCCGAAAGAGTGACCGAATCCACACCCGGTCGCGCTCCCGCCGCAGTCACCCAGTGCACACCCTCGGTGGGCACCCCGAACGCGAACCGCCGCGGATGCGCCCGGCCCTGACGGTCGATCAGACGGTACGGGCGTTGTGTTACGTCCAGCCCGCCGGTCTCGTAACCGTCGACGGTGTGCGGCCGGCACTGCCCGGTCTTCAGCAGCCGGGCCAGCAGGTCGTCGGCGCTGCGCCGCAGGTCCGGCTCCGGAAGGCGCGCCTCGACCAGCGCCGTCGCCCGGACCGCCGAGCCCGGCACCTCCGGGGAATGCGCCACCCAGGCCCCGTCCTCCTCCCGCACCTCCAGCCGCGGCCCGAGCACCTCCACCACACCCGCCTCCATCAAGGCCACCAGCTCCTCCACGCGTCGGCGCGGTGGGCCGATGGACAGGAAGGCGTTGAGCGGGGTGTACCAGCGGTCCAGGTGATCCCGGCGGGAGGTGCCGGTGAGGCCGCCGTGGTCGACGATGAGCCGCAGCTCGTTGCGCAGGTCGCGCAGTACGTCGAGGGCCGACTTCAGCGGGCCGTCCACATTGCCCCGGGCGGCCTGCGCCGCGTCCTCGCGCAGATACGCCCGCAGCCAGTCGCGCCACTGCCCGGGATCCGCGAACGCACGTCCCGTATACGGCCGGGAGACCCGGTCCCAGCTCCAGCGCTCGCCCTCCGCCACACCGAACTCGTCGAGCAGGCAGGCCTCTTGGGCGTGGCGGTGCGGGACGGCGAGGAAGCGCTCGGTGAAGTCCGACCGCCGCCGTTCCTCCGGTATCAGCGCCGCGTAGTACACCGTCTCCACCTCCTTCGCCACGAGCGGCCATATCTCCGTGAGGAAGTCCGGTGCCTCGCCCGCCTCCGCGCGCTTGCGGAATCCGGCGATCACCTCGGAGGTCAGGACGAACGGGAGATGGCGGCCGTACGGCCCCTTCGCGTTGTCGCCGCGTGCCTGGTACGGGATGCCCCGCCGCGAACCGGCGTACAGGCGCGGCTCGTTGCCCGAGGGGACGTAGCGCAGTCCCTTCACTCCCTCGGGGGCGGGTACGAAGGCGCCGCCGCGGCCCGTCGTCAACAGGGCCATGTGGTCGAAGAAGTTGAGGCCCAGGCCCCGCAGCAGCACCGGTTCGCCGGGGGATACGGCGGAGAGGTCGACGTCGGCCGGGTTCGCCGGCGGCACGTAGTGCAGGCCGTGCCGTTCGGCGTACGCGGCGATGTGGCGCTGGGTCGTGTCGGCGGCCGTCGGCAGATGCCCCTGGGCGAGGACCACGGCGGACAGGCCGGGCAGGGTGCGGCCGTCGTCGAGGGTGAGGACCTGGCGGCCGTCGGGGGCGTCGTCGAGCCGCACCGCACGGGTCGCGTACGTCTCGACGCGGATCGCGGGCGGCGCCTCGCGCACGACCTTCGCGAACACCCACTCCAGGTACCGGCCGTAGTGGGCGCGCGTCGGATACTCGTCCGGGCCGAGCGCCCCGCCCGCCCAGTCGTAGAGGCTCGGGCCGGACCGGATCGGGCCCGAGCAGTCCACGCTGTCGTCGGTGAACAGCGTTACCTGCGAGGACACGGTGTTCATCAGCAGCTCCGCCGACTGCGCGGTCCGCCACACGCGCCCCGGCCCGGGCGGCGCCGGGTCGATCACATGGACCGTGAGGCGCGCCCCGGGCGGGAGGAGTTCTGGAGCGGAGGCGCAGAGGCGTTCCAGGACGCTGGTGCCGCGGGGGCCGGCGCCGACCAGGGCGACGGAGACCGTGGGGGACTCCGGGGTCGGTGCGGAGGGCGGTGCAGTCAAGGGGGTGACTCCCGGGCGTGTGGGGCGCATTGGAGCGAGCCGTCGGCCGGATGGAAGCGGACGGTCCGGCTCATCATGCCGTCGGGAGCGGGGCGAACCGAGCCCGGGGGTCGGTGACTGTGGGATGCATCACGTGCATCACCGGTCATGGTGGACACAAGCGGTTGGAACAGGCGGAATACGGGGCGAGTTCGCCTGAGAGCTCGGGGCTGCCGGTTCGTTGGCGACTGCGGGTCTCGTGTGGCTGGTCGCGCAGTTCCCCGCGCCCCTTGAGGTTGGCTGCGATGCGGCCGACCCAGGGGCGCGGGGAACTGCGCGAGCAACCCTCCACAACCCGCGGCCGCCATCGACCCGATAGCCCCGAGTTCTCAGGCGGCTCCCCATCCGCCCCCCTCTACGGAGCAAGCTCCGTTTCCACCACCGTCCGCAGCCGTGCCCCCGCCCCCCGGGACCCTCGGGGCCCCTGCGCCGCCCGTGCCTGCTCCAGCCGCAGCCGCGCCGAACGTCCGCGCAGGGTCAGTGTCATGAGCTGGTTGCCGAACCAGGGCCCGCCGGTGCGGCGCCAGTCGATCGGCGGCTGTGGACAGGCACCGTGCCCGGCGAACCGGCGGCCGAGCCAGCGGCCCACCCCGCTCCAGCCGAACCGGAAGCCGAGCTGGATCGCCACGTGGATGGCGTTGTGGACCGGCGAGCAGGTCAGCTGGAAGACGCGGGCCTCGGGCCCCTCGCCCTTCGGCCAGGCAGGCTCGGCCACGTACGCGTGGTGCACATCCCCCGACAGCACGCAGACCGTCGCCGGCGCCTCGGCCCCCGACCCGGCCTCGGTGATCAGGTCCGCCAGCGCGTCGAAGGACGGCGGGAACGCCGCCCAGTGCTCCAGATCGGCCCCCCGCCGCAGCTTCTCCCCGAACCGCGCCCAGCGCTCCCCGCGCTCGCCCCGGCACAGCGCGGCGCTCCACGACTCGGCGTCGTGCACCAGGTGCGGCAGCAGCCACGGCAGCGACGTACCGATGAGGAGGTGGTCGTACGAACCACGCGCGTCGAGCGTCTGCTCGCGCAGCCACCGCGCCTCGCCGGGGTTGAGCATGGAGCGCGCGCCCTCGTCGAGCACCCGCGCGGCCCGGGTGTCCACCATCAGCAGCCGGACCCGGCCGAAGTCGCGCCGGTAGCTCCAGCGGACGGAGGCCGGGGCGGCGTCCGCCTCGCAGGCGAAGGAGCGCAACACGTCGGTGCCGTCGGGGGTCGCGCGCACGTCGGCGTAGAGCGGGTCGACGGCCAGCTCGGTCGGGGAGAGGTTGCCGAGGTGCTGGTGCACCCAGTACGACATCAGGCCGCTCAGCAGCCGCTCCCGCCACCACGAGGTCGCCCGCATGTCGGCGAGCCAGGCGGCGGAGGTGTTCCAGTCGTCGACGATGTCGTGGTCGTCGAAGATCATGCAGCTCGGCACGGTGGACAGCAGCCAGCGCACCTCGGGGTCGAGCCAGGACTCGTAGTAGAGGCGGGTGTACTCCTCGTAGTCCGCGACCTCGTGGCCCGGCGGGTCGGTCAGATCGCGCCGGGCGGCCAGCCAGCGCCGGGTCGCCTTGGAGGTCTCGTCGGCGTACACCTGGTCGCCCAGCAGCACCAGTACGTCCGGCCGCTCACCCTCCGGGTCGGCCGCGATCCGGTCGGCCAGCGTGTCCAGGGCGTCCGGCCCGACGGGGTCCTTGTCGCCGGCCGGGGGCGCGGCCCAGCGGCAGGAGCCGAAGGAGAGGCGGACGGTCTCGTCGGTGGAGGGCGTGCGGATGGCGGAGGGCGGGAACGGGGAGCCGGGAAGCGGCCACACGCGGGTGCCGTCGAGGAGGACCTCGTACGACTGCGAGGTCCCCGGAGACAGGCCGGTCACCGGGATCAGGGCGTAGTGGTGGCCCGCGATCTGGAAGGTGCCGGATGTGCCGTGGGCGCCGTCCGCGCCGCGCACCTCGGCCGTGCACGGACGGCTCGCCTCGACCCAGACGGTCGCGGACGAGCCGTCGACGTACCTCAGCAGTGGTCCAAGCCGCAGTTCGGCCACGTGATCGCCCTCCTCCGTCGCCCCGTACGGTACGGAACGACGGAGGGGAACGGCGAGGTTCCGCAGATCACGGTTTGCCGAACTCCGGCGGTGCCGGGTCAGTGATCCGGCGGTATCGCGTCAGTACTGCGTCAGTACCTCGTCAGCAGCTCGCGAGGTAGTTCGTGAGGGCGGACTTCTCGGCGGAGTCGACCGAGAGGTCGTAGTAGTACTTCACCTGCACCCAGGCGCGGACGTAGGTGCAGCGGTACGAGCTGACCGACGGCATCCACTCGGCCGGGTCCTGGTCGCTCTTGGACTGGTTGACGTTGTCCGTGACGGCGATGAGCTGCGGGCGGGTCAGGTCGTTGGCGAAGGACTGGCGGCGGGCGGTGGTCCAGCTGTCCGCGCCGGAGTCCCAGGCCTCGGCCAGCGGGACCAGGTGGTCGATGTCGAGGTCGGAGGCGGCGGTCCAGGTGGCGCCGTCGTAGACGGAGTACCAGCTGCCGCTGGTGGCGGCGCAGGAGGAGTCCTGGACGACGTCCGTGCCGTCGCGCTTGAGGACGACCTCGCGGGTGTTGCAGCTGCCGGACTGGGTGATCCAGTGCGGGAAGAGGTCGCGGTCGTAGCCGGTGCGGTCCTCGGTGGCCACGGTGAGCGAGGCGAGGTAGGTGCGGGCGGTGGCGGCGCTGACGGGGGTGGGGAGCGCGGCGGAGGCGGTCGGACCGTTGAAGAGTCCGACGGAGGCTATGACACCGGTCAGCGCCGCGAGTATGCTGACGCGTCGACGCGCGTAGAACTTCGACATGCGAACTCCCTTGGGAGGTGGGGGTGTTGGCGAGCGGGCGAAGGAATGCTCGCGACGCCGTGTTGCGGGGAGGTGTGCGTCGGGTAAGAAGTTAATGACGCGTGCATGACATAACAAGGTTTACGGCGAAACGATCTCGTATGATGGTGTGTGCAGAAGGGGAGTAGCTCTTCGCCGGACCGTCGACATACTGCTCAGCTCGTCTGAGCCGGCGCCCGGAGGCAGGCCTCGATCACGGGGTCGGCCAGCGAGACCTTCGGCAAGCAGTGCACGCCCGTGCCCTATGGCACGGGTGCCGTGTGTGCTGCCGTGCCGAGGTGTCGTAGCGCAGTGACAATTCTCTCGGTGGGGCAGCCCCGACCGATTGAGGAACCTTGATCAGCTTCACCGTGACGGCGGTCGTCTTCGGCGTCGTCTTCCTGGCCGAACTGCCCGACAAGACCGCGCTCGCCGGGCTCGTCCTCGGCACGCGCTATCGCGCCTCGTACGTCTTCGCCGGTGTGGCCGCCGCCTTCGCGGTGCATGTCGCGCTGGCGGTGGCGGCCGGCAGCGTGCTGACGCTGTTGCCGCAGCAGATCGTGCAGGCGCTCACCGGCGTGCTCTTCCTGGGCGGCGCCGCAGTGCTGCTCATGAAGAAGGACGAGGACGAGGACGAGATCCGCAAGCCGGAGAACCAGTCCTTCTGGAAGGTGTCCGGGGCCGGCTTCATGCTCATCCTGGTCGCCGAGTTCGGGGATCTCACGCAGATCATGACCGCGAACCTCGCGGCGCGGTACGACGATCCGCTGTCGGTCGGCCTCGGTGCGGTGCTGGCGCTGTGGGCCGTGGCGGCGATCGGGATCGTCGGCGGGAAGGCGCTGATGCGGCGGGTGCCGTTGAAGCTGATCACCAAGGTGGCGGCGTTGGTGATGCTCGCGCTGGGTGCGTGGAGTCTGTGGGAGGCGGTCGCCGGCTGAGTCGGCGGTGGCGGGGGTGGCTGACCCCCTGTCCAGCTGAACTGTCGGTGAACGGTTTCTGGAGACGGTGGCGCAACGGGGATCTATTTTGTACCGTGGAGAAACAAAGTGGCTCCCGCCCGTTTTCCCTGACCGGCGGGCGGGACCACCTTGTTTCTCCGGGGGCCACCCGTGTAACCCCCGCGCCCCTCGCCTTGGAGCTGCCGATGCCCACTGTCCTCACCGCCCGGGCCCTCCTTCTCGACATGGACGGCACGCTCGTCAACTCGGACGCCGTCGTGGAACGCATCTGGCGTCGCTGGGCCGACCGGCACGGGCTGGACCAGGACGAGGTGATGAAGGTCGTGCACGGGCGGCAGGGGCACGCCTCTATGGCGCTGCTGCTGCCCGACCGGCCGATGGAGCAGAACCACGCCGACAACGCGCGCATGCTCGCCGAGGAGACGGCGGATGTGGCGGGCGTGGTGCCGATTCCCGGGGCGCCGGAGTTTCTGGCGTCGTTGCGGGGGTTGCCGCATGCGCTGGTGACGTCGGCGGATGTCCCGCTGGCCACGGCGCGGATGGCTGCCGCCGGGCTGGGGATGCCGGAGGTGCGGGTCACCGCGGAGTCGGTGGGGGCGAGCAAGCCGGATCCCGAAGGGTTTCTCAAGGGGGCGGCCGAGCTTGGGGTCGCGCCGGGGGAGTGTGTGGTGTTCGAGGACTCCGCTGCGGGGATTCAGGCGGGGCGCTCCGCGGGGATGCGGGTGGTGGGCGTCGGGCCGAGGGCCGGTTCCCATGGGCCGGACGTGGTGGTGGCGGACTTGCGGCAGGTGCGGGTTGAGGCTGTGGCGGGTGGGGGGATTCGGGTGATCGTCGCCTGAGAGCTCGGGGGGTTCGGGTTCGACGGCGGCTGCGGGTCGTTTGTGGCTGGTCGCGCCCACGCGGCGGAGCCGCAAATCGATACAGTCCCGCGCCCCTGGGTTGGCGGCAGCTCAGCCAACCTCAAGGGGCGCGGGGAACTGCGCGAGCAACCCTCCACGACCCGCAGCCGCCGTCGAACCCGACCCCCCCGCTCTCAGGCGGTCGTCTCCGACTCCAGCATCTGCCTCGTCGCCAGGTCGTACACCCCGTACCCCTCCTCCGGCTGGATCCCCCGCGCCCACTGGTACCTGGTCACCGCGTCCTCGACGCCCTCGTTGTAGTTGCCCCGGGCCTCCCTCGTGTAGAGACCGAGTTGGGTCAGACGGAGTTCGAGCTCCGTGACCTCGGGACCCCGGTCGCCACGGCGCAGCGTCGCGGGTGTGGGCTCGCGCGCGGCGGCGGACTCCTCCTGGGAGGCGGTGGCTTGCGGTGTGGAGGGGGTCGTCGTCGGTTCCGTCGAGCGGGACGGGCTGGGGGACTCGCTCGTCCTCGACGGTGACGGCGACGCGCTCTGCGTGGGGGACGCGGAGGCGGAGGACGGTGCCGACCGTGTCGCCGGTCCGGCCGGTGACGGCTCCTGCGCCCCCTCGCTCGTCGACGGGGCCGGGACGCTTGCCCGTACCTCGTCCGGCAGTGCCGTGTCCCGCGTCGGCTTCTCGTAGCTGAGCAGTCCGCTCGCCAGGCCCGCCGCCGCCACTACGGCCACCAGCGCCCCGCCCACGCCGAGCAGTGCCGTACGGCGGTGCCGGCGAGCCCGGTGCGGGGTGGCGTCGCCGTCGTCCTCGTCGTTGCCCTCGTAGTCGTAGGGCGGCGGAGTCGTCTCCGGCTCGAACAGGCTCAGGTCCTGGGCGCTCGGCGTCGGAGCCGGCGTCGGTTCGACAGCGGGCGGTACGGGCCGGAGCGGCATCGTTGCGTCGGCGCCGCCCTCCAGTTCCACGTATGGACGTATCCGCAGCGGATCGAAATCCTCCGCCGCGGCCGCCTCCGCCGTACGGGCGTCTCGCAGGGCCTCGGACGCGCGGGGGCCGCAGCCGCACGACGGGGTGTTGTCGGCCGCTCTCGGTACCCCGCACTCCGGGCACCGGCGGCCCTTCGGGTGCCCCGGGTCGTCCGGACCCTGCGCTCCCGCTGTACCCCTCGGCTCGCTCACGTGTTCGTCCCTCCCCTCGCGAACTCCCCAGATTATGCAGACCTTCCTCACGCCGTCTCCGGAAGCCCCCGGAACTACATATTCCAAAGGGACTCGACAGGCCATAACCGGGCGAAGCGATCACGATGGGAGTGCCTAGGAGGTGTAACGACAGTCTCGGGAGGTCTTCATGGGCGGGGATGCGCACGGTATGACGGGAAATGTGCGTGACGCGCAGCCGCCGAGGCGGGGAGTCAGGACGCACGAGAACGTGCCCGGCAACGTCCTCGTCTCCATCGGCGCGCTGCTGCTCGGCATGCTGCTCGCCGCCCTCGACCAGACCATCGTGTCGACCGCGCTGCCGACGATCGTCAGCGACCTCGGCGGACTGGAGCATCTGTCGTGGGTCGTGACCGCGTACCTGCTGGCGTCCACCGCCGCGACCCCGCTCTGGGGCAAGCTCGGTGACCAGTACGGGCGTAAGCGGCTCTTCCAGATCGCGATCGTGATCTTCCTCGTCGGGTCCGCGCTGTGCGGCATGGCGCAGGACATGGCTCAGCTCATCGCGTTCCGGGCCGTTCAGGGGCTCGGGGGCGGCGGGCTCATGGTGCTGTCCATGGCGATCGTCGGCGACATCGTGCCGCCTCGGGAACGGGGGCGGTACCAGGGGCTGTTCGGTGCGGTGTTCGGGGCCAGCAGTGTGCTGGGCCCGTTGCTGGGCGGGGTGTTCACCGAGCATCTGAGCTGGCGGTGGGTGTTCTACGTCAATCTGCCCGTCGGGGTCGTGGCGCTGGTCGTCATCGCCGGTGTGCTGCGGATTCCGCACAAGTCGACGCGGCATGTCATCGACTACCTCGGTACGTTCCTCATCGCGTCCGTCGCGACCTGTCTGGTGCTGGTGGCGTCCCTCGGCGCGACCACGTGGGGCTGGGCGTCGGTGCAGACCGTCGGGCTGGCGCTGCTCGGGGTCGTGCTCGCTGTCGCGTTCGTGGCCGTGGAGCGGGCGGCTGCCGAACCCGTTCTGCCGCTGAAGCTGTTCCGCGTGCGGACCTTTGTGCTGTCCGCGGTGATCAGCTTCATCGTCGGGTTCGCCATGTTCGGCGCGATGACCTATCTGCCGACGTTTCTGCAGGTCGTGCAGGGGGTCAGTCCGACGATGTCCGGGGTGCACATGCTGCCGATGGTCTTCGGCATGCTGTTGGCGTCGACGGCGTCCGGGCAGATCGTCAGTCGTACCGGGCGGTGGAAGGTGTTCCCGATCGCCGGGACAGGGGTCACCGTGCTGGGGCTGCTGCTGCTCCACCAGCTCGACATGGGCAGCTCCACGGGCGCGATGAGCGTGTACTTCTTCGTGTTCGGGCTGGGGCTCGGGCTGGTCATGCAGGTGCTCGTGCTGATCGTGCAGAACGCCGTGTCGTACGAGGATCTCGGCGTCGCCACCTCCGGGGCGACGTTCTTCCGGTCCATCGGGGCCTCGTTCGGCGTCGCCATCTTCGGCACGGTGTTCGCGGGGCGGCTCGACGACAAGCTCGGGGAGGCGTTCGAGGGGGTTCGGCTTCCGTCCGGGGTCACGCTGGAAGGGCTGGAAGCCGATCCGCGGGACATCGCGCAGCTGCCGGCGGCGCTGCGGTCGAGTGCGTTGCAGGCGTACGCGTCCTCGATCACGGACGTGTTCCTGTACGCCGCGCCTGTCGCGCTTGTCGGGTTCGTGCTGGCCTGGTTCCTGCGGGAGGACAAGCTGCGGGGGTCCGTGACCGCGCCCGATGTCACCGAGACGCTGGCCAGCAATCCGGTCGAGCGGTCGTCGTACGACGAGGTGTGCCGGGCGTTGTCGGTGCTCGGGACGCGCGAGGGGCGGCGGGAGGTGTACCGGGAGATCACCGAGCGGGCCGGGTACGACCTGTTGCCGGCGGCCAGTTGGCTGCTGCTGCGGATCAAGAAGTACGGCTGGGTGGAGCCGGCGGTGCTGGCGGAGCGCAGCGCGGTGCCGCTGAACGTGGTCCTCGATGCGGCGCGGCAGGTGGAGGGGCGGGGGTTGGCCTCGCGTGAGGGGCTCGATCTTGTGCTGACCGAGCTGGGCGGGGAGGTTGCGGAGCGGTTGGCTCGGGTGCGGGAGGAGTCGTTGGCGGAGTTGTTGGGGGACTGGTGGGGGCCGGATCGGCCTACCGATTTGATTCAGCTGGTGAGGGAGTTGAATTCGGAGTTGTGTGGGTCTGATCGGGAGCAGCCGGGGGCCTCCGGCGGTTGAGCGGGGGTGCCTGCGGCGGCCTGTGGCTGTTTGGTGGGGGTGCGCGTAGCGCCTGGGGTTCGGTGGGTGGGTCGGGGCCGGGGGGGGGGGGGGGGGGGGGGGGGGGGGGGGGGGGGGGGGGGGGGGGGGGGGGGGGGGGGGGGGGGGGGG
>NZ_JBITCM010000024.1:0-152201 GCF_044453205.1 Streptomyces sp. NPDC051738 | reverse complement strand
CCAATGGCAAGGTCGAACGCTTCAACCGCACCCTGCTCGACGAATGGGCCTACCTACGGCCCTACGCCAACAACGACGAACGCACCGCCGCACTGGACAACTTCCTGCACACCTACAACCATCACCGCTGCCACACCGCACTCGGCGGCCAGCCACCTATCAGCCGCGTGAACAACGCCCCGGGTCAATACACCTAGGGCCTGTCCGGCGGATCAGGCCGGCCCTGAGAGACGGTCCCTTTCAGCCGACCCGAGCGGGGCCATGGGGGAGCGTGCAGCTGCAAGGCGGAGGAGGGCGCCGACGCGGAGCGTCGGCAACCGACGACAACGCCGCTGGGGGTCCCCCCTCTGGGGGAGCGCGTGCCAGGCCCCGCGACGCCGGCATGATCCGCCGGACAGGCCCTAAGCCGCTGCCATGCTCCACAGGGCCGCCACCAGTGGCCGCCGCAGATCGGCCCGCCGAACGCACAGCCCGATCGGGAACGGCTCCGGCGGCGGCTCGGCGGGGAGCACCGACAGCCGGTCGCGCATGGCGCTGTGCTCCAGTACGAGACGCGGTACCACCCCCGTGCCACAACCCAGGGCGACCAGCGTCAACAGCCCCTCATGGCCGTCGGGCTCGCACGCCACCTCGGGCGTCGTGCCGCGCGTACGGAACCAGCGGTCGGCGGCGTCGCGGACCAGCCCGCGGTGGGGGAGGACGAAGGGGCCGTCTAGGCCGGGGTCGGGGCGGTCCCGTGCGGTGACGAGGACGAGCTCGGTGACGGCGACGGTCCGGCCGACCAGCGGCTCGGGCAGCCGCGCCGGGATCCCCGCCACGGCCACGTCCACCTCGCCCTCGTCCAGGCGGGCCAGCGCCGCCGCCGCGTCACCCGTGCGCAGATCGAGCCGTACCTGGGGGTGGGCCGCGCGGAACGGGGCCAACAGGTCGGGCAGCAGCCCCTGACAGGCGGTCACCGTGGCGAACACGGCCAGCCGGCCGGTGAGTTCGGCCGGGTCGGGATGCTCCTCGCGGTAGGAGCGCCACAACTCCAGTGCCTGGCCGGCGTAGGCGCGGAACCGGTGCCCCTCGGCCGTCAGCGACACCCCACGCGGGCCTCGGTCGAACAGCCGGTGCCCGAGATCGGCCTCCAGCCGCTGCACGGTCCGCGTCAGCGTCGCCGGGCTGACATGGCAGTCGAGGCTGGTCCGCCCGAAGTTCAGCGTCTGCGCCAGATGAAGGAAGAGACGCAGCTCGCGATGATCGTCGCGCATAACCGTGACCTGGGCCTTTCAGTCTGTGCAACTCTCCGCTGCGCAAGTTGCGCTTGCCGCAACGACTGGGCGGAGCCTACAACTCGACCATGACCTCGACCACGTACAGCTCCCGCGTCTTCTCCCTCGAAATGATGGACGTGCCGGGCGGCACCGAGACCATCCTGCGCGGCGGCCGGCACCTCTTCCCGCTGCTGCCGCAGGCCTTCGCCGGTGTCCGCCGTATCGGCGTGATCGGCTGGGGCCCGCAGGGCCGCGCCCAGGCCCGCAACCTGCGCGACTCCCTCGCCGGCACCGGCATCCGGGTCGCCGTCGGACTGCGCCCCGGCTCCCGCTCGGCCGCCGACGCCCGCGCCCACGGCTTCACCGAGGAGGACGGCACGCTCGGCGACTGGCTCGCCGTCACCGCCGGCAGCGACCTGGTGATCCTGCTGATCGCCGACGCCGCGCTCGCCGCCCACCACCGGGAGATCTTCGCGGCCCTGAAGCCCGGTGCGGTCATCGGCCTCTCGCACGGCTTCCTGCTCGGTCATCTGCGGGAGACGGGCGGGGAGTTCCCGCCGGGGCACGGAGTGATCGCCGTGTGCCCCAAGGGAATGGGCGACTCCGTGCGCCGGCTCTACGAGCAGGGCGCCGAGATCAACGGCGCCGGAATCAACAGCAGCTTCGCCGTGCACGCCGACCCCGACGGCCGGGCCGTCGACCTCGCGCTCGGCTGGTCGGTCGCGCTGGGCTCGCCGTACACCTTCCGCACCACGCTGGAGAGCGAGTACCTCTCCGACATCGTCGGCGAGCGCGCCATCCTGCTCGGCGCCGTCCACGGCATCGTCGAGAGCCTGTACGCCCGCTGCCGACTCGCCGGGGACGACGAGGTGACGGCGTACGAGCGCTCCTGCGAGAACGTCACCGGCCCGATCGCCCGGACGATCTCCCGGACTGGACTGCGTGCCGTGCGCGAGGCCCTCGACACCGAAGGCAGGGACGTCTTCGACCGCGCCTACACGGCGACGTACGGCCCAGCCCGCGAGATCGTCGCCGAGATCTACGACGAGGTCGCCGACGGCAACGAGCTGCGCAGCGTCATCCTGGCCGAACGGCGGCTCGGCGCACGCCCGATGAGCCGGATCGGCGGCTCACCGATGTGGGCGGTGGGCGAGCGGGCGCATGCCCTGCGGGCCGAACGGGAGCTGCCCGTCGACCCGTTCACCGCCGGGGTGTTCGTCGCCACGATGACGGCCCAGGTCGACGAGTTCGCCGAGCGGGGCCACCCCTGGTCGGAGATCGTCAACGAGTCGATCATCGAGGCCGTCGACTCGCTGCTGCCCTATATGCACGCCCGGGACGTCGCGTACATGGTCGACAACTGTTCCCGCACGGCCCGCCTCGGCGCCCGCCGCTGGGGCCCGCGCTTCCAGGCGGCGTACGAGCAGATCGCGTACCCGGCCGCCGAACACCCCGCGGACACCGCCCTGTTGACGGCCTTCGCCACCCACCCCGTGCACGAGGCCCTGGCCGTGGCCGCGAAACTCCGGCCGTCCGTGGACATCGCCGTGGCGTAGGCGGAGATCCCCTGGGCTCAGTACGCCATGAGCGTCACGAACGCCGAGGTCTGGGCACCAACTCGCCACCACAGTTGGGACAGACGCCCCGCATGGCATCGCCGCACGGCACACAGAAGGTGCACTCGTACGAGCAGATACGGGCAGCCGCGTCGAGCGGCAGCGCCGCCGTCTCGCACCGCTCACAGCGATCACGCATCTCCAACGCCATGTCTTCCGCCTTCCGTTGAGCTCACCACTGCCGGCCCCGCGGCAACGCGCCGCGCCCCGGCGCCGACAGGTGCAGCACGCGGTACACATCGCCTTCGGCCTTGGGCGTGTCGTGCGCCCAGAGGGAGAAGTAGACCAGCTCCCACGCGCGCGTGTCGACGACGGCCGCGGCCAGCAGGGCGCCGTCCTGCGCCGCCAGCCGCTCCGTCTCGTCCGCCGAGTCCGCCATGAACGCGGCCAACTCCACACCTTCCGGCACCGGTTGGTACCGACGCACGGCGACCTCGGCGGGGGAGTCCGCGGCGCCGCCCTCCTCGTACGCGACCCCCGTCCACTGACACACCCGTGGCCGCCCGAAGTCGTTCACGGGCCCCTGGAAGGCGCCTCCCCACAGGAAGGCGTTCATTCCCTTCACGGTGTTCCAGAGGTAGAAGGGCCCGTACTGGTTGACCGGCGAGCCGTGTACGCCGCGCTCGCGCAGCAGATACGCCTTGACGCCGAGGCCGTCCCAGTCGTCCAGCAGATGCCCGACGCGGGCGACGCGGGAGCGGATGACGTCCGTGTCGTAGGCGGCGGGCAGCGTGAACTCGTACTGCATGGCATGCATGCCAAGTCCCTTCAAGAAGTGCGGATGCCGTCGCGCGGGGACAGCAGCGAGAGGAGCCCCCGGACGCCCGCGTCGAAGGCCGCGGGTGAACCGGACGCGCGGGCGAGGACGTAGCCGCCCTGCACGGTCGCGACGATCGTCGCCGCGATCGACTCACCGTCGAGTCCGTCCGCGAACTGGCCCTGCTCCTTGCCCTCCTCGACGATCCCGGCGAGCCGCTCGCGCAGCCAGTCGAGCGTCTCGTCGACGGGCGCGCGCAGCTCGTCGCTGGCGATCACGTCCGGGTCCATCGTCAGCCGCCCGATCGGACAGCCGCGCAGCACATCACGCTCGCGCCGCAGATACGCCTCGATGCGCTCGTACGGCGTTCCCGGCCCGTCGAGTACTCCCGCGGCGGTAGCCCGCATCTCCTCGGCGGTCCGCCGGATCGCGGCGAGCGCGAGATCGGGCTTCCCCTTGAAGTGGTGGTACATGCTGCCCTGCCCGGCGCCCGCGCGCTCCAGGATCGCCTTGGGACTGGTGCCCACATAACCGCGCTCCCACAGCAGCTCGCGGGTGGACTCGATCAGTCGGTCCGAGGTGCTCATACCACCACTGTACATACTAGTAGTTACAGAAATCGAGCGCGTCCGGAGCAGCGGAACCATCCCCACGTACTCCCCGCGAGGTACGCGCACTGCCGCTGGCCGTACGACGACCCGGACCCCCTCCCAGCGCGACTCTCGAGACATCACCGAACGACCAGAACATCACCGAACGAACAGAACGAACCGACCGCCCCGACTCGGGAGATGACTCGACATGCAGACCCTGGCTCACTTCGCAGGCGGCGGCCCCGGCCCGTGGATCCTCCTCTTCCCGCTGATCTGGGCGGCCGTCGTGGTCGGCGGCTTCACGCTGCTGCGCCGCACGGTGTGGCGCGGACGCCGTGGTCCCTGGCGGCCCGCCGCCGACGACAACTCGCCCATCACCGTGCTCGGCCACCGCTTCGCCTCCGGCGAGATCGACGAGGACGAGTACTGGCGCCGGCTCTCCGTCCTGGACGAGCAGTTCGGCCGTACGGGCAAGGGCGGTGCGGCATGACGGCTACGTCCGGCACGTCCGCCCCATCGGCCATTTCCGCCACGACGATCACGCCGCCGGCCGCCCGCGTCATCGACGCCGTGAAGGTGTACGGCACCGGCGACACCAGCGTGAGGGCCCTGGACGGGGTGAGCGTCGACTTCCCGGTCGGCCGCTTCACCGCGATCATGGGGCCCTCGGGCTCCGGCAAGTCCACCCTGATGCACTGCGCGGCCGGTCTCGACACGCTCACCTCGGGCACCGCCCACATCGGCGACACCGAGCTGAGCAGCCTCGACGACCGCCGCCTGACCCTGCTGCGGCGCGACCGCGTCGGCTTCGTCTTCCAGGCCTTCAACCTGGTCCCGACGCTGACCGTCGCGGAGAACATCACGCTGCCCCTGGACCTCGCGGGCGGCAAGAGCGGCAAGAGCGGCAAGGGCGACAGCGGCGACATGGAATGGATCGACGCGCTCATCGACGTCGTCGGCCTGCGCGACCGGCTCCACCACCGCCCCTCGGAACTCTCCGGCGGCCAGCAGCAACGAGTCGCCGTCGCGAGGGCGTTCGCGGGGCGGCCGGACGTCGTCTTCGCCGACGAGCCGACCGGCAACCTCGACTCCCGCTCCGGCGAGGAGGTCCTCGGCCTGCTCGGCCGCGCGGTGCGCCAGACGGCCCGCACGGTCGTCATGGTCACCCATGACCCCGTGGCCGCCGCCCACGCCGACGAGGTCGTGTTCCTCGCCGACGGGCGCCTGGTCGACCGTATGGAATCCCCGAGCGCCGACAAGGTCCTGGACCGCATGAAAGCCTTCGAGGTGCCGTCATGAACGCGTCCGTCCGCCTGAGCGTGTCCTCCCTGCGGGCCCACAAGCGCCGCTTCGCCGGTACGTTCCTCGCGGTCTTCCTCGGTGTCGCGTTCCTCGCCGGGACGCTCGTCATGGGCGACACGCTGCGCGCCAGCTTCGACACGATGTTCGGCAACGCGACCAGCGGCACCGACGCCGTCGTCCGCAGCGCCACCGCCATCACCACACCCGGCGAGAGCGAGGGCGTGCGCGAGCCGGTCGACACCGACCTGGTGAGC
Source organism: Streptomyces sp. NPDC051738 (assembly GCF_044453205.1). Taxonomy (NCBI): domain Bacteria; kingdom Bacillati; phylum Actinomycetota; class Actinomycetes; order Kitasatosporales; family Streptomycetaceae; genus Streptomyces; species Streptomyces sp. NPDC051738. Next base: position 146,423 of record NZ_JBITCM010000024.1, on the reverse strand, counting down.
ACGGTCGAGAAGGTCCCGGGCGTCGTCGCCGCCGCGCCCAACATCCAGGGCGCCGGCCAGCTCGTCGGGAGGAACGGCGACCCGATCGGCGGCCAGGGCCCGCCCACCCTCGCCGGCAACTGGATCGCCGACCCCGAACTCAACGCCTACCAACTCGCCGACGGCCGCACCCCGCGGAAGTCCGGAGAGGTCGTCATCGACCGCGGAACCGCCGAGCGCGGCGACCTGAGGATCGGCGACACGACGACCCTGCGCACGCCCGACCCGGTCAAGGTGACGATCGTCGGCCTCGCGACCTTCGGCGGCGAGGACGGCATGGCCCAGGTGACCTTCACCGGCATGACCCAGGCCGACGCCGAGAAGTACTTCACCGCGCGGCCCGGCGAGGCGGCGAGCATCCAGGTGCGGGCCGGACCCGGCGTCAGCCAGCAGGAGCTGGTGGACGCCCTGACTCCCGTACTGCCCAAGGGAGTCGAGGCCATCACCGGTCAGGAGTCGGCCGCGGAGGACACCGAGATGATCTCCAGTCAGTTCCTGACCGTCTTCACCACCTTCCTTCTGGTCTTCTCCGGCGTCGCCCTGCTGGTCGCGACCTTCTCCATCCACAACACCTTCGCGATCGTCGTGGCCCAACGCACCCGCGAGAACGCCCTGTTGCGCGCCCTCGGCGCCTCCCGCCGCCAGGTGACCGCGTCGACCCTCGTCGAGGCGACGGCCGTGGCCGTCACGGCTTCGGCGGTGGGCCTGGCCGGTGGCATCGGCATCGCGGCCGGGCTCCAGGCGCTGTTCCCGGCGATCGGATTCCCCTTCCCCGAGGGCGACTTGGTGATCAGCGGGCTCTCCATGGCCCTGCCGCTCGCGGTCGGCATCGTGGTCTGCCTCGGCTCCGCCCTCCTGCCCGCCGTACGCGCCGGCCGCACCGCACCGCTGGCCGCCCTGCGCGAGACGGCCGTCGACACGTCCGGCGCCTCCCGCCTGCGAGCCGTCTCCGGCCTGGGCCTCCTCGCCCTCGCGGTCGGCGTGACGCTCAGCGGCGTCCTCGTGTCCCCGTCGATCTGGCTGGCGGGAACCGGCGCCGTCCTCGCCCTGGTCGCCTTCGTGGTCCTCGGCCCGGTCGCCTCCACGACGGCCGTACGGATCCTCGGCGGCCCCCTCGACCGACTGCGCGGCGTCACCGGCGGACTCGCCCGGCGCAACGCCCTGCGCAGCCCGAAGCGGACGGCCGCCACCGCGAGCGCGCTGATGATCGGCGTGGCCGTGGTGTCCCTGTTCACGGTGTTCGGCGCCTCCCTGAAAGCGACGATGGACCAGACCGTGTCCCGTTCCTTCGCGGGCGACGTGGCCGTCAGCACCCCGTCGTTCGGCGCCGGCGGCAGCGGTCTGAGCCCGCGCCTGGCCGACGCGGTCCAGCGCCTGCCCGAGGTGGACACGGCCGTCGGACTCGGCCGCGGAGTCGCCGAGGTCGACGGCGAAGGCCGGGCCCTGACGGTCACCGACCCTGTGGCCCTGGAGCGCACCTTCGACCTCGGCACCGTCCACGGCTCCCTGCGCGACCTCGGCACCGACGGCATCGCCATCACCGAGAAGGAGGCCGACAAGCAGAACCTGACGACCGGCGACAAGACCCGCCTCACCTTCGCCGACGGTCGTACGGAGACCTTCACGGTCCGCGCGCTCTACGGCCAGTCCGAACTCGCCGGCGACTACGTCATCACCCGCGACGCGTGGGCCCCGCACCGCACCCAGGACGCCGACACCCTCATAGCCGTCTCCTTCAAGGACGGTGTCGGCACGGACACGGGCAAGGCGGCGGTAGAGAAGGTCGCGGCCCGGTACGGCAATCCCGAGGTGCAGACCCGGGACGACTACGCGCAGTCCGCTGCGGGCGGCGTCGACATGATGCTCACCCTTGTCTACGCCCTGCTCGCCCTCGCGGTACTCATCGCACTCCTCGGCATCGCCAACACCCTCACCCTGGCGATCCACGAGCGCACCCGCGAACTGGGCCTGCTGCGGGCCGTGGGCCAGACCCGCGCCCAGCTGCGCGCCATGGTCCGCTGGGAGTCGGTCCTGGTGGCAGCCTTCGGCACGGTCGGCGGCCTGGCCCTGGGCGCCTTCCTCGGCTGGGTCCTGGTCGAGGCGTCCGACGGCGCGAGCGACAGCGCGTTCGCCTTCGCGATGCCGCCCCTGCAACTCGCGGTGGTGGCCCTGGTGGGCCTTACGGCCGGAGCCCTCGCGGGACTGCGCCCGGCGCGCCGTGCGGCACGCCTGGACGTACTGAGGGCCATCGCCACGGAGTGACCCGGCAGCGTCCGGAACCCCCTCACCGCCCGGTCAGCCCACTACGGCCGACCGGGCGGGAGCATGTTCCGGCCGGCGCAGGTCCACCCGCTGCCCGACCTCGGCGAACTGCCGCGCGGCCTTCTCCACGGCAACCGTCGTCCGCTGCGGGGGCCGCGCGACCCCGCCCCGTGCCGGCGCCGCGGGCGTCGGCAGCGTGAACCACACGACCTTGCCGGACTCGCCGTCCGGCCGGGCGCCCCAGCTCTCGCTGACGGCGGCCACCATCGCCAGCCCGCGCCCGCAGGTCGCGAACGTGTCGGCGTCGCCGACGTCCGCCACGACGGGCAGTCGCGGGTCGTGGTCGCGCACCGAGACCTTGAGCCGGTCGAGCACCAGCTCGATCTCGACGGTGCACATCTTGTCCGGTCGGGCGTGCAGATGGACGTTGGTCAACAGCTCGGTCACACCGAGCGCGGCGCGGTCTATCAAGGGATCCAGATGCCAGTAACGCAACTGCGCCGATACGATTCTGCGGACCTGACCGATCCGCGACGGCAGGGCTTGGAGCTCCACCGTGCAGTGCCTGCTTGGGTAACTGATCACGGCTGCGACTCCCCGACTGAAGAGGTCCGGAAGAACACGAAGTACGGATCCAGCAGGGTCCTTGAAGAAAACGGCAGCCTGCTGATGTGTCCGGCGGGGCTGGTTCGCAGCGTTATCGCCGGTAAACCCAGAGTGACGTGAGACCAGCGTGACGCAGGGGGTGCGGTACCGCAACTCGCGGTGACTCAGCCCTTACGCCCCGCAGCCTTCCGTACGGCCTCGATGAACCGGCGTGCCGCGGGCGGCCCCGGCTCTCCCGGTGCGGGGTCGTGATCGCCCAGGGTCAGCGAATAGCGGGTGCCGTTGACGTCCGCCAGCGCCTTGTCGTCCTGGGCGAACCAGGGCTTGGACGCCCGCACCGCCTGCACCGGCGCGCTGTCTATCTCGCTGCCGTAGCTGGTGAGCAACTGCAGCCTGCCGTCGCTGATCCGCACCTGCCCGGCCCGGGTCAGCGAGCGCAGCCGCTTGCCGATCCGCACGCCCGTGGCCGTGAACTCCGGCTCCGCCATGCCCCGCCCCCTTGTGCGCGTCGGTCGCCGGCTCGATCCGCGTCGGTGTGGCCGGCCCTGGTCGTGATCCAGTGTGCCCCCCGCTCGGGATCGCCGTCCCGTCCGGTGCAGTCTGCCCGCGTCCCGCGTCGAGCACCAGTACGCACGTCATGCCTGACCGGGGGCGCTCGGAGCACTCGCGTGAATGCGCCCCCAAAGGCCCGGTGAAGCCATCGGTCCAGGGATGCCTTTGAGGCTCTCAAAGGTGTGTTTATGCAGGTGAGAAGCGTGCGGAAGATGTTTATGCTCGAAGTGACGGCCGCGCGAGTCGCCGCTGCCGCCCAGCATGAGGAGCAACGCCGTGAGCACCATCCAGCAAACCCCGTCCGGCGTGACCCTCGACGTCGACCACAGCGACGCCGCCTACCGCGCCTGGCTGAAAGAAGCCGTCCGCAAGGTCCAGGCGGACGCCAACCGCTCGGCCGACACGCACCTGCTGCGCTTCCCGTTGCCCGAGCACTGGGGCATCGACCTGTACCTCAAGGACGAGTCGACCCACCCGACCGGCAGCCTCAAGCACCGACTCGCCCGCTCGCTCTTCCTCTACGGTCTGTGCAATGGCTGGATCCGGCCGGGCCGCCCGGTGATCGAGGCGTCCAGCGGCTCGACGGCCGTCTCCGAGGCGTACTTCGCGAAGCTGATCGGCGTGCCCTTCATCGCGGTGATGCCGCGCACGACGAGCGCCGAGAAGTGCCGCCTGATCGAGTTCCATGGCGGGCAGTGCCACTTCGTCGACGACTCGCGCAAGATGTACGAGGAGTCCGCCCGCCTCGCGGTCGAGACCGGCGGCCACTACATGGACCAGTTCACCTACGCCGAACGGGCCACGGACTGGCGCGGCAACAACAACATCGCCGAATCCATCTTCCGGCAGTTGAAGTTGGAGCGGTTCCCGGAGCCCGCGTGGATCGTCGCCACGGCCGGCACCGGCGGCACCTCCGCGACCCTCGCCCGCTACGTCCACTACCTGCAGCACGACACCCGCATCTGTGTCGCCGATCCGGAGAACTCCTGTTTCTTCGAGGGCTGGACCACCGGCGATCCGGACGTCACCTACGACTGCGGCTCCCGCATCGAGGGCATCGGCCGGCCGCGCATGGAGCCGAGCTTCGTGCCCGGCGCCATCGACCGGATGATGAAGGTCCCGGACGCGGCGAGCGTCGCCGCCGTACGGGCTCTGGAACAGGCCATCGGGCGCAAGGCGGGCGGCTCGACGGGCACCGGCCTGTGGAGCGCCCTGAAGATCGTCGCCGAGATGGTGGCCGAGGGACGACGGGGAAGCGTAGTGACGCTGCTGTGCGACCCGGGGGACCGGTATCTCGACAAGTACTACTCGGACGCGTGGCTGGCCGAGCAGGGCCTGGACATCGCGCCGTTCTCGGCGGCCATCGAGCAGTTGCTGGAGACAGGCGTGTGGCCGGAGTGAACAGCGAGGCACCGAGTCTCAGGCGCTCGCGGACGCCAGCCGCCGGTCCAGAGCGGTCACCGCGCCCCGGAACGTCCGGCCGAGGCCGGCCCGGGCGAGGCCGAACGTGAACCGGAACGGCGCGGTGCCGTCCACCGCGAACGTCCACTGCACGCGCGTGCCCGTCCCCGCCGGGGCGAGCCGCCACTCCTCGACCATGGCCCGCGCGCCCGGTGCGTTGGTGACGTCCACGCGGTAGGCGTACACCTCGGGGCTCTTCGCCGCGAGGATCGTCTCCTCGAAGCGCGTACCGCCCCGGAGCCGGACCTCGCGCCGGGCCCCGTCGTCGAGCGGCCGGGCCAGCGCCACCGCCGAGAACCACTCGGCCCAGCCCGGAACGTCCTCGGCGAGCGCGCGGAACACCGGCTCCGGGGGAGCGGAGATCTCCCGCGCGAAGACGAGCCGTACGGGCGCGCGCTCGACGAAGTCGAGCCCCACCTCACGCAGCAGGTGAGCCATGAACGAAACCCCCTATGCCGACACCGCTCCGGGCAGCGTCACGATAGCTGGCGCCCCGTCAGATGTCTGCACCGCAGGATTCCACCGATCTCAACCGCCGGATTCCGCCGGTCTCAGATTTCGGCGTCCTCATCGGGCTCGCCCGCCACCACCAGCCGCCGCAGGTGTTCCGAGATCTCCGAGCGCGCCTCCGCATCGAGCCCGGCGTCCGTCACCAGCGTGTCGACCTGCTCCAGCGCCGCGAACGAACTCAGCCCCACCACACCCCACTTGGTGTGGTCGGCGACCACCACGACCCGGCGCGCCGACTGAACCAGCCGCCGGTTGGTCTCGGCCTCCGCGAGGTTCGGCGTGGACAGACCGGCCTCGACCGATATCCCGTGCACACCGAGGAACAGCACGTCGAAGTGGAGCGTCGCGATCGCCTGGTCGGCCACCGGACCCACCAGTGAGTCGGACGGCGTGCGCACCCCACCGGTCAGCACGACCGTGGCCGCGCCCTGCCGGGGGCCCGTCGTGCGCTGCGCGGCGTGGAAGACATCGGCGACCCGCACCGAATTGGTGACCACGGTGAGGTCCGGCACGTCGACCAACTGGTGCGCCAGCGCGTAGGTCGTCGTACCGCCCGACAGCGCGAGCGCGGAACCCGGCGCGACCAGCTCGGCCGCGGCCCGCGCGATGTCCTCCTTGGCCGTCAGCTCCAGACCCGACTTGGCCTCGAAGCCCGGCTCGTGCGTGCTCGCCTCCACCACCGGGACCGCGCCGCCGTGCACCTTCTCCAGTACGCCCTGCCGGGCGAGCGCGTCGAGATCGCGGCGCACCGTCATGTCCGACACACCGAGCTTGCGGGTCAGCTCGTTGACGCGCACCCCGCCTCGGCGCCGTACCTCGTCCAGGATCAGGGCGCGCCGCTGCTCCGCGAGGAGGTTCTGATTCTCACTCACGTACGCTCCGGTCCTTTCGCCTCAAGCCGTCCGACACGCCCTGCGCACCCCCTCCGACAAGGACATTCTCGCCCCTTCGGGTGCGCGGGAGGTCCCATCCTCGCACGGGTCGGTACCCGCCGCGCCACTGGCTGTACCGACGCGCGCATGTCACTTCCGTAGCAGCCGCCCCGCTGTTCTTCACACGGATCGGGGAGATTCCGTGACGAGAGGTGTAGACGACACCTTCAGTGGAGATCCTTGTGCCCGCACGGACAGAAGCCAACGGCTCGTCACGGGGGAAGTGCGAAAAGTGGAACGTGCGCAGGAACGCGCCGTCCCGAACGGGGCGGAAGCGACGACGAACGGGTCCGACGCTCCCGAGGGGGCCGGGCCCGCACTGGAACTCCTGGTCCACGGTGTCGGCGGCACCACACCGCAGGACATGCTCGACGATCCGCGGACCGTGCGGATCACCGGCGACGACACGGCCGCCGTGTTCCGGCGGACCGAGGACGTCGACGCGGAGGACAGGCCGGACGATTACCGGGGCGAACCGGTCCCCGAGGCATACGTCTGGTGCAACCTCACCTCCGGAAACAGCGCTCGCGCCCTGTGGCTGCTGTTGCTGCCGTTCATGGTGGTCAACCTCGCCCACTGGATGCGCCCCACCGCGCGGGACCGCGAGCGGACAGTGCGCTTCTACGGTCTGCTCGTGCGGCTGGCCGGACTGACGCTGACGGTGCTGCTCGTCGCGGCGGCCTGCGAGGTCGCCCTGGACCTCACCGCCTGGCAGTGCGCGGGGAAGCCCGCCTGCGCCGAGCGGCACAGCTGGCTCGGCTTCCTGTCGCCGGTGGTCTCCGAGGGCGGCTGGTGGAGCCACCCGGGCCGCAGGCTCGCCCTCGCCGCCGTGGTGCCCACCGCACTGACCGGCCTGCTCTGGTACCTCTCCCGTCGCACCTGGAGCGCGTACGAGTCCCAGCAGCCGATGTCCCGCGAGCCCGAACCCGATGAGGACTCCGGCCGCACCTCCCTCGGCCGCCCCGGCTTCTGGTACGGCCGTCGCCTGGTCGCCCGGCTGCGCGCCGCGCACACCGCGGCCGGCCTGCTGACGGTCGCCGCGGCGGTCGGCTCGGCCGCCGCACGCTTCGACCGCAGGCCTGGCGGACCTGCCCTGCTGGACACCCTGGGGTGGCTCCTGCACGCGGCGCTGATCGCCGGGGCGGCCGTCGTGGTCTGGGTGGTCTGCCGCCGGGGCCGCAGCGAGAACCGCCTCGACCAGGAACTCGACGAGCATCTCGTACGACGGCTCCCCCTGGCCTCCCTCGTCCTGCTGGCGCTCGCCCTTGTGTACGCCGGATGGGACCGCCAGGGCTGGCAGTCGACGGGCCGCCTCCCGGGCGACCCCACCTTCGGCGCCATCGCCTTCCTCCAGGGCCTGATCGTCATCGTCCTCGCCGTCGTCGCCCACCTTCTCCACCGCACGGATCCCGATCCGCGCGCCGCGATGCGGGGCCTGGGCGGACCGGCCGTGGCGATGCTGGCGTGCGCCCTGGGCGGCGTGATGTCCGGCGGGGTGTCCCAGCGGGTGGCCGACTGGCTGGACGGCACGGGCACGTCCATCGAGGGCCCGCCGGTCCTGCTGACCTGGCAGGCTTCCGTCATCCCACCGCTGCTGGTGCTCCTGCTGCTGCTCTGCGGCTGGCTGGCATGGCGGGCCTGGCGGTTGCGCCGCACCGAGCTGGGCACGGTGGAGCTCGACTACGCCGGGGAGCCCAAGGACACGGCACGCACCCGCCGTATCGCGAGCACGCGCGCGCTGGCCACGCTCACCGACCGCGCCCCCCTCGTCGTCGCCGTCACCTCCACCGCGACCCTCCTCCTGGGCGCCGGAGCGCTGGTCGGCGCCCTGACCAGCGACAAGACACCGAGCGGGGCCGCCAAGGGGACGTACGCCTTCGTTCACGGCGCCGCCCAGACGGCGCAGGCGCTGGGCTCCTGGATGATCGGCGTCGGCTTCATACTCTTCGTCACCTGGGGCAGGCGCGCCTACAAGGACGCCTCCGCGCGGCGCACCATCGGCATCCTGTGGGACGTCGGCACCTTCTGGCCGCGCGCCGCGCACCCCTTCGCGCCGCCCTGCTACGCCGAGCGCGCGGTCCCGGACCTGACCTGGCGGATGGCGACCTGGACCCGCGCCGAGGAGGGCCGCCGCCTCGTCATCTCCGGGCACTCCCAGGGCAGCGTGCTCGCGGCCGCGGCGGCCTGGCAGCTGACGCCCGCCGACCGCAAGCGGGTCGCGCTGCTCACCTACGGCTCCCCGCTGGAACGTCTCTACGGCCGCTGGTTCCCGGCCCACTTCGGCCCGGCCGCGCTCAGCTCGCTGCACGCCGAGGTCGACTGCTGGCGCAACCTCTACCGGCTCACCGACCCCATCGGCGGCCCGGTGGGACTGCCCGGCGACTGCGGCCCCGAGGTGGACCGGGAGCCCCTCAGGGACCCCCTCGCTTACGGCCGCACCCTCGAACACCCCCTGCCCGCACCCATCCTCGGCCACGGGGAGTACCAGGCGGACCCGGCCTTCGTGCAGGAACGGGAGAAGCTGCTGGCACGGCTGAGGCCGGAGGTTCCGGGGCAGCGGGCGGAGGCCGCACCGTAGGGAGTCGCAGGGCAGGGAGTCGCAGGGCAGGGAGTCGAGCGAGTCCCTCAGGGAAGCTCCGGCAGATCCTCCGCGTACAGCAGCGTCAGGTCGTCCGTGCTCGGCTCCGCGATCTGGGCGACCCGGCCCGCGTGCCGCTCGACCATCGCCTCGAAGGTCTGCCGTGCCGTGCGGCCGTTGCCGAACGCCGGGCCCTTGGGGATCGCCGTGAAGTACTTCAGCAGGGCCTCGGCGAGACCCGGACCGAGCCGGTACTCGTGCTCCTCGGTCTGCTGCTCGACGATCCGCAGCAGCTCCTCGGGGCCGTAGTCGCTGAAGGTGATGGTCCGTGAGAAACGGGACGCCACACCGGGGTTGACCGACAGGAAGCGCTCCATCTCGGCCGTGTAGCCCGCGACGATCACCACGACCGCGTCGCGGTGGTCCTCCATCAGCTTCACCAGCGTGTCGATGGCCTCCTTGCCGAAGTCCCGGCCCGAGTCCTCCGGGGACAGCGCGTACGCCTCGTCGATGAACAGCACACCGCCGCGCGCCTTGTCGAAGGCCTCCTGGGTGCGGATCGCCGTGGAGCCGATGTGCTCGCCGACCAGGTCGACGCGGGACACCTCGACCAGGTGGCCCTTGTCCAGGACCCCCAGCGAGGCGAGGATCTCGCCGTAGAGGCGGGCGACCGTCGTCTTGCCGGTGCCGGGGGAGCCGGTGAAGACCAGGTGGCGCTTGACCGACGCCGCCTTCAGGCCCGCCTGCTGACGGCGCCGGCCCACCTCGATCATGTCGGTGAGGGCGCGCACCTCGCGCTTGACGCTGTCCAGGCCCACCAGCGCGTCCAGTTCACCCAGCACGGCCTTGGAGGTCCGCGCCGGTTCCTCGGGCTGCGAGGCGGCGATGAGCGGCTCCTGCTCGGTCGAGCGCTGGCCGGGGATCGCGCCGAGGAGGCTGGGGGACTGGTGCGCCGTCTGCACGGCGGGTTCCGGCGCCGACGACGGCTGCCTCAGGCCCGCGCTCTCGTCGCTGGTGCAGTCCTCCACGTCGGGGCCCGCCCCGGAGGCCGCGTCCGGGCCGCCCTCCGCGAACTCGTATCCGCCGCGCGCACACCGCTCCGTACGGCACTTCTTGAGCGTCGTACGGCAGCCGTCGATCACATGGAAGCCGTATCCGGCGCTGCCGCGCACCCGGCAGTTCAGGAAGGTGCCGCGGCCGCCCGCCGAGACGTAGAACCCGGCCTCGGTCGGGGAGTCGACCGTGCAGCGCTCTATGGTGGGGTCGGCGCCCTTGGTGACGATCACGCCGGTCTGGTTGCCGTCCAGGGTGCAGTTGTTGAGCGTGCCGCCGCTGCCGTGGTCCCGGAACCAGGCGCCCGTCGCCGCGTCCCGGATGCGGCAGTCGTCGAGCTGGGCGGTGGCGCCGTCGCTCACCGACACGGCCGTGTTGCGCACCTGGGACAGGTCGCTGTCGACGACGTCCGCGCGGGAGCCCCGGTCGAGGACGAACAGGGCGTCCGGCACGTCGTGCACCCGGCAGGAGTCCAGCACCGCGGTGGCGCCGTCGCTGACCCACACCGCCGGGTAGTCGCCCGTGCTGTCGAAGATCTCGCACTGGTTGGCGTCCACGCGGGTGCCCGGATCCCACACCGACAGGCCGTTGCGCCCGAACTGACGCACCGTCGTTCGGGTCAGGGTGAGCACCGATCGGGAGCGCAGGTCGACCGCGTTCTCCGGGATGTCGTGGATACGGCAGTCCGCCAGCGTCAGCACGGCGTCCGTGTCGAGGGTGACGCCGTCGGCCGTGGTGCGGTGCACATCGCAGTCGGTGAGGTGGGCGGTGGCCCGGCCGGTGATCTGGACGCCGGAGCCGCGGACCTCGTAGATCTCGCAACCCACCGCTTCCAGCGCGGAGTTCTCACCGGTCGCCGTCAGCCCCGAGCCCGAGGCGTGGTGGACCCGGCAGCGCTCCAGGCGGGGGTGGGCGCCGCCACGTACGGCGATGCCCGCCTGGCCGGCCGCGACGACCTCGCACTCCTCGAACACCCCGCCCCCGCCGTCGAGTACGGCGATCCCGATGCCCGCGGGGTTGTCGACGGTGCAGCGCCGCACGGTCGGCCGCGCGCCGCCGCGCACCTCGATGCCGGCCGCGGACCGGGTGACGATCCGGACGTCCGACAGCTCCGGAGCACCCTCCTCGACCAGCAGCGCGGGCGCCGCCGCGTCCTGGCCCTCCACATGCAGGTCCTGCACCACCGCCGAGGCGCGCACCGTCAGCGGCACCCCGTCCACGGGCGCGATGCGCACCGAGCCGGGGGAACCCTCGGGGCCGCGCAGGGTCACCGCCCGCTGGACGACGAGGTTCTCTCGGTAGGTGCCGGGTGCGACGGTGAGGACGTCACCGTCGGCCGCGGCCTCCAGGGCGGCGGCGAGCGATGCGTACTCACCCGTGCGGCGCCGCCACCGCGAGGTGCCGCTGTGCGTCACCTGGACCGTGCCCTGTGCCATGGCGTTGATGTGCCCCCACCTCGTAGTACGCGGGTTTCGCTGCCGAAGAGTTCGGCCGGTCCACCGTAGCGTGCGCGCGGACGGTGGGTTGACCAGAGCCGGAAGGCCGTCAGCAGCCGGTGCCTGTCCTGCCCCAGTCCGGACCCGCCTTGTCCCATGCCTGGTCCCAACGCGCGTATCGGCGACGGACCATGCGCCAGACGATCAACCGTCTGCCGCCCTCCACGAGCCCGGCGGCCAGGAGGGCCGCGCCGCATCCGGCGAGCACCGCGTGCGTCGCAGCTGTCGCGGTGTCCAGCGGGCGGGCCACGGTGCGGCCCTGCTGGTCCGTCCATATCGTGAAGCGGTCGCCGGGACGGGGAGTGTCCAGGCTCGCCATCACCGCTGCCCGGTGAGCGCTGCCGTCCGGTCCGGTCCAGTCGGCCACGACCCGCGTACGCACCTCCCGGCCGGTGGAGGCCTCGGGGTCGACGTCCAGCGAGGAGCCCTCCACCTTGCGGACCACCGTCGCCGTCACCAGGTGCCGGGACGTGCGCTGTTCGCGGACGGACTCCTGCAGGGTGTCCTGGGCGAGGCCGCCGGTCAGGGAACCGACCAAGGGCGCGACGGCCAGGATCAGCAGCAGGGCCGCGAGGGCGACCCAGGCTTCGGCCAGATCGGTCGCACGGCGCAGCGGATTGTGCCGCCAGCGCCAGAGTCCGCTGATCGCCCGCATCGTCCGGCCACCCCCCTTTCCGCTCCGTGATAACCCCTGGAAGAGCCGTTCACGCGCGGGCCCGGCGAAGAGAGAGCGAAATCACCTGCGTCCGGGACCTCTCATGAACTTCTCACGCAAAGCCCAACGAGCGGGCCCCCGGGCCCGGTTCCCGCATGCGGCCGCTCGGCGGGATCCTTGTCAGCCGAGGATGGTGACCGGGTCACCGACGCGGATCGTGCCGCGCGATACAGGCACCAGGTTCTGGCCGAACACCAGCTTGCCGTCGAGGCGCCGGTGTCTGCCCAGGGTGTGCAGGGGCTCCCTGCCGCGCTCGGCGGTGCTCTGGTCGGTCGTGGCCACCACGCACCGCCCGCAATTCTTCGGGATCCGGAAGGTGACCTCGCCGATGGCGACGCGCGACCAGTCGTCCTCGGCCCAGGCCGCGGTGCCCGACACGACCACATTGGGCCGGAAACGGTTCATCGGCAGCGGGCCCTCGTCGGCGTGCTCGCCCTGCGCGATCAGGGAGTTGAGGGCGTCGTGCGAGGCCGCCGTGGTGAGCAGCAGCGGAAAGCCGTCGGCGAAGGAGACCGTCTCGCCCGGCAGTGCGTACTCCGGGTCGACGGGTCGGCGTGTGCCGGGGTCGTCCATGTGGGCGAGGCGCACGTCGGCGCCGAGGAAGGCGCTGCACCAGGCATGGGCGGCGTCGTCCTCGGCGAGAACCGCCTCGACCTTTTCCCGGAAGATCTCCATCGGCACGGCGCCGACGGGGCGGGGTACGGGCACCGTCAGTGGATCCATGCCGGGCGCGGACAGCCGAACGCCGCCGCCGGGCAACAGCTCGGCGGCGGCCAGCGCGAGGCGCGGTCGCTGGCGCTGCGTCACGACCTTTCCCCCGTCGTCGATCAGCGCCCATCGTCGGTCTCCGGCCAGCCCCCAGGGCTCCACAACGGCCTCCCGGAGCTCGACGCCCCGGCATGCCTTGACCGGATGGATGTGAATCGACTGCAGTTTCGCGTGCCCCATGAGGCCATCGTGCCAGGTGGCGCCGACAGCCCGGGGCGAGCGGGTCAGTAGCCGCGGTACTGCTGGTTGTTGTACGGGTCCTGGTAGGGAGCCGGGGCGGGGCGGGGAGCCGCGGGGCGCATCGCCTCGTAGCCCGTGCCGGGCGCCGCCGGCCGAGGCTGCTGCGCCTGCGGACCCGGATAGCCGCGAGGGGCCGCCTGCTGCGGGATGTACGCCGCGGGAGCCTGCTGTAGCGGAGCGGGCTGCTGTGCCTGCGGATAACCGTAGGAGGGCTGGGACGGGGCCGCCGGGAGAGCCGGCAGGGCCGAAGGCAGCGCGGGCAGATTGCCGCCCGGCATGTCGTACGCGGCGGGGACCCGGATCGGAGCGATCTGCGGGGTGCCCCGCTCGGCCACGAGCGAGTCGTAGATCGGGGTGTCCGGGAAGGAGGCGGAGTAGTAGCCGCCGCCATAAGTGGAGCGGGGGGAGGTCATGGCGCATACGTTAAGCCCACGATGTGCTGGTTGGGGAGACCGATAAGAGGGTTGTTTTATGTGCCCGCAGTGACGGCGGATCCCCAATGCGAGCGAACTTGTCAAAAAGGGACGCCAATCAGCGTTCGGATCGTGTAAATGCCGAGTTCCGAGCGGGTTACCAGCGGTTGGCCACCGGTGTTCCTGTGCTCCACGTGGGAGTTCCCTGTCGCGGGGAATAGGTTGGATCTGTAGAAGAACCCAATGAGCGGCCGGGGCATGCCTGGCGCGGTGACCCTTGAGTGGGGGCGGACATGTCAATGCCGAAGGGATCGAATGCTCCGGTGCCGACGACGGCACTGCGGGTCGAATTGGGCTGGCGCTCCGGACCGGGTGTGCCCGACGCGGACGCCTCGGCGCTGTTGCTGGTCGGCGGAAAAGTTCGCTCGGACGGGGACTTCGTCTTCTACAACCAACCCGCGCACTCCTCCGGCGCCGTCCGGCACGAGGGCAAGCACGATGCGGGCGGCCGGGTGACCGACACCCTGCTCGTCGACCTCGCGCGCGTGGAGCCCGCGATCGAGACCGTCATCCTCGCCGCCTCCGCGGACGGCGGCGCCTTCGGCCAGGTGCCGGATCTCTGCATCGAGGTCAAGGACGCCGCCCGGGGCACCCTTGTCGCCCGCTTCGACAGCATGGGCGCCACCGTCGAAACCGCTTTCGTCCTCGGTGAGTTCTACCGCCGCCAGGACGCCTGGAAATTCCGCGCCGTCGGCCAGGGCTACAGCAGCGGCCTCGAAGGCCTTGCCACCGACTACGGCATCACCGTCGACGAACCCCAGCACACGGAGCCCGCGGCGGCGCCCACGGCCCCGCGCTCGGCGACCATGCCCCCAGCCGTGCCCCCGCCCGCCATGCCGCCGGTTCCCCCGTCCGCGCCCCAGGCGCCGCCGCTCAGCCTGAGCAAGGTGACGCTCACCAAGGCGGCCCCCTCCGTCTCACTGGCCAAGCAGGGCGGCACGTCGGGCGCCATGCGCGTGAACCTCAACTGGCAGGTGCGCAAGCAGTTCTCGGGCTGGGCGAGCAAACTGGGCCGCCCGGTCGCCATGCACAACGACCTCGACCTCGACCTGTGCGCCCTGTACGAGCTGACCGACGGCAGCAAGGGAGTCATCCAGTCCCTCGGCAACGCCTACGGCGCCCTGCACCGGCCGCCGTACATCCACCTCGACGGCGACGACCGCACCGGTGCCATGGCCGGCGGTGAGAACCTCACCGTCAACCTCGACCACCAGCGGTCCCTACGACGCGTCCTGATCTTCGTGACCATCTACGAAGGGGCGCGTTCCTTCGCCGACCTGCACGCCACGGTCACCCTCACACCCCAGCACGGAGCGCCGATCGACTTCTCGCTCGACGAGTGCACGGTCCCCTCGTCGGTGTGCGCTCTCGTCTTGATCACCAACACCGGCAGCGACCTGGTCGTCCAGCGCGAGGCCCGCTACCTGGTGCCCGAGCGCGGCGTGAGCCCGCAGCGCACGGTCGATCACGCCTACGGGTGGGGCATGAACTGGACACCCGGCCGCAAGTAGCCGGAGGGAGCGGCTGGTCAGCCCTCGTCGGGAATGGCGTCCGGGCGTGTGTAGGTACGTCCCTTCCAGGCCGCGCCGCGCCCCCGGTAGTGCTGCACCGCGGAATCGACCGTCATGAGGAGATAGAGGAACGCGGTGAACGGCAGCAGCGGAGCGAGCCACAGCGGCTGGCGGTAGTAGCGGAGCATCGGCACGTACGTCCCCGTCATCACCAGCCACGCGAGACCGCCGACCACGGCAGCCGCCGTATCCCCGCCGACCGCCCCGACGACCAAGGCCACGGGCGGCACCAGGTACATCAGCGCCAGCCCGGCGACCGTCCCGGCCAGCAGCAGCGGGTTGTGCCGCAACTGCGCGTACGCGCTGCGCGAGACCATCCGCCACAGGTCGCCCAGCCGCGGATAGGGGCGCACGCTGTCCACCCGCTCGGCCAGCCCCAGCCAGATGTGACCGCCGCTGCCCTTGACGGCCCGTGCGAGCGCCACGTCGTCGATGACGGCGTGCCGGATGGCGTCCGGGATCCGCGCCCGCTCGGCGGCATCCGCACGCAGCAGGACACAGCCGCCGGCCGCGGCCGCCGTACGGGATCCCTTCCTGCCGACCCGGCGGAACGGATACAGCTGTGCGAAGAAGTACACGAAGGCCGGCACGACCAGCCGCTCCCACACGCTCGCCACCCGCAGCCGGGCCATCTGCGAGACGACGTCGAAACCCCCGGTGCGCGCCGCCGCGACCAGCGTGCGCAGACTGTCGGGCGCGTGCGCGATGTCGGCGTCCGTCAGCAGGAGGTACTCAGGGCCACGCGCGCGTGCCAGGGCGATGCCGTGCCGCACCGCCCAGAGCTTGCCGGTCCAGCCCGCGGGCGGTTCGCCGGGGGAGTCCACCGTCAGGGGCACTCCGCCGTGCCGCCGCGCGAGTTCGCGCGCCAGCTCCCCGGTGCCGTCCGAACTGCCGTCGTCGATCAGGAAGATCTCCGCGTGCCCCGGATAGTCCTGGGCGAGCAGCGACGGCAGGCTCGCGGGCAGCACCGCGGCCTCGTCCCGCGCCGGCACGACGACGCAGACCGATGGCCAGTCGTCCGGTTCCGACCGATGCGGAAGCCTGATGTCCGTACGCCAGAAGAAGCCCTGACAGAGCAGCAGCCACAGCCAGGCGGCGAGTGATCCGGCGGCGGTCCACGCGATGGCGCTCACGCGCGCAGTCTGCCCCACCGGAGCGGCCCGCAATGTGCCATCGACTATCGTGGCCGGGTGAAGATCGCGCTCATGGACTCCGGAATCGGCTTGCTGGCGGCCACCGCCGCGGTACGACGGCTGCGGCCCGACGCAGATCTTGTGCTCTCCCTCGACCCCGACGGCATGCCCTGGGGCCCGAGGACCCCCGAGGACCTCACGCAGCGCGCCGTGGCCGTCGCCGACGCCGCCGCCGCGCACCGGCCCGACGCTCTGATCATCGGCTGCAACACCGCGAGCGTGCACGCCCTGCCCACCCTGCGCGCCCGCCTCGAACCCGGCATCCCGGTCGTCGGCACCGTCCCGGCGATCAAGCCCGCCGCGGCCGGCGGCGGTCCCGTCGCGATCTGGGCCACGCCCGCCACCACCGGCAGCCCGTACCAGAAGGGCCTCATAGAGGACTTCGCCGATGGTGTGACCGTGACCGAAGTGCCGTGCTTCGGGCTCGCGGAGGCCGTCGAGCACGCGGACGAGACGGCGATCGAGGTCGCCGTGGCAGCCGCCGCCGCGCTGACCCCCTCGGACGTGACGACCGTCGTCCTGGGCTGCACGCACTACGAACTCGTCGCCGACCGGATCCGCGCCGCCGTCCAGCGCCCCGGCTTCCCGCCCCTCGTCCTGCACGGTTCCGCCGGAGCGGTCGCCGCACAGGCGCTGCGCCGCCTCGGTGAGCAGCCCGCCCCCGGGGCCACGGCGAACGGCACCCTGACGGTGCTGCTGAGCGGCCGTGAGGGGGGCCTGCCCGAGCCCGCCCTCGCCTACGAGGAAGGCCGTCTCCTGCAGGCGATCAGCCCGGCAAGGTGACCGACAGCCACAAAACGGACGCCTTCGGTCCGGCCTGGCCCGGTCGGCGCAGTCACCCTGTGCGACGCGGTACCGGCGCAGCGAAACCTGAGTAACCTCATAGCCATGAGGGACCATCCCCACGGCGGTAAACCGCACCCCGATGTCTGGACCGGGCGGGCGACCAACCGGGTCCAATGGCTGCTGGCGCTCGTCGGCGCCGCCTGTATGGCGCTCGGGATCGAGCTGGCCGTCGACTCACCGTGGAACGGCGGCGTCGCCCCGCTCGTCATGGCCGTCGTCGGCTGCATCGCGGCCGGTCTGCTGGTCCTCTTCGGCACTCTGGCGTTCGTGCACGTCGCCCTGAAGGTCGACAAGGAGTGCCTCGAAGTGCGCTGCGGCCACATCGGTGTGCCGCGCCGCCGCATCCCCCTGTCCGAGGTCCAGGGCGCCGACTTCGTCGAGCATGTCACTCCGCGCCACTGGGGCGGCTGGGGCTACCGGTGGCGACCGGAGAAGGGCACCGCCGTCGTCGTACGACGTGGCGAGGGACTGGTGCTGAGGCTGTGGGACGGCCATACGTTCACGATCACCGTGGACGACGCGGAGGCCGCCGTACGGGTCATCAGGGACCGGCTGCGGACCGGGGCGCCCGGCGCGGCGCACTGAGCCTTCCGAGGCAAGCAGGTCGGAGCACCCTGCGCCGCACGTCGGCTCATGGGGCCAGTCGGTCGCCCCGCGCGCGTGCGTCGATCTCGCCCCCGGACGATCCGTCGGCGAGCGGTCGCGCCGTGGCCAGCCCCGCCAGCAGGCCCGCGCCCACCGACACCGAGGTGAAGCTGAGGGCGTTGCCGACGGCGGCGATCGCCGCCACCGCAGTCAGGGCGGCGCCCGCGGTCAGTGCGACGGGAGTGGGGTGCGCGGTACGCCACAGCGCGAAGAGCATCCAGCAGAAGGCCGCGGCCAGCAGGATCACGCCGGCGGCTCCCTGTTCCGCCGCCTGTTGCAGGGGCGCCGAGTGCGGCTTGCCGTCGGACAGCAGCGTGCCGGTCGCCGTCGTACTGAGCTCCCCGAAGCGTCCCGGGCCCACGCCCAGGGCGAGGTCCTCGCGCGCCAGGTGCAGAGCGTCCCGCCACAGCTGGATCCGGTGCGAGGTCAGCTGACCCTCCAGCCAGGACGCGAATCCGCCGGGCACCAAACGGGAGGCGACCGCCCAGGTCAGGCCGGTGACCGCGGTCGCGGTCAGCGCCAGCCCGGCGATGCCCACACCGCGATGGCGCATGTGCCCGGCGGCGAGCGAACACAGCACGACGGCGGTGCAGGTGAAGAAGCCCGTGGTCGAGCCGAGGACGGCCGTCGTCACCGCAATTCCGGCGGCCAGCGTGCGCAGGGCCAGGCGCAGGACAGGCGCCGAAGCGGCCCAGGCGGCGCAGCACGCGGCACCGGCGGCGAGGGTCATCAGGGCGGCGGTGGCCCCGGCGTGTCCGAGCGGGGTGACGATCTGCGGCCCCGGAGTCAGATGCGGGGCGGCCAGCGTCAGGCCCACTCCCGCCAGTGCTCCGGCGCAGGGCGCGGCGACCGGCAGGAGCGCCCCGCTGATCCGCCCCGCGGCATAGCCTGCGGCCACGGCGAGGATCGCGAGCAGGACACCCTCGGGACGGCCGCCGGTCACGGCAGCCGAGATCAGCGACCACGTGGCGCAGGCCCCCAGCACGACCACGCCCGCAGCATCAGAAACGTTTCGTCTGTCGCCGTCCTCACCCGGACCCACCGCAGACGCCATCCCCGTGACACCCACCCCGCCCCCCGAACCCGGTCCCCCGACCTGTGACGGACCCCGGCCACCCGGACCTGACCGGCCGGTACGACTGAGGCTCCGGCATACCGTAACGGCTTATGGCCGGTTTGTGGACGTGTCGTGCAGAAACGATGCCTCACGGGAGTGCGGAGGGGCTGGGTCGCCGGGTCGACGGGTGGCGCCTCGTTGGCGAATACGTCAAGATCCCGGCCGCCGGACCGCGCTGTCGGTGCCGAGGTCAGCCGCCGTACACTCCCGGAGTGACCGTCACCGCAACTTCCGTGGGCGAGTCGGACCAGCTGCAGCCGCAGACAGCGCCCGCCTCGCGCGCGGCACGGCTCATGCGCCTGGTTCCGGCCCTCGCCGCGGCGCTCTCCGGAGTGCTGCTCTACGTCAGCTTCCCCCCGCGCACCCTTTGGTGGCTGGCCCTGCCGGCCTTCGCCGTCTTCGGCTGGGCGCTGCACGGCCGCAGCTGGAAGGCCGGCCTCGGCCTCGGTTATCTCTTCGGCCTCGGCTTCCTGCTGCCGCTGCTGGTGTGGACCGGAGTGGAGGTCGGGCCCGGCCCCTGGATCGCGCTCGTCGTGATCGAGGCGATCTTCGTCGCGCTGGTGGGCGCCGGCGTCGCCGCGGTGTCGAAACTGCCAGGCTGGCCGGTATGGGCGGCAGCACTGTGGATCGCCGGAGAGGCGGCACGCGCGCGTGCGCCGTTCAACGGTTTCCCCTGGGGGAAGATCGCGTTCGGCCAGGCCGACGGCGTCTTCCTGCCGCTCGCCGCGGTGGGTGGCACTCCCGTGCTCGGCTTCGCGGTCGCGCTGTGCGGTTTCGGTCTCTACGAGGCCGTACGCCTCGTCATGGACAGGCGGCGCACCCGGGCCGTACAACGGTCCGCCGCAGCCGTGGCTCTGCTGAGTGTGGCCGTACCGCTCGTCGGCGCCGTGGCCGCGCGGCCACTGGTCAGTGACAAGGCCGAGGACGGCACCGCGACCGTCGCGGTCATCCAGGGCAACGTCCCGCGCGCGGGGCTGGACTTCAACGCCCAGCGGCGCGCCGTACTGGACTACCACGCGCGGGAGACCGAGCGGCTGGCCGCCGAGGTCAAGGCGGGCAAGGTCGCCCGGCCCGACTTCGTGCTGTGGCCCGAGAACTCCTCCGACATCGACCCCTTCGCCAACCCCGACGCCCGCGCCGTCATCGACGGGGCCGCCAAGGCGATCGGTGCGCCCATCTCCGTCGGCGGCGTCGTGGAGCGGGACGGCAAACTGCTCAACGAACAGATCCTCTGGGACCCGGTCAAGGGCCCGGTCGACACGTACGACAAGCGCCAGATCCAGCCTTTCGGCGAGTACCTCCCGCTGCGCTCGCTCGTCGGCGCGATCAACGAGAACTGGACCTCGATGGTCCGCAAGGACTTCAGCCGGGGCAGCGAGCCGGGCGTGTTCACCATGGACGGAGCCAAGGTCGGCCTCGTCACCTGCTACGAGGCGGCCTTCGACTGGGCCGTGCGCTCCGAGGTCACCGACGGCGCGCAGATGATCTCGGTGCCGAGCAACAACGCCACCTTCGACCGCAGCGAGATGACCTACCAGCAACTCGCCATGTCCCGCGTCCGCGCCGTCGAGCACAGCCGGACCGTCACCGTGCCGGTGACCAGCGGCGTCAGCGCGATCATCATGCCGGACGGCAGGATCACCCAGAAGACGGGCATGTTCGTGGCCGACTCGCTGGTCCAGAAGGTACCGCTGCGCTCCACCGAGACGCCGGCCACGCGGCTCGGCATCCTGCCGGAGATCGCCCTGCTGCTGGTCGCCGCCGGCGGACTCGGCTGGGCGATCGGTGCGGGCATGCGCGGGCGACGCGCCGACCAGGTGTAGCCGTACGCCGGTCCCACGCCCCCGGAACTCGCCGGGGGCACCGCCACCGGCCCGTTAGGGTCGGAGCCATGGCTACTCCCGACTTCATTCGTACGATCCGAGCCTCCGCCGGACACCAACTGCTGTGGCTGCCAGGAGTCAGCGCCGTCGTCTTCGACGAGGAGGGACGGGTCCTGCTGGGGCAGCGCGCGGACAACCGCAAGTGGACGGTGATCAACGGCATTCCGGAACCCGGCGAGCAGCCCGCCGCCTGCGCCGTGCGGGAGGTGTACGAGGAGACGGGTGTCCGGTGCGCCGTCGAACGGGTCGTCCTCGTCAGGTCCGGGAACGAGGTCACCTATCCCAATGGCGACATGTGTCAGTTCATGGACATCACCTTCCGCTGCCGGGCCGTCGGCGGCGATGCACGCGTGAACGACGACGAATCCCTGCAAGTCGGGTGGTACGACGTGGACGCGCTGCCCGTCATGGACGAACGTCAGCTGTTCCGGATCAAGCAGGCACTGTCCGATGAACCGACGTGGTTCGAGCCCATGACTTCGGACTGAAGTATGGGCTGTGACCATATGTGGGCCGGCGAGGGTGCTGCCTAGGGTCGAGCCATGACCCCGCCCAGCGCTCTCCCGGCCCCAGGCTCCGCCAGGCCCTCCTCGCTCGACCTCGGCGGCCGCACCGCCCTCGTCACCGGCGCCGCCGGCGGCATCGGCCGTGCCTGTGCCCTGCGGCTCGCTGCCGCTGGGGCCAAGGTGAGAGCGGTCGACCGGGACGGCGCGGGCCTGGAGGCGCTTGCCGAGGGGGCACGGACCCTCGCGGGGGCGGTCGAGCCGCACATCCTGGACCTCACCGACCTGGACGCCGCCGAACTCGCGGCTGCCGGCACCGATGTCCTCGTCAACAACGCCGGGTTGCAACTGGTGCGCCCTATCGAGGAGTTCCCGCCCGACGTCTTCCACACGGTGCTCACCGTGATGCTGGAAGCGCCGTTCCGGCTCATCCGTGGTGCCCTGCCCCATATGTATGGGCAGGGTTGGGGCCGGATCGTCAATGTGTCCTCGGTCCATGGGCTGCGCGCCTCGGCCTTCAAGTCGGCTTATGTGGCGGCCAAACATGGTCTGGAGGGACTCTCCAAGACCGCCGCACTGGAGGGCGCACCCCATGGCGTCACCTCGAACTGTGTGAACCCTGCCTATGTGCGCACCCCACTGGTCGAGAAGCAGCTCGCCGACCAGGCCCGCGCGCACGGCATCCCCGAGGAGCGGGTGCTGTCCGAGGTGCTGCTGCAGGACAGTGCGGTCAAGCGGCTCATCGAACCGGAGGAGGTCGCCGAGGCGGTGGCGTACCTGTGCAGTCCGCAGGCGTCCTTCGTGACCGGCACGTCGCTGGTTCTCGACGGTGGCTGGACCGCTCACTGAGTGCCGGCTCATCGCGTGTACTGAGCGCCGACTGTGAGTGGCGGCTCATCGCATGTCCGGGCGAATTTCGGGTTATCCACAGGGCTGACGGGGTGACGGTGCGATGAGCAATCCTGTGGGCATGTCCCGCGATCACGTGCAGTCCGCCGAGCGTTCCGATCCTGCCGGAGCGTCCCCCAGCAGCGCCGAGGCGCCGTTCCTCGAGCTGCTGGCCCGGGGCGCGTCCGCCGACGCCTACGAGCAGCCGGTGCTGCTCGCCCGCGCCGAGGGCAGACCGGCCGAGCGGATCGTCGTCCTCGAACAGGCCAAGCAGCTCGCGCTGCGGGTGCGCTCGGAGCTGGAAGGGCGGCGCAGGCGGGAGGCGGAGCTGTCGGCCCTCTTCGAGACGGCACACGACCTGGCGGGCCTGCGGGATCTGGACGCCGTACTGCAGGCGATCGTGCAGCGCGCCCGATCGCTGCTCGGCACGGACGTCGCCTATCTCAGCCTGAACGACCCGGCCAGGGGCGACACCTATATGCGGGTGACCGAGGGCTCGGTCGCCGCCCGGTTCCAGCAGCTGAGGCTCGGCATGGGCGAGGGCCTCGGCGGTCTCGTCGCGCAGACCGCCCGCCCCTATGTCACCGACGACTACTTCAAGGACGACCGCTTCCAGCACACCCTCACCATCGACGCCGGCGTGCGCGACGAGGGGCTGGTCGCCATCCTCGGGGTGCCCCTGATGCTGGGACACCATGTGATCGGAGTCCTCTTCGCGGCGGACCGGCGCGCCCGCGTCTTCGAGCGGGAGCAGATCGCGCTGCTCGGTTCCTTCGCCGCGCTCGCCGCGGCCGCCATCGACACGGCGAACCTGCTCACCGAGACCCGCTCGGCCCTCGCCGACCTGGAGCGGGCCAACGAGATCATCCGAGACCGCAGCGGAGTCATCGAACGGGCCTCGGACGTGCACGACCGGCTCGCCGAACTCGTGCTGCGCGGCGGTGGGGTGCACGATGTGGCCGCCGCGGTCTCCGAAGTCCTCGACGGCACGGTCGAGTTCGCGGACGCGACCACCGCACCGACCCGGGCCGTGGAGGTCTCGCGCGTGGAAGGCCACGCCGTACGGCACGCCGACGACTGGATCGCCGCGGTGGCCGCGGGCGGCGAACTGCTCGGCGCGCTGGTGCTGCGCGGCCACCCCGGCCTCGACCCCGTCGACCAGCGCACGCTGGAGCGGGCCGCGATGGTCACCTCACTTCTGCTCCTCGCCCGCCGGTCCGCCGCCGAGGCCGAACAGCGCGTGCGGGGTGAGCTGTTGGACGACCTGCTCGACGCCCGCGACCGCGATCCACGTCTGCTGCGCGAGCGCGCGTCGCGGCTCGACGCCGACCTCGACGCCACCCATGTCGTCCTCGCGGCCCGCCTCGACGCCGCCCCGGCCGACGCCGACCAGGAGGCGGCCGCCCGCAGACGCCTGTGGTCCGCCGCGTCCCACCTCGCCGCGACCCGGCACGGCCTGGCCGCCGCCCGCGACGGCGGCACGGTGCTGCTCCTGCCGCTCGAAGCCGGCGACACGGCGACAGGCCTGGCCCGCCGCACCGCCCGGCATCTCGGCACCGCCGTCCACGAGGCGGTGACGGTCGGCGCCTCCGCCCCGGTCGAGGACCTGGCCGCCCATCCCGACGCCGTGGCCGCCGCCTACGACGAAGGCCGGCGCTGTCTGGACGCCCTGCGTCTGCTCGGCCGCTCCGGACACGGCGCCGCCGCCGAGGACTTCGGGTTCCTGGGTCTGCTGCTGGCGGGTGACCGGGACATCGCGGGCTTCGTCGACCGTACGATCGGCCAGGTCGTCACCTACGACGAACGGCGCGGCACCGATCTGCTGCGTACCCTCGACGCGTACTTCGCCTGCGGGATGAGCCCGGCCCGCACCAAGGATGAACTGCATGTCCATGTGAACACGGTCGCCCAGCGCCTGGAGCGCGTCGGTCGCCTCCTCGGCGACGACTGGCAGAGCCCCGCCCGCGCGCTGGAGATCCAACTGGCCCTGCGACTGCACCGGTTGTCGGCACCGGCGCAGCACTGACCCCCGCACGCACGGGCGTACGGGGGCCGGTTCGAGGGCTCGGCGGTGACAGCCGGAGGTCAGACGGTGTGGGCGTCCGTCGCCCGAGCCGTCGCGGGCTTGGCGTCGGTGGAGGGCTCGATGTCGGCCAGATCCCGGTAGCGGGTCTCCTTGGCGACACCTACCGCGATCACCGTCAGGACGGCCGCGGCGATGACGTACAGCGCGATCGGGGTGGAGCTGCCGTAGTCGGACAGCAGTGCGGTGGCGACGAGCGGTGCGGGAGCCCCGGCCGCGACGGAGGCGAACTGGGCGCCGATCGAGGCACCGGAGTAGCGCATCCGGGTCGCGAACATCTCCGAGAAGAAGGCGGCCTGAGGCGCGTACATGGCGCCGTGCAGCACGAGACCCACGGTCACGGCGAGGATCAGGTTACCGAAGCCACCGGTGTCGATGAGCCAGAAGAACGGGAACATCCACAGCCCTATGCCGACTGCGCCCAGCAGATAGACGGGACGGCGCCCGACGCGGTCCGACAGCGCGCCCCAGGCCGGAATGACGGCGAAGTGCACGGCGGAGGCGATCAGCACGGAGTTGAGGGCGGTCTGCTTGGAGACGCCGGCCGATGTGGTGGCGTAGACGAGGATGAACGCGGTGATGACGTAGTAACTGATGTTCTCCGCCATGCGCGCGCCCATCGCCACCAGGACATCACGCCAGTGATGCCGGAGTACGGAGACCAGCGGCAGGCGCTCGGCGTCTGCCTTGTGCGCCGACTTGCGGGACTCGGCCTGCGCCATCGCCTGCCGGAAGACGGGCGATTCATCGACAGAGAGGCGAATCCACAAACCGACGATCACCAGCACACCTGAGAGCAGGAACGGGATCCGCCAGCCCCACGTACCGAAGGCACTGTCCGACAGCAGGGCCGTCAGTAGGGACAGCACACCGGTCGCCAGGAGCTGCCCCGCGGGCGCGCCGGTCTGCGGCCACGAGGCCCAGAAGCCGCGCCGCCGCGCGTCGCCGTGCTCGGACACGAGCAACACGGCTCCGCCCCACTCACCGCCGAGCGCGAAGCCCTGCACCAGCCGCAGCACGGTCAGCAGCACGGGCGCGGCTGTCCCGATGGTCGCGTGCGTCGGCAGCAGCCCGATCGCGAAGGTCGCCCCACCCATCAGCAACAGGCTCAGCACCAGCAGTTTCTTGCGGCCGAGCCGGTCTCCGTAATGCCCGAAGACGAGCGCGCCCAGCGGCCGGGCGGCGAATCCGACGGCGTAGGTGAGGAAGGACAGGAGGGTGCCGACGAGCGGGTCGGAGTCCGGGAAGAACAGCTTGTTGAAGACGAGGGCGGCGGCGGAGCCGTAGAGGAAGAAGTCGTACCACTCGATGGTGGTGCCGATGAGGCTGGCGGCGACGATGCGACGGAGGTTCGCGGGTGGTGGGGGAGCGGTGGTTGCGGAGGCCATGTGCGCCACTTCCTCGTGTGCGGTGGGGACGGGTAGGTATCGGCACACGGTAGAAAGGCGCAGGTCAGGCGCACATGTGGTGGGGCAACATAGTTCGGGGCGCGGCTATGCATCGGGCCACCATGCCCGTTCGCGGCGCGGCGACTGAGAGGTTGGAGAAGGGGCGGAGGTGACGGAGCGCGACCACTCCTTCGAGCTCCAGGTCCAGCTCAACACCGATCTGGCCCGGATGCCGGTAGACAACACCTCCGTGAAGTGGCCCGAGGAGCTGTCCCCCTGGGTGACGGTCGCCCGGGTTGACCTGCCGCGCCAGGACATCGGCGGGGACGACAACCTCGTGGCCGCCGACGCCACGTCGATCACACCGTGGCGCTCCCGGGAGGAGCACCGGCCCATCGGCGAGATCCAGCGGGTGCGGCAGGAGGTGTACCGGCGCTCGTCCATCGAACGGCACCGCATCAACGGACAACAGCGGCGCGAACCGGCCGGCAGGGCGGAACTGCTCGGCTGAGCCGCCTCGGCCGGAGCTCGCAAGCCGCGGCAAACGGGCAGAGGCGGAACGGCACACGTTTCCGGAGTGGCGCGGGCCACCCTCTTGACGCTCCGGCCGCCAGGCTCGGTTGACGTCGGTAGGGTGGCCGTCGTGGACATGCTGCACCTGCGTTACTTCGTCGCCGTGGCCGAGGAACTCAACTTCTCGCAGGCGGCACGCAGATTGCACATGGCGGCCTCTCCGCTGAGCCAGCGGATCAAGGATCTGGAACGCGAGCTCGGTCACGAGCTGTTCGAACGCACCACCCACCGGGTCGATCTGACGCCCGCGGGCGCCGCCCTGCTGCCGATGGCGCGCGACATCCTCGAGCGGGTCAACTCGATCCCGTGGCGGCTGAGCGAGGCGGTGCGGCCGCGGCTGGACCGGCTGTTCATCGGGATGCCCGCCGGGGTGCACCCGCTGCTGCGGGAACGGGTCCGGATGCTGGAGGAGGCATGCCAGGAGGTGTGCGAGCTCAAGCGCTGGCCCGGCACCTCGGCGGACCTGGCGGACGCGGTGCACGACGGAAAGCTGGCGATGGCGCTGGCCCGGCTGCCGGTCTCCGACCCGGCGCTGGAGATCATCGAGGTGATGAGGGAGCGGCTGGGAGCCGCGGTGCCTGCCGACCGGTTCGCGGGGCGGGAGTCGGTCACCCTCGAAGAGCTGGCCGATCTTTCCTATGTGGCGGTGCCGTACGACGCCACCCCGGCCTATTTCGAGGAAATCGACGCCCGACTGAATTCGGGCGGCGTGAAGAAAAGAATCCGCATCAACATGGCGGATTACTCGGGTACCTCGGAATTGATTTCCTCGGGTATCGCCTTCTCGATGACCATGCTCTCGCCGGAGAGCCCTATGCACCTGTACCGGCTGGACAACGTGGCCGTGCTGCCGGTCGACGGCTTCCAACCCGCCCTGCCCACAGGGCTGTTGTTCCGCAAGGACCGGGCGGGCGAGGGCGGCGACCTGAGCGGTGTCGCCGCCCTGGCGCGGCAGATATTCACTGAGGTCATGTCCGTCTGACCGCTGTGGTCACACCCGCGTTCGTCAATTGATCATTCCTTCTGAACTCGTTCACGCATAACGTCGTCGGCGGAAACATTCGCCATGAAATTACTGCGTGAACATCGGGAACAGGAGTGATGATGGACATCACGGCCGTCGGCACCACAGGTCCACTGGACGGCGTACGGGTGATCGATCTGTCAACGGTGGTGATGGGGCCCTACGCGACGCAGATCCTCGGCGACCTCGGCGCCGACGTCATCAAGATCGAGTCGCCGTCCGACACGGTACGGGTGGGCCCCTACCGCACCACACCCGGCATGACCCCGCTCAACCTCAACGTCAACCGCAACAAGCGCAGCGTGGCGTTGAACCTGAAGGACGACACCGACCGGGCACGGGCCCTGGAACTGATCGACAGCGCCGATGTACTGGTCACCAACATGCGCCCGGGCGCCCTCGCCCGCCTCGGCCTCGACCACGCCGCCATCGCCGCCCGCAACCCCGGCCTGGTCTACGCCCACGCCCAAGGCTTCCGCAGCGACTCCGAACGGGCCGGCAACGCCGCCTACGACGAGACGGTCCAGGCCGCTTCCGGCCTGGTCGACGTGGCCAACCGAGCCCTGGGGACCCCGGTGTACCTCCCGACGATCATCGGCGACAAGGTCTGCGCGCTGACCATCGTCCACACGGTGCTCGCCGCGCTCGTCCACCGCGCCCGCACCGGCACCGGCCAGTACATAGAGATCCCGATGACCGACACGCTCATCGCCTTCAACCTCGTCGAGCACCTGGCCGGCCATGTCTTCGAACCCGCGCAGGGCCCCACCGGGTTCCCGCTGTCGATGAAGCGGGGCCACCGAGCGGTACCCACCAAGGACGGCCTGGCCTGCGTCATCCCGTACAACCCGCAGAACTTCCGGGACTTCTTTCTCGCCGTCGACCGCGCCGATCTGGCCGAGGACCCGCGTGTCAACGGCGAGTCCATCGCCGATGACGACGTCGACGCGCTGATGGAGCTGGTGGGGAAGTGCTCGCCGAGCCTGACCACCGAGGAGTGGGCCTCGGTCTGCGCCAAGCACAGCATCCCGATGGCTCCCGTGCTCGAACTCGACCGGGCGGCCGAGGACCCCTATGTGCGGGGCGGCGGGCTGCTCGACGTGGTCGACCACCCCAGCGAAGGCACCATCCGCTCGATCGGCATCCCGGTGCGGTTCTCCGCCACCCCGGGATCGGTCCGCCGGCCCGCCCCGCTGCCCGGCCAGCACACCGACGAGGTCTTCCGGGAACTCGCCGCCGGCCGCTGACCCACCGTCAACCGAGGACACACACCATGCACAGCACCACCGAGGTGCGGACCGAGGCCAACGGTTCCACCCTGCTCATCACCATCGACCGGCCCAAGGCGCGCAACGCGGTCGATGCGGCCGTCGCCGCCGGACTGTCCGCGGCCCTGGACCACCTGGAAACGGACCCCGTCCTGCGGGTCGGCGTACTCACCGGCGCCCTGGGCACGTTCAGCGCCGGGATGGACCTCAAGGCCGCGCTGGCCGGAGAATCGCCCGAGATCCCGGGGCGCGGCTTCGGCGGTCTCACCCAGGCCCGCACGACCAAGCCACTCATCGCCGCCGTCGAGGGCTGGGCCATGGGAGGCGGATTCGAACTGGCCCTCGGCTGCGACCTGATCGTGGCCGCCGACGACGCCCGCTTCGGCCTCCCGGAAGTCAGCCGCGGACTGATCGCGGCAGCCGGCGGAGTGATCCGGCTGCCCAAGCGCATCCCCTACCACCTGGCGATGGAACTGCTGCTGACCGGCGAGCCGATCTCCGGCGAACGCGCCGGACAACTGGGCATCGCCAACCATGTGGTCCCGGCCGGAGAGACGGTCGCCGCCGCACTGCGCCTTGCCGAGCGCATCGCACAGAACGCCCCACTGGCCCTCGCCGCCGTCAAGGAACTCGTCCGCACCGCCGACGGCGCCCCTGAGGAGGCGGCGTTCGCCGCGCAGACGCAGGTGATGGCCTCGCTCGCGGCCTCCGCCGACGTACGCGAGGGCATGACCGCCTTCACCGAACGCCGTTCCCCGGTCTGGCAGGGCCGGTAGGACCCCAGGACCCGAGGGAGAACACACCATGAACCAGCAGGACGTGCCCCGGCACATCGCGACGCCGCTGGCCAACCCGGCCTATCCACCGGTCGTGCCGCGTTTCACCAACCGCGAGTACCTCAACATCGTCTACCGCACCGACCACGAGGCACTGCGCGCGGTGGTACCCGAACCACTGGAGATCGACGAGCCGCTGGTGCGCTTCGAGGTCATGCGCATGGGCGACGTCAGCGGGTACGGACCGTACACCGAGTCCGGCCAGGCGATCCCGGTCCGCCATGAGGGGGAGCGCGGAGAGTATCTGCACGCGATGTACCTGGACAACCTCCCGGCCATCACGTCCGGCCGCGAGGCCAGTGCCTATCCCAAGACGGCCGGCTCGCCCGCCCTGTACGTCGACCACGGCGCGCTGGTCGGGGTCCTCGACGTCGGCACCCTCCGGGTGGCGACCGCGACGATGGGCTACAAGCACTACGAGTTGTCGGTCGAGGAGGCCGTGGCCCAGGTCGGTGTGCCGACGTACATGCTGAAGCTGGTCCCGGGATTCGACGGGGCGCCGCAGGTCGCCCAATTGGTGCGCACCGAGATCACCGACATCACGGTGAAGGGCGCCTGGACCGGCTCCGCCCGGCTGGAGCTGTTCGCGCACGCGCTGGCACCGCTGGCCGACCTGCCGGTCCGCGAGATCGTCTCCGCCAGCCACATCCTGACCGATCTGACCCTGGCGCCGGTCAAGCCCGTCCACGACTACCTGGCCCACCCCGCCGCCCCCGCCCACTTCGCTCGGTGAGCAGGGCCAGGCCACGGACGCAGAGAGAAGACATGTGATGACCAAGCCCTTCACCACCGCCGCGGTCGTCGGCGCCGGGACGATCGGCCTGTCCTGGGCCGCGCTGTTCGCCGGCCACGGCATGCTGGTACGGATCACCGACCCGCGGCCGGACCTGGCCGAGGCCGTCGGCCAGACACTCGACCAGGCCGCCGGCCATCTGGCCGCGCAAGGCCTGGACGTGAGCGGCCTCACCGAGCGGGTGCACATCGCCGACGACCTCGCCGACGCGGTACGCGACGCCGACGTCGTGCAGGAGAACGGCCCGGAGAACGTCGCCTTCAAGCGGAAGCTGTTCAGCGACCTGGTCGCCGCCGCCCCCGCGCACGCGCTGCTGCTCAGCTCCTCCTCGGCGATTCCGTCGACGGCGTTCACCGACACGATCGAGGACGCAGGCCGCATCCTGATCGGCCACCCCTTCAACCCGCCGCATCTGATCCCGCTGGTGGAGGTGGTGCCCGGAGAGCGCACCTCGCAGGAGAGCGTGGCCCGGGCCGTGGAGTTCTACCGCTTCGTCGGCCGGGTCCCGGTCGTCGAACGCAAGGAGATCCCCGGCTTCGTCGGCAACCGCCTGCAGAACGCCCTCAGCCGGGAGGCCATCTACCTCGTCGAGCAGGGCGTCGTCAGCCCGGCGGAGCTGGACACCGTGATGGTGAACTCACTCGGCCTGCGCTGGGCGACAGTAGGGCCGTTCCTCGGCGCGCACCTCGGCGGCGGCCCCGGTGGCTACCGGCACATGGCCGAGCACATCGGCGTGTCCATGCAGCAGATGTGGGACGCGCTCGGCCGCCCCGAGCAGAGCCCCGAACAGACCGAACGACTCGTCGCCGCCGTCGAGGACGCCTACGGCTCCCGCTCCTACGCCGACCTCAGCCGGGAACGCGACGCCCAGCAGTTCGCCGTGCTGTCCGCCCGGGACAGCGCCACCAGCATCGAGAAGGAGACCCGCTCATGACCGCCGTACTGCCCGAAAAGGCTTCCGAGACCGCTTCCGTCGACGAACGGCTGGCCGCGGACTTCTACGACGTCGAGTCGCTGCTGCCGCCGCACGAGCGGGAACTGCTGCTGCGCGCCCGGGCGTTCATGCGCACCGAGGTCAAGCCGCTGGTCAACGAGTACTGGGCCAAGGGGGAGTTCCCCCGCGAACTCATCGGCAGGTTCCGCGAACTCGGACTCGCCGGTGTCCCCTACGAGGGCTACGGCGATCCCTCACCGGCCGGGAGCAATCTGCTGGTCGGCATGCTCTCGATGGAGTACACCCGCACCGACGCCTCCAGCGCCACCTTCTTCGGCGTGCACAACGGTCTGGCGATGTACAGCATCTACCGCGGTGGCGACCAGGAACAGCGGGACCGCTGGCTGCCCTCGATGGCCGCGCTGGACACCATCGGCGCCTTCGCGATGACCGAACCGCTCGGCGGCTCCGACGTGGCCGGCGGCATGCGCACCACCGCCCGCCGGGACGGCGAGAACTGGGTGCTCAACGGTGCCAAGCGGTGGATCGGCAACGCGACGTTCGCCGACCTGGTGGTGGTCTGGGCCCGCGACGAGGCGGACGACAAGGTCAAGGGCTTCGTGGTGGAGAAGGGCACCCCGGGCTTCTCCCCGGTCAAGATCGAGAACAAGATCGCGTTCAGGATCGTGGAGAACGCCGAGATCACCCTGACCGACGTCAAGGTGCCCGAGGCCAACCGGCTGCAACGGATCGACTCCTTCCGCGATGTGGCCGAGATCCTCCGCGCCACCCGCAGCGGGGTCGCCTGGCAGGCCCTCGGCGTGATGATCGGCGCCTACGAGCTGGCGCTCGACTACGCCAAGCAGCGCCGGCAGTTCGGCCGCCCGATCGCGCGGTTCCAGATGGTGCAGGACCTGCTGGTCAAGAGCCTCGGCAACATCACCGCCTGCTGGGGCATGCTGGTCCAGCTCGCGCGACTGCAGGACGCGGGCGTCTTCCGGGACGAGCACTCCTCGCTGGCGAAGGCGTTCGTCACCTCGCGGATGCGCGAGGTGGTGGGGTGGTGCCGGGAGATCTTCGGCGGCAACGGCATCGTCCTCGACTACGACATCGCCCGCTTCTTCGCCGACGCCGAGGCGATCTACTCCTTCGAAGGCACCCGCGAGATGAACACCCTCATCGTCGGCAAGGCGGTCACCGGCGAGAGCGCCTTCATCTGACCGTCGGCTCCCACAGGCCCCGCGCCGGCTCCGAGTGCAGTGTCCTCGGGGTCGGCGCGGACCAGTGCGCAGGCGCTGCCGTGGCCATGAGGTGGGCTTGTGCCGGGCCGCGAGGGGGTGCATGTGCCCCCGGTCGCGGGCTGTGCTGTGGTGCTTGGGCCAGGAGCCGCGCATGTGCGTATCCGGCCACGATCCCCTGCTGCCCGCGCGGCCGGAAGTCGCGCTCGAGGCCATCCGGCCGGGAGGTGCACTCTTGCCGTTCCAGCCGGGAAGTCGCGCTCGCGTTGCCGCGCCCCGGAGTGCGCGTGTTCTGCCGCGCCCAGGAGTTGCGCTTGTGCTGCCCGTCCCGGAGTCCCGCTCATGCTGCCGCATCCGGAGCAATGCGGCCCTCGGCGCGGTGCGCGACCGGCGCCGCCCGGCACCCGCCCTGTGCGCTGCGCACAAGTGCCGCCCCGAGCATCGTCGTCCGCGCCCATGGGCCGGGAGCACCGCCGATTCGTACCGTCTCTCCTCACGTACCGGACATCCGTCCCGCCTTCCCAGGGACGCGAACCCCGTCCGGCCGACGTCCGTCGACGTACTTCGAGGAGCCGACATGCACATCGCGGAACTGCCAGATCTGCGAGCCCGGCGGGACGCGGACGGTCCCTGTATCGCTGATGATGTGTCAACTCTCGACAATGCGGCGTTCATTCGCCGCGTCCGGCGAGCCGCAGCGGCTCTGCGGGCGCGGGGCGTCGGACGCGGGGACGTGGTGGCGCTGCTGTTGCCCAACACAGCCGACTTCGTCGTCGCGCTGTTCGCCGCCTGGCGGCTCGGCGCGACGGTGACCCCGGTCAACCCGGCGCTGGCCGAGACCGAGAGGCGCCACCAGCTCGATGACGCGGACGCCGTCGTGGTCGTCACCGCAGAGCCGTCGCCGCTCACCGGGGCGGTCACGGTGGCCGAGCTGGCCACCGGGCCCGAAAACAGGGCCGCGCCGGAGACGGACGCGGACGCGCTCGCCCTGCTGATCTACACCAGCGGCAGCACCGGGCGCCCCAAGGGCGTGATGCTCGACCACGCCAACCTCGCCGCCATGGCGGGGATGATGATCGGCGCCGCCCGGCTGTCCGAGACCGACCACAGCCTGCTGATCCTGCCGCTGTTCCACGTCAACGGGATCGCGGTCGGCGTGCTGTCCCCGCTGCTGGCCGGCGGCCAGGTCACGGTGGCCGGACGGTTCCGGGCGGAGACCTTCTTCGATCTGGTCGCATCGGTCCGCCCGACCTACTTCTCCGCGGTTCCGGCGATCTACTCGATGCTCGCCGAACTGCCGGACCAGGCCGCGCCCGACACGTCCTCGGTGCGGTTCGCCGCCTGTGGCGCGGCCCCGATGCCGCCCGCGCTCATCGAGCGGTTCGAGCGGCGCTACAGCATCCCGATCCTGGAGGGCTACGGACTGTCCGAGGGCACCTGCGCCTCCACCACCAACCCACTGGACGGTCCGCGCAAGCCCGGCACGGTCGGATTGCCGCTGCCCGGCCAGCAGGTCGCCGTGATGGATCCGCAGGGCCGGATCACGCCGCCCGGAGCGACCGGCGAGGTGGTGGTGCGCGGGCCCAACGTGATGCGTGGCTACCTGGGCCGCCCGCTGGAGACCGCCCGCACCGTGGTCGATGGCTGGCTGCACACGGGTGACGTCGGCCGCTTCGACGAGGACGGCTATCTGGTGCTGGTCGACCGCATCAAAGACATGATCATCCGAGGTGGGGAGAACATCTACCCCAAGGAGATCGAGACCGTCCTCGGCGACCACCCCGACGTGCTCGAAGCCGCCGTGGTGGGCGCCGCCGACGAGCGGCTCGGCGAGGTGCCGGTGGCCTTTGTCGCACTGCGCCCGGGCGCGGCGGCAGATACCAGCGACCTGCTCGAACACTGCCGGGCCCGGATGGCCAGGTTCAAGGTGCCCACCGAGATCACCCTCGTCGACCGACTGCCGAGGAACCCCGTCGGCAAGACGGACAAACCCGCACTGCGGGCCAGGGCCGCCGCCACCAGCGCCCTCACCACGGCCGGCTGAACGGGAACGGGAGGCAGTCATGGGATTCCTCGCACCGAACACGGCGGACATCGACGTACGGCAGTGGCGCACCCGCCCCTACCACCAGCGCATCAGGCCGCTGGCCCAGCACTGGGCCATGCACGGCTTCGGCACTCCCGGCGTCGTTCACCTGCTGTACCTGGTGAAGATCACCGCGTACGCGCTCGGCGGCATCGCGGTCGTCTCCGCGACGCCCGGTATCGGCGGCATCGCGGACTTCGGTTCCTGGTGGGCGGAGCCGATCGTCTATCAGAAACTCGTCGTCTGGACGCTGTTGTACGAGGTTCTGGGCCTCGGCTGCGGCTCGGGCCCGCTGAGCTCGCACTTCCTGCCGCCGGTCGGCGCCTTCCTGCACTGGCTGCGCCCGGGCACCGTACGGCTGCCTCCGTGGCCGGGCAGGATCCCGTTCACCTCCGGGACGCGGCGTACGGCCGCCGATGTGACGCTGTACGCCGCGGTGTTGGGCGCGGCGGTGTGGCTGCTGTTCACGCCGGGCGACGGCGGCGGTGGTGGCGTGTTGGCGCCGTGGCGCGTCGCCGTCCTCGCGACGCTGCTCGCGCTGCTCGGGCTGCGCGACAAGACCGTCTTCCTGGCCGCCCGCGCGGAGCACTACGGGCTGACGCTGCTGGTCTTTCTCTTCCCGGTGACCGACCAGACCGCCGCGCTGAAACTGGTCATGCTCGCCTTGTGGTGGGGCGCTGCCTCCTCCAAGCTCAACCGCCACTTCCCGTTCGTGGTGGCGGTGATGATCAGCAACAGTCCGCTGCGCCCGGCCTGGTTCAAGCGCCGGCTGTACCGGCACTACCCCGACGATCTCCGGCCGTCCGCTCTCGCCGCCGCGGCCGCGCACGGCGGCACGGTCATCGAGTACGTGGTGCCCCTGGTCCTGGTGCTGTCGCACGGCGGGCCCGTCACCACGATCGCCCTGACCGTGATGGTCGTCTTCCACCTCCACATCATGTCGACCTTCCCGATGGGCGTGCCGCTGGAGTGGAACGTCTTCTTCATCTATTCCGCGCTCGTCCTCTTCGGCCACGACGCCGCGGTCGGCGCCTTCGCCCTGCACTCCCCGCTGCTTGCCGCGGTGCTGGTGCTGAGCCTGGTGGCGGTCCCGGTGCTCGGCCATGTCCGCCCCGACCTGGTGTCGTTCCTGCCCTCGATGCGCTACTACGCCGGCAACTGGGCCACCAGCCTCTGGTGTTTCCGCAAGGGCACCGAGCACCGGCTCAACGAGCACATGGTCAAGGCGTCCGGTCTGCCCGTCGACCAGCTCACCCGCCTGTACGGTGCCGAGGCCGCCGAGCTGGTGCTGCACCAGGGGCTGGCCTGGCGGGCGATGCACAGCCACGGCCGGGCGCTGGTCGGACTGCTGCCGCGGGCCCTGGACGACGTGGAGGCCTACGATGTGCGGGACGGCGAGACGGTGGCGGGAGCGGTCCTCGGCTGGAACTTCGGCGACGGCCATCTGCACGACGAGCAGCTGATCGCCGCCGTCCAGCAGCGGTGCGGCTTCGCGCCGGGCGACCTGCGCGTCGTCCTGCTCGAGTCACAGCCGACGCACCGTCAGAGCCAGCACTACCGCATCGTGGACGCGGCGACCGGCCTGATCGAGGAGGGCCATGTGAAGGTAGGGGAGATGGTGACCCGGCAACCCTGGCTCGACGAGACGTCGGCGTTTCCCGTCGAGCCCGTCGCCACACCGCGACCGGCGACCGAGGTGGCGGCCGCGCATGAGTGACGCGATCGTGGTGGGGGCCGGCCCGAACGGGCTGGCCGCCGCCGTAGCCCTGGCCCAGCGAGGCCTGAAGGTGACCGTCCTGGAGGCCGCCGACGAGATCGGCGGCGGCACTCGCAGCAGCGAGCTGACCCTGCCCGGACTGCTGCACGACCACTGCTCCGCGGTCCACCCGCTGGGCGTCGGCTCGCCCTTCCTGCGGACACTCGGCCTGGAGCGGTACGGCGTCGACTGGGCGTGGCCCGAGGTCGATCTGGCCCACCCGCTGGACGGCGGGCGGGCCGGGGTGCTGGTCCGCTCCCTGGAGGCGACCGTGCGCGGGCTCGGCGCGGACGGCCCGGCCTGGCAGCGGCTGTTCGCCCCGCTGGCCGCCGACTTCGACGCGCTCACCGCAGATGTGCTGCGCCCGGTGCCTCATCTGCCCGCCCACCCGGTGGCGCTGGCCCGCTTCGGGCTGCGGGCGCTCCAGCCGGCCACGGCGGTGGCCCGGCGCTGGCGCACCGAGGAAGCCAGGGCGCTGTTCGCGGGAGCGGCGGCGCACCTGATGTATCCGCTGACCGGGCCGGCCAGTTCCGCAGTCGGGCTGATGCTCGTCGGCGCCGCCCACCGCTTCGGCTGGCCGGTCGCCCGCGGCGGGTCACGGACCATCACCGATGCCCTGGCCGCACTCCTCGCCCAGCTCGGCGGGACCATCCAGACGGGCGTGCGGGTCGCCTCCCTGGCCGAACTCGCCCCGGCCCGGATCGTCATGCTCGACACCGCGCCCGGCGCCGCGGCCCGCATCTGCGGCGACCGGCTGCCCGGACGGGTGCGCCGGGCCTACCGCGGGTGGCGGCACGGCCCTGCGGCCTTCAAGGTGGACCTCGCCGTTCAGGACGGCATCCCCTGGACCCATGAGGCATGCCGCCGCGCCGGCACCGTGCACCTGGGCGGCACCCTGGAGGAGGTCGTCCGCACGGAGGCGCAGACCGCCGGCGGGCGGATGCCCGAGCGCCCGTTCGTCCTGGTCGGCCAGCAGTACCTGGCCGACCCCGTCCGCTCCCGCGACGACGTCCACCCCGTCTGGGCGTACGCCCACGTCCCGCATGGTTACTCCGGTGACGCCACCGAGGCCGTGCTGCGCCAGATCGAGCGGTTCGCGCCGGGCTTCAGAGAACGGATCGTGGGGCTGGCGGTGCGCTCGACCGCCGAACTGGCCCAATACAACACGAACTTCGTCGGCGGTGACATCGTCGCCGGTGCCAACAGCGCACGGCAGGTAGTGCTGCGCCCCCGCCTGGCCGCCGACCCCTACAGCACCGGCATCCCCGGCGTCTATCTGTGCTCGGCGGCCACCCCGCCCGGCGCCGGCGTGCACGGCATGTGCGGTGCGAACGCCGCCCGCTCCGCGCTGCGGTATCTGGCCCTGTGAACGGCCCCGTGCAGCGGCCGGCGGACGGGGCACCCGATCCGGTCGTCCTCGCGGCCCAGGTGGTGCAGGCGCACCGGGACGAGTTCATCGCCAAGCTGGTCGCCACCACCGAGGCGGAGATATCCCAGCTGGAACACGACGAGCCGCTGCACGGACTCCTGGAAGCCAGCATCACCGAGAACATCGTCACCGCCCTGCACGTGATCATCAACCGGATCGATCCGCTGACCGTGGACGCCCCCGCCTCGGCCGTCTCGTACGCACGCCGGCTCGCCCAGCGCGACGTTCCGCTCTCGGCCCTGCTGCGCGCCTACCGCCTGGGCCATGCGCAGAGCCTGGACCTGGTGCTCGGGGAGGCGGTCCGGCTCGGGCTGCCGGACCCGGCCGGCACCGTCATCGCCCTCGTCCACCTCACCTCCGCCTATCTGGACCGGGTCTGCGACCAGATCGGCCGCGCCTACGAGGAGGAGCGCGAGCGCTGGGTGGACACCCGCGGTGTGCTGCGCCAGTACTGGGTGGGTCAGCTCCTGGACAACCCGCGGGTCGATCCGCGGCAGGCCGAGACCGCCCTCGACTACCCGTTGTCTGGCAGCCACCTGGCCATCGAGGTCTGGCGCCACGACACTGAGGCAACCACCGACAACGCCGTCGTCTTCGACCGGCTGACCTCACTGCTGCACACCGTGCTGCGCGCCCAGGGCCGCCCCCTGCTCGTGCACACCGACGAGGCCCACGCACGGATATGGCTGGCCGTCAGACCCGACTGCCGCGTGGACCCCGACACGGCCGCCGCCGAACTCGCCGCCGCCGCGATCCCGGTCCGGGCCGCTCTCGGCATTGTCCGACCGGGACTCGACGGCTTCCGCCGCAGCACACGCGCCGCCGCCCGCGCCAAGGCCCTCGCCCTCTCAGCGGGGCCCGGCGCCCCGCGGGTGGTCGCCTTCGCCCGCGTCGCCCCCGTCGCCCTGCTGGTCGACGAGCCTCGCGAACTGGCCGACTTCGTCTCCGACACCCTCGGCGACCTCGCCGTGGACGACGCCCGCTGCGAACTCATCCGCGAGACGCTGCGCGTCTTCCTCGCCACCAATCGCAGCTACGCCGCCACCGCGGACCAGCTGATGGTCCACCGCAACACCGTCCACTACCGTGTCCAGCGGGCCGTCGACCACCACCACCTCAACCTGGACGCCGACGCTTTCGACCTCCACTTCGCTCTCAACGTGTGCCACTGGCACGGGGCGAAGGTCCTGCGCCGCAAGCGGCGATGACGGGGCGCGGGCGGCAACACCAGCGGCCTGACCGGCCCGCACCTTCGGTCCCTGGTCGCGGGTCCGCTGGACGAACTCGGCGACGGCCGGGTGACGACGCGTCGGGGCGTATGCAGCCGGAGGGGGCGTCGGGCAGAAGCACCCGGGCGTGTGCGCCGCAGTGGCGCGGCGGGTCCGCCCAGGACTTGCCTGGCGTCCGACGCAGGGCTGTCGGCGACTACTTGGTGCGCAGCATGAGAGCGTGCCGGGTGTTGTCGCCGTAGACGCCGGTCTCGTCCCCGCGAATGCCGTACCGCTCCTGGAACCGGGCCACGGCCTGTTGCACCTCGGTGTCGAAGCGGCCGTCGATGGCACCGCCCGGGTAGGCGTGCGGGATCTGGAGCAGACGTACCTGCAACTCGTACACCCCATGGCCACTGTCGCCGATGCGCAGTACCCCGGTGCCCGGGATCTCGGGGAGAGAGGTGTTGCCAGGCGTCGGCCGGCCCGGTTGCCCGGAAGGCGGGGACGGGACCGCGGGTGCGGGCGTCTCAGGCAGGGGCAGGTCCGGC
Organism: Streptomyces sp. NPDC051738; assembly: GCF_044453205.1. Lineage (NCBI taxonomy): Bacteria > Bacillati > Actinomycetota > Actinomycetes > Kitasatosporales > Streptomycetaceae > Streptomyces > Streptomyces sp. NPDC051738. The sequence goes on along the minus strand of NZ_JBITCM010000024.1, from coordinate 106,925 downwards.
TGTCCCAGTGAGGCGGGGGGCACTGCCGGTGCCGAATGCCCGTTGCCGAGCAGCGAAGAGGCAACGATCAATCCGCTCACGGCACCCAGTCCGAAGACTCCGGCCACACGGGTGTGCCGCCGGTCGGTGATGCGCCGATGTCCTCGCCTTCCTTTCTGCTCATGCGTGCGAACGGGTTCGGGTCGCTGTGGCGCCAGGGAGGGCGGGGCGACAAGGCGGTCCGCTGACGAAGCCGAGCCTTGGCCGGCGGCCGAGTGGGGGGTGTCCGCAGGTGGGTCGGTCGTGCGGTGCGCGCCGTCCGGGGAAGTCGCCGAGGGCGGGAAGGCGGCCGGCGGCTCGGGGCGCGTCGGGCCTCCGTCGCTCGTGGCGGGAGGCCTTGCCGCCTCTGGTGGCGGGACTGCCTCCGGTCGCCTACCGCGTGACCACAGCGGCTCGACCGCGGCATCCTGCGGGGCCCGGTGCAGGCGACCGGGGTGCGGCAGGTCCGCGACCGACGGTAAGAGGCCTTGCGGGCCGACCGGAACCAGCTCAGGTCGAGGCCCCACCCCCTGTGTCCGTCGGTACGGGGGCGGCGACGGGAACGGGGTGGGATGAGCGGGGCCGCCGTTCCCGCCTGCTTCGCTTTGGTCATCGAAGGACGGCGGCCGGTTTGGCGGGTTTGCGGTCCGCCTGTACTCCTCCTCCATCGCGTACAGGTCGGCGCGTGCGGCATCCAGCGCGTCCAGGACCGTCTGAAAGGAGTCCTGGACTTCTTGCGCGGGGTCACGCCCCGACGTGCGGGCTCGGAGCGGTTCGGCCTCGTTGAATCCCATCGGCAGTCCTCCTCGACCAACCTCCGAGGATTCCGGGCCCGATCACACCAGCAATCTGTGAACTGGCCTGCGTGCCAGGAGCGTTGGGTCGTTGTCGCGTGTTGGGGGAGCCGTGCCGCCAGGGTGCTCACGGTTTCCTTGTGAAGCGATACGCAGTCCGTATGGCGTTGTCTCAATCCGCCGCCGGCTGACGGCCGCATCTCTCCGCTCGGAGTGGGCTTGGCGGTGTGCTGTCAGGGCACGTCGGGGCTCTGTCCAGCGACGACCTTCACCGAGGAGTACTTACGGCGTAGTTCCTTCAGAGGCTGGTACTCCGGCGAGTCCCAGAACTCCTGCAGCGCGGCCTTGGACGCGAACTCGTGGATGACCAGGGTGGCGGGCTCCCAGTCTCCTTCCAGGGCGACGGCATTGTCGTCGATCAGCAGGTTGCGGGCCCCGGACTGCTCGATGAGCGGAGTCACACCGTCGATGTACTGCTGGAATCCGGCGGGATCGGAAACATCAAGGTCTATGACGACGTATGCGGGCACGATCGATACTCCTGCGTGTCGAGGTCGGGATCTGTCGAATCGCGCAGCCCCTACGCCGGCTGGTGCGCCGCGTTGACCGATCCGGCGATCGCCGCTGCGCTCAACCACATTCACCGCCACACGGCGTACCCGTGGACGGTGCAGGAACTCGCCCATCGCGTCGGCATGTCGAGGACAGTCTTCGCGAGGCGGTTCACCCACTTGGTGGGACAGGCACCGATGGCGTATGTGCCCTGGTGGCGGCTGAGCACCGCGGCTCGGATCCTGCGCGGTGGAGACGATCCACTCGCAGCGGTGGCCCAAAAGGTCGGGTACACCTCCGAGTTCGCCTTCGCCAACGCCTTCAAGCGCGCTTTCGGCGTCGCTCCCGGACGCTTCAGGCGCGCACAACACGCGCCGCGACTGGTGCAGTAGGCGCCCCAGCAGTCGTTCATCACCGGCTGTCATCCTGCCGCCGGACAGCCGGTACGGCTGTCCGGCGACACCTCCGATCCGATCATTTCCCAGGGAGCTCCCGTGCTTCCCCAACCCGACGCCGGTGTGCAGCGCAGTACCGAACGAGTGGTTGATCAGGGGCAGTTGACGGCCGTGTCGCCGGTGTCGCGGTTGCAGGTGTCGAAGCCGAGGCCGCCGTCCAGACTGTCGTTGGCGATCATGTTGTCCACGGCGTTGAGGGTGTCGTTGCCCTCGCCGCCGAGGTGCGTGTCGTTGCCGCGGCCCCCGGTGAGGGTGTCGTTGCCGGCATTGCCGTTGAGGGTGTCGTTGCCGGCCAGCCCGGAGATCGTGTCGTTGCCGGGGCCGCCGTTGATGGTGTCGTTGCCCGGCGTCGCCCGCGGTCCGGTGGCAGCCGGGTCGTCGCCGACGAGCCGGTCCGCCCGGGGGCCGCCGTTGAGGCGGTCGTCACCCGCACCGCCGATCACCGTTCCGGCGGCCTCCAGGTTCGGGGAGATGGTGACGCTGTCATCGGCGTCGTCGGCGTTGACCCTTATCGATGTGACGGGCAGCGGACACTCTGCCGTGTGCGTCCCCGTCGACTGACACGGGGCTACGGCGGATACGGTGTCCCCCGCGTCCGTCACCACGACAACGTTGCCCTGACGCCGGACGGTGATGTCGTTCGCCACACCCTGGTCGGCTGTGACGACCAGGGCGTCGCCCACCTCCTGCACGACCGTGGTCCCGGCCAGGCTTGTGCCGGGGGCCGCACCGGGCGCGGCGAAGGCGGCGGTCAGCGGGGCGCAGGTGAGTGCGCCGATCGCCGCCACCGTGGTGCAGATGCTTCGTGTTCTCATCGGGGCCCGCCTTTTCGTGTTGTCTCGCCGTGTACGGGTACTGGCGTGCTGCTCACTCGCGCTGGTCAGGGGCATCCGCTGACGTTGTCGCCCAAGTCGGCGCGGCAGGCGTCCACGTCGGCGCCGCCTTCGACGTAGTCGTTGCCGCTGACGTTGTCCACGGCGTCGATGGTGTCCCGGCCGTTGCCGCCCTCGGCGTAGTCGTTGCCGGCGCCGGTGACGATCTGCTCGTTGCCGCCGCCGTAGATCACGTCGTTGCCGGCACCGCCGTCCACGATGTCCGAGCCGCCGCGTCCCTCGATGGAGTCATTGCCGGAGCCGCCGAAGATCCTGTCCGCCTCGGCTCCCCCGGTCAGCGTGTCGTTTCCTGCGCCGCCGGAGAGGAAGTCGGATCCCTCGTCGCCTTCGAGGGTGTCGTTGGCGGATCCGCCGTAGAGGTTGTCGTTGCCGGCACCGCCGATGAGGGTGACGCCGAGGGCCGCCAGCGAGGAGGTGACGTTGTCGTCCTGGTCGCCGGCGTTGACCACGAGTTCGGTGGTGTCGGCGGCCCTGCAGGCGACTTCGGTCGTGCTGCTGGCGGTGCAGTCGCCGGACGGTGCGACCGTGTCTCCGGTGTCCCTGATTCTGATGCTGCTGCCTGACTGCCAGACGCTGATCGTGTTGCCCCGGCCGACTCCGGCGGTGACCGTGATGGTGGTGCCGGTCTTGTTCACCAGCGTCGTGTCGAGAAGACGTGGCGTCGGTGCGTCGGCCGCGCGGGCCACGCCCGTGAGGCAAAGGGTAAGACCGGACACCGTGGCCAGAAGTGCCACGGTGCGATGGTGCGTTCGCTTCATGACCTGCTCCTGAAATAGGGCGCTGAATTTCGATATCGCAGCTGTGCGCATTGCTTCTCGGCCGGAATTTCCGGTGCTTGCGCAAAGGAGCGCTTCCTTTTGCGGTCTGTCGACCGCAGCCGGGACCGATAGCCGGCCCCGGCGCAGCACCGGGGAAATGGTGTGGCCGCAAGCGCCGAACGTGCGGCTGCGGCCCATCCCGGCGTGACACCCGGATGTCCTTGCTGCATTCAACAGTCCTCAGTCCGCGCAGACTCGTCCCATTCCGTCATGGCCGACGCCCGCTCGACCCGGTGATCGGCACCGGCGCCTGGGCACCCAGAGCATGTCTGAATGCGAAGCAGTGCTGAAGCCGAATTAGCGCCATTGCCGAATACAACGGTCTCCGCGCGTGGATCGTCCCCCTGGACGGTAATGGGATCATCTGCGGGCATGCCGGCCGTTTGATTTGCATCAGTCCCGGCTGTGTCAATTCACGATTCATCCGTAGCGCATTCAATTAGTCGCTGGTAACGCTGATTCGGCCCGCGGTCGATCTGCAAGGGTTCGGCCTGCCCCCAGGGCTTCGGCGTAGTCGCGGCTTGAGTGGGTTTTCGCGATGTGTGCCGGCGGTGGCCCGGACGCAGGACAGGCAAGCTTCCAAGATCATGTGGGTGTCGAGTCCAGTGATCCCTACGGAAGTCCGTGCCTGCCGTCGTATCCTCTCCGATCCCGCCCGTCCTTGACCAACTCCGTGACCAGCCCGACGCCGCGGAACACGAACTGCCCGGGCTGCTGACCCGGTTGGCCGCTGTCCCCGATCCGCGCAAGCCCCGCGGTGTGCGCCACGGCCTGGTGTATGTGCTGGCGCTGGCCGCCTGCGCCGTGCTGACCGGCGCGACCTCGCTCCTGGCCATCAGCGAGTGGGCTGCCGATGCGCCATCGGCGGTCTTGGACCGCATCGGCGCCCGTCGCTGCCCGTTGACCGGCATCCGGCCGGTGCCGTGCGAGACAACGATCCGCCGCACCCTGGCCCGCCTTGATGCCGATGCGCTTGACCGGGCGGTCGGCGCCTGGCTGGCCGATCGCCGCACTCAGCCCGGCCCGAAGACTCGCCGGGCAGTGGCGGTGGACGGCAAGAGCCTGCGCGGCGCCGCCAGAGCCGACGGCCGCAAGATCCACTTGCTGGCCGCACTCGACCACACCAGCCGTCTGGTCCTCGCCCAGCTGGACGTCGGAGACAAGACGAACGAGATCACGTGCTTCCAGCCCCTTCTGGACAACCTCGCCGACCTGGCCGACACGGTCGTGACCAGCGACGCCATGCACACCCAACGCGAGCACGCCGAGTACCTCGCCAGTCGAGGCGCCCACTACATCGTGATCGTCAAAGGGAATCAGAAGAAGCTCCGCAAGCAGCTCAAAGCCCTTCTCTGGCAGCGGATTCCACTCCAGAGCCGCATCCGCGAGAGCGGTCACGGCCGTGGCGAGATCCGCCGCATCAAGGTTTGCACCGTGAACAACCTGCTCTTCCCCGGCGCCCGCCAGGCCGTCCAGCTCAAGCGGCGCCGCCTGCACCGCAAGAGCGGCAAGGTCAGCATCAAGACCGTCTACGCGGTCACCAGCCTGAGCGCCGAGCAGGCCACACCCGCCCAGCTCGCCAACATGATCCGCTCGCACTGGCAGATCGAGGCCCTGCACCACGTGAGGGACACCACCTTCGCCGAAGACGCCTCGCAGCTTCGGACCGGCAATGCGCCCCGCACCATGGCGACCTGGCGCAACCTTGCCATCGGCGCCCTGCGCATCGCCGGCACCCAGAACGTCGCCGCCGCACTCCGGGCCAACTCCCGCGACCCGAAACGCCCGCTCGCCCTACTCGGCCTCACATGATCACGAACCGGACATCACGCGACTACGCCGAAGCCCTGGGCCTGCCCCCACGGCGTCCAGACCCTTGTCCCGGCCCGTGGGCTCCCCTACGGTGATGCGGAACATGCCGACCAGTTGGTATGCCGGACCGGGTGGAGGCCGTCGTGGCGGACAGCGCGCGCGTGCAGGAGTACTTGGCCGATGTACGGGCCCGCCAGCAGCGCGTATGGCCGGACTCGATGCCGAGGGAGGTGGTGCACCCGCTCGGGCAGCGGCAGCTCACCGACCATCTGCGGCACTGGGCCCGGCGCCATCCCGACCGCGTCGCGATCACCTTCTACGGCGAGCAGATCACGTACGCGGCGCTGGAGGACCTGACGGCGCGGCTGTGCGGCTGGCTGCGGCGCAGCGGCGTACGCCCCGGAGACCGTGTCGGGGTGTTCCTGCCCAACTGCCCCCAGTTCATTGTTGCCATGCTCGGCATCCTGCGCGCCGGAGCCGTGCACGTCCCGGTGAACCCGATGTTCCGGGAGTACGAGCTGCGGCACGAGCTGGCCGACGCCGGGGTAGAGGTCCTGATCACTCTGGACACCCTGCTACCGCTGGTCGAGGCGGTGCGGCCCGACACCGCCGTACGGAACGTACTCGTCACCAGCCTTGCCGACATGCTCCCCTCCGCTCCGGTGCTGCCGCTGCCGCCCGGCCTGGCACCCGTCGGCTCGGTCGGCAGCGGGTGGGCGCAGGCCGTCGGCGGCGAGCGCGGCCAGGACCAGCCGGCCGACCTGGACGCGCTCGCCGCCCTCAACTACACCGGAGGGACCACCGGCCTGCCCAAGGGATGCGAACACACCCAGCGGCACATGCTCTACACCGCGGCGACGGCGGCGGCCGCCAGCGGCATGGACCTCTCCGGCGACAACCCCGACGTGCTGCTGATCTACGTGCCGGTCTTCTGGATCGCCGGCGAGGACTTCGGCATCCTGCTGCCGCTGCTCACCGGCAGCGGCATCGTGCTGCTCACCCGGTGGGACCCCGAGGCCGTGCTGCAGGCGATCGAGCGGTACCAAGTGACGCTGATGCTGGGCACGGTCGACAACTACGTCGAGCTGATGGAGCACCCCGGCCTGCCCGGCACCGACCTGTCCAGCCTGGCGCAGCCGCGGGCGATGTCGTTCGTGCGCAAGCTGACACCGGCGATCCGGTCCCGGTGGAGCTCCCTGGTCGGCGAGCACAGCGTGCTGCAGGAGGCGGCGTACGGCATGACCGAGACGCACACGGCGGACTCCTTCACCACCGGGTTCCAGGACGGGGACCACGACCTGCTGACCGAGCCGGTCTTCTGCGGACTGCCCGTGCCGGGAACCGAGTTCATGGTGGCCGACGGGGACAGCGCCGAGCCGCTGCCGCTGGGCGAGCGCGGCGAGATCCTCGTACGCTCCCCGTCCCTGCTCACCGGATACTGGCGGCAGCCGGAGGCCACCGGCCGGGTCCTGCGCGACGGCTGGCTGCACACCGGCGACATCGGAATGATCGATGAGGACGGGTGCCTGCACTACCTCGGCCGCAACAAGGAGATGATCAAGGTCTCGGGTATGAGCGTCTTCCCGTCCGAACTGGAGGCGCTGCTGGCCCGGCACCCGGATGTGCTGACCGCGGCGGTGGTACCGATGGACGATCCCCACCGGGGCCAGGTGCCGCTGGCGTTCGTCCAGCCCCGCCCCGGTGCCGCGCTCGACGCCGAGGGCGTACGCGCGTGGGCGCGGGCGAACATGGCCCCCTACAAGGTGCCCGTGGTGCGGTGCGTCGACGCCCTGCCCATGACCACCACCGGCAAGGTGAAGAAGGGCGAGCTGCTGGAGCAGGCCGCGCGCACCGCCGTGTCTCCGGTGTCCCCGGCCGCTGCCGATGCCTACGGAAAGGACCGGTGACGATGGGTCTGGCCAAGCTGCTGGTCGCCAACCGCGGCGAGATCGCGGTACGGGTGATCCGCGCCGCCCGCGAGCTCGACCTGCTGACGGTGGCGCTGCGCTCCCGCGACGAGGCGGACGCGCTGCACACCCGCATGGCGGACGAGGTCGTGGTGCTCGACGGCGAGGGGCCGGGGGCCTTCCTGGACGCGGCGGCCCTGGTCGGCGCGGCGGTGCGCACGGGCTGCGACGCGGTCCACCCCGGCTACGGGCTGCTGGCCGAGAACGCCGACTTCGCGCAGCGGTGCACTGACGCCGGACTCACCTGGGTCGGGCCACGCCCCGAGGTACTGCGCACCCTCGGCGACAAGACCGCAGCCCGTGAACTCGCCGCGCGCCTTGGCGTGCCGGTGCTGCCGGCGACGTACGGCGACACCGGCATCGAGGAGGCGCGTGCGTTCATGGCCGGCCTCGGCGAGGGTGCCGCGGTGATGGTCAAGGCGGTCGCCGGCGGCGGCGGGCGCGGCATGCGGGCGGTGTACGGGGCAGGGCAGTTGGAGGAGGCCGTCCGGCGCTGCCGTTCGGAGGCCTCGCGCGCCTTCGGCGACGGCGCGGTCTACGTCGAGCAGTTGCTGCGGCGTGCCCGCCATGTCGAGGTGCAGGTGCTCGGCGACGGCACGGGCGCCGTCGTCGGCTACGGCGACCGCGACTGCAGCCTGCAGCGGCACCGGCAGAAGATCGTGGAGATCGCGCCGGCGCCCGGCCTCGACGAGGCGGTGCGGGCCGGGCTGCACGATGCGGCGCTGCGCATGGCCCGGGAGGTCGCCTATGCCGGTCTCGGCACGTTCGAGTTCCTGGTGGACACCGGCGAGGGCTCCTCAGGCTTCTACTTCCTGGAGGCAAACCCGCGCATCCAGGTCGAACACACCGTCACCGAGGAGGTCACCGGCATCGACCTGGTCAAGGCCCAGCTGCGGGTGGCCTCCGGCGAGAGCCTCCACCGCATCGGGGCGGGGCAGGCTCCAGTTCCCCGCGGCTGTGCGGTGCAGGTGCGGGTCAACGCCGAGACGGTCCGCCCCGACGGGACGGTGCTGCCCGCCGCCGGCACGCTGGACGTCTTCTGGCCGCCTGCCGGGCCGGGTGTGCGCGTCGACACCGCCGCGTTCCCCGGCGGCCGGGTCAGCCCGCGCTTCGACTCGCTGCTGGCCAAGCTCGTCGCCCACGACGGTTCCGGCAGCCTGCCCGACACGCTCGCCCGCGCCCGCCGCGCCCTGGCGGAGCTGAGGGTCGAGGGAGTCGCCACCAACGCCGAGGTTTTGCGGCGCCTGTTGGAGGCACCCGAGGTCGTCGCCGGGCGGCTGCACACGGCGCTCTTCGACGAACTCCTGCCCGCACTGGTCCCGCAGGAGACAGACGCGGAGAAGGACGCGGAGGTCCCCGACGCTGTCGAGCCGCAGGGCACGCTCACCGTCACCGCGCCCACGACGGCCACCGTCGTCGACGTCGCCGTCGCCGAAGGCGAGCGCGTAAGGGCCGGAAGCACACTGGTGGTCCTGGAGTCCATGAAGATGGAGCACCTGCTCCAGGCGCCGGGCGACGGCGTGGTCGTCGCCGTACGGGCAGAGCTGGGCGAGCTGGCCGAGAACGGTCAGCCGCTGGTGGTGATGGAGGCCACCGGCGCGGCGGACGGTGAGCCGCACCCCGAGGAGCGGCCGGACCCGGACGCCCCACGCGCCGATCTGGAGGAGGTGCGGGCGCGCAAGCGGTTCGGCGACGACGCCGACCGCCCCGAGATGGTCGCTCGGCGGCACGCCGAGGGTCGGCGCACCGCCCGTGAGAACATCGCCGACCTGTGTGACCCGGGCAGTTTCGTCGAGTACGGCGGCCTGGCCATCGCCGCCCAGCGCAGCCGCCGGTCCCTGGACGACCTCATCCGCCGCACCCCCGCCGACGGCCTGGTCGGCGGCGTGGGCACGGTGGGAGCCGACCGGTTCGGCCCCCGGACCGCCCGCGTGGTGGCGATGTCGTACGACTACAGCGTGATGGCCGGCACCCAGGGGGTGATGGGCCACCGCAAGAAGGACCGGCTCTTCGCGTTGGCCGAACAGGCGCACCTGCCCGTCGTCCTGTTCGCCGAAGGGGGCGGCGGCCGGCCGGGCGATGTGGACGGCACGGTGGTCTCCGGCCTGGACTGCATGGCCTTCGCGCTGTTCGCGTCCCTGAGCGGGAAGGTGCCGCTGGTCGGCATCGGCTCGGGGCGCTGCTTCGCCGGCAACGCCGCGCTGCTCGGCTGCTGCGACGTCATCATCGCCACGCCCGAGGCCAGCATCGGCATGGGCGGCCCGGCGATGATCGAGGGCGGGGGGCTGGGCAGCTACGTCCCGGAGGACATCGGGCCGGTCGAGGTCCAGCGGGCGAACGGCGTCATCGATCTCGAGGCCGAGGACGACGCGGATGCCGTCCGGCTGACGCGCACGTATCTGTCGTACTTCCAGGGCCCGGTGACGGACTGGGAGTGCCCCGACCAGCGTCGGCTGCGCCATCTCATTCCCGAGAACCGGCGGCGGGCGTACGACGTGCGTGCGGTCATCGCCACCCTCGCCGACGCAGACTCCGTCCTGGAGCTGCGACGGCACTTCGGACGCGGCGTCATCACCGCGCTGGCCCGGGTGGAGGGCCGCCCGTGCGGCATCCTCGCCAACGACCCGCGGCATCTGGGCGGCGCCATCGACTCCGACGCGGCCGACAAAGCGAGCCGCTTCCTGCAGCTGTGCGACGCGTTCGGGCTGCCGGTGGTCTCCCTGTGCGACACACCTGGGTTCATGGTCGGCCCCGAGGCGGAGAAGACCGCGACCGTCCGGCATGTCAGCCGCATGTTCGTCCACGCCTCGGCGCTCACGGTGCCCTTCGGAGTGATCGTGCTGCGCAAGGGCTACGGGCTGGGCGCCCAGGCCATGGCCGGCGGCGGCTTTCGCATCCCCCGGTTCACGGTGGCGTGGCCCACTGGCGAGTTCGGGCCGATGGGCATCGAGGGTGCGGTGCGGCTGGGCTACCGCCGGGAGCTGGCGGCCATCGAGGACGCGGACGAGCGCGAGCGGGAGTTCGCCCGCAGGGTCGCTGCCGCCTACGAGCACGGCAAGGCCCTCAACGTCGCCTCGGTCTTCGAGATCGACGACGTCATCGACCCGGCCGAGTCCCGACGCTGGATCACCGCACTGCTGCATGACCCTGACCCTGAGCCCGGGCAGCGCGGCTCGCGCCGCTGCGTCGACACCTGGTGAAGGCCCGCCGACGCCCGGCACACGGCCCGTGCGTCGGAGAACTGGGCGCCCACGACGGACCACACCAGCGGTCCCAGCGTCCCCACGAGCGTCTTGCAGGTCGCCGCGTCGCCCCGGGCAGCCGAACCAGCGCCTCGACATCGGCATGGTCCAGGTGAGTACACGTACGGGCCCCACGAGGCAGCGCCGGCGCAGGTGGCTGGTGGGGTTCCTGGCCTCGTGCGTGGTGTGGACGCTCGGCGCTCTCGCTTGGGCGGCCGTCGCGCTGCTCACGCCGGCCGGTGACGGTCCGAAGGAGGCAGTGGAGCGCAAGGCGGGGATGCACCACGATCAGCATCAACCCGCGGGGCGCTACTACATACCGACGTACGCGAAGGTGGAGAAGGACGGCACCGCGGTGCTCCGGTACAAGGTGGGCAACAGCCAGGACTCGAGGGTCAAGGACTTCCTTCGTACGTACGACATGACCGCCGAGCCGAAGCGCACCGGCCCGTCGAGGGTGACGTACTCCGACCGCTTCGGCGACGTACGGCAAACGTTCGCGATCATCTACAACCCGTCGCCTGAGCCTGGTGGGTACGACCACGCGCGGATCACCGTCCGAGTCAGAGCACCGACGCAAGCTGAAGGGCGCGAAACAGGCCGGCAGATCTGGAGCCGCGAGCGGCGGCCGCGCAGCTTGGCCGCAGCCCTGAACTCTCGTCCAGCCGCACGCATCGCGGCGAGGCCGACGCCCACGGTCGACCTCGCCGTCGAGCAACGCGACGAGGGATTACGAAGTGCCCCTGATGCGGCCGGTGCCGGATCGTATCGAGGTCATGGGAGTGGAGGTCCTCACCCCGGAGTACCGGCGGATCATGGAGATCGTGGAGCGGCTGTGCCGCCGGGGTGTGCTGAACCTCGCCCTGATGGCGGCGGGCGAGCGCAGCGCCGGGCACCGGCTGCTCGCCGCGGACCGGGTGAGCTGCGCGAGCTGGAGGGGGAGCCGTGGGTGAGGTTCGACCGGGACAGTGCGCTCGACGGTGTGCTGCTGAACGTGCTGCGGGACAACGATCTGACTCCGAACGCGGTCGCCCGCGTGTCCCAGACGGCGGCGGCCGTACGCTGGGCCGCCCACGGGCTGGGGATGACGCTTGTCCCGGCCCGCACTGGTCCCGCATCGTCCCCCGCGCCGACGTGGCTGTCGGCGCATGCCAGATGTGGGGTACCGGCCTGGCGGGACTGACCGTTCAGGACCGCACGTTGCGGAAGGGCTGGTGGAATCCGTAGGTCCGGAGCCACCGTTCGTGGCCGTGATGGCCTGCGGGGGAGTGGCCGTAGGGGCCCGTACGGCGACGATCATCTCGAAGACCCCGCGGCCCGTGACCATCGCCTGACGCATCGTTCGATGCCCACGTCCCCGCAGGAGTTCTGGTGCTGCTGACGGGTGCCCAGTTCCACGTCGAACTCTTCGAGGCGGGCCCCGGTGACCGCGGCCTGCCCCGCCCGCGGACCGGCCCCTCACGGGACAACCCCTGCCCGGCAGTGATCCGGTGTGAGTGCCCGCAGTTTGCTCGCCCTCGTCCGGTGGGGACTGGTGCGCGGCGCGGGGGGCGAAGTAATGGGCATCCTTTGGCCACTGGGCCCCCGGGCGTGGACGCGGCGCCGGCTCGAGGTGGGGGATGTGCCTGGAGCAGTGCACATACGCCTCCCCCACCGTGATGTGCACCCAGAATTCGGGCCTGCGTCCTGGGGCGGTTTCCACCGGAAGGCGGGGTAGGCCCGCCGCTGCTCCTCGTCCCGGTGGAGCCGAGCTGCGCCATTGACGTGCAGGCCGACGTGGTCATGGGTGAAGTCGACGAAGAGCAGGCCGATGTGAGGTTCTCGGCGATGTTTCCCGCGCTGGCGAGGACCCCGTTCCCACGGTATTCGGGGTAGGTGAGGGTGCCGTCGTCCAGCACAGTGACGAAGCCCGGGGGGCCGGCACGGAATGTGACGTCGCAGGCTCCGCCGGCGTCCGCCGTGGACAGGAACGCCATGGTCTGCCGCCCTATGAAGTCCACCATCCGCGGTGTGAGACGGCTCTGCACCTGGCGCTCGTACTTCACCACCCCGTCGATCGGGGACGCCCAGGTCACCCGCGTCTTCGACGTCGCCGCGGGCACCGATCTCCCGTACACCCTCGGCACGGACGGCAGGGTGACGATCGCCGGCATCAACCGCACCCGCACCCCCGAGGACGGCGTCGTCGGGGTCACACTGGACGGCTCCGTACAGCCGGCCGACATCGCCACCGGCAAGACCGCGACCGCCGACAGCGAGGAGACGTCCAAGAGCAACACCGCAGCCAAGGCGGTCGACGGAGCTACCGCCACCCGCTGGTGCGCGAACACCGGCAACACCGGCCACTGACTCAAGGTCGACCTCGGCTCGACCCGCCCGCTGACCGGCACCCGGATCGCCTGGGAACTGGACAAGACCAACTACCAGTACAAGATCGAGGGCTCCACCGACAACAGCACGTGGACCACGCTCGTCGACAACACCGCCAGCCCCGGCACGCGCCAGGTCCAGACGGCCGCGTTCCAGGCCCAGGCACGGTACGTCCGCACCGTCACCGGACTGCCCACCGGGGTGTACGCGTCGATCCGCAACCTGGAGGTCTACGACGTCCTTCACCGCGGACCTCGGCACCTACAAGGTGATCAACCGCAAGAGCGGCAAGGCCTAGCCCCGATCGAATGAGTTGTCGTACCACTCGATGGTGGTGCCGATGAGGCTGGCGGCGACGATGCGCTTGAGGCTGGCGGGGGGTGGGGGAGCGGTCGCGGGGGAGGACATCGGTACCACTTCCAAGCGGTTGGCGGACGTATGCGTGCCGCCATACCGTAGGAATCCGCAGGTCAGTGGCACATGTGGTGGGGCACCATAGTTCTGCGCGCGGAGGTGCGTGCGGTCACCATGAGGGCGCCGCCGGAGCCGCCGCGAGAGCCTCAATCGAGCCCGCGAGCGTGCCGCCCGAGTTGCACTATTCGATCACGATTTGAGAGGTGGGATGCTGACTCCCGTGCTGACTTGGTGCTGGCTACGCTGCGTCTGCTGGTGGTACACCGTCTACGTGGCTCTGACCAGCGCAAATCGGCACTCCGGCACGCGCCGGCACCGGTCAGGGCGCGCCGACCGGCTCCGTGGGACGATCGGCCCACTGGATCGTGGCTTCGGTATGCGAGGAGACCGCAGTGTGCGTTCTGGTCTTTGTTGATCGACGCGTCCCTGCCGGTACGTCGAGGCCCTGGCAGAGGTGTGCGGCCCGCGCTTCGGACGGGGGCGCGGCGTTGACTGACCGGGAACCAAGGGGCTCCGGCGCCGCCCCAGCGCCGCGTTCGGCGCGGCTCGTCGCCGACTTCGCGGCCGTCGGCCGGTGCGCTGTGGCGGTCAAAGCCCGCGGCTTGGGGTGGGTGTGAGTTGTGGCGCGTGAACTGGTGGTCGGTGTCGACGCGGGACACACCGTGACCAAGGCCGTGCTGTTCGATGCCACCGGCCGAGCGGTGGCGCGGGGCAGCGGCACACTGCCACTGAAGACCCCTCGGCCTCGCTGGGTCGAGCGGGACATGGACGAGGTGTGGCGGACGGCGCACCAGGCCATCGCCGCCTGTCTCGCCGAGGCCGGTCCGGACGCGGGGCGGGCTGTCGCCGCGGTGGGGGTGGCCGGGCACGGCGACGGACTGTATGCCGTCGACGAGCTCGGCCGGCCGGTGCGCGCCGCGATCGTGGCGATGGACACACGCGCCGAACCGGTGCTGGAGGAGTGGCGGGGCACTCCGGTCTGGTCCCGTGCCCTGGAGTTGTCGGGCACGGTGCCCTTCGCGGGTTCCCCGGCCGCCCTGCTGGCCTGGCTCGCCCGCCATGAACCAGGGGTGCTTCAGCGGGCGCGTTGGCTGTTGTCCTGCAAGGACTGGCTGCGCCTGAGGCTGACGGGTGTGGCGGCCACCGATCCCACGGACGCCAGTGCCTCATTCACCGACATGCGGCGCGGCGGATACTCGCTGGAGCTGCTGGACCTGTACGGCCTCGACGCGCTCGCCGACCTGCTGCCGCCCGTGCTGCCCTGCGACGCGGTGAGCGGAACCGTCACCTGTGAAGCCGCGGCGCTCACCGGGCTCACCGCCGGCACGCCCGTTGTCACGGGCGCCCACGACGTCGACGCCGCCGCGCTCGGGGTCGGCGGCACGACACCGGGCGAACTGTCCCTGATCGCCGGGTCCTTCAGCATCAACCAGGTGATCAGCGAGCGTCCGGTCGTCGATCCGTGCTGGCAGGTCCGTCACTTCGTCCGCCCGGGCCAGTGGATGACCATGTCCACCTCGCCCGCGTCGGTGGCGAACCTGGAGTGGTTCCTGCGGGTCACTGGCGCACCGACCGACCAGCGGTACGGCGTCCACGAGGCGATCGGCCGCGAGGTCGAGGCATGCCTGGACGGTCCGTCGGAGGTGCTGTTCCACCCGTTCGTCTACGGCTCCCCGCACCCGCATCCCGCGTCGGGGACGTTTCTCGGACTGCGTGGCTGGCACGGCCGCGGCCACCTGCTGCGGGCCCTGATGGAAGGCGTGGTCCTCAACCACCGCTGGCACGTCGACGCGCTCTGCTCGAAGCTGCCGGTCACCGGGGCGGCGGCCCGGCTGACCGGCGGGGCCGCACACAGTGCGGTATGGAGCCAGATGTTCGCCGACGCCCTACGGCGGCCGGTCGTGGTGACCGACGTGCAGGAGAGTGCTGCCCGGGGAGCGGCCCTGCTCGCCGCCACCGCCGCCGGACTGCTCGACGACGTGACGGACCCGCGCGCCACCCCCGCCGTACTCAGGCGCCACGAACCCCGTCCCGACCGGGTCGCCGTACTCGACGAGGCGTATGCGGTGTACCGGGAGGCGCTGGAGGCTCTCCGACCGGTCTGGGCTCGCCTGGACACGCCCGAGACTCCGGAGTGAGTGCCGGACGAGCCGGCGACATGAGTGATCGACAGGCATTCGGGCACGGCTGGTGCCGCTACACGGGGATCGGCTCGTCGTCGTGGTGGTACGGCGGCTGGGCGCCCGCGCGGGTGCAGGTGTCGGCAGCGATCTCCACGGCGTAGGACAGCAGCCGGGTGAGGTCGCCGGCCCCGGAGCGGCGACGCCTTCGCGGCTGAGCCGGCCGGCGTGGTGCAGGTGGGCGAGTACCCCGGCGGTGAAGGCGTCGCCCGCTCCCACCGTGCCGACGGCCTCGACCACCGGAGCGGGGCGCCCGGGAGCCGAACGTGATCAGGACGAGTCCCGCCCCGGACGCGATCCAGCGTTCGGCCACCGCCTCGTACGGCTCATGCGGCCGGAGCCAGGCCAGGTCCTCGCCGCTCGCCCTCACCACGTCGGCGAGCGCCACCCACTCGGCGAACCGCCGGAGATAGGCGGCGCGGTCGGGGATCAGGCCCGGCCGCACGTTCGGGTCCAGGGACACCAGCCGCCGGCCGGCCTCCCGGCGAATCAGCCCGTCGAGCGTGGAGCCCAGGGGTTCGAGCAGCAGACCCAGCGACCCGAGGTGCAGAGCCGTCCCCGCGGACAGTGCGCCGCCGTCCGGGAGAGCAGCGAGGTGTACAGAGCACAGGCCGCGGTCGGCGGTGCCGTTCGCGTAGAAGGAGGAGGCGGCCGACCCGTCCTCGCGCAGCTGCACAGCGGCGAGAGTGGTGGGGTCGGACGCAGGCAGCGCATGGGTGAGCCGGGTGCCGAATGCCGCGAGGTGCGCGCGTAGGAGATCGCCGAAGTGGTCGTCGGAGAGGCGCGCGAGCAGTGCCGTAGGGACTCGGAGCCGGCCGAGACCGGCGGCGACGTTGAGGCAGGAGCCGCCCCGACGTGGCTGGAAGGCCGCGGCACCCTCGGCCATGCGGGCGGGGGCGAGCTCCACCAGCGCGTCTCCGGCGACGACGACGGCAGGCTGGTCTGCGGGTTCCTGATCACCGGGTTCCGGTCCGGCGCTCATGTGGGTTCCTCGGGGACGGCGGCGGCAAGGTCGTGGGCTGGGCTGGGCTGTTCGGTGGACACCCGTAGCCCCTCAAAGGCTGCTTGACGATAAGTCCGCAGAGATTTTCTCGCAAAATGTGTTAACAACTGCGCAGTCTCCTGCTAATAATTCGGCCATCGAAACGCGCCCGACTCCCCAAGGACGCATCCACACCCCTGCTCGACCCGCCGCGCCTCAGTCGAGGTCCGGGCGAACCAGCACGAGAGGTCCCCGTCACATGGCATCGACCAGATACGCCCTCATAGCCGGCGCCGCCGCCACCGCCCTGCTCGCCACCGCCTGTTCCGGAGCCGGAGCCGGCGGGTCCTCGGGCGGCGGGAAGAGCATCAACGTCCTGATGGTCGGCAACCCGCAGATGGAGGACATCGCGAAGCTGACCAAGGACAACTTCACCAAGGACACCGGGATCAAGGTCAACTTCACGATCCTTCCCGAGAACGAGCTGCGCGACAAAGTCACCCAGGACATCGCCACCCAGGCCGGCCAGTACGACGTCGCCACCATCGGCGCCTACGAGGTGCCCATCTGGGAGAAGAACGGCTGGCTGCACGACTTGGGCTCGTACGCCGACAAGGACAAGAGCTTTGACAAGGCCGACCTGCTCAAGCCGATGGTCCAGTCGCTCACCGGCTCGGACGGCAAGCTCTACGCCCTGCCGTTCTACGGCGAGTCCTCGATGCTCATGTACAACAAGGACGTCATGAAGGCGCAGGGCATCACGGTGCCCGAACGGCCGACCTGGCAGCAGATCGCCGACATCGCGGCCAAGGTCGACGGCGCCGAGCCCGGCATGAAGGGCATCTGCCTGCGCGGTCTGGCCGGCTGGGGCGAGCTGGGTGCGCCGCTGACGTCCATGGTCAACACCTTCGGCGGCACCTGGTTCACCAAGGACTGGAAGGCGCAGGTCAACAGCGGCGGCTTCAAGGAGGCCACGAAATTCTACGTCGACCTGGTCCGCGAGCACGGTGAGGCGGGCGCCCCGCAGGCGGGCTTCACCGAGTGCCTGAACGCGCTGAGCCAGAAGAAGGTCGCGATGTGGTACGACGCGACCAGCGCGGCCGGGTCGCTGGAGGACCCCGCATCCAGCAAGATCGCCGGCAAGGTCGGCTACGCGTACGCGCCGACCGTCGAGACGGACAGCAGTGGCTGGCTGTGGGCCTGGTCGTGGGCCATGCCGAAGACCACGAAGAACGCGGACGCCGCCTCGCAGTTCATGCTGTGGGCCTCCAGCAAGAAGTACGAAAACCTCGTTGGCGAGAAGCTCGGCTGGTCGCGTGTCCCGGCCGGCAAGCGGGCC
This sequence comes from Streptomyces sp. NPDC051738, assembly GCF_044453205.1. Lineage (NCBI taxonomy): Bacteria > Bacillati > Actinomycetota > Actinomycetes > Kitasatosporales > Streptomycetaceae > Streptomyces > Streptomyces sp. NPDC051738. The sequence goes on along the minus strand of NZ_JBITCM010000024.1, from coordinate 89,089 downwards.
AGCACGTACGAGATCCCCGAGTACAAGAAGGCCGCCGCGTCGTTCGGTGACATCACCCTGAAGTCCATTGAGGGCGCCGACCCGGCCAACCCGGGCGTCCAGCCCAGGCCGACCGTGGGCATCCAGTACGTGGCCATCCCCGAGTTCCAGGACCTGGGCACCAAGGTGACCCAGGAGATCTCCGCCGCCATCGCAGGCAAGACCAGCGTGGACAAGGCGCTCGACGACGGCCAGAAGCTGGCCGAGGAAGTCGCCAAGCCCTACCAGAAGTGACCTTCAGCGCCCGGCCGGCCTCGTGTCGGCCGGGCGCCGCTCCCCGCGACCGCGGCCGTTACCGGCAGAGGAACCATTCATGACCACGCTCACCGCACCCCCCAAGACAGCACCCCCACCCGTCCGTATCCGGAAGTCCTCAGGCACGGCCGCCAAGTGGAAGCGCCGCATCCCGCTGCTGCCCGCGCTGATCTTCACCATCGTCGTCACGCAGTTGCCCTTCGTGGCCACGTTGATCATCTCCACCTTCCAGTGGAACATCCTCAGGCCGGGCGAGAGGCACTTCGTCGGTCTGTCCAACTTCTCGTTCGTCTTCACCGACGAGCGGCTGCGCACGGCCGTGCTCAATACCGTCGTGCTCACCGCGTCGGTGGTGGTCATCAGCGTGATCCTCGGACTCGGCCTGGCCATGCTGCTCGACCGCCGCTTCGCCGGCCGCGGGCTGGCCCGCACCCTGCTCATCGCCCCGTTCCTGGTCATGCCGGTCGCGGCGGCGCTGCTGTGGAAGCACGCCATCTACAACCCCGACTACGGACTGCTCAACGGCACGCTCAACGCCGTCTACCGCTTGTTCGGCGCGGACAACGGCCCCACGGTCGACTGGATCTCCTCCTACCCGATGCCCGCCGTCGTGATCTCGCTGGTCTGGCAGTGGACCCCGTTCATGATGCTGATCCTCCTGGCCGGCCTGCAGGCGCAGCCCGGTGACGTCCTGGAGGCGGCCCGCATGGACGGCGCTTCCGCGCTGCAGACCTTCCGCCACATCACGCTGCCGCACCTGCGCCAGTACATCGAGCTGGGCGTCCTGCTCGGCACGATCTACGTCGTGCAGACCTTCGACGCGGTCTTCACCATCACCCAGGGCGGCCCCGGCTCCCAGACCACCAACCTGCCCTACGAGATCTACCTGACCATGTTCCGCAAGTATGAGTACGGCGAGGCAGCCGCCGCCGGTGTCGTCGTCGTCCTCGGCGCGTTCGTCATCGCGACCTTCGCGCTGCGCACCATCGCGTCGCTGTTCCGCGAGGAGGTTTCCCGATGACCCATGCAGCAGTCGCCGCGCCCGGGACCAGGTTCAAGAAGCTCCTGCGCCGTAAGGACGACCATGGCGGTGCGCCGAAGCTGTCGCCGCTGTGGACGTTCGTCGCCTGGCTCGCCACGCTGGCGTTCTTCGCGCCGGTGGCGTGGATGGTGCTCACCTCCTTCCACCAGGAGGCCGACGCGGCCACCAATCCGCCCACCCCCTTCGCCGCCGTCACCTTCGACCAGTACAAACTCCTGTTCAGCCGGGACATCACCCCCTTCCTCCTCAACTCGGCCATGGCCAGCGTCCTTTCCACGATCCTGGTCCTCGCCCTGGCGGTGCCGGCGGCCTACGCGCTGTCCATCAAGCCGGTCGAGAAGTGGACCGACGTGATGTTCTTCTTCCTCTCCACGAAGTTCCTCCCGGCCATCGCGGCCCTGCTGCCGGTGTACCTGATCGTCAAGGACGCCGGGATGCTGGACAACGTGTGGACGCTGGTCATCCTCTACACCGCCATGAACCTCCCGATCGCGGTATGGATGATGCGCTCCTTCCTCGCCGAGGTCCCCAAGGAGATCCTGGAGGCGGCCGAGGTCGACGGCGCGGGCCTGCTCACCGTGCTGTGGCGGGTCGTCGCACCCGTCGCCATGCCCGGCCTCGCCGCCACCTCGCTGATCTGCTTCATCTTCAGCTGGAACGAGTTCATGTTCGCCGTGAACCTCACCGCGACGAAGGCGTCCACCGCGCCGGTCTTCCTGGTCGGCTTCATCACCAACGAGGGCCTGTTCCTGGCCCGCCTCTGCGCGGCGGCCACCCTGGTCTCGCTGCCCGTCCTCATCGCCGGTTTCGCCGCCCAGGACAAGCTCGTACGCGGCCTCTCCCTGGGAGCGGTGAAGTGAGGGCGGCCGTCATCACCCGGCCTGGCAGCGTCGAACTCGCCACCGTCGAGGACCCCGCTCCCGGCGCGCGCGAGGTCGTCGTCGAGGTCGCGGCCACCGGGCTGTGCGGCACAGATCTGCACATCCTCCAGGGGGAGTTCGCCCCGCAGCTGCCCATCATCCCCGGCCATGAGTTCGCCGGGGAGGTCGTGGCCCTCGGTAGCGAGGTCACCGAACTGGCGCTCGGCGACCAGGTCGCCGTGGACCCGTCGCTGTACTGCTTCGAGTGCCACTACTGCCGTCTCGGCCACAACAACCTCTGCGAACGCTGGGCTGCCATCGGCGTCACCCACCCGGGCGCCGCCGCCGAGTACGCCGTGGCGCCCGTCGCCAACTGCGTACGACTGCCCGACCACGTGGACGCCCAGGACGCGGCCCTGATCGAGCCGCTGTCCTGCGCGGTGCGCGGCTACGACGTCCTGCGCAGCCGCATCGCCTCCCGCGTGCTCGTCTACGGCGCCGGAACCATGGGCCTGATGATGCTCCAGCTCGCCAAGGCCACCGGCGCCGCGAGCGTCGACGTCGTCGACATCAACGCCGAACGCCTGGCCACAGCATGGCAGTTGGGCTGCTCCGCCGGTGCCGCGTCCGCCGACGAGCTCGACCGGCCGCCCTACGGATGGGATCTGGTCGTCGACGCCACCGGCAACGCGAAAGCCATTCAGGACGCCCTCGGCCGAGTGGGCAAAGGCGGCACGTATCTGCAGTTCGGGGTCGCCGACTACGCCGCCCGGGCCACCATCGAGCCGTACAAGATCTACAACCAGGAGATCACGATCACCGGCTCCATGGCGGTCCTGCACAGCTTCGAACGCGGCGCGGACCTCTTCGCCACCGGTGTCATCGACCCGCGCGTCTTCATCAGTGACCGCCTCCCCCTGGCGGCGTTCCCGGACGCCGTCGCCCGCTTCCAGGCCGGCATCGGCCGCAAGATCCAGATCCAGCCCGGCCTCGCCACCGCGTGAACGCCCGAACCGAACGGAACCCCCACATGACCGAGCAGATCCGCCGCGTTCTCGTCCGCTCCCTCGACGACATCACCCTCGAGGAGGCGCCCGCCCCCGTCCCCGGAGACGACGAACTCCTGGTGCGCACCACCGTCGTCGGCGTGTGCGGCTCCGACACCCATGCGGCGGGCGGCCACCACCCCTTCATCGACCTGCCCTACCGCCCCGGCCACGAGGCGGTAGGTGTCGTCGCCGCAGCAGGGAAGGGAGCCGAGGACTTCGCGCCCGGAGACCGGGTGATCATCGAGCCCAACCTGTACTGCGGCCGGTGCCCCCAGTGCCGCTCCGGCCGCTACAACATCTGCCAGGAGTTGAAGGTGTTCGGCTGCCAGACGCCCGGTGCCATGGCCGACCTGTTCACCATCGCGGCCGACCGCGTCCACCGCGTTCCCGACGGCATGACCGACATCGAGGCCGCTCTCGTCGAACCTCTGGCCACCCCGGTGCACGCCGTGGCGAAGGCAGGTGACCTCGCCGGACGCACGGTCGCCGTGCTCGGCGCCGGGCCCATCGGTCTGCTCGTCCTCGCCGCCGCCCGGCACGCGGGCGCCGCGAGGATCGCCGTCACCGACCTGCTGCCGGGCAAGCGGGACCGCGCCCTGCGTCTCGGAGCCGACACGGCCCTGCCCGCCGATGCCACCGACCTCGCCGACCAGGCCCACGCGGCGCTCGGCGGACCGGCCGACGTGGTGTTCGACTGCGTGGCGCGCGAACAGTCCATCGCCCAGGCCACCGACCTGGTCACCAAGGGCGGCACGATCGTCGTCGTCGGCGTCGGCGCCGCAGGGACCACCCCCGTCCGCCTCGATCTGATCCAGGACCGGGAGATCCGCATCGAGGGCACCCTGATGTACACCGGCGACGACTACCGCACCGCGATGTCCCTGATCTCGTCCGGCGCCATCGACAGCGCCGAGATCGTCACCGCCACCTACCCGCTGGAGGACGCCGCCAAGGCGTTCGCCGCTTCCGTCGACCCCGAGCAGGTCAAGGTGCTGGTCACGGTGGACGGACCGTAGCCCACGGCCGCGCGGGCAGGGACGCAGACATGGACGCGGACACGCACACGCACGTCGTACGCAGCAGCCGCCGCCGCACGAGCGGCCCGAGGCCCGCGAGCCGGACGGGCCCCGACCCGCACCGGCCCGTGTGGGAAACTGCGAGACCGGAGCCAGCGGGAAGGAGGGGCGCATCCGTGACCGCCCGTACGCGACTGTCCCAGGCGGCCGTCGAGGAGCGGCGCCAGGCCGTGCTGCGGTACGTCGCCGAACACGGCGAGACCCGCATCGACGACCTCGCCCGGCACTTCGCCGTCAGCCTGATGACGATGCACCGGGACCTGGACGACCTCACCGGGCGACATCTGCTGCGCAAGGAGCGCGGGCGGGCCGTCGCCTTCCCCGCCCTCACCATGGAGACGGCCACCCGCTTCCGCGAGAACAGCGCCCTCGCGGCCAAGAACGCCATCTGCGCGGCCGTCGCCGGCCGGATCAGGCCGGGCAGCACCGTGCTCATGGAGGACTCGACCACACTGTTCCCCCTGGTCCCGGCGCTGGCCGAGGTGGATCAGCTGCACGTCGTCACCAACTCGGTCGGCCTCGCACAGCGCCTCGGATCCGCCGCCCCCGTGGTGAACGTCACCCTGCTGGGCGGCCACTACCGCGGCGACTTCAACTCCTGCACCGGCCCCACCGTCACCCGCGCCCTGTCCCACATCCGGGCCGACCTCGCCTTGATGTCCGCCACAGCCGTCCTGGAAGGACGCCTCTTCCACCCCCTGAATGACTACGTCGAGGTGAAGCTGGCCATGCTCGCCTCCGCCGAACAGGCGCTGCTCCTGGTGGACCACTCGAAGTTCGGCAAGACCGCCACGTACGCGTACGGCACCGTTGCCGACTACCACACAGTCATCACCGACACCGCCACCCCCGACGCGGAACTCGCGGCCATACGCGACCTCGGAGTCCCCGTCGAGACGGTCGAACCCGAAGAGCCTTCCCTGTGACCCGCACCCTGTTCGAAACCCCGAGCGCCTACCGCCCCAGCGACGCCGAGATGGCCGCGCCGGTGCCCCCGGTCAAGGCCGTCCTGTTCGACTTCAGCAACACGCTCTTCCAGATGATCGACCTGGAGACGTGGCTGCGCCGGGTCGGCTCCGCCGCCGGCCGCCTGGTCGTGCTGGACGAGCCCGGCGCAGTGGCCAAAATCTCCGACCAGTTGCGCGCCGCCTTCCGGCTGCCCTCCGTCGTATCCCTCCAGGAAGGCCGTGATCTCTCTTCCGCACAGCACCGCCGCGCCATGTGGGGATGGTGGGAGCAGGTGGACTTCCTGCATGGCGCGGAGGAGGCGGCCTACCGGGAGCTCACCGCTCCGGACACCTGGGTTCCCTTTCCCGACACCGCACCGGTCCTGCGTACCCTGCACCAGCGCGGACTGCGCGTCGGCATCGTCAGCGACTTCGCCTGGGACCTGCGCACCCACCTAGCCCACCACGGGCTGAACGCCTTGATCGACACCTGCGTGATCTCCTACGAGCAGGGCCGCGAAAAGCCCGACCCGCAGCTGTTTCTCAAAGCCTGCGCCGATCTCGGCGCGGACCCCCGCGCCACCCTCATGGTCGGCGACAACCCGGTCCGCGACGGCGGCGCGGCCGCCTGCGGTCTGCGCACGTACATCCTGCCGGCGGAACACCGCACGGGAGAGCGCGGCCTGACGGATGTGCAGCGGCTCGTGATCTGAGGGTGGAGCCGTCTCCTTGAGGCGTGCCAGGAACCTGCCTGTCGCGCGGGGCCGGGCTTCGGGTAGCCGCGTGGTTTCGCGGGATGTCAGCGCTCACAGGACAGCACCGTCAGCGTTCGGAATAACTCTTCCAGCCGCCTTCATGGCGGCGGCCCGTCGAGGTCAGCTGACGGGGGAGGAGGCCGGCAGGTGCTGGTCGGCGGCCCAGGAGGCGAGGATGCGGAGCCGTTCGTGGGTGGGGGAGCCGGGCCCGGCGGTCCAGACGGTGAGGTGCTGGTCGGGGTCGGTGTTGGCGGTGAGGGTGTCCCAGTCCAGGACGAGTTCGCCGACGACCGGATGGTTGAGGGTCTTCGTTCCCACGGTGCGGGCGGCGACGTGGTGATCGCCCCACCAGCGGGCGAACTGCTTGTCACGCATGGACAGTTCACCGACCAGCTCGATCAGGCGCGGGTCTTCGGGATACTTCGCGGCCTCCATGCGCAGTTGGGCGACGGCGATGTGCGCGGAGCTCTCCCAGTCGGCGTACAGGGTGCGCATGGCGGGGTCCGTGAAGATGATCCGCGGGTAGTTGCGGTGCCTTTCCGCGAGGCGGGAGAAGTCGGTGACCAGGGCGGCGGCCAGCGCGTTCCAGGCAAGAATGTCCCCGCGCCGGCCCTGCACGATGGCCGGAGTGGCGGTGAGGTCGTCCAGGACCCGCTGCAGTTGTGGCTGGACCTTCTGCCGGCCGCGGCGCCGGGTGCGGGTGGTGGTCTTTCCGGCGAGCTGGAAGAGGTAGCCCCGCTCGTCGTCGTCCAGGTGGAGTACCCGGGCGAGGACATCCAGCACGGGCGCTGACGCCTGCATACGGCCCTGTTCCAGACGCGTGTAGTAGTCGGTGCTGATGCTGGCGAGCTGGGCGACCTCCTCGCGGCGCAGCCCCTCCACCCGGCGGGGCCTGTCGCTCTCGGGCAGTCCGACGGTGCGCGGGCTCAGCTCGGAGCGGCGCTTCTTGAGGAATTCTCCCAGCTCATTGAGGGGAACGTTGGCGGTCATGCTTCCCAGCATGACACCGATCGCACCTGTGTAAGGGGGGAGAATTTCCTCCCCGGATGTTTCCCTCCCGGGATAGTTCTCTCCGCTTTTCGCGCCTGCCCTCGCGTGTGAGGCTCGACCGTGAGCAGTCGCATTCCTCACCACGGCTGCGGTCCACAGACCCCCCACTGAAGGAAGCACCCCATGCGCGGAGCAGTCATCCACGCCCCCGGCGACGTGCGCTTCGAGAACCTCGACGACCCGAAGATCATTGAGCCGACCGACGCGGTGATCCGTACGGTCGCCACCTGTGTGTGCGGCTCGGACCTGTGGCCGTATCGCGGTCTCGAGCCGGTCGGCGACCCGCACCCGATGGGGCACGAGTACGTCGGCATCGTCGAGGAGGTGGGCAGCGAGGTCGCGGGCGTCGCGCCGGGCCAGTTCGTGGTCGGTTCCTTCGCCACCTCGGACAACACCTGCGTGAACTGCCTGAACGGCTGGCAGTCCTCCTGTCTGAACCGTGAGTTCATGAGCACCTGCCAGGCCGAGTACGTGCGCATCCCCAACGCCCACGGCACCCTGGTCGCCACGGACGAGCACCCGGACGCCGAGATGGTGCCCGGCCTGCTCGCCGTGTCCGACGTGATGGGCACCGGCTGGTACGCCGCCCTCGCCGCCGAGGTGAAGCCCGGCTCGACGGCCGTAGTGGTCGGTGACGGTGCGGTCGGCCTGTGCGGTGTCATCGCGGCGAAGGAACTCGGCGCGGAGCGGGTCATCGCCATGAGCCGTCACGAGTCCCGGCAGAGGCTCGCCCTCGAATTCGGCGCCACCGACATCGTGGCCGATCGCGGCGATGAAGGCGTCGCTCGCGTCAAGGACCTCACCGGCGGCATCGGCGCCGACTCGGTCCTGGAGTGCGTCGGCACCCCAGAGGCCATGCGACAGGCCCTGCACTCCGCCCGCCCCGGCGGCAACGTCGGCTTCGTCGGCGTCCCGCACGAGGTGGCCATCGACGGCGAGGAACTGTTCTTCTCCCACGTCGGCCTGCGCGGCGGCCCCGCCCCCGTCCGCCGCTACCTGCCCGACCTGATCGACCGCGTGCTGACCGGCCGCATCGACCCGGGCAAGGTCTTCGACCTCACTCTGTCCCTGGACCAGGTCGCCGAGGGTTACCGGGCGATGGACGAGCGCCGCGCCGTCAAGGCCCTGCTCAAGCCCTGAGCGCAGACGCGTCCACACCCGGGGCCGCACCGAGGAGGTGCGGCCACAGGACGGCAACCACCCCCGCTCACACAAGGACTGACCATGACGACCTTCGCCCTCGTCGGCGCCGGCCCCGGTCTCGGGCTGGCCACCGCCCGCCGCTTCGGAGCCGCCGGCCACACCGTCGCCCTCATCGCCCGCGACGCGGAGAAGCTGGACGGCCTGACGGCCGAACTCGCCCGTGACGGCATCCAGGCGCGCGGCTACACGGCCGACGTCCTCGACATCGAGTCCCTGACCGCGGCCCTGTACGCAGCCGCGGCCGACCTGGGGCCCATCGAGATCCTCCAGTACAGCCCGGTGCCCTAGGCCCACTTCATGAAGCCGGTCCTCGACACGAGCGCCGACGACCTCGACGCCCCGCTCGCCTTCTCCGTCAAGGGCCCCGTCACGGCGGTGAACACCGTCCTGCCCGGCATGCGCGAACTCGGCCGCGGCACCCTGCTCTTCGTCAACGGCTCCAGCGCCGTACGTCCCAACCCGAAGGTCGCCGGCACCTCGATCGCCTTCGCCGCCGAGAGCGCCTACGCCCGCATGCTCCACGACACGCTCGCCCCGGCGAACATCCACGCCGCCCAGCTGATCATCCCCGGAGCCATCCGGCCCGACGCCGAGCACAGCAGCCCCGACGTCCTGGCCCAGCGCCTGTACGACATCCACACCAAGCGGGACGGCTTCCGCCACTACTCCGAGCCTCTGCCCGACTAGCCACAGGACGATCCCGTGAACCCCGCCCCCCTCCGCGCTCTCGCCCGCGTGGTCCCGGCCGCCGCCCTGCTGCTGGTCATGACCGCCTGCGCCGACGATTCCCCGCCCCCCTCTGCCTCCTCCGCCGCCGCATCCTCCGAGCCCGCGTCGGCGCAGGCTTCGACGGCCCCGGCAGCCACCACACCGACCGGCAGGACAACCGCGATGAACATCCGGCTCACCCTCGACGGCCACCACATCGCCGCCACCCTGAACGACAGCCCCACGGCCCGCGACTTCGCCGCCGAGCTCCCCCTGACCCTCTCCCTGCGCGACCTCAACCAGGCCGAGAAGATCGCCGATCTGCCCCGGAAGCTGTCCACCTCCGGCGCCCCGGAAGGCGCCGATCCCGAGGTCGGTGACCTGGCGTACTACGCTCCCTGGAACCAGCTCGCCACCTACTACCGCGACGCCCCCTACGCGACCGGCCTGGTCATCCTCGGGCACATGGCCGACGGCGGCGCCGAGCAGCTCGCCACCGCCGACGAGATCACCATCGAAGCCGCGCCCTGACCCGCCCCACCGCTCGCCCGTGCATGAAGGGGGGAGGAGATCCTCCCCTTTTCGTCCGGTTCGCTGCATGGAACCGTCGAAGACGTGGCCGCGCCGTCCACTGTCCGCCGCGACGGCTTCAGCCGCCACCAAGATCGCCCGTTTTCCATGCAAGGAGAGACCACACGTATGCCTTCCGCGTCCGGGACCACCTCCGGCAAGCTTCCCTTCGTCGTCTGGGTGCTCGCCGCCGGCACGTTCCTGATGGGGACCACCGAGTTCGTCGTCGCCGGCCTGCTGCCGGAGCTGGCCGGTGACCTCGGTGTCAGCGTCTCCCGCGCCGGCCTGCTGATCACCGCCTTCGCCATCGGCATGATCGTCGGCGCGCCGACCATGGCCATGGCGACCCTGCGCCTCCCTCAGCGCCTGACGCTGATCCTGGCCTTGTCCGTGTTCTGCCTCGGACATCTCGTCGCCGCCCTCAGCACGTCCTTCATGATCGTCCTCGCGGCCCGCGTCGTCACGGCCCTGGCCACCGGAGCGTTCTGGTCCGTCGGCTTCGTCGTCGCCACCACCGCCGCAGGCCCGCACAACGCCACCCGCGCCACGGGCGTCATGATCGGAGGGCTGACCCTGGCCAACGTCGTCGGCGTGCCGATCGGCTCGTTCGCCGGCCAGTTCACCGGCTGGCGCGGCCCCTTCTGGGCCCTGGCCGTCCTCTCCGGGCTCGCCGCCGTGTTCATCGGCCGCTTCATCCCGGCCCGGGAGCAGCGAGTCGAGGTGTCCGTCCGGGCCGAGGTCCGGGCTCTGCGCCAGGGCCGACTGTGGCTGGCGCTCGGCGCCGCGATGCTGATCATGGGCGGTGTCCTGGCGACGTACACCTATGTCACGCCGCTGCTGACCGACCGCGCGGGCATCCCCGCAGGCGCCGTACCGCTCGTCCTCATCGCCTTCGGCGTCGGCGCCCTGGGCGGCACCACCACGGGCGGCCGCCTGGGCGACCGGCGTCCGATGGTCACCACCATCACGGCCGCCGCGGCTACGGCTCTGGTCCTGTTCCTGATGATCCCGCTGTCCGGCAATCCGGTGACAGGGACCCTCCTGGTCTTCCTCATGGGCCTGACCGGCTTCACGGTCAACCCGGTCGTCACCGCCCTCGCCATGCGCTTCGCGGGTGACGCGCCCACCCTCACCTCGGCGCTGACGACCTCCGCCTTCAACACCGGCATCGCCGCCGGTTCGGCGATCGCGGGTACGGCCCTGGACTCCTCCCTCGGCCTGACCGGCCCGCCCCTGGTCGGCACCGTCATCGCCCCCCTCACGCTGCTGCCCCTGATCGCCCTCGCCGTCCACGGCCCGTACCACAAGGGCCGGATCGTGGCCCGGAGCAGCGCTCCCGCGCAACAGCGACGCGACGAACCCGCGCAGGTGCCGACGCAGCACTGACTCAAGCCTGGATCCGCGTACTGCCGACGACGTACCAGCAAGCGAGAGGACTCCGCACATGACTGTGAGCAGCACGGGCTTCACCGGGAAGGCGGCCTTCGTGACCGGAGCCGGCTCCGGCATCGGCCGCGTGACTGCCGGCGCCTTCGCCCGCGCAGGTGCCCGCGTCGCCCTCGCCGAACTGTCCGCGGACGGCCTCCAAAGACCGCACGGCTCATCAAGGAAGCGGGCGGACAGGTCCTGGCCCTCGCTTGCGACGTCACCAGCGAAGACGATGTGCGGTCCGCGCTGGACGACACCACCCAGGCGTTCGGACGACTGGACGTCGCCTTCAACAACGCCGGCATCGAGCAGCCGGTCAAATCGGCCGCGGACATCACGAAGGACGAGTGGGACCGTGTCGTCGGCGTCGGCCTGACCGGAAAGTTCCTGTGCATGAAGCACCAGATCCCCCTGATGCTCCAGCCGGGGGGCGGCGCGATCGTCAACGCCTCGTCAGGCGCCGGCGGCAAGGGCTTCAAGGGACAGGCGGCCTACGCCGCCGCCAAGCACGGCGTCATCGGCCTGACCCGCTCCACCGCCCTCGACTACGCGGCGTCCAACGTCCGCGGCGACGCCGTCTGCCCCGGCATCATCGACACCGAGATGATCGAGCGCTTCGCCGAAAGCACACCCGGAGGGCGGGACGCCCTGGTCGTGGACGAGCCGATCGGACGCCTGGGCACACCGGAAGAGATCGCAGCCGCCGTCCTCTGGCTCTGCTCGGACGCCGCCTCCTTCGCCACCGCTCACGCCATGGTCGTCGACGGCGGACAAACCGTCTGACGGCGTCGCGGCAAGGCGTCGTGCCGCCGAGCAGTTCATCCAGGCACCCCTGACATCAGTCGTGCCGCCACATCTCCCCACCTGAAGGGACAACACCACGTGAATCCCACATACGACTTCAACGGCCAGGTCGCCCTCGTTACCGGCGCCGGCGCCGGTATGGGCCTGGCGACCGCCCGCGCGTTCGCCCGGTCCGGAGCCGCCGTCGCCCTCACCGACATCGACGAAGCGGCCCTGAACGCCGCCGCGAAGGAACTCACCGACGCCGGCCACCAAGCCCTCGCCCTCACCTGCGACGTCAGCGACGAGGACCAGGTCGCCGCCGCCGTCGACCGTACGGTCGAGACCTTCGGCCGCCTCGACATGGCCTACAACAACGCCGGCATCCAGATCCCGCCCAGCGACGCCGCCGACGAGCCCGCCGAGCGGTTCGACCGTGTCAACGCCGTCAACCTGCGCGGCGTGTGGGCCTGCATGAAGCACGAACTGCGACACATGCGTGCCCAGGGCAGCGGCGCGGTCGTCAACTGCTCCTCCCTGGGCGGCCTGGTCGGCCTGCCCGGCCGCGCCTCCTACCACGCCTCCAAGCACGGAGTCATCGGCCTGACGAGCAGCGCGGCACTCGAATACGCCCCCCGAGGCATCCGCATCAACGCCGTCTGCCCGGGCACCATCGACACCCCCATGGTCAGCGACATGATCGCCATGGGAGAACTCGACCGCGCCGAGGCCGAGGCCAACCAGCCCATCAACCGGCTCGGCACCGCCGAGGAGATCGCCCAGGCGGTCCTGTGGCTGTGCAGCCCCGGAGCGAGTTTCGTCGTCGGTGTCGCCCTCCCCGTGGACGGTGGCTACGTCGCCCGCTGAAGACAGCCCACGCAGGAAGGAGAGCTGAGAGACATCATGGAATTCATCAAGCAGCGGCCCAGCAGCAAGGCGCCGGCGGACTGGTTCACCGGCGACGTGTGGTGGGACGTCATCGTGGCCGGCCAGGAGCCGTCGAGGATGCGCGCCAACCTGGTCCGCTTCTCGCCTGGTGCCCGCACCAACTGGCACTCCCACGCCCTGGGCCAGACCCTGCACGTCGTTTCCGGCATCGCCCTGATCGGCACCCGGGACGGCACCGTCTTCGAGGCCCACCCCGGGGAGACCGTGGCCTGCCCGCCGAACGAGGAACACTGGCACGGCGCCGCCCCCGACCGGTTCATGGAACACATCGCCCGGTGGGAGGGCACAGGCGACGGCACCCCCGAGACCACTTGGGCCGAGCCGGTCACCGACCAGCAGTACAACGGCCGCCGCACCCGCGACCAGTAGCCCGGGCCCATCCATCACGCAAACCGGGGCTCACTCAGGGCATCACGGCGTCCCCGGGAGGGCCGCCTGCCTCGCCTCGCGCGCCAGGGCCCCGAAGACGTCGGTCAGTCGCTCCTGATGGGTTTGGTCGAGGCCGCCGCCAGACACTGGTCCAGCCGTGGAGGACCGCCATGCTGAACATCGCGGACACTTTGCACGGCTGGTGCCGCGAGGCACGCCCCTTCGCCCTGGCCACCGTCGTCGGCGTGCACGGCAGCGCCCCTCTGCCGATCGGTACGTCGGTCGCGGTGGACCAGGACGGCAACGCCGTCGGCAGGCGCCGTGGCACAGGTCGTGGACGGCTCGTGCTCTGTCGGTCCGCGAGCGTGACCGGCTGATCGCGCGTGGGACGAGCCAAGCGCCGCGTCAGCCAATGGCCGTAGTGCCGCACCCGATCGACTGGTCTGCGGCTGCTCGGAGTTGAGGCGGGGGCGTCTCGGAGCGGGTGGCGCGCATCAGCGCGAGTGCTGTCAGCGGTATGAGGGTGAGCGCGGCCGCCACTGTGCCGACCAGCGGGGGCCCGGCTTGCCCCAGTGGTGAGGCCAGGGCGACGCCCGCCGTCCAGGAGCCGATGGCGATGCCCACGTTGGGTGCCGCGCCGCTGAGGCCGGAGGCGAGGGTGGGCGCGGAACCGGCGAAGCCCAGGGTCAGCGCGCCCAGCACCGGGGTCGCGGCGAAGCCGGTCATCGCCATGAGTGTCACCAGGACGACGGCCGCCACGGGGCTCGGGGAGAGCAAGGTCAGCAACAGTAGGACCAGCGTGGTCGTGGCGGCGGCCGTGATGAGGGTGGCAAGGGGGCGACGGTCGCCCAGGCGCCCGCCGACCGTAGTGCCCACCAGGGCGCCCAGGCCGTAGCCGGTCAGGACCATGGGCACGGCTCCAGCGGAGATGCCGGCCCGCTCGGTGAGCAGGGGCGAGATGTAGGTGTACGTCGCCAGGACACCGCCCATCAGCAGCGTCATGGCACTCAGCGTCAGCCAGACCCGGACATCCCGCAGCGCGGCGAACTCGGCCCGGACGGAAGGCGCTTCGCGCCGCTCCTCGGCAGGGATGTACCGGCCGATGACCGCCGCCGCGCCGGCTGACAGCGCGGCCAGCACCCAGAACGGCCCGCGCCAGCCCGACAACTGCCCCAGCCACGCGCCCAGCGGCACGCCGGCCACGGTGGCCACGGTCGCACCTCCCAGGAGCATGCCCAGGGCCCGTGACGTCGCCGCCGGTCCTGCCGCGGTCGTGGCCACGACCGCGCCGACGGACCAGAACGTCCCGGTGGCCAGTGCGGTCACCACGCGGGCCGCGAGTACGAGCGCGAAGGACGAGCTGAGTGCGGCGACCAGGTGACCCAGGGCGAAGACGACCAGCGCGAGGATCAGCGTGGAGCGCCGGGGCAGGCGCAGCGTCGCGACAGCCATCACCGGCGCACCGGCGATCATGCCTGCCGCGAACGCCGTGATCAGCAGACCTGCCTGAGACAGGGAGACATTCAGATCATCGGCGATCTCGGGCAGCAGGCCCGCGATGACGAATTCGGTGGTGCCCATGAGAAACGTTCCGGCGGACAACGCCAGGACGACGAAAGGCAGTTTGCGGGGTCGGCCGTCGGTCGTGGGTGACATTCGGTGGGATTCTCTTTTCAGGGCGACGTGCGACCGCGGCGGGGTGGGAACGCCGTAGAGCATCGCACCGCACGGGCGTTCTGTGAGGGGGAGGAATTTCTCCCTGCTAGATGCGGTAGAGGGCTGCGTCGGCTTCAGACTGCCCCCGACATCGAAGGGCCGGACACTCACCAGTCGTCAGGACGCCGAGCGGGGGAAGTCCTTACGTCTGCCGGAGCCGAAGCCGGGCCGCGGAGCCTGCGCCGGGCGACCAGGGTCGAGCCTGCGACAAGCCCGAGGGAGACAAGGGTGAGCCGGCCGGCGATGGACGGGCAGTCCGACGGCGTGTCGTAGCCGCCGTCATCGAGCCCGGCCTGACGTTCGAAGTGGTTGAACGCACCGAAGAAGAATGCCTCGTCGAGGGCATACAACAGCGCGGGGAAGGCGGCAGGCCCACCGGCGAGCGAGAAGGCCGCCCACGGGTCGGCGTGCCGGGCCTCGTGTTCCGCCAGGCGCTGCGTGCGCGGCGAGTCCACCTGCATGCGCTGGTCGGTCAGGAAGACCGTGCCGAACATGGTGCCGGCGCGGACGACTCCGTCGTCCAGAACCACAGCGGTCGTCCCGTTGTCGCCCCGACGCACCTCGCCGCCCTTGCCGACGCCGTAGAGCAGGGCCGCTCCGGAGACCGGCGCGTTGACCACCACGCGGGTGGTCTCCCACAGACCTCCGTCACCCTCGGATCCTGCCACCGCGAAGGCACCGCCGGACGCCAGCTGCACCGCCGCCCCGGCCGTGACCACCCCGCGCCGCAGCCGGGACGGCGCCCGCCCGCGCAGCGTGCCGACGAGGGCGAGGACAAGGCCCACGAGGCCGCCACAGATCAGGCACGCCGCCCACCACAACGCCTGCGGGCTCTCCGGTTCCCCGGCCGCATGGCAGGCACCTGTTGCTCCGGGACGGCCGGCCGGCGCTCCGGCGCAACCGCGGGAGCGGGCATGGCGGTCAAGGTGTACGGGGATCCCAGGGTCGCGTTCCCCGTGATCCATACGACGCCGAGAAGCGCGGCGGCACCGGCCGACGCGCCGCCCCAGGCCTCGGCCCAGCACAGCGGACCGTTCGTCAGGAGCCGGCCGCGCAGCCAGTACGCGGGCCGTCGGCCCAGTGCGGCACCGAGGGCGGCCGGGAGGAGCACGGTGAGCAGGGCAGCCGTGT
This sequence comes from Streptomyces sp. NPDC051738, assembly GCF_044453205.1. NCBI lineage: Bacteria > Bacillati > Actinomycetota > Actinomycetes > Kitasatosporales > Streptomycetaceae > Streptomyces > Streptomyces sp. NPDC051738. The sequence continues at coordinate 73,160 of NZ_JBITCM010000024.1, read as the reverse complement.
TCACGGTCGCCGAGGAGTGGCCGACTCCGTCGAGGACCCAGAGCAGAAGAGCCAGGTCGCTCCGGCGGAATCCAGGAAATGCAGCGGCGAGCAGTGGGATGTTTTCTCCCAGGAGCGCTTTTGTCCCAGGAGAGAATTGCTCAGCCTCCGATCGCTGACATCGGGCGGTCCGGCTGGACGAAGGTCGGGGCGTCCAGGCCCGCGCCCGCCTTCTTGCCCCACATCGCCTCGCGCCAGAGCCGCGCGATCTCCTCGTCCGGGGCGTCCGCGCGCAGGGCCGCACGCAGGTCGGTCTCCTCGCGGGCGAAGAGGCAGGTTCGTATCTGGCCGTCGGCGGTGAGCCGGGTGCGGTCGCAGGCGGCGCAGAACGGGCGGGTGACCGAGGCGATGACGCCCACGACGTGCGGGCCACCGTCGACCAGCCAGCGCTCCGCCGGGGCCGAGCCGCGCCTCTCCGCGCCCTCCTCGGTGAGCTCGAAGCGGGTGCGCAGGGAGGTCAGGATGTCGCCTGCTGTGATCATGCCTTCGCGCTTCCAGCCGTGCTGGGCGTCCAGCGGCATCTGCTCGATGAACCGCAGTTCGTAGTCGTGCTCGACCGCCCAGGCCAGCAGGTCGGGCGCCTCGTCGTCGTTCAAGCCCGGCATCAGGACCGAGTTGACCTTCACCGGGGTCAGGCCCGCCTGACGGGCCGCGTGCAGGCCCTCGATGACGTCCTTGTGGCGGTCACGGCGGGTGAGGGTCTTGAAGACGTCGGGGCGCAGGGTGTCCAGGGAGACGTTGACCCGGTCAAGGCCCGCCGTCTTCAGGGCGGCCGCCGAGCGCTTGAGGCCGATGCCGTTGGTCGTCAGGGACATCTGCGGGCGCGGGGCCAGGGCGGCGACCCGCTCAACGATGCCGACCAGGCCGGGGCGCAGCAGGGGCTCGCCGCCGGTGAAGCGGACCTCCTCGACGCCCAGCGAGGTCGCCGCGATGGTGATCAGGCGGACGATCTCGTCGTCCGTGAGCAGGTCGTTCTTGCCCAGCCACTGCAGGCCCTCCTCGGGCATGCAGTACGTGCACCGCAGATTGCAGCGGTCGGTCAGCGAGACCCTCAGGTCGGTGGCCTGCCGACCGTAGGTGTCGATCAGCACGTTCCTGAGACCATTCCTGCCACGTGCCGCGCTGTGTCCGGTACCGCCCCGGAAACGTGGTGGATCGGCCCGCTGACCCGGACCAGAGGCAAGCCACTCCCTCGGCCGGCGTGGGCGATGATCTCGGCGGTGATGGAGATGGCCGTCTCCTCGGGGGTGCGGGCGCCGAGGTCGAGGCCGATCGGGGAGCGCAGTCGGGTCAACTGCTCCTGCGTGACGCCGACTTCGCGCAGACGGAGCAGGCGCTCTTCGTGGGTGCGCCGGGAGCCCATCGCGCCGACGTAGCCGACGGGCAGGTCGAGTGCCAGTTGCAGCAGGGGGATGTCGAACTTGGCGTCGTGGGTGAGCACACAGACGGCGGTACGGGCGTCCACGGCCGTCTGTGCCAGGTAGCGATGGGGCCAGTCGACGACCACCTCGTCGGCGTGCGGGAAGCGGGCCTTGGTGGAGAAGACGGGGCGGGCGTCGCACACGGTGACGTGGTAGCCGAGGAAGCGGCCGGCCTGGGCGAGGGCGGCGGCGAAGTCGATGGCGCCGAAGATGAGCATGCGTGGGCGGGTGGCGGCCGCGTGGACGAGGACGGAGAGCGTCTCGGGGCAGGTGTCGGCGTCTCCGCCGAGGGCGAGGCGTGCGGTGCGTCCGGTGCGCAGTTGGGCGGTGGCCCGGTCAGCCATGGCCCGACCGGTCGGCCCGTCGCCGAGCGTGCTGTCGGCGATCCAACTGTCGCCGAGGACGCTCAAAGTGGCGCCGACCAATCCCTCAGGCCCGTCCACGACCTGGGCGACGGCGGCGGCCCGGCCCTCAACCACCTCGGCGAGCGCCGCGCCGAGATGCGGCTCGACGGCCGGATCGACACACTGCACGAGCACGTCGAGTTCCCCACCGCAGGTCAGGCCCACGGCAAAGGCGTCGTCGTCGGAGTAGCCGAACCGGGCACGCTGTGGAGCGCCTTGCTCCTGGAGGACCTGCTGGCAAAGTTCGTACACCGCTCCTTCGACGCACCCGCCGGAGATGCTGCCGATGGCGTTGCCGTCCTCGTCCACGGCCACCGACGTACCGATGGGCAGGGGTGCGCTGCCGGTGACGTCGACGACGGTGGCCAGGGCGAAGGGGCGTTCCTCGCGGCACCAGCGGTGCAGTGTGTCGGCGATGTTGAGCATGGAGGGCCTCCAGAGCAGACGGTCGCTGTCGCAGAAGGTGGGCCGGGCCGCCGCCGCGTCGACGGGGGCACATGCGCGGCGGCGGCCCGGGGAGGGGCCGGCAGCCGTACGGGGGGTTCGGCTGCCGGCCCCGTCTGGGGAGGCGGTGGTGTCAGAGCAACGCCTCGGCGGTGATGGGAAGTTGGCGGATGCGTCGGCCGGTGGCGTTGTAGACCGCGTTGCCGATCGCGGCCGCCACGCCGACCTGGACGACCTCGCCGAGTCCCTTGACGCCCAGCAGGTTGCCGGCGTTGTCCTCGCCGTCGAGGTAGATCGCCTTGATCTCGGGGACGTCGGCGTTGACCGGGACGAGGTAGTCGGCGAGGCTGGAGTTCACGATCCGCCCGTCGCGGTGGTCGGTGACCGTGTGCTCCAGCAGCGCCTGGCCGATGCCGCCTACGATGCCGCCGATCGCCTGGCTGTCGGCGAGCTTGGGGCTGATGATCCGCCCCGCGTCGTAGACGCCGAGCATCTTGCGCACCCGTACCAGTCCCAGGTCCGCGTCCACCGAGACCTCGGCGAAGGTCGCGCTGTAGGCGAAGTAGGCGGACCGCTCGGAGCCGGGTCCCTCGTAGGAGCCGTTCGCCTCCAGGTGGGAGCGGTCGTGGCGGGCCAACAGGCTCTTGTACGTCTCCCCGCGCACTGTGTTGTTCCGGTCGTGCAGTCGGCCGCTGCGCACGACCACGTCGTCCGCGTTCACCCCGTACAGCGGCGACTCGCGGTCCTCCACGGCCAGCTTGATCGCCTGCTGGCGCACTTTGTTGCAGGCGTCGACGACGGCCGAGCCGACACTGGCCATGGTCGACGAACCGCCGTGCGGCGAGGTGAACGGATACTCCGAGTCGCCCAGCCGGAAGGTGACCGTGCGCATGGTCAGCCCGAGGGCGTCGGCCGCGACCTGGGTCTGGGAGGTGTACGTGCCCGGCCCCATGTCGGTGGTGGCCGCCTCCACGACCGCCGTGCCGTCGGCATCCAGCCGCGCCCTGGCCTGCCCCGGATACCGCCCGCAGTCGTAGGCGCCGGCGGCCATGCCCAGGCCGATCAGCAGGTTCCCCTCCCGTGTGGAGCGCGGCTTGGGGTTGCGGCGATCCCAGCCGAACTCGCGGGCGCCGACCGTGTAGCACTCGCTCAGCCGGCGGGTGGAGAAGGGCTCGTTGGTCGACTCGTCCTCGGCCGGTTCGTTGCGGCGGCGCAGCTCGATCGGATCGATGCCGAGTTCGGTGGCGAGCTCGTCCATGGCCGACTCGATCACGAACGACGCGGGGGCGAAGCCGGGTCCGCGCATCCAGATCGGGGTGTTCACGTCCAGCGGGACCTGCCGGTACGCCTGGCGGACGTTGGGCATGCTGTACATCATCTGGCCCGTGCCCAGGACGGCCTCGAAGAACGTCTCGTACGACGAGGTCTCGTGGTCGATGTCGTGGATGGCGGCGTTCAGTCGACCGCGCCGGTCGCTGCCGAGGCGCAGCCGGTACTCGTAGGCCGGCCGGAATCCGGTGCCGTGGTACATCTGCTTGCGCGACAGCACCAGTTTCACCGGGCGCCGGGTCACGCGGGCGGCCAGCGCGGCGACGATGGTGTGCGGCCAGCAGCGCAGCCCGCTGCCGAACCCGCCGCCGACGAACGGGTTGATGACCCGCACCGCGTCCGCCGGGAGGTCGAAGACCGCGGCGATCTCGTCGTGCGTGCCTATCACCCACTGGGTCTTGTCCCACACCGTGAGCTTGTTGCCGTCCCAGCGGGCGACGGTGGCGTGCGGTTCCATCGGGTTGTGGTGGTTGCGGGCCAGTTCGTACTTCAGGTCCAGCCGTACGGCCGAGGAGCGCAGCCCTGCTTCCGCGTCTCCGCGCGCATAGGGCGTCGGCTCGCCCGGCTTGGCCTTGGTGATGTCGGTCGAGGGCTGTTCGGCGTCGTAGCGGACCTTGACCAGGCTCGCCCCATGCTGGGCGGCCTCCAGCGTGGTGGCCACGACGACGGCGACGGGCTGGCCGTGGAAGAGGACCTTGTCGTCCTGGAAGGCCCGGAGCCTGCGTCCGGCCGGGTTGTTGGACCCGGCGTTGTCGCGGTACGGGAGTTTCGGCGCGTTGCCGTGGTGGATCACCCGCAGCACACCGGCGTGTTTCTCGGCGGCGCGCGTGTCGATGGACCTGATACGGCCGCGGCCGATGCTCGCGTCGACGATGACGGCGTGCACGACACCCTTGAGGTCGTGCTCGGCGGCGTACTCCGCCTTGCCCGTGACCTTCAGCACGCCGTCCACCCGGGACAGCGGTGCGCCTACGGCTGCCTGCGGCTGGGGGCTCATTCCATCTCTCCTACGGTGCGCAGCTGGCGTTCGACGGTCCGCTTCAGGAGCTCGACCTTGAACCGGTTGTGCTGAAGGGGGCGGGCACCGTCGGCCGCGTGGCGGGCGGCCTCGGCCCACAAACCGTCCGAGGGGCGCTCGCCGATCAGGGCCCGCTCGACGGCCGGCAGCTTCCACGGCACGGTGGCCACACCGCCGGCGGCGACCTTCGCCTCGCGGATCACGCCGCCCCGGATGTGCAGGGCGACGGCCGCCGAGGCGAGCCCGAACGAGTAGGACTGCCGGTCGCGGAGCTTCAGATAGGCCGACTTCAGCGGACGCGGATAGGCCGGGATCTCGACCGCCGTGATCAACTCGCCCTGCCGGAGGTTCTGTTCGCGGTGCGGAGTGCTGCCGGGACGGAGCAGGAAGTCGGCGAAGGGGAGGCTGCGCTCCTTGCCGTCCGGGGCCTGCAGGTGGACCGTCGCCTCCAGGGCGGTGAGCGCGACGGCGAAGTCGGAGGCGTGGGTGGCCACGCAGTGGTCGGAGCCGCCCAGGATCGCGTGGCCGCGGTTGTAGCCGCCCAGGGCGGCGCAACCGGAGCCGGGCTCGCGCTTGTTGCAGTCGGCGGTGACGTCGCGGAAGTAGGTGCAGCGGGTGCGCTGCATGATGTTGCCGCCGATGGTGGCCATGTTCCGCAGCTGGGCCGAGGCGCCCCGCAGCGCTTGGGCGGCCACCGGGAAGAGGGAGTTCAGCTTGGGGTCGGCGGTGGCCACGGCCATCGGGACCAGGGCGCCGATGCGGATGCCGCCGCCCGCGGTGGCGGTGATCTCACTCAGGGGCAGGGCGCTGATGTCGACGAGCGTCTCGGGGGTTTCGACGCTCTCGCGCATCAGGTCGACCAGCGTGGTACCGCCGGCGATGTAACGACCGCCGCGTCTGCCGGCGGCCAGGGCTTCCCGGACGCTGTCGACGCGGGTGTAGGAGAAGGGGTGCATGCTGGCCGCTCCTTACTTGCGGGCGGCGGTCTGCTCGACCGCGCGCACGATCTTGGCGTAGCAGCCACAGCGGCACACGTTGCCGCTCATGTACTCCCGGATCTCCTCCGGCGAGCTGGTGTGGCCCTCCTGGATACAGCCGACGCCGGACATGATCTGGCCGGGCGTGCAGTAGCCGCACTGGAAGGCGTCCTCGTCGATGAACGCCTGCTGCAACGGGTGGAGTTCGCCACCCTCTGCAAGGCCCTCGATCGTGGTGACCTCGGCGCCCTCCAGACGCACCGCCAGCGTCAGGCAGGAGTTGACCCGCTGCCCGTCGACCAGCACCGTGCATGCCCCGCAGGCCCCGGCGTTACAGCCCTTCTTCGAGCCGGTCAGGTCAAGGTGCTCGCGCAGCAGATCCAGCAGCGAGGTCCGGTTGTCGACCGTCACCGTCCGCCGGGTGCCGTTCACCGTCAGGGACACACGGCTGGAGGGGGCCGCACCGGTGGCGGTCGCTTCCTCGGCGCCGGCCAGGAACGTTCCTCCGGCCACCACGACACCGCCCACCGCGACACCGGTGGCGATGACGGCGCGCCGACTGGGCCCCGAGGTGGACTCACCGGTTCCGGTGGGCGGGGAAACAGCAGAATCAGGGAGTTCAGAGGACATACATTCGCCTTTGCATCACGGACGGATCAGTCGTGTACACCAGCGGGAGACCAGGCACGGGATCGACGCCACCGCGGGAACAGGGTGACCGCTCGCCTCGACCGGGCGGCTGATCACGCGGAAAGTCTTGCACCATAGGCGTCACCCATGGCAGGGAGAGTTTTGTCCCCCCTTGCATTTCCTTGGCCGTCTCTTGGTCGGATGAGAAGGCGCGAACTGCTCTCGAAGGCCGTCGGTGTCTCGACCGGCTGCCAAGACGCCGCTTGAGGTCTTCACGCTCTGCGTGTCCACCGCTGACGAAACCCGGCACCGCGACCGCGCGCTTCGTCGCTCACCGGGTCGTGGACTCACCGGGAGGCCGAGATCGGGTGGCTGAGCGGCGCCGGCGGCCTGGGGCGCAGGGAACACCCCCGCCAGACACCGATGCCCATGGACCTCGCCACCGCCCTTGAAGGTGGACTTACCGGAACCATTCGCTCCGGCGAGGACGCTGAACCCGCTGGGCAGATCGCAGATCATCGGATGCTATGCGCTCGCTCGCAGACCGCTCACCGTGACAAGACTCAGAGGCACGACTGCCTCACCCTGACCGTCGACCAGGTCGCGGAGCGCCTGGAGAACCGCATCGCCCCGCTCACTGGCGGTACCGCACCGCGGCTGCTGTGGAACCGGCTGTCGGTGTTCGCTGGTGGCTTCGGCCTGGACACGGCCGAGCGTGTGGGTGCGAAGGTGAGCGTCGCGCGCCAAGATGCCTTCGATCTTGTCAATCGCCTGGTGGCACGGTCTGTGGTCCTCATCAACGAGCGCAAGGGACAGCCTTGTTGCTGGAGGCCATCCGCCAGTACGGCGCTCAGAAGCGCGCGGCGGGCGGTGTGGAACAGCACGTCCGGCTGCTTCACTGCGACTTCTACCGCTTCCTCGCCGAGCGGTTCGCCGAGGACTGGCACGGCTCTGGCGAGGAAGAGGGCCTGGAGTTGACGCGGGTCGCTCCTCGACATCCAGCGCGGCGCCCGCAAAGACCAGGTGGCGCCGACGGGCGAGACGCTGCCGGACCAGGCCCACCTCGAAGAACTCGGTCTCCGCTGGTGGCTCGGAGTTGCGAAGCCAACCGCGACCCGGATCCTCGGCGGCGGAGGCGAGCCTGTGCGACTGACTCGACGCGGTGATCCGTTTGCCTTCGGGAGGCAAGGATCCACGACGTTGGACAGCCTGGAGGCGGCGGCTGGGTTCGCGACGCTGTGCAACGGCGCCGTGGAGTCAACGGGTTCAGCGGTGCGCGCTGGGAAGCAGGTCGACCAGCCCTGAGTCAGCACGCCACCGTCCCTGTGCTGGTTCCGTGCTGACTTCGGCAGTCGGAATCGTGGAAACCGCAGGTCCTAGCCCCGATCGAATGAGTTGTCGTACCACTCGATGGTGGTGCCGATGAGGCTGGCGGCGACGATGCGACGGAGGTTCGCGGGTGGTGGGGGAGCGGTGGTTCCGGAGGCCATGTGCGCCACTTCCTCGTGTGCGGTGGGGACGGGTAGGTGTTCGCACACCGTAGAAACGTGCAGGTCAGGCGCACATGTGGTGGGACACCATAGTTCCGGGGCCGAGGGTGCGTGCGGCCCCCATGTCCGGCCACTGTGGCCCAACTCAAGGTCCCTATCGGTGGCGGAACCTGGGGTGTCTGTGATGCGTTGTTCGGGGTGTTTTGACGGTGCCGTGCTGACTTGGTGCTGACTACGCAGCGTTGAACTCCGGCCTGTGGGGCTGATCGGGCGAGCCTGAGTAGGCCACTGCCCGTCGTGCGGCCGCTCCCGTGGCCCACCGATGAGTAGCCTGGGGATGAGACCCCCACAGCCGCTTCGCATTGCGGGGGCACGTGCAACTTCGTCCCAGCAGATTCTTGGTCTGCTGGCGGTACAGGCGTCACGCGTCGCTGACCTGCGTAAAACGTGGCCAGGTATGGCTCGTTGGAGCCGTCGGCCCGGGAATGGTCCGGATCTTGTCCTCGGCAAGACGGGCCTGGTCATCTGCCGATGCCGCATCCCTCCGCTCGTGGACTGCTCCGAGCGGATGTGTTGGCCCGCCCAGTGCTACGGCGAGGTGGGCAGGTGCGGGGAGCGGAGCACGAGCAGGGTGATCTCGCTGGGGGCGAAGACGCGGAAGGGTGGGCCCCAGAAGCCGGTGCCGCGGCTGGTGTAGAGGTGGGTGCGGGTGCCGTGGTGGCTGAGGCCGGCGAGGGCGGGTTGGTCGATGCGGACCAGGTGGTGGAAGGGCCAGATCTGGCCGCCGTGGGTGTGGCCGGAGAGCTGGAGGTCGATGCCGGCGGCTGCCGCGCGGTCGATGAACTTGGGCTGGTGGGCCAGGAGCAGGACGGGGTGGTCGGGGTCGGTGCCGTTCAGGGCTCCGGCGAGGTGGGCGCCGTGGCCTGCCAGGCCGGAGGATTCGGCGGTGACGTCGTCCACGCCGGCGACCACGAGGGTGTCGCCGTCGCGTTCGAGCAGGAGATGGCGGTTGCGTAGCGGCTGCCAGCCCAGCTCGTCCATCAGGTCGACCCAGTCCTGGGCCTCGCTGTAGTACTCGTGGTTGCCGGTGACGTAGACCCGGGCCCGGGTGGCCTGCACGGTGCCGAGTGGGGTGGCCTGGGCGCGGCGGCGTTCGGCTGTGCCGTCCGCGATGTCTCCGGTGTGGCAGACCAGGTCGGCTTCCAGCGTGTTGACCTTCGCGCAGACCTGCGCAGACCAGCGGGCGCGGTCGAGCGGGCCGTAGTGGGTGTCGGTGATGAGGGCGACGCGGATGCCGTCCAACCCGGCACCCATCCGTGGGAGTTGTACGTCGAGTTGGCGCACGCGCGGCACGCGGCGGGCTTCGGCGTACCCCCAGGCGAGCAGCACGGTGGTTATGCCGAGGACGGCCCAAGTGACGATTCGGGCCCGGTCCTGACTCTCGTCGACGCCGGCCACGGTCAGGGCGAGCCGCAATGGGACGCCGAGCAGAATGGACCAGGTGAACAGGACCCAGATGGTGCCCAGCAGGGTGTCCCCGACGATCGCCGCCCGGTCCTGCTGGCGCCGGCCGTGGCCGCGCACCATCGCGAGCGGCATACCGACGAGGCCTAGGGCGAACAGGGCGGTGCCGACCAGGGTGACGGGCAGTGGCCAGTGCTGGCCGGTGTGCAGGAGCACCCAGCAGGGCACGGTCCACAGCAGGACGGGGGCGATCAGGGGGAGGTAGCGCATCAGGCGGTGCAGTCGGCTCTGTCGCGGAGCTTGCGCTTCGCTTTCGGCGGGTCGGGTGTTGCTGGTGTCGGTCACGCTTCTCTCCCTGACCAGGCTGCCGTCTCGCGCACTGTATCCGGTCGCCCTCGGGCCGGCCGGACCGGCGTTCATGGGCGCGGCCCCTTGGGGCGAAGGTTCTCTGCGGGATGGCAAGACTCCGCCGCAGACACCTCCCTTGGCATGAGCCGCGATCAGGGCGCTACGGCCCCGGCTCGGTATCGCCGCCAGTGGAGCCTCCTGGCTGGTCCGCGACGACGTGTTGGGTGAGAACTCGCATCGGTGCGGACCGGGGAGGCCACCGTCCTCCCGGGACTTGTCCAGGCCCACCACCTGGGCACTCAAAGGTCAACCAGCTGTGCGATCGGCGTAGGACAAACCCGACGCTCGTCAGGCGCGGATTCCCCCCACCGGACGCGCCGGGCGGGCTGGGTCGCCTTCCACGACGTCATCATGCAGCCGTCGGGAAACCGCATCGCCCGTGGGGTGGTCCGCGCGCTGGAGAGCCAGGTCGTCAACACCACGCGGTACATGGGTCGGCCCGAGTGCGCCATGTGCGTCGCCTCCAACCGCGGCCATCGCCGTGTGCACGAGCGCATCACCGCCCACGACCCGAGCGGTGCGGCCGAGGAGATGTTCACCCACATCACCGAAGCCTGGCTCATCCGCCGCAGCGCACCAGGCGACCCGGTGCGCCCGGACTGTTGGCAAGCGCCACCGGCGGCGGCACCGCGTTACGGGATGGCCCTCGGGCTGGTGAGCGTTGCCCGACCCGCGCTCTGTCGCCGTATGAGCGCTGACGTGGTCGCGTGACCCGGGCGGGCTCGGCCTTCCGCCGAGCCCGCCACGCCGGCTCCATACCGGAGCCGGACTCGTGCCACGCCGTCAGCGCTGCAGTGTCAGCAGACCCGGACGGTAGGGCAGGAGGCCGTAGTCGCCGCCGGAGTTGGGGCTGCGCCCCTGGTAGAGCAACTGCAGATTGCAGGGATCGACGGTCATGGTCTGATCGGCGCTGGTGCGGATCAGTTCGCCATGGCTGATGTCGTTGGTCCAGGTGGCGCCACTGTTGGCCTTGCCGGCGAAGGGATTGCTCTCGGTCGCGGCCTGGGGTGTCCATGAGCCGTTCAGACTGGTGGCCGTGAACGAGCGGAAGTAGCGGCCCTGCGAGCCGATCGCCTCGACGATCATGAGGTAGCGGTTCTGGCCCTGTAGCTTGTAAACCTGCGGGGCCTCGAACAGGTTGTTCGTCGTATCGCTCATGATCACTGTCGAGGTCGTGCCGAAGCTGCCCGGGAAGTTCCCGATCGGCATACTGGCCCGGTAGATCTTGCCGTTGTCACCGGCGAAGAACAGGTACATGTTCGTCCCGTCACCGATGAGCGTCTGGTCGATGGGTCCTGTTCCGGAGTCGCTGATGGTGGCGGTGGAGAGCACCTGCTGGGATGACCAGCCATTCGGGTTGGTCGGGTCGCTCGACGTCCGGTAGGAGAAGGCGGTCCCGCCCCACTGGTAGGCGAGCACCCAGATGTTCTTCGGTGCGAAGTAGAAGAGCGTGGGCGCGACGGTGGAAGCTGACATCGTGTTCTGGCTGGCCGAGGCCATCTCCGACCAATTGGTGAACAGGCCGAAGTTCATCGAACCCCAACTCGTCCCAGTGTCGTGCGTCGTCGCATAGACGAGTTGCCTGCCGTTGTAGGGGACGACGGTGAAGTCCTTGAGCGAGACCCACCCAGGCTTGGGCTGCGCCAGTGCGCCCGTTGATGCCCAGCGGTATGTCGACGGAAGATCGCACGGGCCGGGGTTGTCGCCGCCGACCTTGACGAGCTGCCACTGCTGGTTGGTGCCGCCCCAGTCGTCGTACTGGACGGTGTTCGCGTTGTCGGCGGTGGAGGCGCCTTGTATTTCGAGGGCCTTGTTGCTGTGGCGCGAGATGAACCTCACGTAGCCGTCCGAGCTGTCGGCCAGCCGCCACTGCTGGTTGGTGCCGTTCAGGTCGGCCCACTGGACGATCGAGCCGCCGTTCGCGGTGGACCAGTTGTGGACGTCCAGCACCTTGCCCGAGTGGCGGGACTTGATGCGGTAGTAGCCGCCCCCGGAATCGACGAACTGCCACTGCTGCTGGTTCTGATCGTTCCTGGTCCACTGGGTGATGCGGGCGCCGTCGTTGGTCGCCATGTTGTAGACGTCCAGGGCCTTGCCGCTGTTGCGGTTGACCAGCACATACGAGGCGTTGGGGTCTACGGTCGCCGCGGCGGCGGGCCCGGCGCCGAGGAAGGTAGCCACGAGCAGCAAGGGCGCAAGGACGGCGAGTAAGCGTCTTGGGCGGACCGGGGACGGGTGGCGAAACCACATCAGAGGGCCTCCTTGGGGGCGGGGGTGAGGTGACCCCGATGAACCGCGGGGCGGACGTGCCGAGGGCAGGGAAAATCTCGAAACATTCGAAGAATTCCCGGATGCTTCGACGGCACAAGCTAGGAATGCGGAGCCCTCTGGTCAAGGCCTGTCGCCGATCTGTCCACAAACAGCGCCTCCCCTAAGCGGCGTCCGCACATTCGTCCCGGCCCTTGCCCTGGCCCTACGAGCTCCGCCGACGGCGGCGCCGGGTTCGCCGTCCAGCTCTCCGTGATACCGAATGTTTCGGACGAGGGGCCGAAACTTATCTTGGCGGGGAGTATTGACCATTCATCGTCAATACCTCAATCTCCCTGTCTGAGGGCCGGGCATGGTTCGAGATATCGAACCACGTCGGCCCTGAGCAATCTGTCCTGCACGGCAGATCCACGCACAGCTGCACGACAGATCCGCGCACCAAAGCACCTGCGCCACCCCGTTTCGTTCCGGTGAGATTCGCACCAGCGCATCCTGGCTCTTCGCGCAGTTGGAGAGGTACGCGACGCCGCGTGGCGGTCCCCCGGCTGAGCCGCGATGGAGTACCCCCATGCCTGTGTCGAAACACCGCCGCCGGCTGTCCGGTGATTCCGTGCTGCCCGGGTTCCGGCCCGCCCCGTCCGTCTGCCGAGTGGGAGCGGATGACGCATTCCCCTGCGCTTCAGTCCTTCCGTGATTTCTACCTTGGAGGCACAGTCATGGGCTCGTATGCCCTCCCCAGACCCGTTGTCCGCCGCAAGATCCGCGGCCTGCTGCTGGCGCTGGTCGTCGGCGTCCTCGGTACGGTCGCCGCACTGGTCGCGCCGCCGACCGCACACGCCGCCGAGAACACGCTCGGCGCCGCGGCGGCACAGAGCGGCCGCTACTTCGGCACCGCCATCGCCTCGGGCAGGCTGGGCGACTCGGCGTACACGACGATCGCGGGCCGTGAGTTCAACTCGGTGACGGCCGAGAACGAGATGAAGATCGACGCCACCGAACCGCAGCGGGGCCAGTTCAACTTCACCGCCGGTGACCGCGTCTACAACTGGGCGGTGCAGAACGGCAAGCAGGTGCGCGGCCACACCCTGGCCTGGCACTCCCAGCAGCCCGGCTGGATGCAGAGCCTCAGCGGCAGCACGCTGCGCCAGGCGATGATCGGCCACATCAACGGCGTGATGGCCCACTACAAGGGCAAGATCGCCCAGTGGGACGTCGTGAACGAGGCCTTCGCCGACGGCAGTTCGGGAGCCCGGCGCGACTCCAACCTGCAACGCACCGGCAACGACTGGATCGAGGTCGCCTTCCGCACCGCGCGCGCCGCCGACCCGGCCGCCAAGCTCTGCTACAACGACTACAACGTCGAGGACTGGACCTGGGCCAAGACCCAGGCCATGTACGCCATGGTCCGAGACTTCAAGCAGCGCGGCGTGCCGATCGACTGCGTCGGCTTCCAGTCGCACTTCAACAGCGGCAGCCCCTACAACAGCAACTTCCGCACCACCCTGCAGAACTTCGCCGCCCTCGGCGTCGACGTGGCCATCACCGAACTCGACATCCAGGGCGCCCCGGCCACGACCTACGCCAACGTGACCAACGACTGCCTGGCCGTCCCGCGCTGCCTCGGCATCACCGTCTGGGGTGTGCGCGACACCGACTCCTGGCGTCCGGAGCACACGCCGCTGCTGTTCAACGGCGACGGGAGCAAGAAGCCCGCCTACACCGCCGTCCTCAACGCGCTCAACGGCGGCTCCTCCACGCCCCCTTCGGATTCCGGACCGATCAAGGGCGTCGGTTCGGGCCGCTGCCTGGACGTGCCCGGCACCAGTACCACCGACGGCACCCAGCTCAACCTGTGGGACTGCCACAACGGCACCAACCAGCAGTGGACGTACACCGCCGCCGGTGAGCTCAGGGTCTACGGCAACAAGTGCCTGGACGCCGCCGGCACCGGCAACGGCACCAAAGTCCAGATCTACAGCTGCTGGGGCGGCGACAACCAGAAATGGCGCCTCGACTCCGACGGATCCATCGTCGGCGTCCAGTCCGGCCTCTGCCTCGACGCCGTCGCAGGCGGCACCGCCAACGGCACCCTGATCCAGCTCTACTCCTGCTCGAACGGCAGCAACCAACGCTGGACCCGCACCTGATGGGACCTGCCACAGACGAAAGGGTGAGTCGATGAAGACCTACGGTGCGGCTTCCCCCGCCCCTCCACGCAGACTTCGCTGGTGGTGCCGGGTCGCCGCCGTGGTGGCGGCGACCCTCGCGATCGGCATGCTCGCCGCGGTGAATCCGGCGCCCGCCGAGGCGGCGACGGTGGACACCAATGCCTGGTACGTCCTGGTCAATCGCAACAGCGGCAAGGCGCTGGACATCTCTGGCGCATCCACCGCCGACGGGGCGCGGGTCAGCCAGTGGACGCGCAGCGACGGAGCCAACCAGCAGTGGCAGTTCGTGGACTCCGATGGCGGCTTCTACCGCCTCAAGGCCCGGCATTCGGGCAAGGTTCTCGACGTGGCCGGCGCCTCGACCGCGGACGGTGCCGCGATCCAGCAGTGGGCCGACCACAACGGGGCCAACCAGCAGTTCCGCCTGGCCGACTCCGACGCGGGCCACGTCCGCCTGATCAACCGCACCAGCAGCAAGGCGGTGGAGGTGCAGGGCGCCTCCACCGCCGACGGCGGCAACGTCGTCCAGTACTCCGACTGGGGCGGCGCCAACCAGCAATGGCAGATGATCAAGCTGTCGTCCGGTGGCGGCGGTGGATGCGGCAGCGCCCCGACTCTGGCGAGCGGTACGCACACGATTCAGAGCGGCGGCAAGAGCCGCAGCTTCATCCTCAGGGTTCCCGCCAACTACGACAACAGCCACCGCTACCGGCTGATCTTCGCGTTCCACTGGCGGGGCGGAACCGCCGGCGACGTCGCCTCGGGCGGCACGAGCGGGAACGCCTGGTCCTACTACGGCCAACAGGAACAGTCGAACAACGACGCGATCCTCGTCGCCCCCCAGGGCCTCGGCAACGGCTGGGCCAATTCGGGCGGTGAGGACATCACCTTCGTCGACGACATGATCCGGCGAATCGAGGGCGGCCTCTGTGTCAACCCGGCGCAGCGTTTCGCCACGGGATTCAGCTGGGGCGGCGGTATGAGCTACGCACTCGCATGCAGCCGGGCGAACGTCTTCCGGGCCGTCGCGGTCATGTCCGGCGCCCAGATCAGCGGGTGCAGCGGCGGCACCCAGCCCATCGCCTACTTCGGAATCCACGGCACCAGCGACTCCGTCCTCGACATCGCGCAAGGACGGTCCCTGCGCGACAAATTCGTCAGCAACAACGGCTGCACCCCCCAGAGCCCGCGCGAGCCCGCGCCGGGCAGCCGAACGCACATCACCACCACCTACTCGGGCTGCCGTGCCGGATACCCGGTCCAATGGGCCGCGTTCGACGGAGGCCACATACCCGGTCCGGTCGACGGCTCCTCCGGCGAAAGCGGCGTCACCACCTGGACCAAAGCTGAGATCTGGAGGTTCTTCGCACAGTTCCAGTGACACGCCCGCACCACGGAGTGGAGCCAGGATGATCCTGGCTCCACTCCGTCGATGTCTGTCCCAGATTGAAGGACGGAGAGGTCTTTTCTTCTGCGTGGGTTACCTGAAGCGCAACGGGCCTCCAGGCAACCGACTGTGAGCTCTGGAAGAACCCAAGCTTCCTAGGGCTGTAAGAACGAAGAATGTTCTTCGTCTGCTGGTGGTACAGGGCTGGCACGTCGTTGACCATCAAAAACGAGGCCAGGTTGGGATGTGTGACAGGTCGCTGGCCCGCGAATGGTCCGGATCTTGGTCTCGGAAACGTTGGCCAGACTGTGCCCCAGTATCCAGCAGAAACAGTTTGAGGGTGGCGCGGTGGTGCAGCGAACTCCGCTTCGTACAGGTCCAGGATGACGCTTGCGTGGCTGTGACCTGCAGTTTCGTCTCTGTGTACTGTGGGAGTGCCGAGGTGCGGTCCCACCCGCTCCACCTGCACTTGGCAAGGTCGCTTATCACGGGGAGAACCTCTACGACGCCGACGTCGACCCCATCGAGGTGCGCCGCCGGATCGGCATGGTGTTCCAGAAGCCGAACCCGTTCCCCAAGTCGATCTACGACAACATCGCCTACGGCCTACGGGTCAACGGCGTGAAGGCCAACCTCGACGACCTGGTCGAGGAGGCGCTGTCGCCCGCGCCATCGCGGTCCGGCCGGACGTGATCCTGATGGACGAACCCTGCTCGGCGCTCGACCCGATCGCCACCGCCCGCATCGAGGACCTGATGGCGGGGCTGGCCAGCGAGTACACCATCGTCATCGTCACGCACAACATGCAGCAGGCGGCCCGTATCTCCGACTACACCGCCTTCTTCACCGCCGACGTCGACGACAACGGCGTACGGCACGGGCGGCTCGTCGAGTACGACACCACCGAGAAGATCTTCGAGAATCCAGCCGACAAACGCACGGAGGACTACATCACCGGCAGCTTCGGCTGACCGATGCCGTTGCCCGCCGGTTACGGTGAGGGCTACCGGTGCGTCGGCGATCTCGTCGGCGGGTGCTTCGACGGGGTCGAGGCCCTGGGTGGTCAACCTGCATGAGGGCGTGCTGCCTGGCAGCCGTCCGCCCCACAACCGTTCGCGGTCTTGGGGGCGCTGTCCCCAGCGCCGGGGTCAGCGGGCGAGGACGCGGTTCAGCCAGGCCGGCAGGTCGCTGACGATCTCCTGTTTGTTGGTCTCGTGGAACAGTTCGTGGCGGGCTTCGGGATAACTGAGATGGGTCGCTACGGCGAGGTCGGCCTCGCCGTAGCGTTCGACAAGCAGCTTGCTGAGCGAGAGCTCGGCGTTCAGCGGATCGTGATCCCCGGCCAGGAAGCAGATGGGTAGATCCGCCGGGATGCCCCTGGGCTGGGCAAGTGCCGCCGAGGCGATGGTGATGTCGGCCATGCCCAGGGCGGGACTGGACCATTCCTCGACACACCGTCAGGCCGTACGCACCAACAATGTGACAACGCCCGATGGGTTGATCGGACGACCATTTTTGCGGGCAATGAAATGCTCTTGTGGTGCTACCTTGCGGCGGTGCAGACTCACGCAACACCCGTGTCGCTACTGTCCGCGCTGAGGCCCCGCAACCAGGACAGGCTCTACGGCTTCTACCGGGAACTTCGAAACGCTGACGACCTCTACTGGGATCGCCACTTGGACGCCTGGGTCGCGACCAGTTATGCAGTGGTCAGCAGCACGGCAAGTGATCCACGCTTCTCCTCGGTGCGCTATCCGGACATCGAGGCGGTCTCCGAGGAACTACGGCCACTGGCCCGGGTCCTGAGCCGGCAGATGCTCTACAGCGACGCCCCTGACCACGCCCGGCTGCGCTCCCTGCTCAGCAGAGCCTTCACCCCCCGGGCCGTGGCGACGCTACGCGACCGGATCTCCGACGCAGTCGACCAGATCATCACCGCCGCAGCGCCGACCGGCCGGTTGGACATCGTCGCTGACCTGGCTCGCCCACTGCCCCTGGCTGTCATCTGCGACCTCCTGGGGGTGCCGGAACAGGACCGACCCGCTCTGTCCTCCTGGTCAGACCCGGTCGCCGCAGCCATCGGTAGTTCCCGGCTGGACGCCGACGACAGCCGAGCCGCCTCGCAGAGCATGCAACAGATGCTCGCCTACCTCCGGGAACTCCTCACCCGCAAGGACGGCCCGCCCGCGCCCCACACCCTGCGCGCGCTGCTGGCCACCGGAACCGAGAACGCCGACCAGGACTTCGACGAACTCCTCGCCAACTGCGCCCTGCTCCTGATCGCCGGCCATGAGACCACCACCCACTTCATCGGCAACTCCGTCCTCGCCCTCCTGCGTCACCCGCAGGCCGCCGACCAACTGCGCAGCCGGGCGGACCTGATCCCCGCCGCCGTCGAGGAACTCCTGCGCTACGACAGCCCGGTGCAGCTGATGCTGCGCCGTGCGCGGCACGACCTCGACCTCGCAGGCCGCTCCATCACCGCCGGACAGGCGGTGCTCCTGGTGTGTGGTGCCGCCAACCGGGATCCGGTGGCCTTCCCCGACCCTGACCGGCTGGACTTCCAGCGTCCTGGTGGGCGACACGTCGCCTTCGGCTACGGGCCGCACTTCTGCCTCGGCGCAGCGCTGGCCCGGCTGGAGGGCGCCGTCGTTCTGGAGGCACTGCTCACCCGCCTGCCCGACTGGAGGCTCGACGGCACCTCGCCGCGCTGGCAGCGCAGCCTCAACTTCCGGGGTCTGACCAGCCTGGACATCGCCTTCACCCCGTCCTCGGACAATCACGACACCAGTACGCAGGCCCTGGCGACCTGAGCTCGAGGGAGAGGGCGCAACCCGGAGAGGGCGCAACCCTCCACGGAAAGGTCTTAGCTTCGACGAACGCGGCGAACGCCTCCTCTCACGCAGAGTCTTCAACGACGAACTGGCCCTGCTGGAGCTGATCGCAGACGTGTACTCGCGCTGTGCGAGGACGCCCTGTGGGCGGTGGACATCAACCAGGGTGGCGCCGCCCTCCTCATCGGCCTCCTGCTCAGCCACGACCAGCCGGTGGCCTACCTCACCGGCCTGGCCGTGCACCAGGTGCGGCGTGCTGGAGGTAGGGGGCGAGGCGGTGTTTGAGGGCCAGGCCGGCCCCGCTGGGTACGCGAGCAGCACGACTTCCTCACCCTGCCGTTGCTGGCCCGCCCCGGCGAGACGGCCCGCTTCGGCGTCCGCCGCGAGGAGACCGCCTCCACGTCACGACCGACAGTCCGCACCCCTGGCGGCTGCGGATCGGTGGTCCCGGCGGCACCGTGCACACCCACACCGCGGGGCGCGCGACGACCGAGTTGCGCTACGAGGACTGAGCCTCCTTGCTCTGGTGATCACGTCGGATCGCCTCCGGGCGCGGTCCGTGCTGCAGCGCAGGGCCGGCCGGTGGGCGAGGCTCAGGCCACGTACCGACGGGCTCTGCGCTCGCGGACCCACTGCAGGTCCTTCTTCGTCCTTCGTCAGTGGGTTCGCACTACATCGAATACCGAAAGGGCCACATGAAGTTCGGTGCGTTGTTCGCCGGACTCGAGGTCACGGGCGAGGAGGCGCTCGATGGTGCGCAGGCGTTGGTACATGGTTTCGCGGGAGAGGCCGCCCCGGCGGGCCGCGGTGGTCTTGTTGCCGGCCGCGTCGAGGTAGTGCCGCAGGGTCGTCAGCAGGTCGGTGCCGTGCTGGGTGTCGTGGTCGATGAGTCGCCCGAGCTGCCGTTCGGTGTACTCCTGGATCCGGGTGTCCTCGCGGAGGGCGTGCAGCAGCCGGCGGAGACCGATGTCGGACAGCTCGTGGAAGGAGCGGTCCGGGGGGAGTGGCTGGCCGGGCGGGGTGGCCTCGGTGACGTGGGCCGCCTCGCGGAAGGAGCGGGCGGTGTCGAAGAGCTCCGTGACCTCGGAGCCGACACTCACGACTGCCTGCGGGGCCATGCCCAGCGCGGTGCCGGCCAGGCGTTCGACGACGGGGCGCCAGAGTTGGGAGGCGCGCAGAGCCAGCAGGATACCGAGGCGGCCGGGGGACAGTTCGCCGACGAGGGCCGGGATGCCTGCCGTGCGAAGCTCCTGCAGCAGGCGGGTCTCGGGCTCGGCTTCCCCCTCCCCGGTACGGAGATCCACGAGGACCCCGACGAAGGTGCCGCCCTGGGCGGGCAGGCCCAGCGCGGCGCAGCGGGTGCGGGCGTCCGCCGGGGAGCGGTGGCGCTGTTCGGCCAGGTCGCGCAGGGCGTTGCGGTGTGCGGTGTGTTCCCACGGTGTGGGGTGGATGAGACGGGCGACGGTCAGGGCCATCGCCGTTCGCTCCAGGACGGTGATGTCCTCGGGCCCGAAGGCGGGTTCCTCCGTGCGGGACGGGAGCATGGCCACGCGGCCCCAGCGTTCGCCCTGGTACTCGACGGGTGTGGTGAGCCAGTTCTCCGGGCCGCGTGTCGCCGTACTGTCGCCGGGCCCGGTTGCCCTGGAGCGCCGTTCCCAGGCGGTGAGTGCCTTCTCCACCGTGGTGCCGGAGGGTTCGCAGATCAGTGCCTGGTGCACCAGGTTCTCCAGCACGACCGTGCGCCCACTCATCTCCGCCGCCGCGCGCACCACGTCCTGCGGCCCGGCGCCCCGCAGCGTCAAGGCGGTGAACGCCTCATGGATGTGCTGCGTGCGGCGCATCGCCTCCGCCTGGTTGCCGAGCAGGAGCGCGTGCACGACCTGGGTGACCTCAAGGAAGTTGACGTCCTTGGCCAGGGTGACGAGGGGCAGGCCGCGCAGGCGGCAGGCGTCTACGAGCGCGTCCGGCGGGCGGTGATAGCGCCGTACGAGTTCGATGACCAGCGCCGCCGCCCCGATGTCGGCGAGTTCGTCGACGTATCGGCGCACGCCGACCGCGTCCTCCGGCAGCGGCATACCGGTGGTGAGGACGAGTTCGCCGCCCTTGAGGAAGGAAGCGGGGTCGGTCAGTTCGGTGATGTGGACCCACCTGACCGGCCGGTCCAGGTGGGTCACGCCGGTGACCACCTGGGGCTGTCCGGCGGCCAGGACGGGAAGGGCCAGGACGTCGGCCACGGTGAACGGACGGGTGGGCCCTTGGCCGGCCGGGTGGTTGTCGTTCACGGTGTCTCCCTGGGGGTCCCCTGCTCGAGCTGAGCCGAGAGCTCGGGGGAGTGCCCGGCCACTCTGACAAGCGTCGCTGACCTGCGCAAGAGCGATCCGTGAGCGATCCGTGGGGGAACGGCACCCGGCATGATCCCGTGCAGGGGGAGGGGGGCTGACACAACGTCCGGATATCGCGTCCAGGCCGGACAGATCGTGCGTTGGCGCGGCCCTGGTCCGCCGAGATGCTCGGGAGACCGCAGCAGACCGAACCGAGGCCGGGAGACGAACATGACCGCACTGTCGCCGCACCTTCGCCAGGCCACGCCCGTGGTGGCGGCCCGGGGCGAGGGTGTCCACCTCTATGACCAGGACGGCCGCCGCTATCTGGACTTCACCGCCGGCATCGGCGTCACCAGCACCGGGCACTGCCACCCCAAGGTCGTCGCGGCGGCGCAGGAGCAGGTGGGCACGCTGATCCACGGCCAGTACACGACGGTCATGCACGAGCCGCTGCGTCGGCTGGTCGACAAGCTCGGCGAGGTGCTGCCGGCCGGTCTGGACAGCCTGTTCTTCACCAACTCCGGCAGCGAGGCGGTGGAGGCCGCGCTGCGGCTGGCCCGCCAGGCCACCGGCCGCCCCAACATCGTCGTCTGCCACGGCGGCTTCCACGGCCGTACGGTGGCCGCCGCCGCCATGACGACCTCCGGCACCCGCTTCCGCTCCGGCTTCTCCCCGCTGATGAGCGGGGTCGTCGTCACCCCCTTCCCGTCGGCCCACCGCTACGGCTGGGACGAGGAGACCGCGACCCGCTTCGCCCTGAAGGAGCTCGATTACACGCTCCAGACGATCTCCTCGCCCGCCGACACGGCCGCGATCATCGTCGAGCCCGTACTCGGCGAGGGTGGGTACGTGCCCGCCACCCGGGCCTTCCTGGAGGGGCTGCGAGAGCGGGCGGACCGCCACGGCTTCCTGCTGATCCTCGACGAGGTGCAGACGGGCGTCGGCCGCACCGGCCGCTTCTGGGGTCACGACCACTTCGGTGTCACGCCCGACATCCTCGTCACCGCCAAGGGACTGGCCAGCGGCTTCCCGCTGTCCGGCATCGCCGCCTCCGAGGAGCTGATGACCAAGGCGTGGCCCGGCTCGCAGGGCGGCACGTACGGCGCCAACGCCGTCGCCTGCGCCGCGGCCTGCGCGACCCTGGACGTCGTACGCGACGAGAAGCTGGTCGAGAACGCCGAGGCGATGGGCAAGCGGCTGCGCCAGGGCCTGGAGGCGGTGGCCGACCGGACGCCGGGCATCGGCGACGTCCGCGGCCTCGGCCTCATGCTGGCCACCGAATTCGTCACCGAGGACGGCAGCCCCGACCCCGAGACCGCCGCCCGCGTGCAACGTGCGGCGGTGGACCAGGGGCTGCTCCTGCTGCTGTGCGGCGCCTGGAACCAGGTCGTACGCATGATCCCGGCGCTCGTCATCGACGAGACGGCGGTGGACGAGGGCCTCCACGCGTGGGCGACCGCGGTCGAGGTCGGCACATCGGGAGCGGCAGGGCGATGACGGACACCACCACGGCCCTGGAGCCGCTGGTCGCGCGGCTCACCGAGACCGCTCCCGGCCTGCGGGTGGAGACCGGACCGGGCTCCACCGGCCTCTACGCCTACGACGCCTCCAACTACCGGGTCCCCCCGCGGGCCGTGGTCTTCCCCCGCGATGCCGACGACGTGGTCGCGGTGCTGCGCGCCTGTCGTGAGACGGGCGTCCCGGTCACAGCGCGCGGCGGCGGCACCAGCCTGTCCGGCAACGCGGTCGGTCCGGGTGTCGTCCTGGACTTCTCCCGGTACATGAACCGGATCCTGGACATCGATCCGATCACGCGCACCGCCCGCGTCGAGGCAGGAACGATCCTCGACGCGCTGCGCAGCGCGACCGCCGTGCACGGGCTCACCTTCGGACCCGACCCCTCCTCGCACAGCCGCTGCACCCTCGGCGGCATGATCGGCAACGACGCGTGCGGCAACCGGTCGGTGCGGCACGGGCGTACCAGCAGCCACATCGAGGCGCTGGAGATCGTGACGGCCGACGGAGTGCGGGCCGTCGCCGACCGCACCGGCCTGCGCGCGGCCGACCCGAACGACACGGACGCCGGCCGGCGTGTCGCCCGCCTCGAAGCGGATGTGCGCCGCCTGATCGACGCCAACCTGGCGCCGATCCGCACCGAGCAGGGCCGTATTGCGCGCCAGGTCTCCGGTTACCAACTGCACCACCTGCTGCCCGAGCACGGCTTCGACATGGCACGTGCCCTGGTGGGCACCGAGGGCTCCTGTGCGGTCGTCACCGCAGCGACGGTCCGCCTGGTGGCGACCGCACAGGCTTCCACCCTGCTGACGCTCGGCTACGACGACGTGGTCGACGCGGCCGAGGACGTGCCGGAGATCCTGCGCTGGAATCCCACCGCCGTGGAGGGCATGGACGAGGCGATCGTCGCCACCATGCGTGCCCGGCGTGGTCCCGACTCCGTCACCGGACTGCCCGACGGGCGGGCCTGGCTGTACGTCGAGCTCGACGGTGACGACCAGGACGGGGTCGACGCCCGCGCCGCCGAACTGCTGGACGTGCTCAAGACCCGGGGCCGCATGACCGGCGGGCGCGTCGTGCAGAGCGCGGCCGAACGGCGTGCGCTGTGGCGGGTCCGTGAGGACGGTGCCGGGCTCGCCGCCCGCCTGGTGGACGGCGGGGAGTCATGGCCCGGCTGGGAGGACGCGGCGGTCGCGCCCGCGAACCTGGCCGCCTACCTGCGCGACTTCCGCAAGCTGCTGGTCGACCACGGCCTGACCGGCGTGCTCTACGGGCACTTCGGCGCGGGCTGCGTCCATGTGCGCATCGACTTCGACTTCGCCACCGCCGACGGACGCAGCTCCGCCCGCCGCTTCCTGAGCGAGGCGGCCGCCCTGGTCGTCGGCCACGGCGGCACCCTGTCGGGTGAACACGGCGACGGGCGGGCCCGCAGCGAGCTGCTGGAGGTCATGTACAGCCACGGGCTGATCCGCGCGTTCGCCGCCTTCAAGGAGATCTTCGACCCCGAGGGACTGCTCAACCCGGGCATCATCGTGGCACCGGCCCGGCTCGACGCCGATCTGGCGCTGCACACGCCCGCTGACGTGCTGCCCGTCGAGACCCTCTTCTCCTTCCCGCACGACGAGGACGGCTTCGCGGGCTCGGTACGCCGCTGCGTCGGTGTCGGCCGCTGCCGTAGCGACGCGGGCGGCGTGATGTGTCCCAGCTACCGGGCCACGGGCGAGGAGAACGACTCCACGCGGGGCCGGTCCCGCCTGCTCCAGGAGATGGTGCGGGGCGAGCTGGTGGAGGACGGCTGGCGCTCGACCGAGGTGCGTGACGCGCTCGACCTGTGCCTGTCCTGCAAGGCCTGTTCCAGCGACTGCCCGGTCGGCGTGGACATGGCCACGTACAAGGCGGAGTTCCTGCACCACCACTACAAGGGCAGGCTCCGGCCCCGCTCCCACTACTCCCTCGGCTGGCTGCCCTTGACCTCCGCACTCGCCGGATTCGCCGCCCGCCCGCTCAACGCGCTGCTGCGTGGACCGGTCGGCAAGCTGCTCGCCCGGCTCGGCGGCGTGACCACGAAGCGCCGGATCCCGGCCTTCGCCTCCCGGCGCGCCCGGCGCAAGGTCCTGCGCGCGGCGAAGTCCGGTGAACCGGCGAAGGCCCTGCTCTTCGTCGACAGCTTCACCCGCGCCTTCCGCCCCGAGGTGGCGGGAGCGGCGAGCCGCGTACTCGCCGACGCCGGCCTCCCCTGCACGGCACAGGACGGCCTGTGCTGCGGCCTGACCTGGGTCAGCACCGGCCAGCTGTCCATCGCCCGCCGCGTGATGGCCCGTACCGTCGCCCGGCTGGACAACGGCGACGACCGGCCCATCATCGTGGCCGAACCCAGCTGCGCCGCGGCCCTCAAGCGTGACGTGCCCGAACTGCTCGGCACCGACGCCGCCCAGCGCGTCGCGGCTCGCGTCCACACCTTCACCGGTGCCCTGAGCGACCTCGCCGCGCCCGGCTGGACGCCTCCCGAACTGCCGGACAACGTCGTCCTGCAGACCCACTGCCACGAGTACGCCACCTTCAAGGGCCGCCACCCACGCGACCTGCTCAGCCGCCTCGGCGTGACGAAGGTCGACGAGGCCGAGGGCTGCTGCGGACTCGCCGGCAACTTCGGCTTCGAGGCACAGCACTACGACACCTCGATGGCCGTCGCCGAACTGGCGCTGAAGCCAACCCTCGACGGCATCGACCAGGACACACCCGTAGCCGTCGTGGCAGACGGCTTCAGCTGCGCCACACAGATCGACCATCTCGCCGGTGACCAGGGCATCCGCGCCCTGCACCTGGCCGAACTGCTCGACACCGCCGCCGACCGATCAGGAGAGCCCTGATGACCGACACACCCACGCAACTGTTCATCGGCGGCGCCTGGGTGGACGCCGTGGACGGCGCCACCATGCCCGTCGACGACCCAGCGACCGGCGACGTCCTGTGTCACGTGGCCGACGCCGGCCCCAAGGACGCCCGGCTCGCGGAGGACGCGGCCGTCCAGGCGCAGGAGGCGTGGGCCCGTACGGCACCCCGGGTGCGCAGCGAGATCCTGCGCCGGGCCTACGAAATCATCGTCGAGCGCACCGACGAGCTCGCCCACCTGATGACGGCCGAGATGGGCAAGCCGCTGGCCGAGGCCAGGGGAGAGGTGGCGTACGCGGCGGAGTTCTTCCGCTGGTTCTCCGAGGAGGCCGTCCGCATCGACGGCGGCTTCGGCACCCTGCCCGACGGCCGCAACCGGATGCTGCTCTCCCGCCGCCCGGTCGGCCCGTGCCTGCTGATCACCCCGTGGAACTTCCCGTTGGCCATGGGGACCCGCAAGATCGGGCCGGCCGTCGCGGCGGGCTGCACGATGGTGCTCAAGCCGGCCCCGCAGACCCCTCTCTCCAGCCTGGCCCTCGCCGCGATCCTCAAGGAGGCCGGGCTGCCCGACGGCGTGCTGAACGTCGTCACCACCTCCCGTGCGGGGGAGGTGTGCGAACCGCTCCTGCGTGGCGGGCGGATTCGCAAGCTGTCCTTCACCGGCTCCACGGCCGTCGGGCAACTGCTCCTCGCCCAGAGCGCGGAGGCGGTCGTGCGGACCTCGATGGAGCTGGGCGGCAACGCGCCGTTCATCGTCTTCGAGGACGCCGACCTGGACAAGGCCGTGGACGGCGCGATGATCGCCAAGATGCGCAACATGGGCGAGGCATGCACGGCCGCCAACCGCTTCTTCGTGCACCGGTCGCTGGCCCAGGAGTTCGGGCGGCGCCTGGCCGAGCGCATGGGCGCGCTCGTCGTGGGCCCCGGCACACGGGACGGCGTCGACGTCGGCCCGCTGATCGACAGGACCGGGCGCGGCAAGGTGGAGGCGCTGGTCGCCGACGCGGTGGAGCGCGGTGCCCGAGTCCTCGTCGGTGGCCGTACGCCGGAGGGTCCGGGCTGCTTCTACCCGCCGACCGTGCTCACGGACGTGTCCCCCGAGAGCCGTCTCATGGACACGGAGATCTTCGGTCCCGTCGCCGCGATCCTCACCTTCGACGACGAGGACGAGGTGATCCGGCGAGCCAACGACACCCCCTGGGGCCTGGTCGGCTACGTCTTCACCCAGGGCCTGGACCGCGCACTGCGCGTCAGCGAGCGCCTTGAGGTCGGCATGGTCGGCCTCAACACCGGCCTCGTCTCCAACCCGGCCGCGCCCTTCGGCGGCGTCAAGCAGTCCGGGCTCGGCCGCGAGGGCGGCCGGGTCGGAATCGACGAGTTCCTGGAGTACCAGTACCTCGCCTTGCCCGTGCGGTGATCTCCGCCGCCGAATGATGGTTGCCGTGACCTTCCGGCCCGGTTGGGCCACGGGGCGCTGCGCACGGCCGGGGTCGCCCTCGTGACCCCGGCCGCCGCGCTGGTGGTGCTGCCCGTGCCGGGGAGGACGGCAGCGTACTCGCCCTTCAGGCGCGGTGCGTCTCGTCGATCACGTATCCGCGCCGCTTGTCCACAACGTTGCGCAGTGGCCGGCCCTCGATGTGCCGGGTGAGGTTGTCGAGGAACACCTCGACGAGCGCCTCCCGCTCGCTGGTGGTCTCGCCCGCCGTGTGCGGGGAGATCATCACGCCGGGCATGTCCCACAGGGGTGATTCGGCAGGCAGCGGTTCCTGGGCGAACACGTCCAGGGCCGCGCCGGCGAGCCGTCCGGCGGCGAGGTGGTCGACCAGCGCCTCCTCGTCGACGAGTCCGCCCCGGCCGACGTTGATCAGCCGGGCCCCCGGCTTCATCGCGGCCAGCACGGGGGCGTCGACCATGCCCCGGGTGTTTTGGGTGAGGGGGGCGGCCAGGACGACGTAGTCCGCCTCCGCCAGGGCTGCGTGCAGGGTGGCGGAGGCGTGGACCGTGCCGAAGTCCGGGTGGTCCGTGCGGGCCCTGCGCCCCGCGCCGCAGACCCGCATGCCGGCGGCCCGCAGCAGCCGGGCGGTGGCCCGGCCGATCGGCCCCGTGCCCCAGACCAGCACGGTGCGTCCGGTGATGCCGTCACTGGGGCGTGGGCGCCACTCCCGGCGCCGCTGGTGCTCCCAGGTGCCGGGGAAGTCCTTGGCGAGGGCGAGGATCAGGCCGAGGACGTACTCGGCGGTCGGCTGGTCGTAGACCCCGCGGGCGTTGGTCAGGACAACGCCCGGATCGTCCACAAGGGCGGGGAACAGGAAGGAGTCCACTCCCGCGGAGGACGCGTGGACCCAGCGGGGTGCCTTCTCGGGGTTGTCGGGCCAGGCTTCGCGGATGGCCGGGGTGATGGTCACCCAGGCCAGGAGGGCGTCGGCACCGGGGAGGAGGTAGGGGAGTTCCTCCTCGGTGGCGTAGACGGTGTCCGCGAGCCGCTCGATGAGTCCTGTGGCGGGGGGCCGGTTGCCCCGGTAGAGGACGACGAGGCGGTCGGCCATGTCAGGCTCCGGTAGGGACGGCGATGTACTTGTATTCGAGGAACTCGTCGATGCCGACGCGTCCGCCTTCGCGGCCCAGTCCGGACTGCTTGACGCCGCCGAAGGGGGCGGCGGGGTTGGAGACCAGTCCGGTGTTGAGGCCGATCATGCCGCTTTCGAGGCGTTCGGCGACGCGCAGGGCGCGGTCGAGGTTCTGGGTGAACAGGTAGGCGGCCAGGCCGAATTCGGTGTCGTTGGCGGCGGCGATGGCCTCGTCCTCGGTGTCGAAGGTACGGATCGCGGCGACCGGGCCGAAGATCTCCGTGTCGATGATCGCGGAGTCGGGGGCGATGCCGGTCAGGACGGTCGGCGGGTAGAAGCAGCCCGGCCCCTCGGGGAGTTCACCGCCGGTCAGGACGGTGGCGCCGCGCTTGACGGCGTCCCGCACCAGGTCGTGGGCCTTGCTGCGGCCGGCGGCGTCGATGAGGGGGCCGACGTCGGTGCCGGGTTCGGTGCCGTCGCCGACGGTCAGGGCGGCCATGCGGGCGGTGAGGCGGGTGGCGAACTCGTCGGCGATCGAGGTGTGGACGTAGATGCGGTTGGCTGCGCAGCAGGACTCGCCCATGTTGCGCATCTTGGCGACCATGGTGCCTTCGACGGCCACGTCGAGATCGGCGTCGTCGAAGACGATGAGGGGGGCGTTGCCGCCCAGTTCCATGGAGGTGCGGATGACGGTGTCGGCGCACTGGGCCAGCAGGATCCGGCCGACCTGGGTGGAGCCGGTGAAGGAGAGCTTGCGGATCTTCCCCCAGCCTCCGGCCGGGGGGACCCCCATCTCGCTTCGCTCCCCGCGCAGCAGCGGCTCGACGACACCGGCGGCGTCGGTGGTGGTGACGATGTTCAGCACACCGGCCGGCAGACCCGCTTCGGTGAGGATCTCCGCCAGGGCGAGGCTGGCCAGGGGGGTCTGGGGTGCGGGTTTGAGAACGATGGTGCATCCGGCGGCGATGGCGGGGCCGATCTTGCGGGTGCCCATCGCCAGAGGGAAGTTCCAGGGGGTGATGAGCAGACAGGGGCCGACGGGCTGACGGGTGACCAGCAGGCGGTTCCTGCCGTCGGGGGCGGTGGTCAACCCGCCGTCGATACGGACGGCTTCCTCGGAGAACCAGCGGAAGAACTCCGCCGCGTAGGCGACTTCAGCACGCGCCTCGGCCAGGGGCTTGCCCATCTCCAGGGTCATCAGCAGCGCGAGGTCCTCGGTGCGCGCGATGATGATGTCGTAGGCGCGGCGCAGGATCTCGCTGCGCACCCGGGGCGGAGTGGCGGCCCAGGCGGCCTGCGCGGCGACCGCCGCCTCGACGGCACGCCGGCCGTCGGCGGGTGAGGCGTCGGCGACCCGGCACAGTTCCTCGCCGGTGGCCGGGTTGTCGACGGACAGGGTCCGGCCGGACTCGGCGTCCTGCCAGCCACCGCCGATGAACAGCTGCTTGGGAACATCACGGACGACAGTCATGGTGGGTATCTCCTTGTATGTGTAGAGGGGCTGCCGACCGGTCAGCGGATGCGGTCCAGCGTCTTGTAGTAGGCGCCCGCGAAGGGCAGGAACCAGGCAGTGCCGTTGTAGAGGGGGATGCGGGGCGGGGCCAGGTCGCGGACGGGGCTGACCTCGGGGTGGCCGTCCATCACCTCGGCCATGACCTGCCCCATGTGCGTGGCCATCTGCACGCCGTGGCCCGCGTATCCCATGGAGTAGTAGACGCCGTCCTCGGTCTGCCCGGCGTGCACGATGCGGTCCATCGCGAAACCGACGGAGCCACCCCACACGTACTCGACCTTTGTCCGGGCGAGTTGGGGGAAGATCTCGCACATCTCACGGAACAGAACGACCCCGCTCTTCTTGTCCGAGGTGGGATCGGACGGCGCGAAACGGGCACGGCCGCCGAACAGCAGCCGGTTGTCCGGAGTGAGCCGGAAGTAGTGGCAGACCTTGTTGGAGTCGACGATGAGGCGGGCCTTGGGGATGATGTCCCGGGCGAGCTCCTCGCCGAGCGGCTCGGTCACGATGATGAAGCTGCCCAGGCAGACCTGCCGGCGGCGCAGCCACGGGAAGTTCTTGTCGGTGTAGGCGTCGGTGGCCATCATGACCTGCCCGGCGCGGATCACACCGCGCTCGGTGCTGACCTCGAACCGGCCGGCGGCGGTTCGCCGTACGGCGATGGCCGCGTTGCGCTCGTGGATCTCGACGCCGGTGCGCTCGCACGCCTCGGCCATGCCGCGCACGAAGCGGCCGACGTGCAGTGCGGCGCTGAACGGGTCGAGCAGGCCGCCGTGGTAGGCGTCGGACCCGATCTCGGAACGCAGCTCGGACTTGCCGATCAGAGTGGTCTCGTGTCCGAAGTGCTTGGCCAGGTCGCGCTGTTGGGCCTTCTTGTTCTCGAAGTGCGCGGGGCGGGAGGCGACGCCCAGACGTCCGACGCGACTGAACTGGCAGTCGATGGACTCCTCGTTCACGAGCCGCTCGACGGTGTCCACGGCCTCGCCGTAGGAGTTGTAGATCTCGCGGGCCCGTTCGAGTCCGTACCGGCGGATGGCCTGGCTCACGCCGATCGTGAAGCCCAGGTTCGCCATGCCTCCGTTGCGCGCTGAGGCACCGGAACCGATCTGGCCCTTCTCGACAAGGGTGACACGGGCACCCTTGCGGGCGGCGTGCAGGGCTGTGGACAGACCCGTCAGGCCGGCGCCGACGACCACCAGGTCGGTGTCCTCGGTCAGCGGCTTGCCGGACCGGTCGGGAAACACCCCAGCGGTTTCTATCCAGTAGGGAATCGTCTTCATTTCGGGTCCTCTGCGGGGAGTTTCGAAGTGGGGCGCGGCCGGGCGCCACCAGGGCCCGGCCGACGGCGCTGTCAGCGGTATCGCGTCCCGTGCCGGCGCAGGGCTCAGTTGAGGCGTTCGACGGGGAGGACGCCGCCTTGCTGGTTGCGGTGGCCGCCGAGTTTGCGGACAAGGGCGACCAGGGCGAGGGCGAGGATGGCCAGGGCGATGAGCACGGCGCTGACGGCGGTGACGGTGGGGTCGACGTCGAACTGCAGGGCGTTGAAGACCAGGACCGGCAGGGTGCGGGTGTCGGGTGTCGACATGAACTGGGCGATGAAGAACTCGTCGAAGCTGGTGATGAAGGAGAACACCGCTGCGGCGATGAGGCCGGGTGTGGCCAGGGGGAAGGTGATGCGCCGGGCGATGGTCATCCGGCTGGCGCCCATGCTGGCGGCGGCGTCTTCGAGCCGTTCGTCGATGCCCTTCAGGGTGGAGATCATGATGAGGATGGCGATGGGTGCGGCGAGCACCGTGTGGCCGAGTGCGATGGCCAGGGGGCTGCCGAGCATGCCGACGGGTTCGAAGAACAGGAACAGGCCGAGTGCGATGACCACTTGGGGGATGAGCATGGGGGCCAGGACCAGTCCGTAGACGGCTGCGTGCAGGGGCAGTCGGCCGCGGGCCAGGGCGGTGGCCGCGGTGACTCCCAGGATGAGGGAGAACACCGTGGTCAGTGCGGCGACCAGGCTGGACAGGGCGATGGAGGTGGCCCAGTTGCCGCCGGGTGCGGCCATCTGCTCGTACCAGCGGGTGCTGTACTCCTTGGGCGGGAAGGTGCCGATGCCGTCCGCGCCGAAGGAGGTGACCAGGATGATCACGATCGGCATGGCCAGGAAGAGCAGGATGGCGGTGGCGCTCAGGGCGCGGCCGATGTGTCCGGCGCGGGTGGGGGGCAGTTCCATCATGAGCTGCTCCTTCGTGCGTGTGCCTTGGTGCGGCGGAGCTTGGCCAGGCCGAGCACGCCCAGGCCGGCGAAGGTGAGCAGGAGCAGGATGACGCCGAAGGCGGCGGCGGAGTTCCACTGGTCCTGCTTCATCACCTGCTGGTCGATCAGCGCCGCGACGACCGTCTGCTTGCCGCCGCCCATCAGGGCCGGGGTGATGTAGTAGCCCAGGCAGAGGATGAAGCTGAGCAGCCCCGCAGTGCCGATCCCGGGCGCGACCAGCGGCAGGTAGATCCTGCGGAAGATGGTGAACCGGCTCGCGCCGAAGCCTGCCGCTGCGGCCAGGAGCCGGCCGTCGACGCCCCGCATCACGCCCTGCAGGACGAGGACGGTGTAGGGCAGCATCACCGAGGTGGTCCCGATGACGACACCGGTCTCGTTGTAGAGCAGCGAGTAGGGGGCGCCGGGGGCGTGCACGGAGGTGGCCAGGGTGTTGATGAGGCCATGCTCGCCGAGCATGATGATCCAGCCGTAGGTGCGTACCAGGGCACTGATGAAGTGCGGCACGACCACGATCAGCATGGCCAGCGCGGCGAAGACGGGCCGCATCCGGGCGATGGCGTGCGCCAGGACAAAACCCACCAGGAGACTCAGCAGCGCGGTCTCCGCGGAGATCCGCAGGGTGGACAGCAGCACGGACAGGTTCACGCCGCTGAGGGCGTCGGCGTACCAGTGCAGGGTGAAGCCCCCACTGTCGCCCTCCAGGCTGAGGGAGAGCACCCCGATGATCGGGTAGACGAACAACACCAGCAGGAACACCGTGACGGGGACGGCGTTGACCAGGGCAATCCGGGAGCGGTGCCCACGCTTCTCGGACGTTTTCACACGCACCTTGGCAGGTGCGAGAGCGGTGCCGGCCACGGCTCACCCCCCGTCCGTGGCGTCGAAGACGCTGACGTCGTCCCGGTCGGCGGTCACGCATACGCGTTCGCCCGGACGTGGCGGGGCCAGGGCGGTTTCGATCCGCAGCGGCGGGGTCCCCGGAGCGGCACCGTCCAGGCGGACGGTGATCCGGGTGAGCGAGCCGACGTAGACGGCCGTCTCGACCGTGCCGGTACAGCAGCTCTCCTCGGCGCTGACCAGGCGCAGCTTGCCCGGCCGCACCGCGGCGCGCACGCTCTGTCCGGGCACGCAGGGGTGGGCACGGGCCGTGAGGACGCCGCCGGTGTCCAGTCGCACGCGGGTGAAGTCGTCTCCCCGGCCGTCCTCGACCTTGCCGGTGAGGAAGTTGGCGGCGCCGAGGAAGTCGGCGACGAAGGGGGTGCGGGGGCGTTCGAACAGGCCGCGGGGGGTGTCGAACTGCTCGATACGGCCGTCTTTCATGATGGCGATCCGGTCGGACAGGACGAGGGCTTCCTCCTGGTCGTGTGTCACGTAGATGACGGTCAGGCCGAGTTCGCGCTGGATGGACTTGATCTCGGTCTGCATCTGGTCGCGCAGCTTCTTGTCCAGCGCGCCCAGTGGTTCGTCCATCAGCACGATCGGTGGGCGGTAGACCAGGACCCGGCACAGGGCGACGCGCTGCTGCTGGCCGCCGGAGAGCTCACGGGGCTTGCGGCCGGCGAACTTCGACAGGCCCGCCGCCTCCAGCGTCTCACCCACCCGGCGGCGGATCTCCGCCTTGTCCACCCCCCGCAGTTGCAGCGGGAAGGCGACGTTCTCGGCGACCGTCATGTGCGGGAAGAGCAGGTACTGCTGGAAGACGAAACCGAAGTCACGCTTGCCCGGATTGAGCCGGGTGATGTCATGGCCGTCCACTGCGACGGAGCCGGAGTCGGGCTCGGTGAACCCGGCCAGCATCATCAGCGTGGTCGTCTTGCCGGAGCCCGACGCGCCGAGGAAGGTGACGAACTCACCGGCCGCGATCTCCATGTCCACGCCGTCGACCACCGTCGTCCCGCCGTAGGACTTGCGCAGCCCCGTCACCGACAGCGACTTGCCCGTCGGTGAGGAGGAGCGAGGGGCCAGGGCAGCGGCGAGGTCGTCGGCGGACAGCTTTCCGGCGGTCAGACTCTGGGTCCGCTCAGGCATCGGCCCACTCCTGCCAGCGCTTGATGACGGCGTCACGGTTCTTGTCCCACCAGGCGGCATCGGCATCGAACCCGGTCTTGAGGTTCTGCGGCGAGGTCGGCAGCGTGGCCAGGACGTCGTCCGAGAGCTGCTTGGTTGCCGCCGGGACGACCGGGCCGCCGGTGGGGCTGAGCTTGGCGAACGCCGCCTGCACCTCGGGCCGCAGCGAGAAGTCGATCAGCTTGTAGGCCGCGTCCGTGTTGTCCGCGCCCTTCGGGACGCCCCAGCCGTTGGTCATCCTGCGGGCGCCGTTCCACTGGTAGGCGACCGGCATCCCCTGCTTGATGAGCTCGTCCGCGCGACCGCCCCACAGGCTGGTCGCGACGACCTCCTTGCGGCCGAGCAGGACGGCCGGCAGGGCGCCGGTGTTCCAGAACTTCTTCACATCACCGCGGATCCGCGACATCGACGCGAAGGCGCGGTCCACATCGAGCGGGTACAGCTTGTCCAGCGGCACCCCGTCGGCCAGCAGTGCGAACTCCAGCTCCGGCAGGTCCGCCTCCGCGCTCTGCAGCGAGCGCGGACCGGCGAAGGCGTCCGTGTTCCAGAAGTCGGCCCAGCTCTTCGGGACACGCTTGAGGCTGTCCGTGCGGTAGGCCATCACGCTCGCCCACACGTTCTTGCCGACCGCGTGCTCCGGCAGGTTGTGCTCCGCGATCCCGGCGCCCTTGACACTCTTCAGCCGGTCGTGGTCCACCGGCTCCAGACACTCCAGCCGCGCCATCTTCTGGAAGTTCAGCAGTGTGTTGTCCATCAGGTCCACCTGCGGACGGCCCTGCTTGACCTGGGCGATGATTTGCGCCGACTGGTAGTTGACCGTCGTGACCGTGATGCCGGTCTCCTTGGCGAACGGCTCGTAGATCGCCTTCGTCAAGGCGTCGTTGTAGGCGCCACCGCTGTTGCTGACGACGAGCCTCTTCTTACCGCCGCCCGACGAGCCGCGGCTTTCGCCGGTGCCCATGAGGGTGCCGCAGCCGGTCACCGCGGTGGCGGCGGCCAGCGCGCCTGCGGTGCGGAGTACGGTTCTGCGTCCTATCCGGTTGGCTTCCATCGGGCGCCTCCTGGTGATGGGTGTGGATTCGGGGGAGCGGAAAACGCTGAGGTGGGGGGTGGGGGTCCTTCGGGGTTGTCCGTGCGGGACGAGGGGCGTCGCGAGTCAGATGCCGAGCATGGTGTTGAGGTCGTCCAGGGACTTCACGGTCACGTAGTCGTAGCCGTGGGTGACCGGGTCGCAGCCACGGTCCAGGAGGATGAGGTTGCGGAAGCCCATGTCGTGCATCGGCATCAGGTCGTAGCGGGTGTGGGAGGAGACGTGCACGAAGTCCTCGGGGGACGCGTCGAGTTGGTCGAGCATGTACTCGAACGCGGCGTACCGGGGCTTGTAGTAGCCGGCCTGCTCCGCGGTGAAGACCGCGTGGAAGTCCGCGCCGAGCCGGGGCACGCTCTCCTCCAGGTAGGCGTCCCCGGCGTTGGAGAAGATCACCAACTTGTAGTTCTCGCCCATCTTCTTCAGCGGTTCCGGCACGTCGGCGTGCGGGCCCCAGCTGCGCACGCCGTCGGCGAACCGCTTGCCGGCGTCCGGCGCCGCCTTGACACCCCACTTGCGGCAGACCCGCTCGAAGGAGTCCTGCAGCACCTGCTCGTAGGGGTAGTACTCGCCGCGGACCTGGTCGTAGCGGTAGCCGCGGAACTCCCGGACGAACTGGTCCCACTGCTCGGCGGGGATCTGGTCGCCGACGAGCTCACGCGTGATGGGGGTCATCGGCCACTCGATCAACGTGCCGTAGCAGTCGAACGAGACGTACTTCGGGCGGAACTGAAACGAGGGAATGGGCATGAGGATGGTCCTGTCTTTGCTCAGGGGAACTGGTTACGGTCGGCGTGTGGGCTTTTCGGGCATGCCCATGACAGAGATGTCGGGGTGGGGGGGCGGGGGCGGTGCCGTCGGCATCGCCGGGGATCAGGCGGCGCCGACTCCTGCCGGAGCGAGGAAGTCGATGGGGTGATCAGTGGTGTCGTCGAGCGCCAGGTCGGCGGCGATCTCTCCCATCGCGGGCGAGATCTTGAAGCCGCTGCCGGAGAATCCGGCCATGACGATGATGTCGTCCTCGCCGGGGAGATGACCGACGAGCGGGTTTCCGGACTCCGTGTAGCCCTCCATGTAGGCCGACATCCTGATGGGGTCGGGGTTCAGGTCGGGCATGAGTTCACTGATGAGCTCACGGAAGGTGCCGAGTTCTTCGGGACGGACCGTACGGTCGAGCCGTTCGGGCTCGGGCACCGGCAGATGGCGTGCGAAGGAGAGACCGAGCTTGACGGAGATGCCGTCGGGCGACGGGAGCCCGAAGCAGTCGTGGGGTGTGGCACGTACGAAGGGGGGAGCTCCGCCCGCGAACCAGTCGTGGCGGGTGGGCAGGTGCCAGGAGCAGACCACCCGGCGGACGTCGACGGTCCGTGGGAGGTCCGGGAGCAGTGTGTTGATCCAGGGGCCCACGGTCACCACGGCGGCATCAACGTGGTCAGTGCCCTGGTCGGTGACGATCTGCACGCCGCCTCCCGCCGCAGGCACGACCTCCCGCACCGGGGTGTAGCGGTGCAGCAGGGCGCCCAGCTGCTCGGCGCGGGTGGCGGCCGCCTGGACCGACGCCTCGGGCCTGATGACGGCGCCCTCGCGGTCGAGGACGGCGGTGTGCCCGTCCGGGAGACGGTGCTGCGGGAAGCGGCGGGCGAGTTCCTCCCGGTCCAGTACCTCGTGATCCAGACGATGGGTGGCGCTGGAGGAGAGGAGCTGGCGCATGGCCGGTGATGCGGTCTCTCCCATCACGAGGCAGCCGCTGCGGCGTCGCAGCGTCCGGCCCGTCTCCGCCTGGAGCTGCTCCCACAGCCCGTCCGCGAGCCGCAGCAGCGGAACGTACCCGGGTTCGCCGAGGTGGGCGGCTCGGAAGATGCGACTCTCGCCCCCGGCCGCGCCGCGGTCGTGACCCGGCGCGTACCGGTCGTAGCCGATGACCTCGGCTCCGCGGGCGGCCAGTCGCCACATTGCCTGGCTGCCCATGCTGCCGGCACCGATCACGGCGACGCGCTTCGGGATGCGCATGAGGTCGCTCCTTTCGATGGTGTGGCCTGGGTGGCAGTCGGGCCCAGTTCGGTGCGGACACCGTGTGGACCCTTCCGGTTCGGGTCCCGCTGGGGATGGCGTTCACTTTCGTCCCGGGGGAACCTGCAGGTCAACCCACACTGTGTTCCACCTTGGGGCCTTCTCGAGACGGTCTGTCACTGCGGACGGCCGGGCCGCACGAAATGCCGGGCACCCTCTTGTCACGGTGAGTGGCCGGTGCGAGGGTGAGCCCGATCCCCTCGGATGAAAGCACCCCCTATGCCGCCCAGACGTCCTGCAGCCGGGCAGTTCCCCACCATCGCGGAGGTACTGAGCCTGCCCGTGCTCGCCGAAGGGATGCCGCGCGTGCTGGCCGGTGAGTCACAGCTGGACAGGGCGGTGCGCTGGGTGCATGTCACCGAGCTGCTCAACCCCGCCGATTTCCTGGAGGGCGGCGAGCTGGTGCTGACGACCGGCATGCCGCATCCCGAGGACGCCTCCGAGCTGCGCGGCTACGTCGACCAGCTCGCCGACGTCGGCGCGGCCGGTCTGATCGTGGAGCTCGGTTACCGGTACCGGAAGGTGCCCGACGAGCTGGTGGCGGCGTGCCGTGCCCGTGAAGTGCCGCTGGTCGAGCTGGCCCGTGGCGTCCGGTTCATCGACGTCACGCAGACGGTGCACGCGCTCATCCTTGACGCCCAGGGGGCCCTGCTGCGTCGCGGGAGGGACATCCAGGACATCTTCACCGCCCTGACGCTGCGGGGCGCGGACCCCGAGGAACTGGTACACACCACCGCGGAGCTCACCGGAGCCCCCGTGGTGCTGGAGGACCTCACTCACCGGGTCCTGATGTGCGAGCTGCTCGGCCGGCCGTACGAGCCGGTGGTGTCGGCCTGGTCGCGACGTTCGCGGGCTGCCCCCACGCCGGAGACGATCACGCCGAGCGGCCCGGAGGGGTGGCTGATCGCACCGGTGCAGGACCACCACGGGCTGTGGGGGCGGCTGGTCCTGCTGGAGGGCCGGCTGAACGCCGAGCCCGACCCGGAACACGTCCTGGTGCTGGAGCGGGCGGCGGTCGCGCTGACCATGGCGCGCCTGGCCGGGCCGGCCTGGTGGGAGCGACGGGCCCACCGCTCCGTACTGCGGGACCTGTACGAACGGCGCTTCCGTTCCCCCGCGGACGCGCGCGCCCGCGCCGAGGCACTGGGGCTCCCGGCCTTCGGGCACCGGCTCTTCGCCGTGGTCATCCGCCACACGCACACCGGCACCGAGGGTGAGCACCTCGACGAACGGATCGCGAAGGCGCTGGCGCAGACCGGCGTCCGCGCCCTGGTCGGCGAGACGGCCCCGGGCCGGATCGGCGTACTTCTGGCACTGGCCCAGGCGAGCGCCTGGCAGCCGGTCGCCGAGCGGATCGGCCGTCTGACCCGGGAGGAGCTGGGACCGGAGGCCGTCGTCGCCGTCGGCCCCGGGGTGACCGACCTCTCCGGGATCGCCCGGTCGTGGCAGGAGGCCGAGCAGACGGCCGAGGCCATCACACCGGCCTCCCCGGAGCGGTGGTTCTACGTCCCCGCCGACGTCCGGCTGCCGGAGTTGCTGGGCGTCCTGCGGGAGGACACCCGTCTTCAGCGGTACGCGGAACGGCAACTGACCCGCCTCATCGAGCACGACGACCGCAACAGCGGAGATCTGCTCCCGGCACTGCGCGCCTATCTGGCGGCGGCCGGGAACAAGTCGGTCGCGGCCAAACGCGCCGGCATGTCCCGGCAGGCGTACTACCAGCGCCTCCACACCATCGAACGGCTTCTCGGCTGCGACCTGGAATCAGGTCTGCAGCGCACGTCCCTGCACGTCGCGGTGCTGGTCCTGGACGCGCGAGAAGCAGCTGCTCCCGGCGCATGACCGGCACGCCGGTCGTCACGCGGAGTAACCTCGCGGCGAACGGTGCCAGCGGGAGACGCCTCATGCCGTTGTGACTGAGCTCGGGCCCGGCCTGTTCTGGCCGGGCCCGAGCGCGCGTACGCATCCGGCGTACGCTCCTCCCGGGCATGGCGCGACGAGGACCTGGGACGTGGGTGGCTGCCCAGCGGTTCAGGCTTGCGTCGGCAGACTTTCCGGAAGGCTCGCGGCCTGTTCCGCTGGGGAGAGGGCGCGGGAGTGCCCGGTGAGCGGTGGGCGGTCGTCCCTGCCGCCCACCGAGGGGGAGATGGCTCAGAGGAGCTCGATCAGCTTGTCGGTGAACTCGGCGGTGTTCGCGGTTCCG
This sequence comes from Streptomyces sp. NPDC051738, assembly GCF_044453205.1. Lineage (NCBI taxonomy): Bacteria > Bacillati > Actinomycetota > Actinomycetes > Kitasatosporales > Streptomycetaceae > Streptomyces > Streptomyces sp. NPDC051738. The sequence continues at coordinate 34,373 of NZ_JBITCM010000024.1, read as the reverse complement.
CCCAGGTCACGGGTGCGGATATCGGTCTTGGCCAGGACCGAGGCGATCGCGTCCGTGATGTCCCTGGCCGCGGCGGGATGGCCGAGGTGGTCGAGCATCATGGCCGCGGACCAGATCGCGCCGAGCGGGTTGGCGATGCCCTGGCCCGCGATGTCGGGCGCGGAGCCGTGCACCGGCTCGAACATCGAGGGGAAGTCCCGCTCGGGGTTGAGGTTGGCCGCCGGGGCGATGCCGATGGATCCGGCGACCGCGGCCGCGAGGTCGCTGAGGATGTCGCCGAAGAGGTTGGAGGCGACGACGACGTCGAAGCGGCCTGGTTCGAGGACGAACTTGGCCGCGAGCGCGTCGATGTGCTCCTGGTCCCAGGTGACCTGCGGGAACGAGGCGGCCCGCTCGGTGACGAGCTGGTCCCAGAACGGCATGGTGTGCACGATGCCGTTCGACTTGGTCGCGGAGGTCAGGCGGCCGCCGCGCTGGGAGGCGAGCGTGAAGGCGTAGTCCAGCACGCGTGTGACGCCGGCCCGGGTGAACACGGCCTCCTGCACGGCGATCTCGTCCGGGAAGCCGCGGTTGAGTCGGCCGCCGACCTCGCTGTACTCGCCTTCCATGTTCTCGCGTACGACGACGAAATCGACCTCGCCCGGCCGTGCGCCACGCAGCGGACTGTCGATGCCTTCGAAGACACGGATGGGCCGGAGATTGACGTACTGGCGGAAGCTGCGCCGGATCGGGATCAGCAGCCCCCACAGCGAGACATGGTCGGGCACCCCCGGGTATCCCACCGCGCCCAGCAGGATCGCGTCCTTGTCGCGCAGCTGGTCGATCCCGTCGGCGGGCATCATGGCGCCCTCCCGCAGGTACCGCTCGCACGACCAGTCTTCGTACGTCGTGTAGGACAGGCTGAAGCCGTGGCGGCGGCCGAGAACATCGAGCACCTGCTGTGCTGGGGGCAGTACCTCGGCGCCGATGCCGTCGCCGGGGATCAGGGCAATGCGGTGGTTCGTTGTCATGCCGTCGATTGCAGCAAGGCGGTCCGTGGGGCGTCCAAGACGCAAAGCGGATCTCCCTTATAAGCAGTGCCTATCGGCAGTCGGCGGCCGAGGTTGCGCTCGTGACGAACGCGGCGGCTGCGGGCGACAGGCTGCCGCGGCGGCTGACGAGGGCGATGTCCAAGGTGGTCTCCGGCTCGATGTCCAGGACGCGGGCGCCCAGTCGCCGGGCGACGTCCCGCCAGGAATCCGTCACCACCGCGAGCCCGACCCCGGCCGTTACCAGGGGCATGAGCGACACACGGTGCTCGGTCTCGGCGGCGACGGTGAACTCGATGCCCTGCTCCCGCAGCGCGTCGACGTAGGCGCGCATCCCGGTACCCGGCTGCCCGACGATCAGCCGCTGGCCCGCAAGCTCCCGGCACTCCACTGCCGTCCGATCAGAGAACGGGCCGTCGGTCGACACCACCAGCACAAAACGCTGCCGCCCCAGCGCATGTGAGGCGACCTCCTTGTCGGAGACCGGACCGGCGGACGCCAGGAGCCCCAACTCCACGGCACCCGTGCGCACCATGTCGATCACATCACGCGACGTGAACGCCGCTTTGATGGCCACAGCGACGCCGGGATACCGATGGCTGAAGGCACTCACCAAGGTCGTCAGCGGCTCCACCGCCTGCGACGGCATGGATGCCACATCCAGGCGCCCCTCACGCAGCTCATGCACCGCCGCGACACTCGCCCGCGCCGTCTGAAGACTCCGCACGGCCTCCCGGGCAGGCTCGATCAGGGCCCTTCCGGCCTCCGTCAGGACTGCCCTACGCCCGATGCGATGGAACAGCTCGGAGCCGAGATCACGCTCCAGCGCCCGCACGGCCTGCGACAGCGACGGCTGCGACACGTACAGAGCCGAGGCCGCACGGTTGAACCCCCCACGATCAACAATCGCAAGGAAGTACTCCAGCTGCCGAATGTCCATACGCGCTCTCTGCCCCTCGAGAAATCAACCGACGACTCCATTGGTCCCGACCATGGTTGCGTGAAGGATCGCCTCGACGAAGTGACGAAGTACGGACCACCCATGCACTGGCCGTAATCGTCACCGAAGCGCGGTCACAGCTAACTGAGGCACTCCGGTTTGCGGAGTCGGCCCGTCGGATCCTGGTTGATCTGGTAGGTGGAGGTGCCGCGCTGGGCTGGGTCGGACCACCCTCGCGGGATGAGTGGGCGGAACTTCTCGGCCACGCTGCGGTACGCCTGACCGACCCATCGGCCCCACGTCGATCTGGAGAAGATCGTGGTAGGTGCTGCTGCACATGGTCGTGCCGGTTCCTGGCCGCAGACCAGGCCCCGGAAGCCCGATGCCGAAGGCTTCCGCGACGAGGTCTCCATGGAGATCGCGGGGGGCGAGTTCGTCACCTTCCTGGTTCTCCGGCTCCGGCAAGTCCACCACCTTGATGATGATCGCCGGGTTCTGCGAACCGGACTTCGGCCCGCTCAACAACGGGGAGAGCGCCGCCTGAACGTGGCCATCACCCGCGCCCGCCAGTCGATGACCGTCGTCAGCTCCTTCACCCACCACGACTTCGACCTCGGCAAACTCAGAGCCACCCGCAACCGTGGCCCCGAAATGCTGCGCGCCTTCCTCGAGTACTGCTCCCACGGAGGCGACCTCCACCGAACCGGGACCGCACGCACCGACTGGAACCTCAACGGCTTTGAACAGCAGGTCCTCGCCGCCCTCGGCCAGATGGTCCTCGCGCGCGACGCCTCACGACAGGCCGACCATGTCCCACCCACCCCCGAACCCGAGCCCGCCCCACGTCCCGCCGCACCCCCGCCCGCAGCAGACACCCGTGGCCCGCGTCCCGTCCTCCCCGACTACACCGACACCGATCTGCTCAACCTCGCCACCTGGCTGCTCAGCGACGGATTACAACCGGCGAGCCCGCGTCATGGTCCGTCCGTTGTCGCGGACACGGCCTTCTCCCAGGGTATGGCCGCTGGTTCCAGCGGATGAAGCACGAGGCGGGGGGGGATGAGGGCCCGGTCAGCCGAGTTTGAGAAGGCCGGCTTCGACGACGGCGCGACCGAAGGGGCTGGCGAGTTCGGCGAGACGCTCACAGTCGGCGTCACCCAGGACGGCGTAGGCGGGGAGGGCCAGGCGGTCGGTGCGGTCCTCGATGTGCCGGCGCAGGAGTACGCCTTCCGGGCTGAGGGAGTCGCCGTCGAGGAGGCCTCGCGTGCGTAGGCGCTCCTGGGTGCCGGCCCACTCCTCCTCGGGCCATGCACGGCTCGCCTTGAGGAAGTCGACGGGAACATCACCGGTCGCGGCGTGCAGAACCAGGGCCTCCAAGCCTGAGACACCCTCGCTCAGCAGGCACGCGACATGGCCGTCTCCACGGAACTCCCGGAGCAGTGTCTGAGCATGCCACAGCTGCAGTACCGGCTCCTGCGGCCAAGGCAGTGCGGCATGCGCGGCGAACAGCGGGCGGCCCTGCGCGTGTTCGCAGGCCGCCTCGGCGGCCCGGCGGGTCAGCGCCAGCACCACGTCGAAGTTGGGCAACCCGTGGATTCCCGCCCGTCGCAGGGCTTCGCCCGCCGCGTCGTACCGCGCGTCCAACACCTGCTGCGGCGTAGTGGCGTCCCAGGCCCCATCGACCGCCTGCCGTACGACATCGGGGTTGAAGTTGTAGAAGGTCGAGATGACCAGCTCGGCGGATGCGCGGCCGAACGCGGCGCTCCTGGAGGTGAAGTACCCGGCGCGACCGCTCAGGCCGAGGTCCGCGTACCGTCGCCTCCCCTCGGGGACGAAGTAGATCATTGCGTGGACGGGCTCGAGGCGGCGCCAGGCCGCGCGCGCAGTCTCCATGGGGTCATCTCTCCGGAGAGTCGACGAACGGGATATTCGCTGCGGGTTCAGTACTCGCCGTGCGCTCGCAGGTGTTCGAGCAGGAGGCGGCTCAGCGTTTCGGGCGCCTCCTCGGGGATCCAGTGGCTGACGCCCTGGAGGGTCTCGAACCGGTACGGCCCGTTGACCCATCGCTCGGTCTCCTGCGCGGCTGCCGGGCCGAACGCGCTGTCCTCCGTGCTCCAGACGTACAGCGTGGGCAGGTCGACAACGTCGATCGCGCCGTCGGGGCGGCCGGCCCGGTACCAGTTCAGTGCCGCGGTGAGAGCGCCGGGCTGGGACAGGTGGCGTACGTAGGCGTCCGCACTGTCTTGCGGGACCTTTCCGGCGTAGAAACCGCGAAGTTCTTGGGCATCGTGGGCGAGCATGCGCTCCTCGGTCGCGGGTGTTTCGCGCCAGTCGATCATGTATTGCGAACGCTTGCGCTGGTCGTCGTCGGTGCGCAGGGCGGTGGCCAGGGCGCCGGGATGAGGTGTCGAGGCAACCGTCAGGGTGCGTACGCGGTCGGGGTGGGCGTGCGCGGTCCACCAGGCCACCGCGCCTCCCCAGTCATGGCCGACGAGGTCGAACGCCGCCCAGCCCAGTTCCTCGCTGATCGCGACCACGTCGTCTACGAGAAGGCTGATGCGATAGCCCTCGGGCCGCTCGGGGCGGGCGCCGGGGGAGTACCCACGCTGGTCGGGTGCCGCCACCCGGTAGCCGTGCGCGGCCAAGGCCTCGATCTGCCGTCGCCACACCAGCCCCGTCTGCGGGAAGCCGTGCAGCAGCAGCACCGGGCGGCCCTCGGGCGGTCCCGCCGCGATCGCGTCGAACACACCCGCATCCGTGGAGATGCTCAGCTGGGTCACGACCCCACCTCTTTATACCGACTGGTCGGTACCTTCCAGGCGCAGGAGCGGGCTGTCAAGACCCGGGGCATGGTTGAACCTGACGCCGAATTCAACTATAACGGTCGCGGGCCGACCCCTGTCACCCCTGCGGCCATGACATGTCATCGGTCACCCGAGGAGTCGGTCAATGAGCCCTCTCCCCGCCGCAGTTGGCGTTCGGCCCCCCTATCGGCAATCGAGCCCGGCTCGCGGCGTTCGGAGTTCCGGCCCCGAGGGCCCCGGACGAACCGGACCAACAGGAATCAGTGAGGCGACATGAGGGAAGCAGTCATCGTTTCGACGGCACGGACGCCGATCGGAAAGGCGTACCGCGGCGCGTTCAACGACACCCAGGCGCAGGAACTTGCCGCCCATGCCCTTGCGCACGCGGTGCAGCGCGCCGGGCTCGAGGGAGGTGAGGTCGAGGATGTGATCTTCGGCTGTGCAGTGCAGCAGGGGTCCTCGGGTTTCAATGTCGCGCGTCAGGCTGCTCTGCGTGCCGGACTTCCGGACATCGTGTCGGGGATGACGATCGACCGGCAGTGCTCGTCGGGTCTGATGGCCATTGCGACGGCCGCCAAGCAGATAGTCGCGGACGGAATGCAGATCGCTGTCGGCGGCGGGGTCGAGTCGATCTCCCTGGTGCAGAACGACCACATGAACACCCACCGCATGACGGATCCCTGGCTGGTGGAGCACGCGCCGGGCATCTACCTGCCGATGCTGCACACGGCGGAGATCGTCGCCGAACGCTACGGCGTGAGCCGGGAACGCCAGGACGAGTTCGCGCTGGCCTCACAGCAGCGCACGGCGGCGGCGCAGGACGCCGGCCGATTCGACCAGGAGATCGTCGCGCTCGACAGCGTCAAGAAGGTCCTGGACAAGCAGTCCGGGGAGCTGCGGGACGAGGCCGTGACCCTGACCCGGGACGAGGGCAACCGCGCGTCGACGACGCTCGAGGGCCTGGCCGGGTTGGCGCCGGTGCTGCCGGACGGTCAGGTGAGCGAGCATTCCAGCGTCACGGCGGGCAACTCCTCGCAGTTGTCGGACGGGGCCTCGGCGTCGGTGCTGATGGAGTCGAAGGAGGCCGAGCGCCGCGGACTGGAACCGCTGGGCGTCTACCGGGGTATGACCGTTGCCGGTTGCGGGCCGGACGAGATGGGCATCGGGCCGGTGTTCGCCATTCCGAAGCTGCTGAAGCAGCACGACCTCACCATTGACGACATCGGCCTGTGGGAACTCAATGAGGCGTTCGCTTCCCAGGCGTTGTACTGCCGGGACGAACTGCACATCGACCCGGAGCGGTTCAACGTCAATGGCGGCGCCATCTCGGTCGGTCATCCGTACGGAATGACCGGCGCCCGACTGGTGGGGCATGCCCTCATCGAGGGCAAGCGTCGGGGCGTCCGGTATGTGGTGATCTCGATGTGCGTCGGCGGCGGAATGGGCGCAGCCGGACTGTTCGAGGTTGCCTGAGATGTCGAGCGTGACGGACAAGGCCCGAACCGCAGTCCTCGTGGACTTCGGCGGTGTCATCACTTCCAGTGTGTTGCGGGCTTTCACGGACTTCGGCGCCTCGCTCGGCGGCGACCCGCGCCTGCCGCTCGACCTCCTCGGCCGGGACGAGGCATCACGCACCCTCCTGGCCGACCACGAGTGCGGCCGTATCGACGCCGAAGCCTTCGAGCGAGGATTCGCCGAACGGCTCCGTGCGCACGGAGCCGACGTGGTCGCCGAGGGGCTCACGGCCCGCATGCAGGCGGCCATGTCGATCGACCAGGACATGCTCGCGCTGCTCGGTGATCTCCGAGCCGCCGGCCGTCCCGTCGCGCTCGTGTCCAATTCCTTCGGTACCGGAACCTACGACGGGGTCGAACTCGCCGCTGTTGCCGACGTGATCGTCATCTCCGCCGAGGTCGGGATCCGCAAGCCCTCCCGGCGGATCTACGCGATCGCATGTGAACGCCTCGGCATCGACCCCGAGGAGGCGGTCATGATCGACGATCTGCAGCAGAACCTCGAGGGAGCGGCACGGATCGGAATCGAGGGCGTACTGCACACCAGCGCCGCCGACACCCGTCGCCAACTCGCCGAACGCTTCGGGATCATCACCTGACGATCCACCGACCGGGCGGAGTGAGGTCGGTCATCCGGCCACGCAGCCCGAGGACTTGATGCCGAAGCCGGGCCAAGTCAACCCATCGGAGAGGGTGCGCCCCGCACCATCACCTGCTCACATCCCGGAAGGCACGCCCATGACCAGCGTCTTCGATCCTGTGTGCCGCCACGCGGCCGCCACTCCCGACAACATCGCACTGCGCGGCGCCACGGATCAGTGGACCTACCTTCAGCTGCGTGACGCGAGTATGCGGTACGCGGGCGCCTTGGCCGCCGCGGGCCTGTCCCCGGGGGACCGGGTGCTGCTCGCGGCGCCGTCGGTGCCCGAGTTCGTGGTGGCCTACCTCGGGATTCAGGCCGCGGGCTGTGTCGTGGTGCCGGTCAACACGATGTCCACCCGGGCGGAGGTCGAGTACGTTCTCGGCGACGCCGGATGCTCATTGGCGATCGCATGGCACGCCCTCGGCCCCGCCGTCGCGGAGGCGGCCGAGGCGCTCTCGGTGCCCTCTTGGACGCTGTCCCCGGGCGCGCCGGTCACCGCTGCCCCTGCCGACGTCGTCGACCGGGATCGCGACGAGACCGCGGCCATCCTGTACACATCCGGTACCACAGGGCGGCCGAAGGGGGCCCAACTCACCGTCGGGAACCTGCTGTCCGCCGGGGAGATCGGCGCCGAGTGCAGCCGAGCATCGAGCGCCGACCGCACCGGCACCGGACTCCCGTTGTTCCACGTTTTCGGCCAGGCGTCGGTCATGATGGCGACCTTGACCGTGGGCGGCTCGATGTCGTTGCTGGCCCGCTTCGACCCGGCGTCGATGCTGGACATGCTGCGCCGCGACCGGCTCACCATCATGGCCGGCGTGCCGACCATGTGGAACGCGCTGCTGCACGCGGCGGGTGACGCGAACCCCGCGGACTTCGCCGGCCTCCGCGTCGCCGTCTCCGGCGGCGCGTCGCTTCCCGGGGAGATCGCCCGGGCCTTCGAGGCCCGCTTCGGCTGCACGATCCTCGAAGGGTATGGGCTCACCGAGACCACGGCGTTCGGCACCTTCAACGACATCGACCGCGGCGGCAAGACGGGGTACACCGGCAGGGCGGTGCCGCGGATGCGGGTTCAGGTGCGTGACGACGACGGCAACGAGTGCCCGCCGGGCGGCGTCGGCGAGGTGCACATCAAGGGGCCCACGGTGATGCGCGGCTACTGGAACCGCCCCGCGGACACCGCCGCGGCCATCTCGTCCGACGGTTGGTTCCGGACCGGCGACCTCGGTGAAACCGACACGGACGGGGACCTGCGCATCGTCGACCGTCTCAAGGACCTGATCATCCGCGGCGGTTACAACGTCTACCCCGGCGAGGTCGAGGAAGTTCTCTACGAGCATCCGGACATCGTCGAGGCAGCCGTGATCGGCGTTCCCGACGAGCACTACGGCGAGGAGGTCGCCGCGCTCATCGCGGCGAGGCCCGGTTCCGAGCTCGGTGCAGCCGAGGTGTCGAGCTGGGCACGAGCGCGGCTGTCCGCCTACAAGATCCCGCGGATCGTCCGGTTCGTCGACGCGCTGCCCAAGGGTCCGACCGGGAAGATTCTCAAGCGGTCCATCGACCGTACGGCTCTGACCCGTGACACGGCGCCCGCCGACGCTGCCGCCCACCGCCACTGAGTCCGCGCCCTTCGGGTTTGTGATTGTGGTGTCGGATTCAAGTAGAGTTCCCGGGATGGAGACTACTGCGCCCGAGGAGATCGACGGCGAGCAGGCACCGCCCATGGCGCCCCTCTCGCACCTTCGCGAGCCGCCTACGACGAAGCGCGGAGCTCGGACACGGGCAGCATTGGTGAAAGCCGCGCGGAAGGTGTTCGAACGGGACGGCTACCTCGACACCCGCCTGACCGACATCACCAAAGAAGCTCAATGCGCGGCGGGATCCTTCTACACCTACTTCGCCAACAAGGAAGAGGTGCTCGCCGCCGTCCTCCTGGAGGCGCAGGAGGACATGATGCACCCCGGCATGGGCCGGGTGCAGGGCACCGACGATCCCTATGCGGTACTCGAGGCGAGCAACCGCGCCTATCTCGCGGCATACAAGCGGAACTCGAAGCTGATGGCATTGCTGGAGCAGGTCGCCCAAGTGGAGCCGGAGTTCCGTGAGTTCCGAAGGCGGCGCGGGGACGCGTTCATCCGCCGTAACGCCCGCGGCATCGCCGACCTGCAGGCGCGGGGCGTCGCCGACCGTGAGGTCGATCCGATGATGGCGTCCCGTGCGCTGTCGGGAATGGTCAGCGTCATGGCCTACAACGCCTTCGTGCGCAGTGAAGGGCAGGAAGAGGAAGGTACGCCGGTGGACTTCGAGGAACTCGTGGCCACGGTCACCCGGCTCTGGGCGAACGCCCTGCGGTTCCCCGGCCACCGCTGAAACCACCTGCCTCGTAGCCGCTCATACCCCTGGGGTTGGGCGGCTTTTCCATGTGGTTCCGTGCGGGCAACTATTGAACTTGACGTCGGGTTCAACTATACAGGTCACGGATGCATCGCACGCCCCGTCAACGGAGAGGGTTGCCGTGAACGTTGCAGAAAGAGTCGCCATCGTCACCGGTGGGGGTGGCGGTATCGGCAGCGCGCTGGTCGCACGGCTCGCTCGCGCGGGTGCCCGGGTCGTCGTCGCGGACCTCGACGCGGACAGCGCGCGGGCGGTGTCGGAGACGGTCAACGCCGACCATCCGGGAAGCACCGTCAGCGCCGGCGCGGACGTGTCGGACACCGAGCAGATCCAGCAGTTGGTCGACCTGGCGGAGAGCGCCTTCGGCCCGGTCGACCTCTACTTCGCGAACGCGGGCATCGCCGGGGCACCCGGCCTCGACGCGAGCGAGCCGGACTGGGACCTCTCGATCGACGTGAATCTGCGAGCCCACGTCCGTGCGGCAAAGCTGCTGGTACCGGGCTGGCTCGAGCGCGGTGAGGGCTACTTCGTCAGCACCGCCTCGGCGGCCGGATTGCTCACCCAGATCGGCTCCGCCACGTACGCCGTCACCAAGCACGCGGCCGTCGCCTTCGCCGAATGGCTGAGTGTCACCTACGGCGATCGCGGGGTCCGCGTCAGCTGTCTGTGCCCGATGGGCGTGAACACCAGGCTGCTGTTCTCCGGGGAGGACTCCGGGGACGCGCTGGGAAGGGCCGCGACGCGGGCCGTCACCTCCGCCGGTGACGTCCTGGAGCCGGCCGACGTCGCCGACTCCGTCCTGGCCGCGATCGAGGACGAGCGCTTCCTGATCCTGCCGCACGAAGACGTTCTTGAGATGTACCGGCAGAAGGGCTCGGACTACGACAGGTGGCTGCGCGGGATGCGCCGCTACCAGAGCTCCCTGCTGGCGCAGGCATGACCGGCGCGCCGGGTGAACTCGTCCTCGCCGAACACCGAGGGCCGGTGCTGGTGCTCACGTTCAACAGGCCAGCCAAGCTGAACGCCTGGACCGACGAGCTCGAGGACCGCTATTTCGCGCTGCTCGACGCCGCCGAAGACGACCCGGACGTACGTGCCGTCGTGGTCACCGGCGCGGGACGCGGATTCTGCGCCGGAGCCGACCTGCAACGGCTGCAGGCGGTCGGCGAGGTCTCCGAGGCCGACAGGGCACGGCGCCGTCCGCGGGACATTCCGCGGACCCTGCGCAAACCGCTGATCGGAGCGATCAACGGGGTGGCCGCCGGCCTGGGCATGGTGGAGGCCCTCTACTGCGACCTTCGCTTCGGCTCGCCCTCGGCCCGGTTCACCACTGCCTTCGCGCAACGCGGACTGATCGCCGAGTATGGGATCTCCTGGCTGTTGCCCCGACTGGTCGGGCACAGCCGGGCAGCGGACCTGCTGCTGTCGAGCCGCATGGTGGATGCCGAGGAGGCGTTCCGTGTCGGACTCCTCGACCACCTGGTCACCACCGGCAGCGTGGTGGATGCCGCTGTCGTGTACGCCGCCGATCTGGCGACGCGATGCTCTCCGGCATCCATGGCCACCATCAAGAGCCAATTGAGCAACGACGCGGACGGCACCTACGCCGATTCCGTGACCCGGGCGGAAGGCCTCATGTTCCAGGCCTTCCGCGGGGCCGACGTCGTCGAAGGCGTGGCCAGTCACCTGGACAAGCGCCCGCCCAACTTTCCCTCCCTACCCGTCAGGAGTTCGGATGTCCCTGTTTGAGATGTCGGACCGCGCCAAGAAGTACCGGGCGGATCTGCTCGAGTTCATGGATGAGCACATCTACCCCGCCGAGGCGGTGTACGACGAGCAGATGCGCGCGTCTGGCGACCCGCACTTCCACCCGCCCATCCTCGAGGAGCTCAAGGCCGAGGCGCGCAGGCGTGGACTGTGGAACCTGTTCCACCCGCACCCGGAGTGGGGCCCCGGTCTGACCAACCTTGAGTACGCGCCGCTGGCGGAGATCATGGGCCGCAGCCACATCGCCTCCGAGGCGTGCAACTGCAACGCGCCCGACACCGGCAACATGGAGGTGCTCACGCTGTTCGGCAGCGACGAGCACAAGGAGAAGTACCTCAAGCCCCTGCTCGACGGGACGATGGCCTCGGCCTTCGCGATGACCGAGCCGCGAGTCGCCAGTTCCGACGCCACCAACATCGAGCTGCGGATGGAGCGCGACGGCGACGAGTACGTGCTCAACGGCCGCAAGTGGTTCGCCTCCAACGCGATGCACAAGAACTGCAAGGTGCTCATCGTGATGGGCAAGACCGACCCCACGGCGGCCCCCCATCGCCAGCAGTCGATGATGGTCGTCCCGATCGACGCCCCCGGGGTCACCGTGGTCCGCAACCTCCCGGTGTTCGGGTACGCGGATCGCGAGGGCCATGCGGAGATCATCTTCGAGGATGTCCGGGTGCCGGCCAAGGACGTGCTCAAGGGCGAGGGTGAGGGTTTCGCGATCAGCCAGGCCCGGCTCGGGCCCGGTCGTATCCACCACTGCATGCGGGCCATCGGCGCCGCCGAGCGGGCGCTGGAACTGATGTGCCGACGCGCACAGTCACGGGTGACCTTCGGCAGTCCGGTCGCCGAACGGTCCAACATCCAGGACTGGATCGCGGAAGCGCGCATCGACATCGAGATGATCCGTCTGCTCACGCTCAAGGCCGCGTACCTCATGGACACGGTCGGGAACAAGGAAGCGCGCACCGAGATCGCGGCCATCAAGGTGGCTGCCCCCGACATCGCGTTGAGGATCGTCGACCGCGCGATTCAGGTGCATGGGGGAGCGGGAGTGACCGACGACTTCCCCTTGGCGATGATGTACGCGCATCTGCGGACGTTGCGGCTGGCGGACGGTCCCGACGAGGTTCACAAGCGGGCCATCGCCAAGCAGGAACTGCGGCAGTACCGCGACGTGGCGACGGCGGCGGTGAGCTGAGATGGCAGGACTCGATCTCACCGGTCGCACCGCCGTCGTCACCGGGGCCTCGCGCGGCATCGGGCTGGCCATCGCCCAGGCCATCGCGGAGGCCGGCGGAAACGTCGTCCTCACCTCTCGCTCTCAGGAGGCGGCGGACGCCGCCGCGGCCCAGGTCAAGGGCACAGCGGTCGGCGTCGGTGCGCACGCGGTCGACGAAGAGGCGGCTCGGCGCTGTGTGGAGCTGACGCTCGAGCGCTTCGGTAGCCTGGACATCCTCGTCAACAACGCGGGGACCAACCCGGCCTACGGGTCGGTCATCGACCAGGACCACCGCCGGTTCGCGAAGACCTTCGACGTGAACCTGTGGGCGCCCGTTCTGTGGACGGGATTGGCCACGCGGGCCTGGATGGGGGAGCACGGCGGGGCGGTCGTCAACACCGCGTCGGTGGGCGGCATGGCCTCCGAGGCGAACATCGGGCTGTACAACGCCTCCAAGGCCGCGCTGATCCATCTCACCAAGCAACTGGCCCTGGAGCTCTCGCCGAAGGTCCGCGTCAACGCGGTGGCACCGGGTGTGGTGCGCACGAAGCTGGCCGAGGCCCTGTGGAAGGAGCACGAGCAGGCGGTGTCCGCCTCGATGGCGCTGGCCCGCATAGGGGAGCCTGCCGACATCGCCTCCGCGGTCGCCTTCCTCGTCTCGGACGCCGCGAGTTGGATCACCGGCGAGACCATGGTGATCGACGGGGGGCAACTGCTCGGTGACGCGCTCCCGTTCAGGCAAGGAGCCGGTGTCGGTGTCTAGCGCGGACTTCGTCGGAATCGACGCCGGGGCCGTGGGCCGCTGGTTCGCCACCCTCGGCGTCGACTTCGCCGGGCCCTTGGCCTTCGAGCGGATCGGGCTGGGCCAGTCGAATCTGACGTATCTCGTAAAGGATCAGGACGGCCGCAGATGGGTGCTGCGGCGCCCGCCACTGGGTCGGCTGCTGGCGTCGGCGCACGACGTGGCCCGCGAGGCGCGGATTTTGTCCTCCCTGGAGAGCACCGCCGTCCCGACCCCGCGGGTGCTCGGGCTGACCGAGGATCCCGCCGTGACCGACGTCCCGCTGCTGCTCATGGAGTTCGTGGACGGCGAGGTCGTCGACAAGATGTCGATCGCGCGGTCGTTGACGCCCGAGCGCCGCCGGGCGATCGGCATGTCGTTGCCGCGGACGCTGGCGAAGATCCACGCGGTCGATCTCGAGGCGACCGGGCTGACCGGTCTGGCCAGCCACAAGCCGTATGCGCAGCGTCAGCTCAAGCGGTGGTCGGCCCAGTGGGAGAGGTCCAGGACCCGCGAGCTGCCCGCCCTGGAGGACCTCACCCGGCGCCTCGTCGCCGCCGTGCCGGAGCAGCGCGAACTGACGCTCGTGCACGGCGACTTCCATCTGCGCAACGTCATCACCTCCTACGACAGCGGGGAGGTGACCGCGGTTCTCGACTGGGAGCTGTCGACACTGGGGGATCCGTTGGCGGACATGGGCAGCCTGCTGGCCTACTGGCCCGCCAAGAGTGAGAACACCTTGGGCGACTTCGTCGCGACGGCTCTCGACGGCTTCCCGCCCCGCGAGGAACTCGTGGCGGCCTACCGGGCGACGTCGGGACGCGACCTGACGGCGCTGGGCTACTGGCACGCGATGGGGCTGTGGAAGGTGGCGATCATCGGGGAGGGCGTCATGCGCCGCGCGATGGACGAACCGCGGAACAAGGCCGCGTCCGGGACCCCGACCGCGGAGCGTATCGAGGCACTGGTGGCGAAGGCCCACGAAGTCGCGGACACGGCAGGTATCTGAATCGATCGCCTGCCCACAGGACTTCGACACCCACACTCAGAGGCGAGAAGCAGTGGTGAGTGAGAGGAGCCGAAGCATGGCCGGCCTGCCAGAGGTCCTGGCCCTCGACGAGATCGGGCCGGACCTGTTCCGGTCCGGCCCCCGATTCCCAGCGAGTGGGCGCGGACGTTCGGTGGCCAGATCGCCGCCCAGTCGCTGATGTCCGCGGCGCGCACCCTCGACCGGTCGTACGCGGCGCACTCACTGCACGGGTACTTCCTGCGGCCCGGCGGGGGCGGCGATCTTCACGGTGACGGCGTCGTTCCATCGTGGAGACGAAGGATTTTCCCACCAGGTGGACATGCCGGCGGTGCCGGCACCTGACGACATCCCGGAGTCCGACCGCATCAACGGCTGGGGCATGCCGCGGCCCGCGGAATGGCGCCACTGGGAGATGCGCTGGGTGCCCGGGGGGCGAGATCGGCCACGTCCCGGGGGCGCCGGCCTGCCAGCGGCTGTGGATCCGGTACGAACGTCCGCTGCCGGACGACGGTGCCGTCCACGCCTGCGCACTGACCTGTCTCAGCGACATGGCGCTGCTGGGTTCCGCGCGGACGAGTGACTGCTGTACGACCAGGTCTCCCCTTCGGCCGAGCACGGCCGGGCGCTCACCCGCGGAAGGCTGTTCGACACGGGCGGGCGCCTGGTCGCCGCCGTCGCGCAGGAGGGACTCATACGCTTCGACCGGCCCCGGCCCCGGCCCCGGCCCCGGCCCCGGCCCCGGCCGACGGAGGACGGCGACGGGGAAGCGTCCCTGTCGCCGCCCGCTCCTGCTGTCCCCGACCCGCGTTGACCACCCGTGCGTCACAGGGGCTTGGCGAGGACGGCTTTGCGGTGGCTGAAGGTCTCGATGGAGTAGCGGCCGTGGTAGCTGCCCATACCGCTCTCCCCGACGCCCCCGAACGGTAGGTCGGAGATCGTGAGATGGGCCAGCGGCAGGCCGAACCCGAGGCCGCCGGAGGAGGTTTCGGCGGCGAGCCGCTCCCGGGTGGTGTCGGAGTCGGTGAACGCATACAGAGCCAGCGGCTTGTCGCGGTCGTTGATGAAGCGGATGGCCTCGTCGAGCCCGGCCACCTCGACGATCGGGAGGATCGGGCCGAAGATCTCCTCCTGCATGACTGGCGCGTCCGGTGACACCTCGGCCAGGACGGTCGGCGCGATGTACTTCGTCTCGCGGTCGTACACGCCGCCGGTGACCTGACGGCCGGAGTCGAGGAGAGCGGTCAGCCGGTCGAAGTGACGTTCGTTGACGATTCGCCCGTACTCCGGGGAGGCGGCGGGGTCGGACCCGTACAGCCCCTCGACGGCCTTGGCCAGGGCGGCCTCCAGAGCACGAGCGGTCTCGGGGTCGGTGAGGACATAGTCGGGCGCGACGCAGGTCTGCCCGGCGTTGAGGAACTTCCCGGCCGCGAGGCGGGCGGCGACGGTGTCCAGGTCGGTGCCCCGGTCCACGAACACCGGGGACTTGCCGCCCAGTTCGAGGGTGACGGGCGTGAGGTGCCGGGCGGCCGCGGCCATCACGATGCGGCCGACCATGCCGTTGCCGGTGTAGAGAATGTGGTCGAAGCGCTGCTCGAGCAGGGCGGTGGTCTCCGGCACCCCGCCTTCGACCACGGCGACCGCGTCGATGTCGAGGTACTGCGGCACAAGGCGGGCGAGGGCGGCGGAGGTTGCCGGGGCCAGTTCGCTGGGCTTGGTGACCACCGCGTTGCCCGCGGCCAGGGCACCGGCCACCGGGGACAGCAGCAGCTGCGCCGGGTAGTTCCAGGGGGCGATGACCAGTACGACGCCCAGGGGGTCGTACTGCGTCCAGGCACTCGCCTCCCCGATGAACGCGGGGACCGGGGCCGGTTCGGGGCGCAGCCACCCGTCGAGATGCTCCAGGGTGTGGTCGATCTCGCGGATGACGAAGTCGATCTCCGTGCGGTAAGCCTCGGTGGAGCTCTTTCCCAGGTCGGCGTGGAGCGCCGCGGCGAATGTCTCCCCCTGCTCGGTGAGCAGGGCTCGCATCCGGTGCAGCTGGTCGATACGCCAGGACACGGGCTTGGTGGTGCCGGCGCGGAAGGTGGCGCGCAGCCGGGCGACGAGCTCGGCGGGGTGCTCGGGCGCGAGGTCGTTCATGGTTCCCTCACAGGGTGCGGTACGGGGACGGGGCTTTTGTCGCCGCGCGGCGGGGCGGCCCGGGCGTCGGCGTCGGGCAAGGGGTCAGCCGCGGTTCAGGGTGTCGATGAGGTTCCGGGCGAGCTGCGCCGAGGAGGCGGGGTTCTGACCGGTGTGCAGATTGCGGTCCGCCACGACGTGCTCGCTGAACGGGGCCGCGGCCTGGAAGTCGGCCCCCAGTTCCACCAGGCGGTCCTGGAGCAGCCACTTGGCCTTGTCGGCGAAGCCGGCTGCGGTCTCCTCGGTGTTGGTGAAGCCGGTCATGCGGTAGCCGGCGAACGGCCAGTTGCCGTCCTCGCGCCGGGCGGCGAGCAGGGCCGCGGGGGCGTGGCACAGCACCCCGAGCGGCTTGCCGGAATCCAGCGCCGCGGTGAGCAGGCGGCCGGAGCCGGCGTCCACGGCGAGGTCCTCCATGGGGCCGTGGCCACCGGGGTAGAGGACGGCGGCGTACGCGTCGAGGTGGACCTCTTCGAGCTTGGCCGGGTTCTCCAGGTCGGCGCGGATGGAAGCCAGGTACGCGCCGATGGCATCGGCCTGCTCCTTGCCGCCGGTGGACTCGGCGGCGAGGCTGACGGCGTCGACGGTCGGAACAACGCCGCCGGGTGTGGCGACGGTGACGTCGAACCCTGCCTCACGGAACAGCCGGTGAGGTGTGGCGAGTTCCTCGGCCCAGTAGCCGGTGGGGTGCGGGGTGCCGTCGGCGAGCGTCCAGTGGTCGGCGCCGGTGACGACGAACAGAACTGCGGTCACAGCTGTCTCCTTCAAAGTGCGCGCGGGTCGCGCGGTGGGTGGGGGAGTGTCCGGCGGAGTGCCGGTGGTAGTGCGGCGGCGAGCGGTGGCTCAGGCGACGGTGATGATGATCTTTCCGCGCGTGTGGCCCTCACGGTTGAGGCGCTGGGCGTCGGCGGCCTGCTCGAGTGGGAACGTGGCGGCCACGTCCACCCGCAGCTCTCCGCGCTCGGCGAGCTCGGTGAGAGCCTCCAGGTCCCGGGCGTCGGGTCGCACGAAGACGTAACCGCCACCGAGGCCGAGCACGGCGCCGTCCACAGCCGAGGCCAGGCGGCCGCCCTCGGCAAGCAGCCCTGCCGAGACCTTCAGGGCGTCCCCGCCGACGAGGTCGAGGACGGCATCCACGCCCTGCGGCGCGATGGCGTGGACACGGTCGCTGAGGCCCTCGCCGTAGGCGACCGGCTCCGCTCCCAGCCCTCGCAGGTAGACATGGTTGTACTCACTGGCGGTGCCGATGACCCGGGCGCCGAGCGACCTTGCGATCTGTACGGCCAGAGAGCCGACGCCGCCCGCCGCGGCGTGCACCAGCACGGTGTCGTCGGCCTGCACCCGCAGGGCTCGTGTCAGCGCCTGGTACGCGGTGAGGCCGGCCAGCGGAAGGCCGGCAGCCTCCTCGAAGGAGAGGTTGGCGGGCTTGCGGGCGAGCGTACGGACCGGGGCGGCGACGTACTCGGCGAAGGTCCCGCGGGAGACGAAGTCCTCACGGACGTAGCCGATCACCTCGTCACCTGGAGCGAACTCGGTGACCCCGGCGCCGGTCTCCTCGACGACGCCCGCCACGTCCCAGCCGGGGATGACGGGGAAGACGGCGTCCATGACGGCGTCCAGGTACCCCGCCTGGATCTTCCAGTCGACCGGGTTGACGGAGGCGGCCTTCACGCGGACCAGCACGGTGTCCACGCCGAGCTTCGGGTTCGGCACATCGCCGTACTCCAGGACCTCCGGGCCGCCGTAGGTGCGGTAGGTGATCGCTTTCATGGTGGTGACTCCTCGGTGCAGTGGTGCAGTGGTGCGGATCGCGGTGGGCTCGTCAGGCAGCGGTAGTGGCGGCGGCCGGTTTCGTCGCGGGCAGGTGTTCCGTACGAAGCGCCTGGTGTCCCGGTTTGAGGCCGACCAGGGAGAGGGCCAGGACGAAGGCGAAGGCGATACCGGCAAGGGTGAAGCTCAGGGTGAACTGGCTCTCGGCGGGAAGCGGGGGCACTCCGGCCGGAAGGTTCTCGATGGTTCTGGAGGCGAGCAGTGAGGTGATCAGCGCGCTGCCGATCGCGCTGCCTACGGACCGGGAGATGGAGTTGATGCCGTTGGCGATGCCGGTCTGGTGGGGTGGCACCCCCGCGACGATGAGGGCGGGCATCGCGGCGTACCCGAGGCTGATGGCTGTTCCGACAGCCATGCCGGCGCCGATGACCGAGGGTGTCGAGGAGTGTGCGGCGGCCAGCCACGCGAAGCCGGCGATGCCCATCGCGGCGCTGAGGGCGAGGGTGAGGCGTGGGCCGATCCTGCGGATCAGCACGCCACCGAACTGGGAGACGACGAGGGACGCGATCGTACTGGGCAGCAGGTACTCGACGGAGGCGCGGAGAACGGAGGCGCCGAAGCCGTAGCCCGCGACGTCCCTCGGCACCTGCGCCAGGTAGGAGACGCCGAGGAACTGGGCGAACATCCCGAATCCCACGAAGAGGCCCGCGAGGTTGCTGAAGAGCACCGGGCGGTGGAGGAACATCCTCATGTCGACCATGGGTTCGCGGACCCGGCGCTCGGTGAAGCTCCAGACGCCGGCCATGAGGACCGCTCCGGCGAAGCTGCCCAGCGTACGGGCGGACGTCCAGCCCCACTCGTGCCCCTGGGAGATCGGCAGCAGCAGAAGAATCAGGAAGAGGCCCAGAGTCAGGGCGCCGAGTATGTCGGTGCGTCCGCCGGTCTTGGTGCGGCTCGCCGGTACGAGGAGGACGACGGCGATCAGGGTGACCACCGCGAGGCCGGTGGCCAGCCAGAAGACGCGGTGGTAGTCGGCGTCGGCGCCGCGGGTCAGCAGGCCGGTGGTGACCAGTGCGAAACCGCTGCCGAACGCCAGGGTGCCGCTGACCAGTGCCATCGCTCCCGGCAGACGGCGGGCGGAGACCTCCTCGCGGAGCACCGACAGAGCGAGCGGGAAGATCGCGGTGGCGGCGCCCTGCAACACGCGGCCGACGATCAGCCAGAGCAGCGAGTCGGTCGTGGCGGCCAGGACAGAGCCGACGATCATCACCGCCAGCACGCCGATGAGGGTCGGCTTCTTGCCGTGCTGGTCGCCGAAGCGGCCGAGCAGCGGGGTGAAGACGGCTGCCGAGAGCAGGGTCGCGGTGGTGACCCAGCTGACCTCGGCCGCGCTGGCGCCGAGGCTGCTCTGGATCAGGCCGAGGATCGGCACCACCAGTGTCTGCATCATCGACACGATCATCGCGGCGAGGCTCAGGGCGAGGACGACTGCGGTCTCGGCCCGGCGGCGGCCGTGCGGCGGAGCAAGGGGTTGTGACACGGGTGCTTTCTCCGGTGCGGTGCGGTGCGGGGCGTTGTGGCGGGAGCCCGACGGGGCCGGTCGAGGATTAGATGCTTGATGCAGCCAAGCAATGACAGAGACGGTAAACCTCAAAGGTTGAGAACGTCAAACGTTGAGGTTCGCCTACACTTGAGGCATGGCCCACACCCCCGCCCCGCCCGCCGACCGCTCCGCCGCGCCGGACAGCGCCCCTGCCCACGACGCACTCATGGAGCGCCTGGCACGCGCTGCTGCCGGCTACTACCGGGACCTGACGGCGGCGGCCGCCATGCACGGGCTCACCATGACGCAGGCCAAGATGCTCATCCTGCTGCGGCAACAACCGCTGCCCATGCGGGCCCTCGCAGGGCGGCTCGCGTGCGACGCCTCCAACATCACCGGACTCGTCGACCGGCTGGAGGCGCGTGGACTGGTCTCCAGGCACGCCGACGCGGCCGACCGGCGGATCAAGAACGTGGTCGCCACCGAAGAGGGAAGAGAGGCAGTCCGCCTCATCCGCGCCGACATGCGGGCCACCTCGGCAGCGTTCGAGCGTCTGGACGAGGAGGGTCGTCGCAGTCTCTACGAGCTACTGGGGCGCCTGCACCCCGAGGAGACAAGCTGATCGCGGCCGGGGTGCATGGGCTTCCTCGTGAGGCCCTCCACCGGGACATGCGCCGCGCGCTTCAGCCGGGCGGCGCCGTCAGATGGATCAGGATGCCGCACACTTCGTCCACGATCTCCCGGACCTCAGTGTCGTCCCCGCAGTCGCCCAGCTCGCGTGCCGCCCCGCCGATCACGGTGGTGAGCACTCTCACCCGAACCCGGCCGGCACGTCGCTTCTCGTCCACCTCCAGGAGCCGGGCGTTGCGCCGTACCCACGCGCGGTCCCACTGGCGGCGCAGGGCGTCGAAGCCCGCGGGGCCGTCGTCCTCGGCGATGAGTCTGCCGAGCCGCCGGTTGTCCCAGGCACCCTCCAGGTACGCCCTGGCCCCGGCCACGAAGAGGGCGATGGGGTCGTCCACGCCACGACCTCGCTCGGCGGTCAGCGTGGCCGCGGTCCGGCGCTCCTGTTCCTCCCGGAACTCCTCCCAAAGGGCGAGGTAAAGCCCTCGCTTTCCGCCGTAGTGCTGGAAAAGGCTGCCCACCGGGATGCCGGAGCGCGCCGCGATCTCGGCGAGACCGGCGTCGGCGTAACCGCGCTCGGTGAACACCTCCAGCGCGGCGTCAAGAAGCGCACTGCGGACCGTTCGGTGCTCCCCGGTGGCTGCCTCCGGCCGGTCCATTCCCTCCTGCCCGTCCGCCGGCTGACGTAGCGCCTCGGTTCCGGCAGACTCCACGATGCCGCTCACCGGCAATCCCCGCCTTCCCCGGCCCCGTCGCGGATGGCGAGGGCGACCAGCAGTTCCAGGAGGTCGGCGATCCGGCGCGGATTGTGCCCGGTGCGTTCCTCGATCCGGCGCAACCGGTAGTGCGCCGTGTTGTGGTGCACCCGCAGCCGGTCGGCGGCGAGCCGCAGGTTGAGGTCGGCCTCCGCGAAGGCCCGTATGGTGGCCGCCAGTGTGTCGCCCCGTCTGCGGTCCTCCTCCAGCAGCGCACGCACGCGGGGATCGACCAGCTGCCGGGCGAGGTCGTCGGCGCGCAGTGCCAAGTAGTCGAAGGGGGACAGGCGCGGCAGTGCCGCCACCCCGCCCCCGCTCGGCACGAGGTCGAGGGCGGCCCGTGCCTCCTCGTAGGCGCGCGGCAGTTCGCCGGCGCCCTCGGCAACTGTGCTGATTCCCATGGACAGCATGGTCCCCTCTCGCGCGAGCCGTCGCTGTACCGCCTCGAAGTGGGCGCAGATGTCCTCCGCGTCCATGCCGGTGCGGACCACGGGCACGGCCACCACCTCGCCGTGGCGTACGACGACCAGGGTTCGGCCGGCCCAGGGCCCGGCGACGCCGATGGACGCGCTGGTCGCGTAGCCCTGCTCGGCCGAGGTGAGGTCGCCGGTGCGGGTGTCGCCGACGCACACCGCCACGACCGCCATCATCGGCGAGTGCGGTCCGATGCCGTATGCCTGCGCCGCGGCGAGCAGCGGACCGCGCGTCGGTGCCGCGCCGGCCAGGAGTTGATCCAGGAGATCCCGGCGCTCCCGGTCCGCGTCGGCGACCACGTGCTGCTCGTACTCGACATAGGCCTGCGCGGCATGAGTGCTGGCGTAGTCGACGTACCGCATCAGCGGTGTGACGAGGGACAGCGCGGCCTGCTGCGCCTCGGCGGACGTGCCCGCGCAGTCCAGCAACTCGTCCCACAACACTTGCCGCCCCACCCGGAAGGCACTGATCCAGTCCTCGAGGGCGAAACCCGCGCGTGCTCTGCGCATGGCTGCCGCGCGACTGAAGACGAGGTCTTCGGGGGCGATGTCCTGGTCGCCGGCGAGCGCCGCCAGCTGCATCCGGTAGTGCGTGAGGACCTGGTCCCGTACGTCGTCGAAGAACCGCTCGTCCTGGAGCGCGTACGACGGGATCTCGGTGCGCATCACCGCGACGGCGGTCTTCGCCACGTCATCGAGCCGGTCGTGGACGGTGTGCAGGATCCGGTGCCGCTCCCGGCTGAGGGGTTCGGAGAGTGCGGGGGCGCCCAGGGCGGGTCCGCGAGACATGGCGCCGATCGTCGCTGGCCTCCTCGTGTCCCGTCAACAGGCTCGGCGGGCGAGATGCCGGGGGCGTTGGGCGTGGCGCACAAGTCGATGGCCGCGAAGTTGGGTGCTCGCACCCAATGTGCGCTCGGAAGGCCCCCACCTACTGTGACGCTCGCCCACCCCCCAGCACCTCGGAAGGGGCGTCACTCATGCTCGCGGTCGACGGTATCAGCGTGCGCTTCGGCGGGATCACGGCACTGGACGGTGTCGCGTTCACCGTCGAGCCGGGCACCGCCGTGGGGCTCATCGGACCGAACGGAGCCGGCAAGACCACCTTGTTCAACTGCCTCACCAGGCGCTGCACCCCTGATGCGGGGACGCTCCGGTTCGAGGACGAGGACCTGCTCGCCCTCCCACCGCACTCCGTGGCCGGACGCGGCATAGCCCGCACCTTCCAGAACCTGGGTCTGTTCCCACGGCTCACGGTCCGGGAGAACGTCATGGTCGGCGCCCACAGCCGGGGGCATACGGGACACCTCGCCGCGGCGCTCCGGCTGCCCCGCGTCCGGCGGGAGGAGAGGGAACTACGTGACCAGGCGGACGACTTGCTACGGCGTCTCGGCCTGTCGGATGTCGCCGACCACCCCGCCTCCGGGCTGCCGTTCGGCACGCTCAAGCGCGTCGAACTCGCCCGGGCGCTCGCGGTACGGCCCCGGCTGCTGTTGCTCGACGAACCCGTCAACGGGCTCAGCCACGGCGAGGTCGGCCAATTCGCGGATCTGGTCCGGTCGGTGCGCGAGGACTTCGACCTGACGCTCGTGGTGGTCGAACACCACATGGGGTTCGTGATGGGCCTGTGCGACAAGGTCGTGTGCCTCGACTTCGGACGCAAGATCGCCGAAGGCTCGCCGGAGGAGATCCAGCGCAACCCTGCGGTCATCGAGGCGTACCTGGGGGTGGCGGCATGACGGAACCCACCACCGACAGCACCGAGGCCGGGCAGGCGAATGAGGAGCCGGACTTCCTGAAAGTCGCCGGCCTGCATGCCGGATACGGCCAGGCCCGCGTGCTCCAGGGGCTCGACTTCACCGTCGCACACGGCGAGGTGTGCGCGATCCTCGGGCCCAACGGCGCGGGCAAGACAACCACTCTGCGGGCCCTGTGCGGCATGGTCCGCGGACGCGGCTCGGTGACGCTGAACGGTACGGAGCTGCTGGGTCGCTCGCCCGAGCAGACCGCGCGTCTCGGCGTGGCACACGTACCCGAGGGCCGGGGCACCTTCAACGACCTGACCGTCGAGGAGAACCTGCGCATCGGCGCCCACCTGCGCACCGGCCGGTGGCGGCGCGACGGCCGCGCCGAGCGCGCGGCCGTCGCGGCCGACCTGGAGCGCATCTACGGCTACTTCCCCAAGCTCCGCCAGCGGTCCCACCAGGCCGCCGGCAGCCTCAGCGGCGGCGAACAGCAGATGCTCGCCATCGGCAGGGCGCTGATGCTGCGGCCCTCGCTGCTGCTCCTGGACGAGCCGTCGCTGGGCCTCGCGCCGCTGGTCACCCGCGAGCTGTTCGAGATCGTCCGTGCCGTCAACGAGGAGGAACGCACCACCGTGGTCGTCGTCGAGCAGAACGCCCAACTCGCGCTGGATGTGGCGCACCGGGCCCACGTACTGGAGGCCGGCCGCCTGGTGCTGTCCGGGCCGTCCCAGGAGATCCGCGAGGACGGGCAGGTCGCCGAGGTGTACCTCGGTGTCTCCGTCCGGTCCGGAAAGGGCGGGTGAGGGCGGTGACCGAACTGCTCCAGCAAGTGGTGGAAGGGGTCGGCTCCGGCGCGGTCTATGCCAGCCTGGCGCTGGCCCTGGTGCTGATCCACCGGTTCACCGGGATCGTCAACTTCGCTCAGGGTGAGCTCGCCATGATCTCCACCTACGTGGCGTGGCAACTCGTGGCGTCCGGGATGTCGTTCTGGCTGGCGCTGCCGGTGACCCTGGCGGTGTCCTTCGCCGGCGGCATGCTGGTCGAACGGATCGTCATCCGCCCGGTGCAGAACGCGCCCGAGCTGACGATGGTCATCGTCACGGTCGGTCTGTTCATCTTCGTCAACGCGATGGCCGGTCTGATCTGGTCGTTCACCGTGAAGGACTTCCCGCAGCCGTTCCCCGACGGCGGGATCGACCTGGCCGGGGTGCGTGTGGACTGGTCGAGCCTCGGGATCATCGCGGTGGTGGCCGTCGTGATGGGCCTGCTGTACCTGCTGTTCCAGCACACCTCCATCGGCCTGGTGATGCGGGCGGTCGCCTGCAACCCTGCCTCCGCCCGGCTGTCGGGCATCCGAGTGGGCCGCGTGCTGATGCTCGGCTGGGGGCTGGCCGCGACAGTCGGTGCGGTGTCGGGCGTGCTCGTCGCCCCGCTGCTGTTCCTCGAGCCCAACATGATGGGCGGGGTGCTGATCTACGCGTTCGCCGCAGCCACCCTCGGTGGCTTCGACAGCCCGGTCGGTGCGGTCGTCGGCGGCCTGGTCGTGGGCGTGGCCGAGACGCTGGCCGGGGCGTACGTGGACGTGATCGGTGCCGATCTGAAGGTGGGCGTACCCCTGCTGATCATCCTGGCGGTGCTGCTGGTGCGGCCCCAGGGCCTCTTCGGACGGGCGGCGGTGGAGCGCGCATGAGCACGATCACCGCACCACTGGGCACCGACCGCGCCCGCCGCCTGCGGGCCGCGCTCACCGCGCTGCTCGCCGCGGGCGTCGCCGTCGGCGCACCGTTCTACTTCGCCCCCTTCCAGGTCTTCCAGCTGACCATGGTGCTGCTGTACGCCGTGGCGCTGGCCGGCCTGAACCTGCTGGTCGGATTCGGCGGGCAGATCTCCCTCGGGCACGGCGCGTTCTTCGCGGCAGGGGCCTACACGGCAGCGGTCATGCTCGACCGCTACGACACCGGCCACTTGGCCACGCTGCCGGTCGCCGCCGTCGGTTGCTTCCTGCTCGGCCTCGGTTTCGGCGTGCCCGCCCTGCGGCTGCGCGGGCTGTACCTGGCCCTGGTCACGCTCGCCTTCGCGGTGTTCCTGCCACCGCTGCTCAAGCGGCTCGAACCGGTGACGGGCGGCTCCATGGGCCTGACCGTGGACAAGCTGGAACCACCCGCGTGGAGCGGGCTGGCCGAGGACCAGTGGACGTACTTCGTCGTCCTCGCCGTCACCGCGGTGGCTCTGCTGCTCGCCCGCAACCTGCTGCGGTCCCGGGTCGGTCGGGCACTGCTCGCGGTGCGGGACAACGAGAGCGCCGCGGAGGTCATGGGCGTTCGGCTGTCGCTCCACAAGACCCTCGCCTTCGCGTGGAGCGCGATGTTCGCGGGTGTCTCCGGATGCGTCTACACCTGGGTGATCGGCTTCGTCTCGCCCGACTCGTTCAGCTTCGTGCTGTCCATCACGCTGCTGGCCGGCCTGGTGGTCGGAGGGCTCGCCTCACTGTACGGACCGCTGCTGGGCGCGGCCTTCGTGATGTACGTGCCGAACGTGGCCCAGGACATCAGCGAGGCGGCACCCGGCGTGGTGTTCGGCCTGCTGATCATCGCGGTGATGTTCGTGGCGCCGACGGGGCTGGCCGGTCTGGCGGGCCGGGTCCGGGGCGCCGCCGCCGGCCGCCTCACCCGCACCACCACCCCCGCCGCCGACGACCGGACGCCCGACCCCGAACCCTCCGCGCCCCCCACTCCGGCGGACCCCGCACCTGTCGATGCCGAACCCGTGGGCGCACCGCCCCGCACGGAAAAGGAATGAATCACATGCGCATGACGACCACTCTGCGGGCGGCCGCGGCCGCGTCCGCCGCCCTGCTCCTCGCCACCGCCTGCACCAGCCAGCGCGGGCAGGACGACAAGGACGCCGCCGCCGACGGCGCGTGCCAGGGCCAGCAGACCACCGGCATCACCGACAAGACCATCAAGCTGGGCGGCATCTACCCACTGTCGGGACCGGCCTCCGCGTACGGCACGATCAGCAAGGGCGTGAGCGCCTACTTCAAGCACGTCAACGACAAGGGCGGCATAGACGGCCGCACGGTGGAGTTCACCGTCCGCGACGACGGCTACCAGCCGCCCAAGGCGGTCGAGGAAGCCCGCAGACTCGTCGAGCAGGAGAAGGTCTTCGCCGTCTTCCAGACTCTGGGCACCCCGTCCACAGCCGCCGTTTGGGACTACCTCAACAAGCGGAAGGTGCCGCAGCCTTTCGTTGCCACCGGCGCCTCCGTCTGGGGTGCGGACGGCGACCACCCGTGGACCACCGGCTGGCAGCCCAACTACGTCGCCGAGGCGCGGGTGTACGCCAAATACCTCAAGGAGGAGAAGCCGAAGGCCAAGGTCGCCGTCCTCTATCAGAACGACGACTTCGGCAAGGATCTGCTCGGCGGGTTCGAGGCGGCACTCGCCGGCAGCGGCATCAAGGTGGTCGCTGAGGAGAGCTACGAGGTCACCGACCCGTCCGTCTCCGCACAGATGACAAGCCTCGCCCGGTCCAAGGCGGATGTGCTGCTCAACGTCACCACACCGAAGTTCGGCAGCCAGGCCCTCGCCGCGGATGCCAAGAACACCAAGTGGAACCCGCTGCACATCGTGAACAACGTGTCCTCGTCGGCCACCGTGCTCAAGCCCGTCGGGTTCAAGAACGTCCAGGGCGTGGTCTCGGCGACCTACTTCAAGGACCCCGCCGACCCGCAGTGGGCCGACGACGCGGAGATGAAGACGTACCAGGACGCGCTGCGCAAGTACGCGCCCGACTCCGACCCGGCCAACCAGTTCAACGCCTACGGCTGGGCCGCCGCCTCCAGCTTGCACAAGGCTCTGGACGCGATGAAGTGTCCGACCAGGGAGGGGATGCGGGACGCGGTGCGCAACCTCAAGGACGTCAAGGTGGACATGCTGCTGCCCGGCGTCACCCTCTCCACCGGGCCCGATGACGCCTTCCCGATCGAGACGATGCAGCTGATGCGGTTCGAGGGCGAGCGGTGGCAGCTGTTCGGTGAGCCGGTGGACACCCGCAAGGAGTTCGGCCCGCTGGCGAAGTGAGCCGGCGGGGGCGGCCCCGGTCGATGCCCTGACCCCTGGGGCCGCCCTCGCCGACCTGCCGACGGATCTGGCCGCGGCACACCGCTCCTTCGTATCCGCGAAGTCGCCCGCAGCGCGCACGTTCATGTCAGCATCTGCCGTAATCCCTGATGCCCGCCACGCCGCGCCACGCGGCGGGCAAGGCCGCGGCCTCCGCCGGGTTTCAATAGGCTTACATGGTCAGGAGGTCAGCAGGTCAGCGTGCATTCGAGAACGCCGAGCCACCGCCGCAGACGCCGTCATGCCGGTCACCGGCCGCCGTCAGGGCACGCGGCAGAACATCGGCGACCGAGTACACGGTGGTGTCCAGCGGTGGAGAAGCGGATGACGGAGCTCAGCGAAGGCCACGACGATCCGTTCGCCCTGCACCTCCCCGCGTTGGCGGTGCTCGACGACCGGGGAGTCGTGGTCGGATGGAACCGGCGGGCTCAGGAACTGCTCGGCTATCCGGACACAGCCGTGATCGGTCGTCCGGCGGTCGAGGTCCTTGTCGACCCTCGTGATCTGCCGGCCGTCACTCAGGCCGCGGCGAACTGCAGGAGAGCCGACGGCTGGTTCGGTGTCCTCACAGTGCGGCACCGCGACGGGCGGCTCGTGGAGCTGGGGCTCAGGGCCCAGGAGCTGTCACGCGATGGCCGGGTCCGTGAGTGGTTCCTTGCGGGGGCACTCGCGGTTGACGTCCTGGAATGGCAGAGGGACCGCGCGGTTCTCGACGGGTTGTACCGCCAGTGCCCGATCGGCTTGGTCGTCCACGGCCCCGATCTGAGGATTCTCCGGGTCAACCGGGCCATCGAACGGTTCAGCGACGTCCCGGCAGCAGACTTTCGGGGGCTGCCCACCGGCCGGATGCTCCTCCCCGACGACGCGCGCAAGGCTGTGGACCGTGTGCGCCAGGTGATGCAGACCGGAAGACCCCTGGTCTACTCCGAGCAGTTCGTTCGCCTGGAGCAGGATCCGGCACGAGAGCGGGTCGCGTTGGTCTCGTCCTTCCGGATGGAGGATCCCTCCGGCCGCGTCCTGGGTGTGGCCGAGTTGATCGAGGACATCACCGAACGCCATCGGGCCCAGCGTCGGCTCGCGCTCCTCGACCAGGTCGGCAGCCGCATCGGAACCACCCTCGACGTGGCGGAGACCGCCCGGGAACTCGCCGAGGTGATGGTGCCTCACCTCGCCGACCATGCGTCCGTGGACCTGCTTCAGCCGGTGACGCGCGGTGAGGAACCGACGCGCGCGCTGGCCGGGCCTGTGGTCCGACTGGGGACCTGTAGCGTCGGTGCCCAGCAACCCGGCCCGCCCCACCCCGAGGGCGAGCCTGTGGAGTTCGGGCCGGACACACCGCAGGCCGGATGCCTGGCCGAGGGAAGGCCCGTCCTGGAACCGGTTCTCCCGCCCGACTGGTTCTCGGCGGAAGGCCTGCAGGGGGCCCACGCTCCGGACCTGAGCGCCCACTCGCTGATCGTGGTACCTCTTGCCGCGCGTGGCCTGGTGCTCGGCGTCATGACCTTGTGGCGTTCCCGCCGCCCCGATGCCTTCGAGGCGGACGATCTCACCCTCGCTCAGGAACTCGCCTCGCGCGCCGCCGTCGCCATCGACAACGCCCGGCGCTTCACGCAGCAGCAGCAGACCGCGTTCACCTTGCAGAGCAGCCTTCTGCCCCGGGCGATTCCAAATCAGTCGGCCGTCGAGGTGGCCCTGCGCTACCTGCCGGCCAGCGCGGGCCCGGGCCTGGGCGGCGACTGGTTCGACGTCATTCCCCTGTCCGGGGCCCGGGTCGCCCTCGTCGTCGGCGACGTGGTCGGGCGAGGCATCCATGCTGCCGCCACCATGGGCCGGCTGCGCACCGCCGTCCATACGCTCGCCAGCCTCGACCTGGAACCGGACGAGCTCCTCTCCCGCCTTGACGACCTGGTCAACCTGCTGGCGGCCGAACAGGAAGCGGTCGGCGAACGGCCCGTGGGTGAGCAGGTCGTCGGCGCCACGTGCCTGTACGCCGTGTACGACCCGGTCTCCGGACGCTGCTCCGTGGCCCGCGCCGGTCATCCACCGCCGGTGGTGACCGCTCCGGACGGACAGGTGGCTCTGCTCGACCTGCCCGCCGGACCACCGCTCGGCCTGGGCGGCCTGCCGTTCGAGGCCCGGGACATCGAACTGGCAGAGGGAAGTCTGCTGTGCCTTTACACCAACGGAATCATCGGTGAACGTCACATCGATGCCGACGTCGCCCTGACGAAGCTGTGTGCAGCGCTCACCCGCCCTGCGGGCACGCTGGAACGGACATGCCAAGCAGTGGTCGACGCGCTGGTCCCCTCGCTCCCCAGTGACGACGTCGTATTGCTGATCGCTCGCACCCGCATGCTGCCACCGGAGAATGTCGCCTCCTGGCAGCTACCGCCGGAGCCTGCCAGCGCCGCCCGGGCCAGGGCATTGACCTCGGCCAAGCTGACCGAATGGGGTCTGGAGCACCTGGCGTTCACCACCGAGTTGATCGCCAGCGAACTGGTCACCAACGTCTACCGCTACGCCGGCGGTCCTGCGACCCTACGGCTGATCCGTGAACGGTGTCTGGTGTGCGAGGTCAGCGACACCAGCCACACCTCACCGCACCTGCGCCGCGCCCGGACGACCGACGAGGGCGGGCGCGGCCTGTTCCTGGTGGCTCAGATGACCGAACGCTGGGGTACCCGCTACACCCGCGAGGGCAAGACCGTGTGGACCGAACAATCGCTGACCGGCACGTCCGCCTGACCGGTCTCGAGCACAGGGCTCCAGTGCGGTGCCCCGGACGAGGTTCCCCTCATCGGCGTGTGATTCATCACAGCACGTTATGTTGTGCACAATTTAATTGCTGGCTAGGTTTTGGGAGTCAACGGCACTGTCACAGGGAGGCAGCACCATGGATCCCGTCCGCTATGAGGATTACCGCCCCGCCGAACGTCCGGCATATCAAGCAGAGTTGGACGCAGTGGTCGCACAGGTGGCGCAGCGCACCGGCGCTTCGGTCGAGCGCGAGGCCGTCGGCCGCGCCGTCCGTACCGCCCACGGAAAGACGTACGGCCTCCTCAAGGCCACCGTCACGATCGGTGACAACCTCGGCTTCCACGCGCAGGGCATCTTCGCCCGGCCCACCGTGTACGACGCCGTCGTCCGCTACTCCAACGGTCTGGGCCACCAGCGTCCCGACCACCAGCTGGGCGCGGCTTGCGGGATGGGCATCAAGCTGTTCGGGGTTCCTGGCCGGTCACTGCTGGCCGATGAACCGGACACCGGTACCTTCGACCTCAACCTGATCAACAATGACGTCTTCTTCGCGAACACCGCCTACGACTACATGGTCATCGAGGAGTTGTTCGCGGAGCTGCCCGAAGGCCTGGCGAACCCCGCCCGCCGCAAGACCTGGATGGCCGAGTTCCTGACCCGCCGGGGCACGCTCACCGATCCCGACGGCTGGCTGTGGGACGAACTGTTCGCCATGCTCTCGTTCACCACCGTCCCGCGCAGGAACCTGCTGTCGTACACCTACAACAGCATGGGTGCCTTCCGATACGGCGACCACATCGCCAAGATCCGCACCGTGCCGACGGCCGAGTCCCTGGCCGCCCTCACACACCAGATCGTGGACGTGCGCGCGGACAACGAGGCGTTCCGCCGCACGCTGGTTGCCGAGGCCGCGGAGCGCGACCATTCCTTCGAGCTCCAGGTGCA
This sequence comes from Streptomyces sp. NPDC051738, assembly GCF_044453205.1. Lineage (NCBI taxonomy): Bacteria > Bacillati > Actinomycetota > Actinomycetes > Kitasatosporales > Streptomycetaceae > Streptomyces > Streptomyces sp. NPDC051738. The sequence continues at coordinate 3,348 of NZ_JBITCM010000024.1, read as the reverse complement.
GCTCAACACCGATCTGGCTCGCATGCCGGTGGACAACACCTCCGTGAAGTGGCCCGAAGAGTTGTCCCCCTGGGTGACCGTCGCCCGTGTGGACCTCCCGGGTCAGGACATCGGCGGGGAGGACAACGTGGCGGCCGCCGACGCCACGTCGATCACACCGTGGCGCTCCCGAGAGGAGCACCGGCCCATCGGCGAGATCCAGCGGGTGCGGCAGGAGGTGTACCGGCGCTCGTCCATCGAGCGGCACCGCGTCAATGGACAACAGCGGCGCGAACCGGTGAGCAGCGCGCAACTGCTCGGTTGAGCCGGCCGAGCCGCGTTCCGCAGCCTGCGCCGACCGCACTCGGACCGAACGGCTCCGTCACACCACCATGCACCCGCCGGATCTGACCGCCAGTCAATAGGGCGGAACCCGCCCTACCCCTGCTCGGGAACGGCCATCTCGCCCAGCAGCGCCCAGTCGTCCTGCGGAATGTTCGCGTTCACGATGCGGGGTGTCTCGATCAGATGGGGCGGCAACGTCTGCTGCGCGGCCCTGAAGTGCGCCGACTGCACGTGAGCAGCGCCTGCTTCGTCATCGCGGAAGGCCTCGACCAGGACGTACTCCGTGGGGTCCGTCACGCTTCGCGACCACTCGAACCAGAGGCAGCCGGGCTCCCGGCGCGTGGCTTCGGTGAAGTCGGCGGTGATGTCCGGCCACCGATCGGCATGCTCGGGACGGACTCGGAACTTTGCGGTGATGAAGATCATCAGCCTTCCTGCCTCCTCGGACGTACGTCGTCTCGGTTGCCGTCCGGCAGTAGATGACGGAGGCCGGCATGCGCGGCCCGGCCGGTATGCCCGGGGTGCGGTTCGAACGGGCCGGCAATGGAGTGCCGGCGATGCCGGTCCGCCGAACGAGCAGTCGCCGGCTCATACCCAGCTACCAGTGATGCGTGGCGACAGGATCGTACGACGTCAGCCGCGCATGGGCAGTTCACCCGCGCCAGGAAGTGCCTTTATGGAGGGTCTTGCGGACGCCGTCGGAGCGGCCTGCGAACAGTTCGTACGCCGCTGGGCCTTCGGAGAGGGCGTAGCGGTGGGAGACCGCGACCTCGGGCTTGATCCGGCCGGCACGGGTGAGGGCGATCAGGGGAGGGAGTTCGTAGTGCACCGAGCACAGGCCGATGGCGAACTCCAGTTCCTTGATCTGGGCCAGTCCCATGTGGAAGGGGAATGCCTTGTTCTGGCTGACCCCGATGACACTCACCCGGCCGGCCTGTCGGACGGCCTTGAGGGCGAGTTCGATGGTGGTGTCGGAGCCCACGGCCTCCACGACGGCGTCCGGCCCGCGTCCGCCGGTCATGGCCCGTATGGCCGCCCGCGCACGAGGACGAGCACCGCGTCGGCATCGGGTCGGCGGAAGTGTGGTGCGATGCCAGGCGCGAGGCCGTCGCGGTCACGCTGCCTACCACGCACCGGCCCGAGCCGAACACGGCCTCTCTCCACGTGTTCGCGCTCGCTGTCCAACCGGCCGCCCAAGGCACGACCCTGACGCTACGTCATGCCCGCTCCACGGCCTCGCTGCTGGATCCCGGCGGCGCCCAGAGCGTGGAGGCGACGCTCGTCAACGCGGGGACGGAGCCAAGTATGCCGAGTGGCATTGGAACCACATGCAGGACCGGAACAACGCCGTGTACGCCTATCACGCACAGACGTACGGCGAGGACTTCGCCTACGACGACTTCATCCCCATGTTCCGGGCCGAACGGTTCGATCCGCGGGCGTGGGTGGAGGTGTTCCGGGACGCGGGCGCGCAGCACCACGTCCTGACCTTGAAACTCCACGAGGGCTTCGCGCTGTGGGACACCAAGCTCTCCGAACGGAACTCGGTGAAGATGGGGCCCGGGCACAACCTGGTGCACAATCTCGTCGACATCGTCTCCAAGAACGGCAACCTGCTCCTCGACGTCGGCCCGCGTGCCGACGGCACCATCCCCGAGATCATGCAGACGCGGCTGCGTGAGACCGGCCGCTGGCTCAAGGTCAACGGCGAGGCGATCTACGACACCACCTACTGGTCCCGCATGGCGCAGGTCGGCCAGGACCTTCGTTTCACGGTGCGGCAGGGCAAGGCGTTCTACATCCACTCCCTGGCCGAGCCGGGAAGCCGCCTGACCGTCGAGGCGCCGGTGCCCATCCGCAGCGGTGACAAGATGACGCTGCTCGGCCACGACGGCCGCTGACCTGGGCCGTGCGAGGTGGAGCACTGGTCATCGACGTGCCGGTGGCCGCTCGGGCGGCGGGGGAGCACGTGTGGGTCTTCAAGGTGGAGTGGAGCGACTGAGCGTCCCCGCGCGGGCACCCGCGCGGGGTGATCATTACGCCCCTTCAGAATCGCGAGCACCGCCTCCACCGTCGGCTGCCGAGCGGGTTCCCCGCCGGCGGGGGGCTTCTCGCCAGTTCGACACCCGTCTTGCGGATGTTGGCGTGCTCCCCGCTCGCGGTTGCATTCCGAGGGCCTGGTGGTTCGCGCAGCCATCGCTTGGGGCTCGCCGCCGACGCATCCAGGCGTTCGTGCCCTGCGCCACCACTCTCGTGCTGGTTCCGTGCTGACTTCGGCAGCCGGAATCATGGAAAACCGCAGATCCTAGCCCCGATCGAATGAGTTGTCGTACCACTCGATGGTGGTGCCGATGAGGCTGGCGGCGACGATGCGACGGAGGTTCGCGGGTGGTGGGGGAGCGGTGGTTCCGGAGGCCATGTGCGCCACTTCCTCGTGTGCGGTGGGGACGGGCAGGTACCGGCAGACGGTAGAAAGGCGCAGGTCAGGCGCACATGTGGTGGGGCAACATAGTTCTGGGTCTGGGTATGCGTACGGGCTCCATGCCTCCTTGTGGAGCGGTGGTTCAGAGGCCCGCGAAAGGCCGAAGCGACCGCTGTCCGAGAGGCGCAGTTGGGGATGACTTGACGGCGCCGTGCTGACTCCCGTGCTGGTTTGGTTCACCGAGTGGACCGAGGCCCGGGTGTGGGCCAAAGCATCCGGCGCCGCATCGCCCGCAAGGGACTCGAGTCCTCCCAACGACTGGGACGGCACCGCTGGGTCGTGGAACGAACCCCGTCCTGGCTGTCCGGCTGCCGTCGACTCCACCGCCGCTGCGAACGCAAGTCCGAACACTTCCTCGCCTTCACCGCCATCGTCGCCGCCCTCATATGCCGCCGCAGACTCACCAACTGAAATGGGCCTCTTAAAGAGCGTTTTGTCCCGGCGAGGTTGTTTGGTTCGAGATTCAGGTGTCGCGCCAGTTCGGGGTGGATTCGCGGGTGAGCCTGCGGCTTATGAGGTCGATCATCGCGACGTGGATTATT